>NZ_UPHT01000013.1 GCF_900566085.1 Mycobacterium attenuatum
ACCCAGTGGAACCAGGCCATGGCGGACCTGATGCGGTCCTATCAGTCGATGGCGGCTACCCACGAATCCAACACGATGGCGATGCTGGCCCGCGACACCGCCGAGGCCGCCAAGTGGGGCGCCTGACCGAATGGAGTAGATGGTCGGCGCCGGCCAGAACCTTCACCAACTAGCCGCATTCCCAACTGACCGTCCGGACGCGTGCCGGGCCCGTGCCTCGATCCGCGTCATGTGGGTCCGGCCTTGGCCCGGCATTCGGGCCCGAGCCGGCGGCGGTAGACCGGAGGCGCTGGCCCGCAGGAGGGTCAGAACCGGTGGTAGTGGAGGGCTCGGCAAGACTTCCTGTCACGTTATCAATAGGAAATAGTTGACAATAGTTATAGTCTGTGAGATTTTTTTCCCAAATCAGGTGTGGTCGTCATTGGCGACACGACGCCGATCATTGGCCGGGTCGGGCCTACCCCGCCTTGGTAATGAAAATCATGTTCACTAAGCTGCATAGTGCTGGGTGAGCTCCAATGGTTCGAATGGGTTCCAACGGGAGACGCGCCAGGCATGGAGCCGCGAGCACTGGCCAACGCTACCAAGGCCTGCGCCCAAGGCGCTGGTCAGTGCCATAAGAAAGGCCACCATATGTTGAGGCAACCCGCCCGGAACCACCCTCGACAGGTTAGCTTATGCAATGCTAACTTCGGGAGGCCAGCTTCAGGCGGAAGTAACCAGTGGCGACCTTAGGTTCAGGAGACGGCGGGAGCGTGGAACGCAGTGATATCGGCATGCTCGCAACTCACTCCGTCGCATCCCGGACGAACGGCAAGGTAGACGCTGACGTCGTCAGCCGGTTCGCAACCTGCTGCCGGGCGCTGGGTATCGCGGTCTATGACCGGCGGCGACCGGCCGACCTGACTGCTGCCCGGTCAGGGTTCACCGCGCTCACCCGCATCGCCGGTGATCAGTGCGACGCGTGGACGGGGCTGGCCGCCGCCGGTGATCAGTCCATCGGCGTGCTGGAGGCCGTATCGCGCACCGCGGGCACCGCCGGCGTGTTGCAGCGCCACGTGGAACTGGCGACCAACGCCCTGGGGTTCCACTACGACACCGGGTTGTACTTGCGGTTCCGGGCCAACGGTCCGGACGATTTCCATCTCGCCTACGCGGCGGCACTGGCGACGGCAGGTGAATACGCGCAGGCGCACGAGTTGGTTGCCGGCATCACCGGGCGCCGCCCCGGCTGGCGCGAGGCCCGCTGGCTCATGGTCGTCATCAACTACCGTGCGGCGCGCTGGGCGGACGTCGTCAAGCTGCTGACCCCGATCGTCAACGATGCTGATCTCGATCAGACTTTTGCCCACGCCGCGAAGATCACCCTGGGCACCGCGCTGGCCCGGTTGGGCATGTTCGCCCCGGCGTTGTCGTATCTGGAGGAGCCCGAAGGGCCGGTCCCGGTCGCCGCCCTCGACGGCGCACTGGCCAAAGCCCTGGTGTTGCGCGCGCATGTCGACGAAGACTCGGCCAGTGAAGTACTGCAGGATCTCTACGCGGCCCACCCGGAGAACGAGCAGGTCGAGCAGGCCCTGTCGGATACCAGCTTCGGCATTGTGACCACCACCGCGGCCCGGATCGAGGCCCGCACGGACCCATGGGATCCCGAAACTGAGCCCAGCGCAGACGATTTCATTGATCCTGCGGCTCACGAGCGCAAGGCCGCGTTGCTCCACGAGGCCGAACGTCAGCTCGCCGAATTCATCGGTCTCGACGAGGTCAAAAACCAGGTGTCACGGCTCAAGAGCTCGGTGGCCATGGAATTGGTGCGCAAGCAGCGTGGGCTCACGGTGGCCCAACGCACACACCACCTGATCTTCGCCGGGCCGCCTGGGACTGGTAAGACGACGATTGCCCGCGTCGTCGCAAAAATCTATTGCGGCCTAGGCCTTTTGAAGCGAGAGAACATCAGGGAGGTGCACCGCGCCGACCTCATCGGGCAGCACATCGGGGAGACCGAGGCCAAGACCAACGCCATCATCGACAGCGCACTCGATGGGGTGCTGTTCCTCGACGAGGCCTATGCCCTGGTGGCCACCGGCGCTAAGAACGACTTCGGGCTGGTGGCGATCGACACCCTGCTGGCTCGCATGGAAAACGACCGCGACCGGCTGGTGGTGATCATCGCCGGGTACCGGGCCGACCTGGACAAGTTCCTCGACACCAACGAGGGTCTGCGGTCGCGGTTCACCCGCAGCATCGAATTCCCGTCGTACGCCTCGCACGAGCTCGTCGAGATCGCGCACAAGATGGCCGAGCAGCGCGACAGCATCTTCGAGCGATCGGCGCTCGACCACCTGGAGGCGTTGTTCGCCGGATTGGCAGCGGCCACCACCCCGGACTCCAACGGAATCATGCGCCGCAGCCTCGACATCGCGGGCAATGGACGGTTCGTGCGCAACATCGTTGAACGCGCGGAAGAAGAACGTGAATTCCGGCTTGACCACTCAGAGCACGCCGGAACCGGCGAGTTCAGCGACGAGGAGCTGATGACCATCACCGCCGAGGACGTGAACAGGTCCGTGGAGCCGCTGCTGCGCGGCCTGGGACTCTCGGTGCCGGCATGAGTAGCCCTGAACCAGAACGCCGTTCGTTTGCGTCGCGTACCCCGGTCAATCACAACCCCGACAAGGTCGTCTACCGCCGGGGTTTCGTCACTCGCCACCAGGTGACCGGGTGGCGGTTCGTGATGCGCCGCATCGCCTCGGGTATCGCCTTGCACGACACCCGCATGCTCGTCGACCCGCTGCGCACCCAGTCGCGCGCGGTGCTGATGGGGGCGCTGATCCTGATCACCGGGCTGGTCGGTTGCTTCGTGTTTTCGCTGATCCGGCCCAACGGCCAGGCGGGCAGCAGTCCGGTGCTGGCCGACCGCTCCACCGCCGCGCTGTATGTCCGCGTCGGCGACACGGTGCATCCGGTACTCAACCTGACGTCGGCTCGGCTGATCGTCGGCAAGCCGGTCAACCCCACGACCGTGAAAAGCTCTGAGCTGGACCGCTTTCCGCGTGGGAATCTGATCGGCATTCCGGGCGCCCCGGAGCGGATGGTGCAGAACACCACCCGAGACGCCAACTGGACGGTGTGCGACACCATCAGCGGGCAGGGCGGACATAGCGCCCACAGCGCCGCGGTCACGGTCATCGCGGGGCGACCGGACAGCGAGGGTGCCCGCGCGGCCACCCTCGGCTCCACCCAAGCCGTGCTGGTCACCTTCGCTGGTGATGGTGGCGCGGGCAGCTGGCTGCTGTGGGACGGCAAGCGCAGCCAACTGGACCTGGCCGACCACCCGGTCACCAGCGCGCTCGGTCTGGGCGCCGACGTGCCGGCGCCGCGGCCGATCGCATTGGGGTTGTTCAACGCCATTCCCGAAGCGCCGCCACTGACCGCGCCGGTTATTCCGAACGCCGGCGGCCAGCCGGCCTTCGCGGTCCCCGCACCCATCGGCGCGGTGGTCGATGCTTTGGCCATCAACGCCGCCGCCAATGCCGAAACCTCGCAGTACTATGCGGTGCTGCCGGACGGTCTACAGCCGATCTCACCGGTGCTGGCCGCGATCCTGCGCAACACCAATTCCTATGGTTTGCAGCAGCCGCCGCGCCTCGACGCCGACGAGGTGGCCAAGCTGCCCGTCTCCCGAATGCTGGATACCACGCGTTATCCCGCACAGCCGCTCAGCCTGGTCGACGTCGCGCGCAGTCCCGTCACCTGCGCGTACTGGAGTAAGCCGGCCGGGGCGGCCACCAGTTCGCTGAGCTTGCTCAGCGGCGCGGCGCTGCCGGTGCCCGACGCGGTGCGCACCGTCGATCTGGTCGGGGGCGGCGGTTCAACAGCCACCCAGGTCGCGCTGGCGCCCGGCACCGGCTATTTCACCCAGAGCGTGGGTGGTGGCGCGGCTGCCCCGGCGACCGGGTCGTTGTTCTGGGTCTCCGATACCGGGGTGCGCTACGGCGTCGACACCGAAGGCGAAGGCGGACGCAAAACCGTTGAGGCTCTTGGCCTGCAGCCACCGCCGCTGACCATCCCGTGGTCGATGCTATCGCTGTTTGCGCCCGGGCCGACGCTGTCACGGACCGACGCATTGTTGGCTCACGACACCCTGCCACCGGACACCAAGCCCGGACCTGCGGTGTCGGCCGATGGAGGAACCCGATGAGCAGGCTGATCTTCGAGGCTCGCCGGCGGCTGACTCCGCCGACGTCCCGTAAGGGCACCATCACCATCGAGGCGCCACCCCAGTTACCCCGGGTCATTCCGCCGTCGCTGTTTCGGCGCGCGATGCCCTACCTGATGGGGATCCTGATCGTCGGCATGATCGTCGCCATGGTCGCGACCGGGATGCGGCTGATTTCTCCACAGACTCTGTTCTTTCCGTTCGTGATGCTGCTAGCGGCCACCTCACTTTTTCGCGGCAACGACAACAAGATGCGCACTGAGGAAGTCGACGCCGAGCGGGCCGACTACCTGCGTTATCTGTCGGTGGTTCGCGACAACATCCGGGCGCAGGCCGCCGAACAGCGCGCGGCCGCGCAGTGGTCCCATCCGGAACCGCAAGCCCTGACTTCGGTGCCCGGATCCCGCCGCCAGTGGGAGCGCGACCCGCACGACCCGGACTTCCTGGTGCTGCGGGCCGGACGGCACTCCGCGCCCCTGGCTACCACCCTGCGGGTCAACGACACTGCCGACGAAGTTGACTTGGAACCGGTGTCGCACAGCGCATTACGTAGCCTACTCGACACGCAGCGCACCGTCCGCGATGTTCCGACGGGGATCGACCTGACCAAGGTTTCGCGGATCACGGTGCTCGGCGACCGTGATGAGGTGCGTGCCGCGCTGCGAGCGTGGCTGGCTCAGGCGGTCACCTGGCACGACCCGACGGTGCTCGGGGTGGCGCTGGCCAGCCCCGATCTGGAGAGCTGCGACTGGTCCTGGCTGAAGTGGTTGCCGCACGTCGACATTCCCGGGCAGGTCGACGGCGTGGGCCCGGCCCGCTATCTGGTCACCGACGCCGACGAGCTGGTCCAAGTCCTGGGCCCGACCCTGCTGGACCGTCCAGCGTTCACCGGTGCGGCAGCTGATGCATTGCGGCACTTGGTCATCGTCGTCGACGATCCCGAGTACGATGTGGCCGCGTCAGCATTGGCGATGGGCCGCGCGGGGGTGACCGTCGTGCACTATTCGGCCACGGCGCCACACCGCGAACAGTATTCCGATCCGGAACAACCGATCCTGCAGCTGACTGACGGTGCCATCCAACGGTGGTTGACCGGCGGCTGGCAGCCCTATATCGACACCGCGGACGAGTTGGGGGCCGAGGAGGCTGCCCACCTGGCCCGCCGGCTGTCCCGTTGGGACTCCAACCCGACGCACGTAGGGCTGCGCTCCGCGGCCACGCGGGGCGCGAGTTTCACCACGCTGCTGGGAATTCCGGACGCGTCGCGGCTGGACGTACCGGCGCTGTGGGCACCGCGCCGACGTGACGACGAGTTGCGAGTGCCGATCGGCGTCACTGCCACCGGCGAGCCGCTGATGTTCGACCTCAAGGACGAAGCCGAAGGCGGAATGGGTCCGCACGGGCTGATGATCGGCATGACCGGTTCGGGCAAATCGCAGACCCTGATGTCGATCCTGTTGGCGCTGTTGACGACTCACTCCGCGGACCGGCTGATCGTCATTTACGCCGACTTCAAGGGTGAGGCCGGTGCGGACAGCTTCCGAAATTTCCCGCAGGTTGTCGCGGTGATCTCGAACATGGCCGAGAAGAAGTCGCTGGCCGACCGGTTTGCCGACACGCTGCGTGGGGAGGTGGCCCGGCGGGAAATGCTGCTGCGCGAGGCGGGCCGTCGCGTGCAGGGCAGTGCGTTCAACTCCGTGCTCGAGTACGAGAACGCTCGAGAATCCGGAGCGCCCGGCACATTCGATTTAGCGCCGATCCCAACGCTGTTCGTCGTAGCCGACGAGTTCACCTTGATGCTGGCCGATCATCCGGAATACGCCGAGCTGTTCGACTACGTGGCTCGCAAAGGCCGGTCGTTCCGTATCCACATCCTGTTCGCGTCCCAGACGCTGGATGTCGGCAAGATCAAGGACATCGATAAGAACACCTCCTACCGGATCGGGCTGAAAGTGGCCAGCCCCAGCGTTTCCCGCCAGATCATCGGTGTCGAGGACGCCTACCATATCGAGTCCGGCAAAGAACACAAAGGCATCGGCTTCTTGGTGCCCGCGCCCGGAGCCACCCCGATCAAGTTCCGCAGCACCTACGTCGACGGTATCTACGAACCGCCGCGTGCTACCAAAGCACAAGTGGTGCAATCCATCCCAGAGCCCAAGATCTTCACCGCCGCGGCCGTGGAGGCGGACCCGGACACCGTGATCGCCACCGCCGAAGCCGAGGAACCGGTCGGACCACCGCGCAAGCTGATCGCAACCATCGGCGAACAACTCGCCCGCTGCGGGCCCCAAGCGCCCCAGCTGTGGCTGCCGCCGCTGGACGAATCGATTCCCCTCACCACGCTGCTTTCCCGGGCCGGGGTGTCGCCTCAGCAGTGGCGTTGGCCGCTCGGTGAGATCGACAAGCCCTTCGAGATGCGCCGCGATCCGCTGGTGTTCGACGCTCGGTCGTCGGCTGGCAACATGGTGATCCATGGGGGTCCGAAGTCCGGCAAATCGACTGCACTGCAGACGTTCATGCTCTCGGCCGCCAGCCTGCATTCGCCGCGTGAGGTGACGTTCTACTGCCTGGATTACGGTGGCGGGCAACTGCGCGCGCTGGAGGGCCTGGCCCATGTCGGCAGCGTCGCGTCGGCGCTGGAGGCCGAACGCATCCGTCGTACCTTCGGTGAGCTGGAGCAGCTGCTGCTGTCCCGCCAACAGCGTGAGATGTTCCGCAACCGCGGCGGCAACGGGTCGGCCCCCGACGACGGCTACGGCGAGGTGTTCCTGGTCATCGACAACCTCTATGCGTTCGGCCGCGACAACATTGACCAGTTCAACACGCGAAACCCGTTGCTGGCCAAGGTGACCGAGCTGGTCAACGTGGGGCTGGCGTACGGCATCCACGTGATCATCACCACCCCGAGCTGGCTGGAGGTACCGCTGGCCATGCGCGACGGCCTGGGGCTGCGCCTGGAGCTGAAGCTGCATGACGCGCGCGACAGCAATGTGCGCGTGGTCGGCGCGCTGCGCCGCCCGGCCGACGCGGTGCCGGCCGACCAGCCGGGCCGCGGATTGACCATGGCTGCCGAGCATTTCCTGTTCGCCGCTCCGCAACCGGAACAGATTGCCGCGATCAACGCCCGCTACCCGGGCGTTACCGCCCCGCCGGTGCGGTTGCTGCCCACCAACCTGGCTCCCGAAGCGCTCGGCGGACTGTATCGGGGGCCGGATCAGGTTGTCATCGGCCAGCGCGAGGAAGACCTGGCGCCGGTGCTGCTCGACCTGGCCGCCAACCCGCTGCTGATGGTGTTCGGCGACAGCAAGTCCGGGAAGACCACCCTGCTGCGCCACCTCATCCGCACCGTCCGGGAGCACTCCACGGCCGACGAGGTGGCCTTCACCGTGCTGGACCGCCGGCTGCACCTGGTCGACGAGCCGCTGTTCCCCGACAACGAGTACACGGCCAACATCGACCGGATCATCCCGGCGATGCTGGGGCTGGCCAACCTCATCGAGTCGCGCCGGCCACCGGCCGGGCTGTCGCCCGCCGAGCTGGCCCGCTGGACTTACCACGGCCACACCCACTACCTCGTCATCGACGACGTCGATCAGATCCCGGATACGGCGGCCATGACGGGTCCCTACATAGGCCAGCGGCCCTGGACCCCGCTGATCGGTCTGCTCGGCCAGGCAAGCGATTTGGGGTTGCGGGTGATCGTCACGGCGCGGGCGTCGGGATCCGGTCACGCGCTGATGACCAGCCAGCTCCTGCGGCGGTTCAACGACCTGCAGGCGACCACCGTCATGCTCTCGGGCAATCCGGCCGACAGCGGCAAGATCCGAGGTCAGCGATTCGACCGGATGCCGCCCGGACGCGCGGTGTTGTTGAGCGACAGCGAATCTCCGACCTACATGCAGTTGGTCAACCCGCTCGCCGGGGAGGCCGCGACAGTTGGTGAAACGCAACAGAAGGGGAGTCAGTCATGACGTTGCGAGTGGTTCCGGAAGGACTGGCCGCAGCCAGCGCGGCAGTGGGAGCGCTGACGGCGCGGTTGGCGGCCGCGCACGCGGCTGCCGCCCCGGCCATCACGGTGGTGACGCCGCCGGCGGCGGACCCGGTGTCGCTGGAGACTGCCGCCGGCTTCAGCGTCCAGGGGCAGGAGCATGCCGTCGTCGCCGCAGAAGGCGTCGAAGAGCTGGGACGTGCGGGTGTCGGGGTGGGCGAATCCGGCGCAAGCTATCTCGCCGGTGATGCGGTGGCCGCGGCTACCTACGGGATCGCAGGCGCCTGAACATGGTTGCGCCCCTGGGGCCTATCTGGATTGCGTCGCCGCCCGAAGTGCATTCGGCGTTGCTGAGCAATGGCCCCGGTCCGGCATCGCTACTGGCGGCCGCGACCGCCTGGAACACGCTCAGCACCGAATACGCCGCGGCTGCAATGGAACTCAGCGACATCCTGGGGGCGGTGCAAGCGGGAGCGTGGCAGGGGTCCACTGCGCAGCGATATGTCACCGCACATCTGCCCTATGTGACGTGGCTGATGCAGGCCAGCGCCGACAGCGCGGCGATCGCAGCCCAGCACGAGGCGGTCGCGGCCGCCTACACGGCCGCCTTGGCGGCCATGCCGACGCTGGTGGAGCTGGCCGCCAACCACGTCATTCACGGCATCCTGGTGGCGACCAATTTCTTTGGCATCAATACCATTCCGATCGCGCTGAATGAGGCCGACTACATGCGCATGTGGGTCCAGGCTGCCGCGACCATGGGCCTCTATCAGGCGGCCGCGGGTAGCGCGCTGGTGTCGCTCCCGCCGCCCGCTCCAGCGCCGGCAGTGGTAAACCCCGGCGGTGAACCGGCCGCGGCGGTGGTGGCCAACGCGGCTCAGGCGCAAGCGGTCGCGTTCAACCCCTGGCAGTTCCTCTGGCAGTTGCTCCAGGATCTGTGGAATGCGTACACCGGGTTTTACGGCTGGATGCTCGAAGAGGTCGCGACATTCCTGCAAGATCCCATCGGCAACTCGATAAAGATCATCATCGCCTTCCTCACCAACCCGGTGGCGGCGTTGATCACCTACGGCCCAATGTTGTTCGCGCTGGGTTACCAGTTTTTCTTCAATCTGGTCGGCTGGCCCTTCTGGGGCATGGTGTTGAGTTCGCCGTTGCTGGTGCCGGCCGGGTTCAGCCTGGGTCTGAGCGCGATAGCGTTCGCGGCGCTGGTTCCTGCCGAGATCGCGGTAGCCCCAGCCGTGGGAGCACCCCTGGCCGTCGTTGCCGCGGCTGCGTCCGTATGGCCGGCCGTCAGTCTCGCGTCAACGGCTGGCGGCGTCGCTGGGGCTCCGGCACCGACGGCCGGAGCGGCTACTTCGGCCGGCGCCGCGCCGGCCGCGGCCGCCCCGGCTCCCGCAAGTATTGCGTATATGGTTGGCGCCATTGATGATTGGGGACCCAGCTCGGGTCCTACTGTGGGTGGTCGAGGCAGCATCAAGGCGCCGTCGGCCACCATCCCGGCGGCCGGTGTGGCTGCCGCAACCAGCGCGGCGACCCGCGCGCGACGCCGCCGGCGGCGCGAATTGCGGGACTATGGCGATGAATTCCTCGACATGGACTCCGGCGCCGCGCTCCCTCCGCTGGCAACCGAGGAGCCGCCGCAGTCCTCCGAACGCGGCGCAGGGCAGCTCGGGTTCGCCGGCACCGCAGCCAAAGAGGCCGCCCTGCAGGCAGTCGGTTTGGCCGCGCTCGGCGGTGACGAGTTCGGCGCCGGTCCGCGGATGCCGATGGTGCCGAGTAGCTGGGATGGTCAGCAGAAGGGGGGAGACGACGCTTCACGCCACGACAGTGAGTAACCGCAATCCGAATCGCGAGAGAAAGAGGTTGTTATGAGTCTTCTGGACGCCCACATTCCGCAGTTGGTGGCCTCCCAGTCGGCGTTTGGTGCCAAGGCGGCGTTGATGCGGCACACGATAGGTCAGGCCGAGCAGGCGGCGATGTCGGCGCAGGCGTTTCACCAAGGCGAATCCGCCGCCGCATTTCAGGCCGCGCATGCCCGGTTTGTGGAGGCAGCGGCGCGGGTCAACGCTTTGCTGGATATCGCCCAGGCTAACCTCGGCGATGCCGCCGGCACCTACGTGGCGGCAGATTCCGCGGCTGCTTCCAGCTACACGGCGTTCTGAGCCCACAGTTAACCGAAAGGATTTGTGATGTCACAGATCATGTACAACTACCCGGCGATGCTGGCGCACGCCGGGGACATGTCGGGATATGCCGGCACCATGCAGGGGCTGGGCGCCGATATCGCCACCGAACAGTCCGCACTGTCCAACGCCTGGCAAGGTGACACCGGGTTGACGTATCAGGCGTGGCAGCAGCAGTGGAACCAGGCCATGGCCGACCTGGTGCGCGCCTACCAGTCGATGTCCGGCACGCACGAAGCCAACACGACGGCGATGATGGCCCGCGACCTGGCCGAAGCCGCGAAGTGGGGCGGCTAGCGCCTCGATGGTTTCACAGCTCGCAGAACCCTCGGAGCCGAATGCCGTTGAGCTGACGGTGGACAACGCGTGGTTCATCGCCGAAAGTGTCGGGGCCGGCAGCTTCCCATGGGTCCTGGCCATCACCCCGCCTTATTCCGATGCCGCGCAACGAAATGCGTTCTCCGACCGGCAGAAGGACGAGCTGACGGGGCTGGGCCTGATGTCGCCGGACGGTACCGTCAACGCCGCGGTAGCCGACTGGATCAAGGTGGTGTGCTTTCCCGACCGCTGGCTGGACCTACGTTATGTGGGCCCCGCCTCGGCTGAGGGAACAGACGAGTTACTGCGTGGCTTTGTCGCCCGGCGCATCGGCGCCGGCGGCAAGACCGCACGGAAATTCAATACCGTCGTCGCGCTGCGCAGCGCTCAGCTGATCACCTTCACGGCTATGGATATCGATGACCCGCGGGCGCTGGTGCCGGTGCTCGGTGTCGGGCTGTCGCAGCGGGCGCCGGCCCGGTTCGAGGAATTCAGTATGCCCATGCGGGTCGGCGCACGCGCCGACGAGCGGCTGCGCTCCGGCGCCCCACTCGATGAAGTCCTTGACTACCTGGGGATCCCGGCTTCGGCGCGGCCGGTGGTGGAGGCCGTGTTCTCCGGCCCGCGCAGCTACGTCGAGATCGTCGCCGGCTGTAATCGGGATGGCCAGCACACCACCACCGAGGTCGGTTTGAGCATCGTCGACACCATCGAGGGCCGCGTGTTGGTCAGTCCATCGCGAGCCTTCGACGGTGAGTGGGTCTCGACCTTCAGTCCGGGCACACCGTTCGCGACTGCCGTCGCGATCGAACAACTCATCGCCAACCTGCCGGAGGGTCAATGGTTCTCCGGCCAGCGGTTGTCCCGCGACTTCTCCGGACAACCCACGTAACCGAAATCAGAAAGTGAGTACGATGTCCCCGCAACGGCCCCAACACAATTGGACGGTCCGCTGATGACGGGCACCGTCATGCCGATCGTCCGCGTCGCCATCCTCGCCGACAGCCGGTTGACGGAGATGGCGCTGCCCGCGGAGCTGCCGCTGCGCGAAATTCTGCCTGCGGTACAGCGTTTGGTCATACCCGCCGGGGAGAACGGCGATGGCGGGGAAGCCGGTCTGGGTGTGGCTCCGCACCTAAGTCTGGCGCCGATCGGCGGCGCACCGTTCAGCCTGGATGCCAGCTTGGACACCGTCGGGGTCGTTGACGGTGACCTGCTCGCATTGCAGCCGGTACCTACCGGTCCGGCCGCCCCGGGAATCGTCGAGGACATCGCCGACGCCGCCATGATCTTCTCGAGTTCGCGGCTAAGCCCCTGGGGGCCAAAGCATATTCAACGCGGGGCGCTGGCCGCGGTGATCGGTCTGGCGCTGGTGGCAACCGGGCTGGCGATCAGCTACCGGGTGGCGACTGGCGCCTTGGCCGGCCTGGTCACGGTCAGCGGGATCGCGGCGGTCCTGGCGGTGGCCGGCTTGCTGGTCACGGCTCGGTCGCCACGAACGGGCACGGCCATGTCGATTGCGGCGCTGGTGCCCATCGCCGGGGCGCTGGCCCTGGCGGTGCCCGGAAGATTCGGGCCGGCCGCGCTGCTGCTGGCTGCTGCGGGTGTCACCGCGTGGTCGCTGATCTGCCTGATGGTGCCCAGCGCCCAACGTGAGCGCACCGTCGCCTTCTTCACCGCGGTAGCGGTGACCGCGACCGGAGTATGGCTGGCCGCCGGTGCCGAACTGCTGTGGCAGCTGCCGTTGCGCAGCATTGGCTGCGGGCTGATCGTGGCCGCCCTGCTGATCACCATTCAGGCGGCCCAGCTGTCGGCACTGTGGGCACGTTTTCCGTTGCCGGTCATCCCGGCGCCGGGGGACCCCACACCATCGGCGCCGTCGTTGCGGATGCTCGAAGACCTACCGCGGCGGGTGCGCATCAGTGACGCCCATCAAAACGGTTTCATCGCCGCGGCCGTGCTGCTGAGCGTCCTGGGATCGGTAGCCATCGCGATGCGTCCCGAAGCCGTCGGTGGCGTGGGCTGGTACGTGGTGGCGGCGACAGCGGCCGCGACCGCGCTGCGCGCCCGGGTATGGGATTCGGCCGCCTGCAAGGCTTGGTTGCTGGCCCAGCCGCATCTGGTGGCGGGAATCCTGTTGGTGCTCTACACCGCGACCGGGCGCTATGTCGCCGCCTTCGGCGCGCTGGTGGTGCTCGCCGTACTGGTGCTGGCCTGGATCGTCGTTGCGCTCAACCCGGACATAGCCTCGCCGGACAGCTACTCCCTGCCGCTGCGGCGCCTGCTGGGCTTTGTCGCGGCCGGCCTGGACGTTTCGCTCATCCCGGTGATGGCATACCTGGTCGGCCTGTTCACCTGGATCCTCAATCGATGACCCGTGCCGCCGGATTAGGTTGCTGCGCAGCTATTTTGGCTGTTGTGGTGGCCACCGCTCCGCCGGCGTCGGCGATCGCGCCCCCGGTTGTCGACGCCACCGTGGATCCGCCCAGCGGTACCCCGGGGCCCGTGCAGACGATGGAGCAACGCGGCGCCTGCACCGTTTCGGGGCTTATCGCCGGTACCGACGTCAGCGTCCCGGCGCCCAGCCAAGCGGTGCTGAATCTGCCTGCAGCATGGCAGTTCTCGCGCGGCGAGGGGCAGCTGGTCGCCATCCTCGACACCGGGGTCCAGCCGGGGCCGCGGCTGCCGAACGTAGACGGTGGTGGCGACTTCGTGGATACCACCGACGGCCTGACCGACTGTGACGGGCACGGCACTCTGGTGGCCGGGATCGTCGCCGGTCAGCCCAGCGACGACGGCTTCGCGGGGGTGGCTCCGGCGGCGCGATTGCTGTCCATCAGGGTGACCTCGGCCAAGTTCTCGCCAAAGTCCTCAGGTGGCGACCCCACGCTGGCGCGGGCCGCCCTCGACGTGGACACGCTGTCCCGCGCTATCGTGCATGCGGCCGACCTCGGCGCCCGGGTGATCAACATTTCCGCGGTGACCTGCCTGCCCGCCGACCGGACGGTCGACCAGTCCGCGCTGGGCGCGGCGATCCGCTATGCGGCCGTGGACAAGGACGTGGTGATCGTGGCCGCCGCAGGCAATAGCGGCGGTGCCGGTTCGATCACCGGCGGGACCTGCGATTCGAATCCGTTGACCGACCTGAGCCGTCCGGACGATCCGCGGAACTGGGCGGGCGTGACGTCGGTGTCCATCCCGTCGTGGTGGCAGCCTTACGTGTTGTCGGTGGCGTCCCTGACGCCGGACGGGCAGCCGTCGAAGTTCACCATGGCCGGGCCGTGGGTGGGCATCGCCGCACCCGGGGAAAACATTTTGTCGGTGAGCAACAGCGACGCCGGCGGCCTGGCCAACGGCCTTCCCAACGACCGCCAGCAGCTAATGCCGCTCAGCGGCACCAGCTATGCGGCCGGCTACGTCTCCGGTGTCGCCGCGTTGGTCCGCAGTAAGTATCCCGGCCTGAACGCGGGCGAGGTGGTACGCCGCATCACCGCCACCGCGCACAACGGCGCCCGCGCCCCGTCCAACATTGTCGGCGCCGGCGGCATCGATCCGGTGGCGGCGCTGACCTGGCAACTGTCCCCCCCACCGTCAGCGGTACCGGCGAAACCGGTTGCGGTGCCGCCGGCACCCAAGCCGAAGGACACCACACCGCGCAACGTCGCATTCGCCGGAGCCGCAGCGCTGGCGTTGCTGGTCGGCATCGTCGCGGCAGCTGTGGCGACGGCGCGTCGACGAAAGGAGCCGATCCTTTGAGCCCCAACTCGATTCCGCGACCCGGAAGGGGGCGGATCGCCCTGGCGCTGCTTGCGGTGGTGCCCGCGGTGATGGCATATCCCTGGCACTCGACCGTTGACTACTGGCTGATCGGGATCGCCTCCGGCGTGGTGATCGTCCTGTTCGGCTGGTGGCGCGGACTGCACTTCACCACGATCGTGCGTCGCCGCCTGGCGATGATGCGGCGGCGGAAGGCGGACACCGATCCCGGAACCGACGTGCGCACCACGGCGCTGCTGCGCGTCGGTTCGCCGGCAGCCGGACTTGAGGTGCTACCGCTGCCGTTGCTAGCCGGGTACCTGAACCGTTACGGCATCCGCGCCGACACCGTCCGAATCACCGCGCGCGCCAACGCAGCCGGCGATCAGGAGGTGTGGATTGGGCTGACGGTGTCGGCCGCCGCCAACCTGGCAGCGCTGCAGGCCCGGTCGCCGCAAATCCCGTTGCAGGAGACCGCCGAGGTCGCCGCCCGCCGGCTCGCCGACCACCTTCGCGAAATCGGTTGGGACGTCACCATGGTCGGGCGCGACGACATGCCGCGGCTGTTGGCCCGGGCCGCGCGCGAAACCTGGCGGTGCATGCGTCACGGCGACTCCGATTGCCTTGCCGCTTACCGGGTCAGCGTGGAGGCTGCATTGCCCGAAACATTGGCCGCGATTTGGTCACGCCCGTCTCTTGAGACCTGGGCCGCGCTGGAGATCGGCGCCGCCGGCCGCCGCGGCGGCCAGTCCACGGTCGCCGTCGCGTGCGCGTTTCGCACCGATACGCGCCCCGACGGCGCGGCGCCGCTGGCCGGCCTGACGCTGCAACGCGGCAGCCAGTGGTCGGCGCTGACGGCATTGGAACCGTCGTCCACCCGGCGACTCGATGGACACGCCGCCGCGCCCGACGCTCTGCTGGAGGGACTGGTGTGGCCCACCCCGTCGGCTTGGGCAGACCACCCCTCGCACCACGAAGTCGTTAGTCAAACATGAAGTTGCGCAGGAACAGCGTCATCCGTCGCAGATAATCCAACTGGCTCACATGCATGACGTGACTGCCAGGAAACCAGTGCAGCGCGCAGTGATCCCAATGTTCCCACAGTGTTACGGCATGCTCGGGTGGCGCCATCCGGTCGCCGAGGCCGGTGATGATCATCCGGCGCTGCTTGGGCAGCAGCGGCCGATAGTTCAGTGGGCCGTGGTAGGCGAGGCCGGCGTTCAACTCGTCGCGACTGATGCGCGACAGGCACAGACCCAGCCGGACCAGCCTGCTGGCCGGAAACCATTCGTCGAACAGTTTGCCGGGGCTGACCACCGGACAGTTGGGGATGACCGCCTCGAGCCGGTTCTCCACCGATGCCACCAGCGCGGATGTGTAGCCGCCCAGCGATATTCCGGTCAGTGCGATTCGCTCGACGCCGGTGGTGCGCAGGTAATCCACGATGGAGCGAAAGTCGTACACCGCCTGTGCCATCGCCTCGGCGAAGCCGCTCAAACCGCCGGCAAAGAACCCGAAACCGCTGAACGGCGAAAGCTTTTCAGCTCGCTTGCCGTGAAAGGGCAAGGTGTACAACAGAACGTCGTAACCGGACCGGTAATACCACGGCAATGAGAAGAACAGGCCGTTGAGCAAGTATGACGAACCCATGAAACCGTGGATGACACACAGCGTGGGGCGCGGCCCGTCGTCATGGCGCCAATGCTGTGCACGCACCACGTTGTTGGCGGTCAAGCCGCTCCACTGCTTGCGCATGATGGGGTTGACCGCCCGGAAGCCGCTGGCGAACGAGATATCGTCGACGGTGCCGCGCGCGATCCACTCAGCGAGCGGGCTTGCGCGCCGTGACGAAATCCTGGGCGGGTCGGTCGGCGCCGGAAAGGACTTCGCGGGATCATGTTCGGCGGCGAGTTCGGCGTAGAAATTCAAGTTGCTGCGTTCGCTGCCGGAATTGACCCGCAGCAACGCGGTTGCGACGACGGCCGGTGCCACCGTCGTCGACAGCACTGACGACGCCGCGGTACGCAGCGCGATATCGCCGAGCGCAGACGAGTCGACGACGATGCGTTGCCGCAGCGAGAGGACAGAGCGTGGCGGTAACCCTTCGGCCCCGGCGTCAGCCCCCGGTACGTCGGGAATCGGGACCGGCGGATCGATGGGATCCGCTTCAGAGGTCTCCGAGAACTCCGGCATCCCGTCGATGGTATCTCGCCGATACCGCGGGGCGCCGTCGGATTCAACAGTATCGTCAATTTCTGTGGCGACGCGGTGCGCTTGCGGACCCCACGGGTAATAGGTTTGTTCCATGACACCCGACGGGCGATGGTGTTGATCAGGAAGGAATCTCAATGAAGTTGTCAAGCCGCCGCGGCGTTAGGCGCGGTGGGTTGGTAGGCCCGGTGGTCGCGCAGCATGGCCTACAGGATGTGGGGGCGTGGGCGGGCCACGGCGGGGACGGCTTGGGTGTGGG
>NZ_UPHT01000093.1 GCF_900566085.1 Mycobacterium attenuatum
CGGCGGTGATGGCGGCGACGGCGGGCGGGGCGGGTGGCTGTCCGGCCCAGGCGGGGCTGCTGGGCAAGGTGGGACCGGCAGTACGGGAATCGCCACGCTCACCGCCCCCGTCCCGGGCCCGACCAGCTACGCCTTCCCCATCAAGAACAACACCGCCGGGACGGCCCTCATCACGATAGGCACGGCTAGCGGCTCTCTCGCAGTGACTCCTACGAGCGCGACACTGGCCCCGGGCGCCAGCGTCATCGCAACCGTCGCGCTGTCGACGTCGTCAACCGGCGGCTCCGTGATTGTCAAGTCCCCCACTGTCTTCGGCACGGCCGGAAACGCCGGCAATACCGGCGCCAGCGGATGGTTCTAGGTCCGGCCAAGAGCTCCCCAGCCCGCCGTTTCCGAATCACGCGGTACGCACGTCGAAATCGGCAAGCCTTGGCTGCCGCAACAGCTCGCGGTGAGTCTGCGGTGTCCATGGGAACAGCTCCGGTAGGCCGTCCTTACCCAAGTACCAACTGCTGCAACCGGTAACCCAAACCGTCTGCGGCATAGCGGCTTTCATGTCCTCGTTGTAGTGCTTGGTGGCGGCTTCGGTCGGTGCGGCGGCGCTGATGCGGCCGGCACGAAGCTGCTCGATCCACCACATCGCGTAGTCAGCCTGGTCTTCGGCCACGGGCACCAGCGACTGATTTCCGATCGGCGAGTGCGGGCCCATCAATATGAACAGGTTGGGAAATCCCGGGACCGCGACAGAGCGGTATGCCATTGGGCCGTCGGCCCACGCCTCATCCAGCGTGCGGCCTCCCTCGCCGACCACCTCCATCGGTCGCACGTAGGCCCGGGCATCAAAGCCGGTGGCATAGACCAGTAGGTCGAGTTCGTGCAAGGTCCCGTCGGCGGTGACAACGCCGCGGGGCTCGATGTGGTCGATCGTGTCGGCGATCACCTCGACCCCGGGCTGCTGCACGGAACGGTAGAAGCGGCCGGCGATGACCAACCGCTTGCACATCGGCTGATACGTCGGCGTGAGCTTGGCCCGCAACTGCGGATCACGTACCGAAAGCCGTAAGTTCCAGCGGCACAGCATCGTGGCCAGATCGCGGGCGAAGCCCGGCCGGATCGGCGCGCGACCGAAGAGCTCGCTGACGTACCAGCCCCAGAAGCGGTAGGGCAGCGCGTTCAGCCGCGGCCAGCGGCGCAGCGCTGCCTTGGTCAACGCCGAGTAGCGGGGATTGGGCGCGGGCGCAACCCACTGCGCGGTGCGCTGAAAAACCTTCAGCCCACGCACTTTACCCCCCAGCTCCGCGGTGATCTGGACCCCTGTCGAACCCGTGCCTATCAGCCCGATCCGCTTGTCCGGCAAAGAAACACGATGATCCCAGCGCGACGAATGGAACGACGGCCCGGCGAACGTGCCGCGGCCAGGAATATCCGGGTAACGAGGCACCCGCAAAAATCCGGTCGCGGTGACCAGGACGTCGAACGTTTCCGCACCGGCCGCGGTGGTGACCCGCCAGTGCCCATTGTCGTATTGCGCACTGATCGCGTCGGTGCCGAACCGGATGTGAGGCCGGATGGCCCGTTCGTCGGCGACCTCCCGAAAATACTCCTGTATCTCCGCACCCGGCGGCAGCCAGCGCGACCAGTTCGGGTTGGGCCGAAACGAATAGGAGTAGTAGCGCGAGGGCACATCGCACGTCAGCCCAGGATAGGTGTTGTCGCGCCACGTGCCGCCGACGTCGTCGGCTTTTTCGAATATGGTGAAGGAGTCGATGCCCGCTTCCTGCAGCTTGATCGCCATGCACATGCCCGACATTCCGGCACCGATGATCGCCACCCTCACCGGACGCTGCTGTGTCATGCCAACCACCCGACCCTTCGCTGACCTGCACGCTACGCCGATCTTGGCGGCGTAGCGTGCAGGTCGCGGTCAACTAGTCGGCCGTGACTGGCTTGGAGCCGGAAAACCGTTGCTGCATCGCGGTAGGCCGTGACGATCTTGGCCGTCCCGGAACGGGTATACATCGGCCTCCTGCGAGGTGAAGTGTCCGGCGCATCGAGTAGGGGCACTAGAGTAGGCGGCTACTCGAATTTCTCGGGTGTTTGTAAACCCCTTCCCCGCACTGCGCATGTCGCCGGCCAGCCGCCACCTCGTGATGGCTCAGCGGGCCACTATCGAGGCGACCCGAGCCGCCACCTCGGCGGCCGCCGATAGCGGTGCGCCGTCCGTTGCCGGCTGGTAACGATCGGCCACCGGGTCGTAGCCGGCGCCGGCGATCGAGCCGTGATCGGCCGCCAATTCCACCAACTCCACCGGCCAGCCGATCCGTTCGAGCGACGCGGCGAAAACCCGGCTGACGCCCACCGGCACCACATCGTCTGCCAGGCCGTGCAACAACGTGACTGGCGTACCGACGTGGTCGGCGGACAACCGGCCGACGACGAGCCGGCCCGAAATCGGATCCGGGGCTGTGAAGGCACCAGCTAAGCAAACAGTACGTGCCAGAACAACATTGAAGTGCGCGGCATCGAGGGTGAGGGTCGCCGCGGCCGCGCCCCCTAACGACCACCCGACGAGCACAATGTCAGCACCACTGACACGTTGCCGGGTGTATTCCAGCGAACCCAGCAGATCCGCGCGCCCGCCGTCGTCGGCATGGGAATTCCAGTCCGGCACCACGACGGCGACGCCGCGACCGGCCAGCAACCCGGCGAGCGGCCGGACGGCGGCCCGGGCATCGGTCTGCATGCCGTGCCACAGCAGGATCGTCGGGCGAGCCGCATGGCCGAATACATCGGCCCGGCGCCCCGGGGCGTACTCCACCGTCCGCACAGACCGGGTGTGCCCGAACGGTTCGGATTCAAACCACATCAGTCACAAGGGCATCTGTGTCGGCGACCATCCATGAATCCCCAACGCGATAGCACCTGCGCTAGCACGCCGATTGATCCGGCACGGATCACGTACCGTGAGCCCATGGCCCGATCCCGCGACACCGATGCGTGCCCGGGCGCGCTACAGGTGCACCAGGCCGCCGACGGCGCGCTGGTACGGGTTCGGTTGCCCGGTGGCCGCATTGCCGCGGCGCAACTGGGCATGCTGGCCGCGGCGTCAACCCGTTTCGGCTCGGGAACGCTGGAGCTGACATCGCGCGGCAATGTGCAGTTGCGCGGCATCACCGAGGTGGCAACGGTCGCCGCGGCGATCGCCGCGGCGGGCCTGTTGCCGTCGGCGACGCATGAACGGGTCCGCAATATCGTCGCCTCACCACTATCGGGGCGAGCGGGTGGAAACACCGACATCCGGAACTGGGTCGACGAGCTGGACGCCGCGATCTGCGCCGAGCCCCAGCTCGCCGGCCTGGGTGGCCGGTTCTGGTTCAGCATTGACGACGGCCGCGGCGACGTCTCGGGTCTGGCCGCCGACGTCGGTGTGCACGTCTATGACGACGGCTGCACCCTGACGCTGGCCGGCCGAGACACCGGGACGCGGGTCAGCGATGTCGCCGCGACACTGATCCAAATGGCGCTACGGTTCATCGAGGTACGTGGAAAATATTGGCGCGTAACGGAATTGAGTGACCTCGACGTCCTGTTGCCCGGCATGCAACCGGGTGCGGCCTTCCCGCCCGCCACCATGCCCCCCGTGGGCTGGATAGCCCAGGACGACGGCCGCGTCACCATGGGCGCCGCCGTCCCGCTTGGGGTCTTGCCCGCCCGGATCGCCGAGTACGTGGCCGCGATCGAGGCCCCCCTGGTGGTCACGCCGTGGCGATCCTTGCTGATCTGCGATCTTGACGAGGCCGTTGCCGACACCGTGCTGCGGGTGCTGGCGCCGCTAGGCCTGGTGTTCGACGAGAATTCGCCGTGGCTTCGGGTCAGCGCGTGCACCGGCAGCCCCGGCTGTGCCCGCTCGGTCGCCGACGTCCGGGCCGACGCGGCCCGCGCGCTGGACGTGGACACCGTCGTGCACCGGCATTTCGTCGGCTGCGAACGGGCTTGCGGCGGCCCGCTGGCCGGCGCGGTGCTGGTGGCCACCGGGGACGGATACCGAGCGCTTCGAAACCGCGACGTCTTAGGGTGAGCGAGTGCTCGACTACATCCGCGACGCGGCCGAGATCTACCGTCGGTCGTTCGCGACCATCCGCGCCGAAGCCGATCTGGACCGATTTCCCCCCGACGTGGCGCGCGTGGTGGTCCGATTGATCCACACCTGCGGGCAGGTCGACGTCGCCGAGCACGTGGCCTACACCGACGACGTGGTGGCCCGGGTCCGGGCCGCCCTTCGGAATGGCGCGCCGGTGCTCTGCGATTCCTCGATGGTGGCCGCCGGGGTCACCACCGCGCGGCTGCCTGCGAACAACCAGGTGGTGTCCCTCGTTGGGGATCCGGGGGCAGCCGAGCTGGCCGCGCGACGGCAGACCACCCGCTCGGCGGCCGGTGTGGAGCTATGGGCCGACCGGCTGGCCGGCGCCGTCATGGCAATCGGCAACGCACCCACTGCCCTGTTCCGGTTGCTGGAATTGCTCGACGACGGGGTCCCGGCGCCGGTGGCGGTGCTGGGCGGGCCGGTCGGCTTCGTCGGTTCCGCCCAGTCCAAACAGGAACTCATCGAGCGACCACGCGGCATGTCGTATCTGCTGGTACGAGGCCGCCGCGGCGGCAGCGCCATGGCCGCCGCGGCCGTCAACGCGATAGCCACCGATAGCGAATGACGCGCCGCGGCACGTTGTGGGGGGTTGGGCTGGGGCCCGGCGACCCGGAATTGGTGACGGTCAAGGCCGCCCGGGTGATCGGCGAGGCCGATGTGGTGGCGTATCACAGCGCCCGCCATGGCCGCAGCATCGCCCGCGGTATCGCCGAGCCGTATCTGCGAGCGGGACAGATCGAAGAGCACCTGGTGTATCCGGTGACCACCGAGACCACGGGACATCCCGGCGGTTATGCCGGCGCGCTGGAGGACTTCTACGTGCAGGCCACCGAACGCATCGCCGCCCACCTCGACGCCGGGCGCAACGTGGCGCTGCTCGCCGAGGGCGACCCGCTGTTCTACAGCTCGTACATGCATTTGCACACTCGGCTGACGCGGCGGTTCAATGCCGTGATCGTTCCGGGGGTCACGTCGGTGAGCGCCGCCTCGGCGGCCATCGCGACACCGCTGGTGGCCGGCGACGAGGTGCTGGCGGTGCTGCCCGGCACGTTGCCGGTTGCTGAATTGACCCGCCGGCTCGCTGACGCCGACGCCGCCGTCGTGCTCAAGCTGGGCCGTTCGTATCATGCTGTGCGGGAAGCACTTTCGGAATCCGGCCGACTTGGCGACGCGTTCTACGTGGAGCGGGCCAGCACCGCGGGGCAACGGGTGTTGCCGGCCGCCGACGTCGACGAGGCCACCGTGCCGTACTTCTCGCTGGCCATGCTCCCGGGGGGCCGGCGACGCGCGTCGGTCGTCGGTTCGGTCGCGGTGGTGGGCCTTGGCCCCGGCGACATGGACTGGATGACGCCGCAGAGCCGGCGCGAACTGGCATGCGCGACCGACCTGATCGGCTATCACACCTACCTGAACCGCATTCCCGTACGTGACGGGCAGCGGCGCCATCCCAGCGACAACGCCGACGAGCCCGCCCGCGCCCGGCTGGCCTGCTCGCTGGCCGAACAGGGGCACGCTGTGGCGGTGGTGTCGTCGGGTGATCCGGGCGTGTTCGCCATGGCCACCGCCGTGCTGGAAGAGGCGAAGCAGTGGCCGTACCTGCAGATCCGGGTGATTCCGGCGATGACCGCCGCCCAGGCGGTGGCCAGCCGGGTCGGGGCTCCGCTGGGCCACGACTATGCGGTGATCTCGCTGTCCGACCGGCTCAAGCCGTGGGACGTGATCGCCGCCCGGCTTACCGCCGCGGCCGCCGCCGATCTGGTGCTGGCGATCTACAACCCCGCCTCAAAGACGCGCATCTGGCAGGTCGGCGCGATGCGGGACTTGCTGCTCGAACATCGCGAGCCGGGCACGCCGGTGGTGGTCGGCCGCGACGTGTCGGGCCCTGAGGAAGATGTTCGGGTGGTGCGACTGGCTGACCTGAACCCTGCCGATATCGACATGCGCTGCCTGCTGATCATCGGCTCGTCCCAAACCCAGTGGTACTCAACCGATTCCGGTGACCGGGTATTCACACCGCGGCGCTACCCGACCTGAAGCTCGCTACGGCGCGGCCGTCGGCTCGCCCGTCCCCGCGACACTGCAGTCGGATGCCCGACGCGCCGATGGCGGGCGCAGTGACTGCGGTCTCGATGACCAACTACGGCGCGGTCCGCTCACCTACTGTCCCGCTGGGCGGGTTGGCGTGATCAGCGCCCACCGGCTTAGGGGTCGCGTCTACGGGCTCGCCTAACAGTAGGGAACGAACCAGACGGCGCGGGCCGAACGGCCGCAGCATGTAGCTGGCCGGACGTGTGCGCACCCGTTGCGGCCACCAGAACCAGCGCCCGAGCAGGGCCGCGATCGATGGCGTCATCAGTGAGCGCACGACCAAGGTGTCGAACAACAGGCCCAGGCCGATGGTGCTGCCGGCCTGGCCGATGGAGCGCAGGTCACTGGCGACCATCGACATCATGGTGAAGGCGAACACCAGGCCCGCGGCGGTGACTACGCCGCCCGTTTCGCCCATCGACCGGATGATGCCGGTCCGCAGCCCGGCGCCGATTTCCTCCTGGAAACGCGAGACGAGCAGCAGGTTGTAGTCGGATCCGACGGCCAGCAGGATGATCAATCCGAACACCGGCGCGATCCAGTTCAGCTCCAGGCCGAGGATATGTTGCCACACCAGTACGGACAGCCCGAAGGCCGCGCCCAGCGAGAGCAAGACCGTGCCGACGATCACCAGCGAGGCGACCAAGGCCCGGGTGATGATCACCATGACCACGAATATCAGTGTGAGAGCGGCGATTCCGACGATCATGAGGTCGTATTTCGAGCCGGTCTGGATGTCGTAGTACACCGCCGCCGTGCCGGTCAGATAGAACTTGGCGTTGGTCAGCGGTGTGCCCTTCACGGCTTCGTGCGCAGCGTTGAGTTCCGGCTTGACGCCGGCAATCCCTTTGGGAGTTGCCGGGTCTGCGTCATGGGTGATGATGAACCGCGCGGCCTTACCGTCCGGGGACAGGAAGAGCTTCAGACCGCGTTGGAAGTCGGGATTGTCGAACGCTTCCGGCGGCAGATAGAAATAGTCGTCGGACTTCGAGGAGTCGAATGCCTGGCCCATCGCGCTCGCGGTGTCGGTCATCCGAGACATTTGGCCGACCAGACCCTCGAAGCTGCTGTGCAAGGTCAGCAGCGTCCCCTGCATGGATCGCGCGACATCGATAATCGGCGGGAACTCGGCGAGCATGCGGGGCAGTAACGCGTCGACATTGTTCATGTCCTTGAGCAGCGTGTGCATGTTCTCGCTGAACTTGTCCACCCCGTCGATCGCCTCGAATACCGACTTCGTCGCCCAACACACGGGAATGTTGAAGCAGTGCTGCTCCCAATACAAATAACCGCGGAGCGGCCGCGCGAAATCGTCGAAGTCGGCTAAGTGGTCTCGCATCTCGTCCAGCGTGGCCTTCATGTCGTTCATATCGCCGACCATGCGATGAGTCGTATTGCTCAGCTGCCCGAGCAAGCCATACATCCGTTCCATCGAGCCGACCATGACGCCAAGGTCGTCGCTCATCTTGAGCATATCGCCCATCCGGTCCCTCATGAATTGCAGATTCTCTTGGATCGGAATGGCCTGCATACTGATTTGAAATGGGATCGACGTGTGCTCGATCGGACTGCCCAGCGGCCTGGTAATGCTTTGTATCCGCTCGATACCGGGCGTACGGAAGATGTTCTTGGCAATACGGTCCAATATGATCATGTCGCTCGAATTCCGCATGTCGTGGTCGGCCTCGACCATGAGAATGTCGGGATTCATTCTGGAGGGGCTGAAATGGCGCTCGGCCGCGGTGTAGCCGATGTTCGACGGCAGGTGGGGAGGTATGTAGTAGCGATCGTTGTAGCTGATTTTCATGCCCGGCACCACCAGAAGGCCCACGAGCGCGATGAGCAGCGAAGCCACGAAGATCGGACCGGGCCAGCGGACGGTGGCGGTGCCGATCCGGCGCCACCCGCGGGTCTTGATCATCCGCTTGGGATCGAGCAGACCGAACCGGCTGGCCACCACGACGACCGCCGGCGCCACCGTCAACGCACCCGCGATCACGATCAGCAAGCCCAGCGCGGACGGAATGCCCAGCGCCTTGAAATAGGCCAGCCGCGCGAAATGCAGGCAGAAACTCGCCCCGGCAATGGTCAGCCCAGAGCCCAAGATGACGTGATACGTCCCGCGAAACATCGTGTAATAGGCCGTTTCCCGATCTTGTCCGGCCTGACGCGCCTCCTGATAACGTCCGATGAGGAATATCGCGTAATCGGTTCCCGCCGCAATGGCCAGGGACGACAACATGGCGACCACGAACGTCGAAAACCCCAGCAGGTCGTTGTATCCGAGAATCGCAATGACTCCCCTGGCGGTGAGCATCTCGAGGAAAACCATGAAGAGCACCAATAGCACGGTGCTGATGGAGCGATAGACAATCGCCAGCATGATCATGATGACCACGCCGGTCACGCCCATCATCTTGAACATGCTCTTGTCGGCGGCCTCGGTCATGTCGGTAGTGAGCGCTGCCGGGCCGGTGACGTAGGCCTTGATTCCCGCGGGCGGGTGCGACTCGTCGACGATTTTGCGAACCGCGTCGACGGACTCGTTGCCCAGCGTGCTGCCCTGGTCGCCGGCCGTATTGATCTGCGCATACGCGGCCTTGCCGTCAGTGCTTTGAGCACCAGCGGCGGTGACGGGGTCTCCCCACAAGTCCTGCAGATGCTGCACGTGTTTGTGGTCGGCCTGGAGCTTTTTCACCAGACCGTCGTAATAACGATGGGCTTCGTCGCCGAGCGGTTTATCGCTTTCCAGGACGAGCATCGCAATGCTGTCGGATTCGAATTCCTGGAACTTCTTGCCCATGTGTTTGGCGGCGATCATCGCCGGCGCATCCTGCGGCGACATGGTCACCGCGTGGGATCTCGCGACGAATTCGATCCACGGGACCAGAACGTTCACGGCGATCGTCAGCGCCAGCCAGGCGACGATGATCGGGACTGCGAACGTGCGGACCGCCCGCATGAATCTCGGGCGAGTGTCGTCGTCGGGGTTCATGCGGCCTTCACCAAACAGAACGTCTGGGCGTGGTGCCCACTGGACGATTGTTCGTCCTTGACGGCACCGTTGACGGTGATGCGGCACCCGATGCTGTCGCTATTGCCCTGCGCCACAACGTTGGCGATCACGGCCGGTAGCGTCGTCGTCATCGTGTACGTCCAGGGCAGGCTGGTGAAGCTGGCTTGTTCGGGCCGGGTCTCCTTGTTCAGATAGCTCACCGTTCCGGCAGTGCCGGCGGGCCCGAAGACCTCATAGGTCACGTGCTTGGTGTTGATCGACTCGATCACGCCGGAGTTGCTGCCCGTCCACGAAAAGATCGGATCGGAGCCGAAAACGCCGCGGAGCCTGTCCACGGCGATGCCACCGGCGGTAAGCGCGACGACCACAACGATCGGTATCCAACCTCGTTTGAGAAAGGTGAGCACCGAAGTTCCCCTCCACTCATCGCCATGCCGGTTGGTACGTAGTCCACGCCGTGGCCGCCGCGTGGACTAGGGCCGTTGGACCCGGGCGGCGGTGGTCGTTGGACACCCGGACTGCGGTTGCATGACCACTTTATACCATACCCCCCACCGTATTTTCCGTCTCGCGCGGCAAGCGTCGGACGCGCCGCCGGTGCTGGTTACCTCGGTCGCCGGCGACTAAACCCCCAGCCCCCCGTCGAGGTGGTGCTGCCATCCGCGGAAGCGGTTGCCCGCGAGCGATATCGCCAGGAAATTACGCGAGAACTGCGGCAACGCACCTGGCCGCATCCGCAACCAGTGCCTCGCTCCATTCGGCGTCATACCCGGCGGAGGCACGATCGGACACGATCGCCACCACGTGAGACACGCCTGCCGGAGACCACACCACTGCCACATCGTTGGCCCGGCCATAGTCACCTGAACCGGTCTTGTCGATGACCTTCCAGTCGGCGGGAAAGCCGGCCCTGATCCGGTGGGCGCCCGTGGTGTTGCGTGCCATCCAGTCGGTCAGCATCGCGCGCTTGTCGGGCGGCAACGCATCCCCGAGAACGACCTGCTGATAGTCCAGCGCGATCGCGTGCGCGGTGGTGGTGTCCCGCTCGTCGCCAGGAGGATCGCGGTTCAGCTCCGGTTCCTGCTGGTCCAAGCGACTCACCGAGTCGCCTAGGCCACGCAGGTAACCGGTGAACCCCGAGGTGCCGCCGACCTCGGCCAGCAGCAGGTTGGCGGCCGTGCCGTCGCTGTAACGGATTGCGGCGTCACAGAGTTCGCCGACGCTCATCCCGGTGGCGGCATGCTGCTCGGTGATCGGCGAGGTCGATCTGATGTCGGTGCTGGTGTAGGTGACCACCTTGTCGAGGTGGCTCAGCGGGTACTGGTACAACACCGCCGCGACGAGCAGCGCCTTAAAGGTGGAGCAGAAGGCGAACCGCTCATCGGCGCGGTAGGCGATTGCCGACGTCGTGCCGGTTGCCGGCACGTATACGCCCAGCCGGGCCGCATATCGGTGTTCGAGTTCGGCGAAGCGATTCTGCAGATCCGGTGCCGGTGACGGCGCGGTCGAGGCCGGGTGAGCGCCGCCGCTGCGGGCACATCCGGCGAGCGAAGCACACGTGGCCATCGCCAACAGCAGCTCACGACGAGATACGGCTGGCAAGTGCGGGCCTGGGGTGCGCATCGCGAAAGTCTGCCACGGCTGCGCGCGGCGCGTCGTGGGCGTCACGCCGACTCGGCCTTCGTTTTCGGTCTTTGCGTCCGAAGCAGCCATGCGCAACGATGCAGGCATGCGGTGTGACGTTGCCCGTGAAGAGCTATCGGCGCGATTGGACGGTGAGCGTCCGCAGATGCTGGCCCAGCAGGTCGATGCCCATCTGGAATCGTGCCGCCGCTGCCGCGCCTGGCTCATCGGTGCGGCGGCACAGAGTCGCCGGTTCGCCGCCGTCGACGCCCGCCGTGGACCGGACCTGGCCGAACGAATACTGGCCAGCGCCGGCGTTGCGCCCGCGCCTCGCTTTCGCCGGTGGCTGCATATTGTGGGCCCGCGTCACTGGCAGTGGTGCCTGATCGGGGTGGGCGTTTTCCAGATTGCGCTCGCGGCTGCACAGATCAGCGGCATCGATTTCGGCATCATGCCTCGCCACCAGCCCGGCGCGATGATGCACGGCCAGCACCTGTTGCACGAGTCCACCGCCTGGTTGCTGGCGCTGGGACTGGCCATGATCGTGGCCGCCGTGTGGAGTAGCGCGGCGCTGGGTGTGGCCGCCATTGCGGGTACCTACTCACTGGCGCTGCTGGGTTACGTGGCCGTCGACGCCTGGCGCGGCGAGGTGACGGCGGCACGCATTGCCAGCCACGTGCCCGTGCTTGCGGGCACGGTGTTCGCGTTGCTGGTGGCGCGAGACCGTACCGGGGCGGCGGCGTCACAGCCGACCGAGACCGAACCCGCGCCCACTGTCCGGCCCGCGGCGCTGGCGCACAGTCGGCGCCACGGGCATCTGCGGCCGGTCAACCGTTTCACGACATCTACGACAGCCGGTCGTATGCACGGCGAGCGTTGCCGTTTAAGGTGGATGCCCATGACCGCGGCAACCGACGACGAGGCCGTCACCGAACTGGCCTTGGCGGCTGCGACCGGCAACGCGCGCGCGCTCGAGGCGTTCATCAAAGCCACGCAGCAAGATGTGTGGCGGTTTGTGACCTACCTGTCGGATGCGGGCAGCGCCGATGATCTGACCCAGGAAACTTTCCTGCGCGCGATCGGCTCCATTCACCGGTTCTCGGGGCGCTCCAGCGCCCGCACCTGGTTGCTGTCGATCGCACGACGCGTGGTGGCCGATCACATCCGCTATCTGCGGTCGCGGCCCCGGAGCGCACCCGGCGCCGATCCGGAACGTCTGCTCGACGGCCACGTTCATGCTCGTGGTTTTGAGGAGCTGGTCGAAGTGACCACGATGATCGCCCAACTCACCGCCGATCAGCGCGAGGCGCTGTTGCTCACACAGTTGCTCGGGTTGTCCTATGCCGACGCCGCGGCGGTGTGCGGCTGCCCGGTCGGCACCATCCGATCCCGAGTCGCTCGGGCGCGCGATGCGCTGCTGGCCGACACCGAACGCGACGAACTGACCGGCTAGTTCAGTCTGGCGACCCAGGCGGCGGCTTCCGCCACGGTGCCGACGGTCGCGACGCCGGCGGGAAGCGGCGGGCGTGCCACCATCACTACCGGAATGCCAAGTGCCGCAGCGGCATCCAGTTTGGCCCGGGTCATGTCGCCGCCGCTGTTCTTGGTGACCACCGCGTCGATGTCGTGCTCGCGCAGCAGCGCGAGTTCGTCGTCGTAACCATACGGGCCACGCGATAGCACCACCTGGTGACGACGCGGCAACACGGTGTCGTCGGGTGCGGTGACCACACGGATCAAAAACCACGCGGCACTGCCCGCGAAAGCCTTGACACCCGAGCGGCCCGTGGTCAGGAAAATACGCTGAAAGCGTTGCTGCTCAACGGCTTCGGCAGCCTGGGTATCCGACGCCACGACGATCGCGTCGCCCGGATCCCACGGCGGGCGGGCCAGCATCAGATAAGGCTTGTTCAGTTCACCGCAGACCTGCGCGGCGTGCGCGGTGATGGTGGCGGCGAACGGGTGGGTGGCGTCGACGACGGCGTCGATGTGTTCGGCGACCAGCCAGCGCCGCAGGCCGTCGACGCCACCGAACCCGCCGATTCGCACCGGGCCGACCGGCAACGCAGGGTCGGGCACCCGGCCAGCCAGCGAGCTGATGATGTCGACGTGCGGATGCAGGCTTGCGGCCAACGCGCGTCCCTCGGCGGTGCCGCCGAGCAGTAGCAGTCGCGTCAATGCGCCTCCCGGCGTGCGGTCGAGTACAGGTAGCTGTCGGTGAAGCCGTCAGCGGCCAGCACGTCGCCGACGATGATGACGGCGGTTTTGGTGATGCTTGCGTCGTGCATCTGTGCGGCGACGCCGGCCAGCGTGCCGCGCAGCACACACTGCTGTGGCCAGCTTGCGAAAGCGACGACGGCGGTTGGCGTTTCGGGGCGGTAGCCGCCGGATAGCAGCTGCGGAACGATGGCGTCGATCTGCGCGGCGGCCAGGTGTAAGACCAGGGTGGCGCCGGACTTGGCCAGGGTGGCCAGGTCTTCCCCGGGCGGCATAGGTGTGGACAGGGTCGCGATTCGGCTCAACGTTACCGTCTGAGCCACTCCGGGTACGGTGAGCTCGCGTTTCAAGGCGGCGGCGGCAGCCGCGAAAGCCGGTACCCCCGGCACGATTTCGTAGCCGATACCCAGCGCGTCCAGGCGGCGGCATTGTTCGGCGAGCGCGCTGTAGAGCGACGGGTCGCCCGAGTGCAGCCGGGCCACGTCGTGGCCGGCCGCGTCGGCGGTGGCGAGTTCAGCCACGATCTGTTCGAGCGTCATTGGTCCGGTGTCGACAATCTTCGTGTCCGGCGAGCAGTGTGCGAGCAGGTCTTTCGGCATGATGGAGCCCGCGTACAGACACACCGGGCACCGTTCGAGGAGCCGCTGACCGCGGACGGTGATCAGATCCGCGGCGCCCGGTCCGGCTCCGATGAAGTAGACCGTCACGGCTTGGTCACCTTGGTCACCTTGGTCACCGTCCATTGCGTCACCGGCCGCTGCGGGTGCCAGCCGGTAAAGCCGCCCAGCGGCTCGCCGCGGTAGTGCTGGAAGCGCCGCAATTCACCGCCGTATTGCGAATTAGCCTGGACTAATAGGGATTCCGATTCGATGGTGACCGCGTTGGCGACCAGGCGGCCGTCGGTCGGCAGGTTGTCCAGGCAGGCGTCCAGGAGGCCGGGCCGGGTCAGGCCGCCGCCTATGAAGATGGCCGCCGGCGTTGGGGCGCCCTCGAACTGGTCGGGCGCTTCAGCACGCACGTCGATGTCGACGCCGAAAGCGGTGGCGTTCCGCTCGATGTTGCGCCGGCGCCGTTCGTCGCGCTCGAACGCCACCGCGGTGCAGCACGGCGCGCTGCGGCACCACTCGACGGCGATGCTGCCCGAGCCCGCGCCGACGTCCCACAACCGCTGTCCCGGCCGCGGCGCGAGTGCGGCCAAGGTAACCGCCCGGATGCCGTGTTTGGTGATTTGACCGTCGTGGACGAATGCGTCGTCGGGCAGTGACGAGGCGCGCTCGTCGGGTAGGTAGCGGATGGCGATCACGTTCAGATCGTCTGTGTCGCTTCCGGTTTCGGTGGCCCACTGTCGCGCGGTGCCGTGTCGGCGGCGTTCATGTGGTCCGTCGAGCTGTTCGAACACGCTGAATTCGGAGTCGCCACGGCCGTTTTCGTTGAGCAGCATGGCCAGCGCCTTGGGGGTGGTTCGGTCTTTCGAAAGGACAATCGCCTGACCGCCGCGGCGTATCGCGGTGTGCGGCGCCGCGGTGACCAGGCTGATCACCTCGGTATCGTGGACGTTCCAGCCCATTCGGGCGCATGCCAATGTCACCGACGACACATGCGGCAACACGGCGACCCTGGCGTTGCCGAACAATCGGATCAGGGTGCCGCCGATGCCGTGCAGCAGCGGGTCGCCGCTGGCCACGACATGAATGTCCGGCCCATCGGCCGGCAGCTCCTGCAGGGCGGGCAGCATCGGCGACGGCCACTCGCGTCTTGCGGTGGTGACCGTGTCGTCGAGCAGGTCGAGCTGCCGTTTAGAACCGTAAATAGCTGTGGCCCTTCGCAATTCGTGTCTTGCGGCGTTCGAGAGGCCGGGCATGCCGTCGGCGCCGATGCCGACAACGATGATCATCGCGGCATCCGGCGCCACACGAACTGCGGGAGCAGCCTCATGGCGAAGAACATCGGGCGCAGTGCCCACGGGACCCAGACGATGCGCCGGCCCTTGGCCAGGGCACGTGCGGTGGCCTCGGCCACTTGCGCCGGGGTGCTGGACAGCGGCGCGGGTGTCATGCCCGACGTCATGCGTCCGATCACGAAACCCGGCCGCACGATCAGCAACCGTACGCCGCTGCCGTGCAGCGCGTCGGCCAAACCGCTGGCAAAGCCGTCCAAGCCCGCCTTGGCCGACCCGTAGACATAGTTGGCGCGACGCACTCGCACCCCGGCCACCGAGGAGAACACCACCAGCGATCCCTGGCCGACCGTTCGCATCGTGGCGGCCAGCTGGGTGAGCAGGCTGATCTGGGCGACGTAATCGGTGTGCACAATGGCGACCGCATGCTCGGCGTCGGTTTCGGCCCGGGCCTGCTCCCCCAGGATGCCGAAGGCCAGCACCGCGGTGCCGATGGGTCCGTGCTCGCCGGTGATCGCGGCGATCAGCGGGCCGTGCGTGGCCAGGTCGTCGGCGTCGAATTCCCTGGTGTGGACGGCTGTTGCCCCGGCCGCCTTGATGGCGGCAACTTGCTCGGCGAGCCGGCCGGCGTCTCTGGCGGCCAATATCACCGGAGCGCCGGGAGCCAGGCGGCGCGCGAGTTCGATGCCGATCTCGCTGCGGCCGCCGAAAATTACCACCGGAGCTGCGCCCGTGTCGTCCACGGCTGCGATTATCACCTGCGCTAGCGTGGGTGGCGATGGCGAAGACCACGACACGGCTCACCGACGACGCGATGGCGTTTCTCACCGAACGCCATCTGGCCATGCTGACCACGCTGCGGGCCGACAATTCGCCGCACGTGGTGGCCGTGGGTTTCACGTTCGATCCCACCACGCATATTGCTCGCGTGATCACCACCGGCGGTTCTCAGAAGGCCGTCAATGCCGAACGCGGCGGCATCGCGGTGTTGAGTCAGGTGGACGGCGCCCGCTGGCTGTCGCTGGAAGGCAAGGCCTCGGTCAACCGGGACATCGACGCTGTGCGAGACGCCGAATTGCGCTACGCCCAGCGCTACCGGACCCCGCGGGCCAATCCGCGGCGGGTGGTCATCGAAGTTCTTGTGGAGCGGGTGCTGGGGTCGTCGTCCTTGCTTGACCGGGTGGGGTAGCCGCGGCGAGCGGGTAGCGCAGCCAGGCGCCGCCAGCGGCTGCGGCGTGCAGCTGGGCGTTCTGGTTTCCCGTTCGCGGTAGGGCGAACTCTGCGTTGACGGCCGCACAGGCTAATTGCGCCTGGTCGAAGCTCACCGGATTTGGCGTCAGCGTCCAGGTGCCCGCGGCGTTGCGGCAGGCCGCGGGGTGCGGGGCGTCGCACGGCGCGGCCACCCAGCGGCCGGTGGGCGCTTGGAGGGTGCAGCTTCCGGCGGTCGGTCGCGGTTCGTCGGGGGCCCAGCTCCACAGCGTGGCCTGGATGCGCCCGTCTTCGGGGAGCAACTGGTCGAAGCCGAACAGGTTGACACCGCAGTCGGTCATCGCCTGCACCTTCGACGGTGTCAGCGCCGCCGGGTCCGCGGGTGGGCGGGTTGGCTTGGTCAGGGCCGACACCAACGTGGAGTCCTCGTAGTAGCGGACGAGCTTTGTGGCGTACACGTCGCTGCCATACGTGGCGTCGCAGGTGGGGTATGGCTGGTAGCCCGACGTCGAGCCGCTCTCCACCTCCGGGCCCTTCCAGGTGAAGACGTCGGCCGACCAGTTCGGTATGCAGGAACTGACGAGCACGACTTGCGCGCCCGCGGCGCGGACGTCATTGCGTGACGTCTGCAGCGGCAGCGGGACACAGCCGTTGGTGGCGCGGCCGGCCGGGTCGGGGTGGTAGATCAAGCTTTGTCCGTCCGGACGGCGGAGGGTGTCTTCAAGTGTGGCCAGTGCCGATGAGTATGCCGTTGCGTCCTGCAGTTCGTCTTCGAGGTAGAGCAGGATGACTTCGTCGGTGTGCCCAGGTGTGTTGAGCCAGTTCTTGATCTGCGGAAGCACTGCGGTCAACGGCGGCTCGTTGGTGCAGCCCAGGTTGCCGTTGTTGGGTGCGAGCCCGTGGCAGACCGTGACTTCCCGCTTACCCAGAAGCTCCAGCCTGGGGAGGTAATGCAGGTCGAGTTCGAGGCCACGGACGTCGATGTCCAACTGCTGGGCCAGCGACAGCTGCTGATTCGAGTCGGCGTGTGAGAGCGTGAACGAGTCGCTGAGGCTGTTGAACGAGTTGTGGGTGCCCAGCCACTGAGCTTGACTGATCGGCAAGGGGTCCGCCAGGGCGTACTGGAATTGCGCCGTGCGGTGCACCCATGACTGCAGGTAGGCATCGCGCGCCGCCTGGGTCACTTTATGGGCCAGCGGGAGTGCGCAGTGTGCGTCCGCGATGCCGACGCGGCGACATTCCGCGGCGACGGCGTCGGCAAACTTGTTGAGCGCCACGCATGGGATCGCGATAGGGCTGATGGCGTCACAGGGTGCGGTGGGCGAGGTTTGCTCCGAGGGGTCGGCGATTACCGGCGCGGCCGTGATGACCGCCAGACTGGTGACGCCAACGACGACCGCTCTGTGCAGCCATCGGGTGCCGGGCATGCGGGCTACTTTGGCACGGCGGCCTGCGGATTTCTAGGGATGTTGTCGAGGTGTTGTAATTGCGGTTTGGGGGTGGGGGTTCGTGAACCAGTCGAGCACCTGCTGGGTAATGCGCCTGCTTGACGGAAATACCCGGTGCGGCCGACAAGCACCCACCTTGCCTAATTTCATTTCGCCCCTATCCAAGACCACGATGACCACGCAGGGGCAGCAGAACTCAAGCTAGTGCTCGGCTATCGTTCCCGAAACAACGGCTTTCCATTCTGATCCAAGCAGGATGCGACGATCTCATCAATTGACACATTCAAAAAGAATGACAATTTGACAAGTTCCGCCGTACCAGTCACTGAATCAGAACTGCTAACAGCGACCGCGGCACCATCGGAAGAGATCAAAGTCAGCCGATCAACCCCTTCAAAGTCCCGGATATCGATATGGAAGTTAGGGGCTAGCTGCTCCGCCAAGACCGGAATTCTTAAACGCGGCAATTCACGCTTCCGTCTAATAGTCTGACAGAATCTGCCAAAAAAGTACTTTTCAATAGTATCCATCGACGGGGCAGCCAAGATGAAGTGTTCCGGACCCATGCGGTCAGAGTCCGTGACGACAAACCAGCCGCGGTCATTCCAGCCAATAAAGAGTCGAATTTCACCCAACGATGCCCAGAATATTGCGCGTCCATCTTCACTGCGGGATCCAGGAGTCAGGGTATATCCAGCAATATTTCCCCATTCCGTAAGCCTCGCGGAGATTTCTATGTGGGCATTCATCGCAATACGCCAATGTCAAGCAATTCTTCCACGTTGAGCGCCCTACCTTCACTGTCGAATATCCGAACCTGTATCGACCCCCCCGGTTGGCCCACGCCAGGTGCTACTTCTGACACTTCGACATGCCAGCCGGTCGGAAGATGATCGAATTCATATGCGTTATACGGCTCACGTAAGCTATTGATATGCAGTGCTCGCGCCTCCCAGGATGCCGGCACACCATCTACCATGATCGCCAGATACTTCCCGTCCACGTTCCCAATCCGGTCGAATTGCCTGCCGTAAAACTTGGTCAATTGATCTGCGTCGGTAAAAGCGATCTTTGTACCCGGCACCGCTCCATCATTTCCCGGGAAATTCATCCACCGATCACCGGTGGGGCTCAGTTTGTTGAAGCGTTGAACGTATTCCTGTTCAGTATAAGCACGCCCTTGAGGATCGCGGCCGAAGGGCGCTTCAGGATCTGCAATAAGCTGCGCAACGGTCTTCTTAATCCCGCTGGGATCAACCGGATCATCAGGAAAATTCCAAGAATCGGACAACGGCTCACCATAGTGCGGATCGGTTGCTTTATCGGGTAACCGATGCCATCCCGGGCCAGAGCGCTCGTGGGAATGCAACGGGTCACCCGGGGCTATTGGCGGCTCTTGCGAGCCACGGTCACCCGGCATGTCACCCGCACTGACGTGGGGCGACGACTCCGGCGGTCGACCGTTAGATGAGATGCCGTCGCTAGCGCAGTGCGGGCTACCGCTACCCGGTCGTGCTAACTCAGTCGGACTAGTAGATTCCGTGAATCGCGGGGCTGATGCCTGCGGCGCCGGGGATGCGGGTGCAGTGGCCGCGGATGCTGGCTTGACGGGCGCTCCCTCTGCTGCCCCTGGGGCGGGTGTGGATTCCGTCAGGCGCGAAGTGGTCGACGGCATTTGGTCACCCCCCGCAGCGGGTGCAGGAGACGGACGAGATCCGACAGGCGTGGCCGGATCATGCAAGCCGGCTGACCCCACGGTCGCGGATCCCTCTGGGGCAGAGCGGGACTCGGCTGGGGCCATGCTGGGCGCGGATTCCGCAGGACGCGGGGCCTCAACCGGTGGCCGCGGTGGCTCTCGCGTCGGTAAGGCTGATGGTTCGCCGCTCGTCTTCGGATCGGTCTTGGGCAGATCCCCGCCGAGGTCCTCCAGTTCGCTGGTCAGCGCCTCGCCGGAGTGGGTGATTTCACCCAGCTGCCCGCTACCACCTGGCGCTCCGACACGCGTAGCGCCGCTACCTTCTTCCCCGGCGACGCCTTCCTCTGGGGCACGCTCGCCCATGCCGAAACGCCGGGCCTCGCCAACCTTGAGAAACGACGTCCCAACGTCAAAGAGGTTCTCTCCCAACCCCAATCCCGGTCGGTCCTTGCTCCAATCGTCGAGGTGCAGCAATCCTTTCCAGGTCTGCGCGGCACCGTCCGGGTCCAGCAGTGCGTATGCCGGGAGGGAACGCACCGCCGTCACATCCAGCCCCTCCCAAGCGGCCGCCGCACCCTCGGGATCGGTGAGAAAGTGTCGTGGACTGAGCTGGTCCATCTCGACGACCGTTGAGAATGCCGCTTTGTAGACACCCTCGGTGACGTTGGTGAAGAAATCGAAGACCGTTGCCAGCGGATTGCCGACTTCGGCACCGAGAAAATGCGTGAGCTCACTGCGCACATAGCGCTCCATCCCGCGCACTAAGCCGTCGGCGACCCCCATTCCGCGCTGCATCGCCTGCTCCTTGGCCTGCGCTTCACGACCAAGGTTGTGCAGCAAGGCCTTGATGTCCTCGGCGATCTCTTTGACCTCTTGCAGCCCATCGCCGTCGAAAATCGACACCACCTCATGCCACAACCCTGACGCCGACCCCAACCGGTCCAAGAGGTCCCGAATGGCGTTTTGCGCGTGGGCCACCTCGTCGGCGAAATTGTCGAGGGTGGCGGCCAACTGTTCACACTGCTTGCCCAGGCTTGCCATTGTGGCGCCAAGTTCGGACAAGACCGGCTGGATCAGAGGCCCTTCTGGAATCTCTTGTCCGGCGATCACCGCCTTCGGAACGTTGAGCCCCTGCTCTGCACCGCCGAGCGCCGCAGCAAGACCCCGCCAACATCCCGCGGCCGCATGCAGTCCCGCGACATCCCCGTTGGGCCACAAATCACCGACAAACAGCTCCACGACCCGCCACAGCATCGGCGGAGGTGGACCTGCACCCAATGTGCCCGGTGGTCCAGGAGCCGAGAACTGCTCCGGATCGTGCGGCGCCGGCAACACACCACTGCCACCACCCAACGTGGACGCCGCTTCAGCCCTGGAATAATTCGACGCGGACAGTTGAATCCTGGCGCCGTTATGACGGCACGCGTTGATCGCCGCCGCAGCAGCCTTTACCAGCGACTTCGCCGCCTCCTGATACGCAAACCCGAACATGTCACCAGCCGCATCTTGACCAGTGTTGGCCCCGAAACCTGCCGTCAACGTGCCCAACGCGGCCACGAGGGCCTCACCCACAGCGGCCACCGTGCTGCCCGCGACGAACATCGCCTCGGGATCAACTGCCAACGGAGCCACGCCGGGATTTTGCCCTATGGCAGGGGTTGTCGCCATTCACCCGCCTTCGACGTCCGGGGGATTTCGGCGTGGTTCACTCAGCGCGAACCAGCACTGGTCGACCGGATGTCATGTAGCGGTCGATCACGTCCTGGCCTACGACCTGGGCTGTAGCAAAGCTTTCGAAAATCGTCGCGCGCGAATATCGAAAGGTGTCATGCCGGTCAATTCACCACCGCCCCAACGGTGTCACGGTCTTGATAGCCGTGAGTCGTCAGGGGTGAACTCAGTGCCGTGCGGCGTCCGACGCGGTGCTGCTGACAACTCACCGGTTCGCCGCCGAAATTGCTGCTGCGGGCGTGTACGGCTTCCGCGGTCGGGCTGCTGGCGCAGGCTGCTCCACAGCGGCACACCCATCAATTCGCCAACAAGCCCTGAATTAAACAGAGCCATAGCCGTTTTCACCTGAGTTGGGTCACTTTGGACATTTTCTGAAGGTTGCAATGCGCTGAGCTGGGGTGATGGTTCGGCTTAGTGCACTCGTTAGGCACTAATTTGTGTCGGTAGGCTCGGCTGGTGGTGTGGATTCGGCGGGTGCGCACGGCTTCGGGTGCGACCGCGGTGCAGATCGCCGAATCGGTGGGCAGTCGCCGCCGGATCGTCCGGCATGTCGGGTCGGCCCGTGATGACGCCGAACTGGGCCTGCTTATGGAGCAGGCCCGGCGACTGCTGGCCGATGACGCCCAAGGTGAGCTGGATCTGGGCATCAC
>NZ_UPHT01000072.1 GCF_900566085.1 Mycobacterium attenuatum
TACGGGGACCGCAGCGGGCAACGGCACGGGGGCCACGGCGGGTATCGGGGCTACTGCCGGCACGGGTGCTACCGCCGGCACGGGGGCTACCGCCGGCACGGGTGCTACCGCCGGCACGGGGGCTACCGCCGGCACGGGTGCCACCGCCGGCACCGGGGCAACGGCAGGCCCAAGGTCAATCAGCGGAGCACCGGCCGGCAGCACCGGAACCGGCCCGGGCACCACCATCGGAACACCAGACATATCGGTGAGCGCGGCCGCACATACCTCGCTGGTGGCTGCTGGTCCGCCAGCTGCGGTCGGTGTGCCCCCGGCTGCTGCTCCGCCCCCGGCTGCGGTCGGTGTGCCACCCGCTGCTGCTCCGCCCCCGGCTGCTGCTGCGCCCCCGGCTGCTGCTCCGCCCGGGGCGCAGCACGCACCGGACGCGGCAGCAGCACCGGCTGCGGCCGCTCCGCCGGCCGCCGGCGCCCCAGCCTCGCCCGCCATTCCTTGGACGCATCCGTAGCCGCCGGTCTTCAGGGGGGCGGCAGCCGCATTCGGGCTCAACGCTATAGCGGCCCCGCATAAGCCAGCGCAGGCAACGACTTTCAAGTTGAACCGATCAAAGACCGTCATCACGCCGACTCCTCTTATCAGCACCCAGCATTTCCGCAGTCAGAACGTGCAGCAGCACCGCGTAGCCCTACTGCACTCGTGTCTAGCCGACCGGGCACAATTCTCGGCAGCCGACGTCAAACACGAGCCGCGCCGCACCGCGCCGTTTCCAAATGGTGACGTTCGGGGGTCAATTTTCTTCGGCGAAGGGTCTTGGGCAGCCGTGCGTTGTCGGACGGTCCGTCGATGCCCTGTGGCCGCATCTGGCCGCAACCGGCCCCAGGCCTGACCCGGGGTTTGCGCAGCTGCGCCGGCCCGGGACTCTTACCGGCGGGGCGTTGGTGCGGGTCACTGATCTAGGCTGACGGCAAGACGCTCATCGGCGGACTGATAAGCGGACATCGAAAGGCAGGGAGAGGCAAGTGACGGTCCGGGTAGGCATCAACGGCTTTGGTCGAATCGGCCGCAACTTCTACCGGGCCTTATTGGCTCAACAGGAGCAGGCCTCAGGCGGTTCTGGAGCGGACATCGAGGTGGTGGCCGTCAACGACATCACCGATAACCACACGCTGGCTCACCTGCTGAAATTCGACTCGATCCTGGGCCGGCTGCCTCACGACGTCAGCCTCGAGGGTGAGGACACGATCGTGGTCGGCGCTGCCAAGATCAAGGCGCTGGCGGTCCGGGAAGGACCGGCGGCATTGCCGTGGGGCGACCTCGGCGTCGACGTCGTCGTCGAATCCACCGGCCTGTTCACCAACGCCGCCAAAGCCAAGGGCCATCTGGACGCCGGCGCCAAAAAGGTGATCATTTCGGCCCCCGCGACCGACCCGGACCTCACCATCGTGTTGGGGGTCAACGACGACAAGTACGACGGCAGCCAGAACATCATCTCCAATGCCTCGTGCACCACGAACTGCCTCGCGCCGCTGGCCAAGGTGCTGCACGACGAGTTCGGCATCGTCAGAGGCCTGATGACCACCATCCACGCCTACACCCAGGACCAGAACCTGCAGGACGGTCCGCACAAAGACCTGCGCCGTGCCCGCGCCGCCGCGTTGAACATCGTCCCCACCTCGACCGGCGCGGCCAAGGCTATCGGCCTGGTGATGCCCGAGCTCAAGGGCAAACTCGACGGCTATGCGCTGCGGGTGCCGATCCCGACCGGCTCGGCCACCGACCTGACTGCCGACCTGGCCAAGCCGGCTACCGCCGAGGAGATCAATGCGGCGTTCAAGGCCGCTGCCGAAGGCCGGCTGAAGGGCATTCTGAAGTACTACGACGCGCCGATCGTCTCGACAGACATCGTCACCGATCCGCACAGCTCGATCTTCGACTCCGGGCTGACCAAAGTGATCGAAGGCCAGGCGAAAGTGGTGTCGTGGTACGACAACGAGTGGGGCTACTCCAACCGCCTCATCGATCTGGTCGCGCTGGTCGGCAAGTCGCTCTAACCGTGACTGTTCATTCCCTCAAAGACCTTCTCGCCGAAGGCGTTTCGGGTCGCAGTGTATTGGTGCGCTCCGATCTGAATGTTCCGCTCGATGAGGACGGCGTGATCACCGACCCGGGCCGCATCACCGCGTCGGTGCCAACGTTGCGGGCGTTGGTCGATGCCGGGGCCAGGGTCGTGGTCACCGCGCATCTGGGTCGTCCCAAGGCTGGCCCGGATCCGAAGCTGTCGCTGGCGCCGGTGGCCGCCGCTCTCGGTGAGCAGCTGGACCGGCATGTGCAGTTGGCCGGTGATGTCGTAGGCGCCGATGCGCTGGCCCGCGCCGAAGGGCTGACCGACGGCGACGTCCTGTTGCTGGAGAACGTCCGGTTCGACAAGCGGGAGACCAGCAAGGACGACGGCGAACGCCTTGCCCTGGCCCGACAGCTTGCCGAATTGGTGTCGCCGGGAGGCGTGTTCGTCTCCGACGGCTTCGGTGTGGTGCACCGCAAACAAGCCTCGGTGTATGACGTAGCAACGTTGCTGCCGCACTATGCCGGGACCCTGGTCGCCGAGGAGATCCGGGTTCTCGAGCAGCTGACCGAGTCGTCCGAGCGGCCCTACGCCGTGGTGCTGGGCGGATCGAAGGTGTCGGACAAGCTCGGAGTGATCGAGTCGCTGGCGACCAAAGCCGACAGCATCGTCATCGGCGGTGGAATGTGTTTCACTTTCCTTGCCGCTCAGGGTTATTCGGTCGGCACGTCGCTGCTGGAAGATGACATGGTCGACACTTGCCGCAGACTGCTCGACACCTACCACGACGTGCTGCGGCTGCCCGTGGACATGGTGGTGACCGAAAAGTTCGCCGCCGATTCCCCGCCCCAGACCGTCGCCGCCGATGCGATTCCCAAGGACCTGATGGGCCTGGATATCGGCCCGGGATCGGTCAAACGCTTCGCCACGCTGCTGTCCAACGCCAGGACCGTGTTCTGGAACGGGCCGATGGGCGTGTTCGAATTTCCCGCGTATGCGGCGGGAACCCGAGGCGTCGCCGAGGCGATTGCCGCCGCGACCGGGCGAGGAGCTTTCAGCGTGGTCGGCGGCGGCGACTCGGCGGCCGCGGTGCGTGCGCTAGGCATCCCCGAAAGCGCTTTTTCGCACATATCCACCGGCGGCGGAGCGTCGCTGGAATACCTTGAGGGCAAGACGCTTCCCGGCATCGAGGTGCTCGGTGAGTCCCAGCCCGGTCACAACGAGGAAGGCGGACAGTCGTGAGCCGCAAGCCGCTGATCGCCGGCAACTGGAAGATGAACCTCAATCACTTCGAGGCGATCGCGCTGGTGCAAAAGGTCGCATTCGCGTTGCCGGACAAGTATTACGACAAGGTTGACGTCACAGTGATCCCGCCGTTCACCGACCTGCGCAGCGTGCAGACGCTGGTCGACGGGGACAAGCTGCGGTTGACCTACGGTGCCCAAGACTTGTCGCACCACGACTCCGGCGCCTACACCGGTGACATCAGTGGCGCGTTCCTGGCGAAACTGGGTTGCAGCTACGTCATTGTCGGACACTCCGAGCGGCGCACGTACCACAACGAGAACGACGCCCTGGTGGCCGCCAAGGCTGCCGCCGCGCTCAAGCACGGGCTCACGCCGATCGTGTGCATCGGGGAACATCTCGACGTGCGCGAAGCGGGAAACCACGTGGCATACAACGTCGAACAGCTGCGTGGTTCGCTGGCCGGGCTCTCAGCCGAGCAGATCGGGTCCGTCGTCATCGCTTATGAGCCGGTCTGGGCGATCGGTACCGGGCGGGTGGCCAGCGCCGCCGACGCCCAAGAGGTTTGCGCGGCGATCCGAAAAGAGTTGGCCTCGCTGGCTTCAGCGAAGATCGCCGAGACCGTCCGGGTGCTCTACGGCGGGTCGATGAACGCGAAGAACGTCGCCGACCTGGTTGCCCAGGACGACATCGACGGCGGCTTGGTCGGTGGAGCGTCGCTGGACGGGGAGCAGTTCGCGACGCTGGCGGCCATCGCGGCCGGGGGGCCGCTGCCGTAGCCTGGCCACGCGCTTCCACGGCCACTGACGCACCACGGTCCGCTCATGAATCACATTGCGGCGTTAAGCCGCAGCGATTTCGCCGCGCTGCGTCCCGCGTCACCCCTTCGATAAGCCGCCCGCGTGGTCACGTGGCCAACGATTGCACCGCGCGCACGGCCAGCGCCCGTGCCATATGCGCCAGATAGTCGCTGGCACCGAGCGGGCACGCGAGGTCTTGCAGCGCCTCCGGGTGTAGCCGATTGTCCAGTGCCGCTTCGGCCTCGGGCCACCGTAGGGGACCCGAGGCCAAACCGCCGACGGCGACCCGAAATCCGGATTCCGCCTCGGCCACCATCACCCCGACCAGCGCACTACGCGCAGTTCGATTGGGCAACCGCACATACGCAGCTCGCAACAGCTGGGGGAATGTCGGAAAAGACAGCGCGACAACCATTTCCGAATCAGTCAACGCGGTGCAGAAAGCGCCGGTGAAATATTCCGCGGCCGGGATGCGGCGCCGGTCGGTGATCACCGTGGCGCTCAATCCGAGGCAGGCGGCCGGGTAATCGCCGGCCGGATCGGCGTACGCCACCGACCCGCCGATGGTCGCGCGGTTGCGCACCTGCGGATCGGCAATGTCGAAAGCCAGCCGGGCCAGCGACGGAATTCCTTGCCGAACAACGGGATCAGTAGCGATGCGGGTATGGGTAGCCATTGCACCGATCCGGATCTCGGCATCACTGGCCGTGATGTCGCGCAGCCCCGCTATCGCACCGAGGTCCACCAGTGTCGCCGACCTGGCCGGTGTCCTGGCCAACGCCGGTACCAGGGTTTGCCCGCCGGCCAGCAAGACGGCACCGCCGGTGTCGAGCAGCCGGACCGCCTCGGCGACCGTGGCGGGACGGTGATAGCGCCAGCTACTCAACGCGCCCGCCCGTCTTCGGCGGCCAGCGCCGCGGCAGCCTCGGCGACAGCCGAGACAATGCTGCGGTAGCCGGTGCAGCGGCAGAGGTTTCCGGAAATGCCATTGCGGATGGTGGCCTCATCCAGCGACGCGCCGTGGCGGTTCAGCAGATCAACCCCGGCCACCAGCATGCCCGCGGTGCAGTAGCCGCATTGCACGGCGCCATGGCGCAGGAATGCGTCCTGCAATGTATTCAGTGAATCCGGAGTGGCCAAACCTTCGACGGTGACAACGTCAGTGTCGTTGGCCTGCAACGCAAGAACGGTGCAGGACTTCACCGCGCAGCCGTCCAGCAACACGGTGCAAGCCCCGCACACGGCCGTGTCGCAGCCGATCGCGGCGCCGGTGAGTCCGAGCGGACCACGCAACATGTCGACCAGCCGGTCGTGCGGGGCCGCGTTCACTTCGGCAGGAGCACCGTTGACCGTGAGCCTGACCGTGTCGGAAGGCTCAATGGCCGTCATGGATGGCCTTCCAGACGACGGCGGGGCGGGCAGGCATCTGGATGCGGGCTGCGGCCGGATAGTCGCGGAGCGCATCGGCGATGGCGTTCATCACAGCGGGGGGCGCCGCAGCCGTGCCGGATTCACCACAGCCCTTGGCGCCCAACACATTGGTGGTCGACGGCAGACCGTTGTCCACCCATTCGACATCGGGTATCTCGCATGCCGTCGGGGGAGCGTAGGCCGCAGCGTCGCCAGCGGCGATGCGCATCAGTTCCTCGCAGCCGGGTGCGCGCTCCAGCAGCGCCTGGGCGATACCGTGCGTCACCGCGCCCTGCACCTGGCCACGCACCGCTTGTTCGTTGATAACCCGTCCGAAATCGTCGACCGCCACATAGCGGAGCACCGTGACGTCGCCGGTTTCGGGGTCGATCTCGAGTTCGCAGGCATGGCAGCCGTTGGCGAAGCTGCCGTTGCGCAAGCTGATCTCGGACTGGCCGTCGAGGGCTCCCGGCCAGTGCTCGGCCACTTCGATGATCGAGGACGAAAACCATTCGCCCGCATCGGCATCGGCGAGAAACCGGCCGTTGTCATAGCTCACCGCATCGGCGGTCACACCCCACTTGTCGGCGAGTACCTGTTTACCCCGCTGCACCGCATCGGCGAGTGCCTTGTCGAGCGCAGCGGTCGAGGTCAGCGTTGACTTGGAGCCGCCGGTACCCGCGCCCCATGGCGCGGTCGAACTGTCGCCTTCGCGGACGGTGATGCGGTCGAGGTCGATGCCGAGCCGCTGGGCGGCCAGCTGCTGAAGCGGCACGGCATGGTCCTGCCCGCTCGATTGGGTTCCGACGACGATGTCCAGGCGGCCGTCACCGGAAAACGTCAGGGTGGCGCACTCGACGGGAAAGGCGCCGCCGCTCATGGCCGCGGCGACCTGCAGCCCGCCGTTGGCTTCGAGATAGTTGGCAAAACCGAATCCGCGCAAGCGTCCACCCGCGGCCGATTCTCGCCGGCGCGCGTCGAACCCGGCACGGTCGGCGACGTCCAGACACCGGATCTGGTTGTCCAGGAACCGGCCGCCGTCGATGACCAGCCCCGTCGTCGCGGTAATGGGCTCTGTCTGGGTGGCGGGCAGGTTGCGGGCTCGCAGCGCGGCCGGATCAAAACCCAGCTCGCGGGCGGCTCGGTCGATGAGTCGTTCCAGCACGTAGGTCGCCTCCGGGCGGCCCGCTCCGCGAAAGGCGTCGACCGGCACGTTGTTGGTGAACATGGCTCGGACATTGATCTCGACGGCCTGAAAGCGGTAGGCCCCGGTCTGTACCGGCGCACCGACCCCGGTCGCGGTCAGCGGTGCCAGCTGCGACAGGTAAGCGCCCAGATCAACAATGGGCCGGACCGATAGCGCGAGAAAGCGGCCGTCTTTGTCCAGGGCGATCGCCGCGTCGGTGACATGCCCGCGCCCTTGGGTATCGGACAGAAACGACTCCGAACGGGTGGCGGTCCAGCGCACCGGCCGCCGCAGCCGCCGTGCAGATTCGAGCACCAGGGCGTGTTCGGGGTAGGCGTAGATCTTGACGCCAAAACCGCCACCGACCGTCGGCGTCAGCACCCGCAACCGCCGCGGATCCCGGTCGAAGGCCCGGGCCAACACGTTGCGCACGAAATGCACCCCTTGGGTATTCGCCAGCAACGTCATGGTGTCGGTCTGTTCGTCGTATAGGCCGACGGCCGCGCGCGGTTCGATGGGATAGGGAACAATCCGCGGTGACGCCAGCGTCATGCGCACCACGTGATCGGCCGCGGCGAAAAGCTCCCGGCACGCCTGTGGATCGCCGAACCGCCAGTCAAAGCACACGTCGTCGGGTGCCTCGGCCCAGATGGGCACCTCCATATCGGGTGAGTCGGTGTCGCATCGGTAGGCCAGCGGCTCATAGTTGACGTCGACCAAAGCGGCGGCCGCGGCGGCCTGGCGTGGGGTTTCGGCTACCACGAAGGCGACACCGTCACCGACGTGGCGCACCCGGTCCACGGCCAACACCGCACGGTCGGCAGCGACGCGGGCGGTGCCGATGACGCAGCTCAGCGGACGGATCGTCGCCGCGATGTCGCGGCCGGTGATGACGCTCAGAACTCCCGGCGCGTTCGCCGCCCGGGAGCTGTCGATGTGCCGTATCCAGGCGTGCGGCAGCGGTGCGCGCACCAGGCATCCGTGCGCTTCGCCGGCAAAACGGATGGCATCCACATACTTGCCGGTACCGCGAACCAGGTCGTGTTCCGACCGGGCCAGCGGCCCCGGGGCATCGTGGCCGGAACCAAGCTCCGACGGATGGGTGAGCCGCACCGGGGTCAGGTACGACGCGTCAGCGGTACTTGATCAACAAACCCACGCCGACGATGCACACCAGCCAGATGCCGACAAGGAACAGTGTCAACCGGTCCAGGTTCTTCTCGACGACGGTTGACCCGGACAGGTTGGACTGCACACCGCCGCCGAACAGGGTCGACAGGCCGCCGCCCTTCGCGCGGTGCAGCAGCACCAGCAACACCACCAGCACGCTGGTGATCACCAAGGTGATCTGCAGGGCCAACTCCATGACCGGCAGCCTACCCAACAACCGACGGATAACGGGCGCCGGGAGGGCAGGTCGCTGATACTGGGACGCATGGTTGATGCTGCCGACGCGGTATTCGATGCCGCGCTGGAACCGATCGGCGATGTTCACCGGACGCGGCTGGGACGCGAGGCGACCGAACCGATGCGCGCCGACATCAGGTTGCTGGGCTCCATCCTCGGCGACACCGTGCGTGAGCAGAACGGCGACGAAATCTTCGAGCTCGTCGAGCGGGCACGAGTGGAAGCCTTCCGGGTGCGCCGCTCCGAAATCGACCGGGCCGAGATGGTGCGAATGTTCGACGGCATCGACATCCACCGGGCGCTTCCGGTCATCCGGGCCTTCAGCCATTTCGCCTTGCTGGCCAATGTCGCCGAAGACATCCACCGGGAACGGCGCCGCGCCGTTCACGTCGCCGCCGGCGAACCGCCGCAGGACAGCAGCCTGGCCGCCACATACGTGAAACTTGACTCCAATAAAGAATCGGCCGAGCTGGATTCGGCCACGGTCGCCGACGCATTGCGAGGCGCGCTGGTGTCTCCGGTCATCACCGCCCATCCCACCGAGATCCGGCGGCGCACCATTTTCGTCACCCAGCACCGCATCACCGAGCTGATGCGGCTACACGCCGAGGGCCATACCGAGACCGACGACGGCCGCAGCATCGAATCGGAATTGCGTCGCCAGGTTCTCACCTTGTGGCAGACCGCCCTGATCCGCCTTTCGCGGCTGCAGATCAGCGACGAGATCGCCGTCGGGCTGCGGCTGTACCCGTCGGCGTTCTTCAAGGTCGTCCCGCAGGTCAATGCGGAGGTGCGAGCGGCACTGCGAGGCCGCTGGCCCGACGCCGACCTGTTGTCGGAGCCCATGGTCAAACCGGGAACCTGGATCGGCGGCGACCGTGACGGCAACCCGAACGTGACCGCCGAGGTGGTGCGGGTGGCCACCGGCGGCGCCGCGTACACCGCGCTGTCGCACTATCTCGCGGAACTCACCGAACTCGAGCAGGAGCTGTCGATGTCGGCTCGCCTGCTTACCGTCACGCCCGCCCTGACCGCGCTGGCCTACGCCTGCCCGGATCAGGCCCGCGATGACGAGCCGTACCGGCGGGCGTTGCGGGTAGTCCGCGCCCGGCTCAGCGCCACCGCCGCCGAGATCTTGGATCAACAACCGCAGCAGCGGCTTGACCTGGGATTGCCGGCATACGCCACGCCGGACGAGCTGCGCGCCGACCTCGACGTCATTGATGCGTCGTTGCGCAGCCACGGCAGTGCGCTATTGGCCGAGGACCGGTTGGCGTTGTTGCGAGAAGGCGTGCACGTCTTCGGTTTTCACCTGTGTGGCCTGGACCTGCGGCAAAACTCCGACGTGCATGAGGAAGTCGTCGGTGAACTGCTGGCGTGGGCCGGGGTGCACCCGGACTACAGTTCACTGCCCGAAGAAGGGCGGGTCGCGGTGCTGGTCGGCGAGCTCGGCACCCGTCGGCCGCTGATCGGCGAACGGGCGCAATTGTCCGAGCTGGCGCGTAGTGAGCTGGACATCATCTCCGCCGCCGCCCATGCGGTTCGGACCTACGGTCCCGAGGCGGTGCCCAACTACGTCATTTCGATGTGCCGCTCGGTATCGGACATGCTGGAGGCCGCGATCCTGTTGAAAGAGGCCGGCCTGCTGGATGCCTCGGGGCCGCAACCGTACTGCCCCGTGGGCATCTCCCCGCTGTTCGAGACGATCGAAGACCTGCGCAACGGCGCGACGATTCTGCAAGCGATGCTTGACCTTCCGCTGTACCGGGGCCTGGTCGCGGCCCGCGATGGCATGCAGGAAGTGATGCTCGGCTACTCCGATTCCAATAAGGACGGCGGCTATCTGGCCGCCAACTGGGCGGTGTACCGCGCCGAGCTGGCTCTGGTCGAGACGGCCCGTAAGTCCGGAATTCGGTTGCGGCTCTTCCACGGTCGCGGTGGTACGGTCGGCCGTGGCGGCGGTCCCAGCTATCAGGCCATCCTGGCGCAGCCACCGGGCGCGGTGAGCGGTTCGTTGCGTCTAACGGAGCAGGGTGAGGTTATCGCGGCCAAATACGCCGAGCCGCAGATGGCGCGGCGCAACCTGGAGAGCTTGTTGGCGGCAACCTTGGAATCGACGCTGCTGGATGTCGAGGGCCTTGGTGACACGGCGGCCCCGGCGTACGCGGTACTCGAAGAGGTCGCCGCCCTGTCGCAGCGCGCGTATGCCGAATTAGTCCATGAGACACCGGGTTTCGTCGAGTACTTCATGGCGTCCACACCGGTCAGTGAGATCGGGTCCCTGAACATCGGCAGTCGACCGACGTCGCGCAAGCCCACTTCGTCGATCACTGACCTGCGCGCCATTCCATGGGTGCTGGCATGGAGCCAGTCGCGGGTGATGCTTCCCGGGTGGTACGGCGCCGGAACGGCATTCGAGCAATGGATCGCGGCGGGCCCGGAAAGCGAGGCCGACCGGCTGGAGGTGCTGCACGATCTCTATCAGCGGTGGCCATTTTTCCGCAGCGTGCTGTCCAACATGGCGCAGGTGCTGGCCAAGAGCGATCTGGGCCTGGCCGCCCATTATGCCGATCTGGTAGCCGATGAGTCGTTGCGGCGCAGGGTTTTTGACAGGATCAGCGACGAACACCACCGCACCATCACCATGTACAAGCGCATCACCGGCCACGACGACCTGCTCGCCGACAACCCGGCACTGGCGCGTTCGGTGTTCAACCGCTTCCCCTACCTGGAGCCGCTGAATCACCTTCAGGTGGAGTTACTGCGTCGTTACCGCTCGGGTGAGGACGACGAATTGGTGCAGCGCGGCATTCTGCTGACGATGAACGGGTTGGCCAGCGCGCTGCGAAACAGTGGGTAATGGGACCGAGACGGTCGCGAACCCGCCGGCCGGAAGAACCGTGCGGCCCCGACACGGTAACGACCGTGGACGCCGCGGCGAAGCGATTGCTTCGCTTGATGCTCTGGGAGCGGGGCCGTAACTTGTGCTGGACAACGTCGAACAGTGGATTGAAGTGACAACGCGCACTGCCTGAATCGGCTTCGTGGCCGCCGCACCGATTGAAAGGGGATGGGGAAACGGGTCTGCCTGGCAGACACCGCGCCGCTGACTGACCCATGGACGTATCCGGCCTGCCCGTGTGGCTACTTCTGCTTCTCGTGGTCGTCGTCGCGATTTCGATTGCCGTGGCTGCGATATCGCTGACCAATCGCGTCATGCCGGAAGTCGGCAAGGAGCACAACGGAACGATGTCGCCGTTCATCACCGTCGTGGGTCTCGTTTACGGCGCTCTGCTCGGCTTCACCGTGGTGGTCGCTTGGCAGCAGTTCTACGCCGCGCACGCGGTGGTCGCCAACGAGGCGGCCACTCTGACGACGATGTACCGGCAAACTGTTGCCATGCCGGAACCGGAGCAGACCCAGCTGAGGCAGTTGCTGCGTCAGTACGCGACCGCGGTCGCGGGTCCCGAATGGGAGAGTCAAAGTCGGGGCGCTACCAGCGACAGCGCGCGAGCTGAGATCACTGGGATGTACAGCGTCATTGGCGGTCAGCCGTCAGGCGTCGAGTCCGGGCCGATCAATCAGACGTTTCTCAATCAGCTGAGTGTGTTGGCGACGGACCGTGCCACCCGGATCATCGATGCCAAGCCGCGAATACCCCCGTTGCTGTGGACGGTACTGATATTCGGTGGGATGGTGCTGGTAACGCTGACCGCCTTCCTGCGCATGGGCAGCACCCTCGGCCACATGGTCGTCTCCGGCACGATCGCAGTCCTGCTCGGCCAACTGTTGTGCATCGTGTTCCTTCTCGACCATCCGTTCGGGACCCACCGGGGGATCACACCCGAGTCCTTTCAGCAGTCACTACAGGTGTTCGACTCGGTGGACCGGGGCACCTGATCGACCACGCACGGCCCCGAGGTCGCATTTCGAACAGCCGATCCGGGCCGGTGCCGGTCGCGATCTAACGCACGGAGCGGTTGCGCAGCCGTGCCAGCACACCGCGAACCGCGTGCTCGGTGACCGACAGCGGGGACATCACGGTCTCGCCCAGGCTCACGATGTAATCGATCCGGTCGACGATGGCTTCGATCGGCTCGACCAGCACGATGAGCCGCTTGGCCAGGTCGTCCAGGCTCGACAGTGTGCCTTCCAGATGGTCCAGGCCACCCTCCAGGCGCTCTACCGTGGCATTGAGAGCCGACAGCGAGCTGTTTAGCTCCTTCATCGTCTTGTCCAGCCCTTCGAGGACGTCCTCGACCTGCTCCACCGTCTTGTCGGCGTTCAGCGCCGCCTGAGTCAGGGTCTTGATCCGGCTTCTTTCCGGCCCGCTGCGCACGCTTCTGTCCGCCATGACGGTCATTATCGCGCTCATTGCACCCGTCAGGGCGGGCGGTCGGTCCAGCGGCAATGTCACCCGAGTTTGGCTGCGGCTTCCTCGTCCAGCAGCCACACCGTCTTGTCACGCCCGACCGCTCCGGCCGCCGGCACCGTGACCGGGTCCGCGCCGGCGACGGCAGCGGCCACCGCGTCGGCCTTGGCCCGGCCGGACACGATCAGCCACACTTCGCGTGATCGCTGTATTGCGGGCAGCGTCAAGGTGATTCGCTGCGGTGGGGGCTTGGGGGAGTCGTCGACAGGTACGACCAGACGGGTGGTCTCTCGCACGGCCGCAGTGTGGGGGAACAACGAGTTGACGTGTCCTTCGGGCCCCATTCCCAACAGGTGGACGTCGAAATTCGGTGCCCGCTGACCAGGTGCGGAATTGGCTGCCAGTATCTGTTCGTAGGCCAGTGCAGCGGCGTCCAGGTCGGTGCCGAACTCACCGTCACTGGCGGCCATCGGATGCACCTGGCTGGGCGGGATGTCGACGTGATTGAGCAGCGCTGCGCGCGCCTGCTTGTCATTGCGCTCATCGTCGTCCTCGGAGACGTAGCGCTCGTCGCCCCAGAACAGATGAATCTTGGACCAGTCGATCCGCGGCCCGGCCGTGCCGAGATACCGCAGCAGCGCGATGCCGTTGCCGCCGCCGGTCAGCACGATCAGCGCTTGGCCCCGGGCTGCCACCGCGCTGTCGATCGCCCGGATCAGTCGCTGGCCGGCTGCCTCAACAAGATTCTCACTGTCCGGAAAGGTCTGGACGTCAAGGTTCATACGTACTGCACCTTCTTGATGCCTTCCAATGCGGCGAAGTAAATCTCGTCGGGGTCCAGCCGACGCAGATCTTCGGCCAGGCATTCCCCAGTTACCCTGCGCGCCAACGGGACCCGGGCATCGGGCCGGGCGGTTCGGCTCAGCGTGGCGGTGGTGCCCTCCTGGGGCCGGCTCAGCACGATGGTCTCGCTCTTGCGCACCAGCTCGACTTGTAGTTTGCCGACGACGCGGCGCACCGGACCGTCGATCCGGCTGGCCAGCCAGCCGGCTAAGACGTCAAGCGCTGGTTCACTCTTGAGCCCGGAGACCAGTGCCGACTCGATCGGCTCGTGGGGTGGCTGGTCGACGGCGGAGGTTAGCAGCGCGCGCCAGTAGGTGATCCGGCTCCAGGCCAGGTCGGTGTCGCCCGCGGTGTATCCGGGCAGCCGGCTCTTGATGGCCGACAACGGGTCGACACCGTTGGTGGCATCCGTGATGCGCCGAATCGCCAACTTGCCCAAAGGATCCTGGGCAGGTACCGCCGGAGCGACGTCGGGCCACCATGCCACCACCGGGATGTCGGGCAGGAGGAACGGAATGACGACGCTGTCGGCGTGGCCGGACAGCGGTCCAGACAGTCGCAGCACCACGACCTCGCCCGCACCTGCGTCGGCGCCCACCCGCAGTTGGGCGTCCAAGCGCGGTTTCTCGGCGTACGGGTCACCTCGCATCACCACAATGATGCGGCTGGGGTGTTCATGGCTGGCGGAGTTGGCGGCCTCGATGGATTCTTCGAACATCGCCTCGCTGTCCGGGGCGATGATCAGGGTCAGCACCCGGCCCATGGTGACGGCGCCGATTTTGGCGCGAAGCTCGTCGAGCTTCTTGTTGACCGCGGTGGTGGTGGTTTCGGGCAGGTCGACGATCATTAGCGCCGCTCCTTCTCACTGCTTCGCAGTGCATCGTCGCCGGCGCGGATCATTTGCGCCGCTCCTTCTCACTGCTTCGCAGTGCATCGTCGCCGGCGCGGATCATTAGCGCCGCTCCTTCTCACTGCTTCGCAGTGCATCGTCGCCGGCGCGGATCATGGGCGCCGCCATTCCCGGCCGGTGCGATGCAACATCTGGAACGCCGAATCCGGGCCCCATGTGCCCGCCTCGTAGGGCTCGGGATTGCCGTGCGCGGCCCAGTAATCCAGCACGGGATCCAGGATCTCCCAAGCCAATTCGACCTCCGCATTGACAGGAAACAGTGATGGTTCGCCGAGCAGCACGTCAAGGATCAGCCGCTCGTAGGCCTCCGGCGAGTCCTCGGCGAACGCCGACCCATACGAGAAGTCCATGTTGACGTCGCGGACTTCCATCGCGCTGCCCGGGACCTTGGATCCGAAACGCAGCGTCATCCCTTCGTCCGGCTGCACCCGGATGACCAGGGCGTTGGCGCCGAGCTCGTCGGTCATGGTGGCATCGAACGGCAGATGCGGCGCCCGCTTAAAGACCAGGGCGATCTCAGTCACCCTGCGCCCCAGCCGTTTTCCGGTGCGAAGATAGAACGGCACGCCGGCCCAGCGGCGAGTGTCGACCTCCAGGGTGATCGCGGCGAAGGTCTCGGTGGTGGAGTCCTCGGCGAAACCCTCCTCGTCGAGCAGGCCCACCACCTTTTCGCCGCCCTGCCAGCCGGCCGTGTATTGCCCGCGGCTGCTGGTCTCGTCGAGCGGTTCGGCGACCCGGGTCGCCTCGAGCACCTTGATCTTCTCCGCCTGCAGCGCTGACGGTTTGAAGCTGACCGGCTCCTCCATTGCAGTCAGTGCCAGCAGCTGCATCAGGTGGTTCTGGATGACGTCGCGGGCCGCGCCGATCCCGTCGTAGTAGCCGGCCCGACCACCCAGGCCGATGTCTTCGGCCATGGTGATCTGCACATGGTCGACGTAGTGGGCATTCCAGATCGGATCCCAGAACTGGTTGGCGAACCGCAGCGCCAGGATGTTTTGCACCGTCTCTTTGCCCAGGTAGTGGTCGATGCGGAAGACCGACTCCTCCGGGAAGACCGCGTTGACGGCCTTGTTCAGCTCGCGGGCGCTGTCCAGGTCGTGACCGAACGGCTTCTCGATGACGACCCGGCTCCATCGGTCACCTTGCGGACGGGCCAGTCCAGATTTGTGCAGCTGTTCGCACACCACCGGGAAGGACTTGGGCGGGATCGCCAGATAGAAGGCGTGATTGCCGCCGGTGCCGCGCTCGGCGTCGAGTTTGTCCAGCGTCTCGGCGAGCCGTGCGAACGCCTGCTCGTCATCGAAAGAGCCTGGTACGAACCGAAACCCCTCGGCCAGCCGATCCCAGTTCTCCTGCCGGAACGGGGTCCGGCAGTGTTCTTTGACCGCCTGGTAGACCACCTGGCCGAAATCCTGGGTGTCCCAGTCTCGCCGGGCGAAGCCCACCAGTGCGAACGTGGGCGGCAGCAGCCCGCGGTTGGCCAGGTCGTAAATGGCCGGCATCACCTTCTTGCGCGCCAGGTCACCTGTGACACCGAAAATCACCATGCCGCAGGAACCGGCGATCCTGGGCAGCCGCTTGTCCAGCTTGTCGCGCAGCGGGTTACGCCACTGCGCGGCGGCGGAGTTGCGAGCTGCGCTCATTTGGTGACGGAGTCGAGCTGCGCCTGGGTCTCTTTGAGCAGCTCGGTCCACGCCGCCTCGAACTTCGCCACGCCTTCATTCTCCAGTACGACGAACACATCGGTCAGGTCTATGCCGACGGCCTGAAGTTTGTCGAACACCTGCTGAGCATCGGATGCGGTGCCGCTGACCGTATCGCCGTTGATCACGCCATGATCGGCGACGGCGTCCAGCGTCGGTTCCGGCATGGTGTTCACCGTGTCGGGAGCCGCCAACTCGGTGACGTAGAGCGTGTCGGCGTAATCGGGGTTCTTGACGCCGGTCGACGCCCACAGAGGTCGTTGTACGTGGGCACCGGCTGTCCTGAGGGTTCGGTAACGGTCTCCGCCCCCAAAGACTTCCTGGTAGGCGGCATAGGCGAGGCGGGCATTGGCCACCCCGGCCTGCCCGCGCAATGCCAGCGCTTCCGGGGATCCGAGCTTTTCCAGCCGCTTGTCGATTTCGGTGTCCACTCGGGAAACGAAAAACGATGCCACCGAATGGATCTTGGACAGGTCCTGGCCGGCCTCACGTGCTTTCTCGATTCCGGCCAGGTAGGCGTCCATGACGTCACGGTGACGTTCGACGGAGAAGATCAGCGTGACGTTAACCGAAATCCCTTCGCCCAGAACGGTGGTGATAGCCGGCAGGCCCGCCTTGGTGGCTGGAATCTTGATGAACAGGTTCGGCCGGTCGACGATCTTCCACAGCTCGACGGCCTGCTGGACCGTTTTCTCGGTGTCATGCGCCAGCCGCGGGTCGACCTCGATAGACACTCGGCCGTCCAGGCCGCCGGAAGCCTCCCATACCGGGGTGAACACGTCGCAGGCCCGGCGCACGTCGTCGGTGGTGGCGGTGCGCACCGTAGCGTCCACGTCGGCGCCCCGCTCGGCCAGTTCGGAGATCTGGTCGTTGTAGGCGTCGCCCTCGGCCAGCGCCTTCTGGAAGATGGACGGGTTGGTAGTCACGCCGACGACACACTTGGTGTCGATCAGCTCCCGCAGGTTGCCCGAATTCAATCGGTCGCGGGACAGGTCGTCCAGCCATACGGATACGCCCACGGCGCTGAGCGCGGCGAGGTTGGGGTTCTGACTCATGGAAACGCCCTTTCTCAGTTGTCGAGTGCTCGTTCCGCGGCGGCGGCAACCGCTTGCGCGGTAAAGCCGAATTCCCGGAACAACGTCTTGTAGTCGGCGGATTCGCCGTAGTGCTCGATCGAGATGATCTCGCCGGTATCGCCGACCAGTTTGTGCCAGCACTGCGCGACACCGGCTTCGACGGCAACCCGTGCCGACACCGACGGCGGCAGCACGCTGTCGCGGTACTCCGATGGCTGGGACTCGAACCACTCCACGCAGGGCATCGACACCACTCGCGCGATAATGTCCTTGTCCGCCAACAACTTCTGCGCCTCGACCGCGAGCTGAACTTCCGAGCCGGTAGCGATCAGCACCACGTCGGGTTCTTCGCCGTCATCATTCAGTACGTATCCGCCGCGGGCCACCCCGTCGGCGTCGGTGCCCTCCAGCACCGGCACTCCCTGCCGGGTCAAGATCAAGCCGACCGGCCCGCTGCCGTTGCCGCGGGCCAAGATCGTGCGCCAGGCATATGCCGTCTCGTTGGCATCGGCCGGGCGTACCACCGAGAGCTGGGGAATCGCCCGCAGCGCCGCAAGGTGCTCGATCGGCTGGTGGGTCGGCCCATCCTCGCCCAGCCCGATCGAGTCGTGCGTCCAGACGTAGATGGTGTCGATGTCCATCAGCGCCGCTAGTCGCACCGCCGGACGCATGTAGTCGGAGAACTGCAGGAACGTGCCACCGTATGCGCGGGTGGGGCCGTGCAGCACGATCCCGGACAAGATGGCGCCCATGGCGTGTTCGCGAACCCCGAAATGCAGGGTGCGACCGTACCAGTGCGCGGTGTAGTCCTTGGTCGAAATCGAAGGCGGGCCAAAGGAATCCGCGCCCTTCATGGTGGTGTTGTTGCTGCCCGCCAGGTCCGCGGACCCGCCCCACAATTCCGGAAGCTTCGGTCCCAGGGCAGACAGCACCTCGCCGGAGGCGGCGCGGGTGGCCAGCGCTTTGGACCCGGGTTCCCAGCGCGGCAGGTCGTCGTCCCAGCCGGCGGGCAACTGCTCGGCGGTCAACCGGTCCAGCAGTGCCTTACGTTGCGGTTCGCGTTGCGCCCACTCGTCGAATTCGACCTGCCAGCGGTCGTGGGCCTCTTTGCCCCGGGCCACCAGAGCGCGGGTGTGGGTGAGGACGTCGTCGCGAACCTCGAATGTCTTGTCGGGATCGAATCCCAACACCTTCTTGACAGCGGCCACCTCGTCGTCGCCGAGCGCCGCGCCGTGGGCCTTTCCGGTGTTCATCAAATTCGGCGCCGGGTATCCGATGATGGTCCGCAGCGAGATGAACGACGGCCGGTCGGTGACAGCTTTCGCGTTGGCGATGGCCTCCTCGATCCCGACGACGTTCTCGCCGCCCTCCACCTCCTGCACGTGCCAGCCGTAGGCGCGGTAGCGCGCGGCGGTGTCCTCGCACAGCGCGATGTCCGTGTCGTCCTCGATCGAGATCTGGTTGTGGTCGTAGAACACGATCAGGTTGCCCAGCTGCTGGACGGCGGCCAGCGACGACGCTTCGGAGGTCACACCTTCTTCGATGTCCCCGTCGGAGGCGATGACATAGATGTGGTGGTCGAAGGGGCTGGTGCCCGGCTCGGCGTCCGGGTCAAACAGGCCGCGTTCGTACCGCGACGCCATGGCCATTCCCACCGCCGACGCCAACCCCTGGCCCAGCGGGCCGGTGGTGATCTCGACACCTCTGGTGTGCCGGAATTCCGGGTGTCCGGGAGTCTTGGAGCCCCAGGTGCGCAGCGACTCGACATCGGACAGCTCAAGGCCGAAGCCGCCCAAGTAGAGCTGGATGTAGAGGGTCAGGCTGCTGTGCCCGCACGACAATACGAACCGGTCGCGCCCCAGCCAGGTGGTGTCACTGGGATCGTGGCGCATGGTGCGCTGAAACAACGTGTAGGCCAGCGGGGCAAGGCTCATTGCCGTTCCGGGATGGCCGTTGCCGACCTTCTGGACGGCGTCGGCGGCCAGCACCCTAATGGTGTCGACCGCAGCCGAATCGATCTCGGTCCAGTCGTCGGGATGGCGCGGTTGGGTAAGCGCGGAGATCTCTTCGAGTGTGGTCACAGATTCAGTCCTCAGTTCAGTCCGCAGTGCAGGGTCATCAAACTGATCAATCCCACCCTAGTGCGGGATTGCCGGCGGTTGCAGGCCCAGATCGTGGGTACCCGTCGGGGCCTTGGCGAAAAGCGTCGATAAGGCACTGTGAAAATAGCGTGTCGGCTGCGTACGCTGTGCAATCGGTGCCGAGCGGCCGAAAAAGTTGCTGTGAATCGACCCTGCGGCGCGGCTGCCCGGGCCACGCCGTCTACCATCGTGCGTAGTAGAAGCTGTGCGCGGCCGGTCCTCGAGGAGTAATTGCGTGAGCGTTCGTGGCCGCGTCGCGACGGGCCGAATATCTGGCATACCCGGCATCCCCGGCATTGGCAGGCGGCACGATGCGCCGGGCATCGCGACGTCAAGGAAGAGCCGCGTGGCCGCAACGCTGCTGGCCTACCTGGCGTTGACCAAGCCGCGGGTCATCGAGTTGCTGTTGGTCACCGCGATACCGGCGATGCTGCTCGCCGATCGCGGCAGCGTCCATCCGCTGGTCATTCTCAACACGCTGATCGGCGGAATGATGGCCGCCGGCGGTGCGAACACCCTCAACTGTGTGGCCGACGCCGATATCGACAAAGTGATGAAGCGGACGGCGCGCCGGCCACTCGCGCGTGCCGCGGTGCCGACCAGGAACGCCCTGGTGTTCGGTTTGGTGCTGACGGCGGTCTCCGTTGTGTGGCTGTGGTGGACCACCAACTTGCTCTCCGGGCTGCTGGCCCTGGCGACCGTCGCGTTCTACGTGTTCGTCTACACCCTGTTACTCAAGCGGCGCACCTCCCAGAACGTGGTGTGGGGCGGGGCGGCCGGCTGTATGCCGGTGATGATCGGCTGGTCGGCGGTCACCGGAACCCTCGCGTGGCCCGCGCTGGCAATGTTCGCGATCGTCTTCTTCTGGACCCCCCCGCATACTTGGGCATTGGCGATGCGCTACAAAGAGGACTACCAAGAGGCCGGGGTACCGATGCTGCCCGCGGTGGCGACCGAACGTCAGGTCACCACACAGATCCTGATCTATACCTGGCTGACGGTGGCGGCGACGCTGTCACTGACGCCAGCGACCGGGTGGCTCTATGCCGCGGTGGCGCTGGTGGCGGGTGCGTGGTTCCTGGCCATGGCACATCAGTTGTACGCGGGTGTTCGCGCCGGTGAACCCGTCAAGCCGCTGCGGCTGTTCCTGCAGTCGAACAACTACCTGGCGTTGGTCTTCTGTGCACTGGCGGTCGACTCGGCGCTGGGCCTGCCCACCCTGTTTTAGTCTGTTTTAGTTTCAAGCTCCAGTTTCCAGCTTGGCCTCAACTCGGCGGGACCTTTGTCACCAATCGGCTGCCGAAATGCTCAGGTGGCCCGGAAAGGGTTCTCGCCGTTGCGTTTGCGCGCGACCATGGGGCGTTGAGTTCTCGGTGCTAGGGGGATCCCCGCGATGACGTCGTCCACGATCGATCCGCGTCGGCACGACGGGGTCATCTTCGTTCTCGACACTGCTGGCGTAGGTGGTGGGCACGACCCTGACGACACGGTGATGGAGTCGATTCTCGCGCTGGCCCATAAGCTCCGGCAGGCCGGTTTGGTCACCGCCCTCTACTCGCCGGGCGGTCACAGCGTCCGAGTTCTCGAGGCTGCGGGAAGCTCCGAACCGTTTCCCGCGCGGGTCGAGCGGGCTCCTGCCGGGGGACCCGAACTGCCGACAAAGCGTTACTGCATCGGCCTCATGGCTGCCGCCGTCAAGCTGGGTGTGGCCGCGGAGCGGTCGGCGGTGGTAGCGGGTGATAGCGGCGGGGTGCAGGCGGCCCGTGAGTGCGGCTTCGCCTATGTCGTCGGTCTCGACCAGGATGGGCGTGCCGACGAGTTTGTGCACCGCGGAGCCGACGCCGTCGTCGCCAATCTTTCCGACGTGATGGTCCGCACCGGTGATGAACCCATGTCACGGCGCCCCAACGCGCTGGATTCCTACGGTCAGGTGATTGGAATGGTCTCCGGCCGGCAGCCGTTCGCCTGTGTGAACTACGACAGCACGCTGTTGGAAATCATGCCGGACCCCGATCTCGCCACGCTGGTCGACGGCGCGGCCCGGGCGCTGGCGGATCTGGCCACGCAGTGCCCGGTCGCGATATTGTCCGGCCGGGATCCGGAGGACGTTCGCAACCGGGTAGGGGTGCCGGGTATCTGGTATGCCGGCAGCCACGGCTTGGACCTGGTGGCACCCGACGGCACCCGCTATCAGCATGAGGTGGCGGCTTCGTCGGTCGAGGTGCTGGCGAGCGCAGCAGCCACACTGCGTGATGAGCTGAGCCCGACGTCGCCGGCGCGCGTCGAACACACCCGCTTCGGGGTCAGGGTGCATTACGGCCAGGTGGCGCAGGAGGGTGTGGCCGAGGTGATCGCGGCAGTGCACCAGCAGGGCCGACGACACGGCCTTCGCCTCACCACCGGCCGCGGAGTTGTCGAGTTGCGCCCCGACATCGATTGGGACAAGGGCACCGCACTGGCCTGGATACGCGATCACATACTCGCCGCGGGGCTCGAATCGGGGGCCGCTTCGGGGACCGGATCGGCGCGCGAATCGCAGACCCAACCGGGCCGGGTGCTACCGATCTACATCGGTGGCGACCTCACCGACGAGGACGCCTTCGATGCGGTGCGGTTCAGCGGTATCGGGGTCGTGGTCCGCCACGATCGCGCCGGTGACCGCCCCACCGCCGCCAGCTTCACGCTGGCCAGCCCTACCGAGGCACGTGACTTCGTTCGGCGCGGCGCCAGGTGGCTGGCCTATGACCGCGAGACACGCGCTCGCGGTTGGACTTTCACCTGGGAAGGCTATGACCCGCCCAACGAAAAGCTGCGTGAGGCGCTGTGCACGGTGGGCAACGGCTACTTCGCCACTCGAGGGGCTGCTCCCGAATCCAAGGCCGGCCAAGTCCATTACCCGGGAACCTATGCCGCCGGTGTGTACAACCGGCTCGATGATCTGGTCGCGGGTACCCGGACTGCACACGAAAGCCTGGTGAATCTGCCCAACTGGCTTCCGTTGACCTTCCGCATCGGCGACGGCGACTGGTTGGACCTCGACGCGGTGACGTTGCTGTCCTACCGCCAGACGCTCGACCTGCGCGGCGCGGTGCTCACTCGGGAGCTGACCTACCGTGACGACGCCGGCCGTACCACCTCGATCACCGAGCACCGATTCGTGGCGATGAACCAGGCCCACGTGGCGGCCCTGCAGACCACCATCGTGGCCCAGGACTGGGAAGGGGCAATCGAGATCCGGTCAACCCTGGACGGCGACGTCCGCAACTCCGGGGTCGAGCGTTATCGAGACTTGGCCAGCAATCACCTTCAGGGACTGGAAAAGGTTGCGCTCTCTGAGGATTCGGTGCTGATGGCTGTCGAGACAACCCAGTCGAAGATTCCCGTCACGCTGGCCGCGCGAACCAGCGCCTGGCACGGCGACGCGCCCGCGCCCGCCACGTACCGGCTGCTCGATGAGGAATTCGCGATCGGTAATCAGATCTTCACCACCCTGAAACCGGGTCAGCCGCTGACCGTGGAGAAGATAGTCACCCTGGTCACCGGACGTGACGTTGCCACCTCACACCCGTCGACGGGGGCCGAGCGCAGGTTGGCCCGACAAGGACGATTCGCCGAAATCTGTGCGGCCCATCGGCTCGCCTGGGCACACCTGTGGGAGCGGTTGTCGATCGAATTCAGCAACCACACCGAAGAATTGCGAGTCTTGCGGCTGCACCTGCTTCATCTGCTGCAGACGGTGTCCTACAACAGCGAGGAGCTCGACGTCGGGGTGCCGGCCCGCGGGCTGCATGGCGAGGCATACCGCGGACATATCTTCTGGGACGAGCTGTTCATCTTTCCCGTGCTGAATCTGCGACTTCCCACGATCACCCGGTCGTTGCTCCGATACCGGCATCGGCGCTTGCTGGAGGCGCGCCGCGCGGCCAAGCTTGCCGGTTACCGCGGCGCCATGTACCCGTGGCAGTCCGGCAGCGACGGGCGTGAGGAAAGCCCGGAGCAGCACCTGAATCCGCGATCCGGCCGGTGGCGGCCCGATGCGAGTCACCGCGCGCACCACATCGGGATCGCCGTCGCGTACAACGTGTGGAACTTCTACCAGGTCACCGGTGATCTGGCGTACATGATCGACTACGGGACCGAGATGATGGCCGAGATCGCCCGGTTCTGGGTGAGCCGGGCCACCTACGACCAGGAGCGTGACCGCTACAGCATCAACGGTGTGATCGGGCCCGACGAATTCCACTCCGGCTACCCAGACCGGCCATATGACGGGGTGGACAACAACGCCTATACCAACGTGATGGCGGTCTGGGTGATCCTGCGCGCCATCGATGCGCTGCAGCTGATGCCGCTGCCCAACCGGCTGGATCTCTGCGAAGAGCTGGGGCTGACCGACGCGGAGCTCGCCCACTGGGACCATGTCAGCAGGCGCATGTTCGTCCCGTTTCACGACGGTGTGATCAGCCAGTTCGAGGGATACGAGCAATTGTTGGAACTTGATTGGGATGGCTACCGACGGCGCTACCGCAACATTCAGCGGCTCGACCGCATCCTCGAAGCCGAGGGCGACGACGTCAACCGATACCGGGCGTCCAAGCAGGCCGACGTGCTGATGCTGCTCTACCTGCTGTCGGCCGACGAGTTGCGGGAGCTGCTGGACCGGCTCGACTACCACTTGGATCCGCACCGGATCCCGGAGATGGTCGACTACTACGTGGCGCGTACCTCACATGGGTCGACGCTGAGTGCCGTCGTGCATGGCTGGGTGCTGGCCCGGGCCAACCGGGATCGCGCGCTGGAGTTCTTCCAGCAGGTGCTCAAGTCCGATATCGCCGACATCCAGGGTGGCACCACTTCCGAAGGTGTTCATCTGGCGGCCATGGCCGGCAGCGTCGATTTCGTGCAGCGGTGCTTCACCGGTCTCGAGATCCGCGGCGACCGCATCGTGCTGTCTCCGTTGTGGCCGGAATACCTTGGTGCACTAGGTTTTCCGATTCACTACCGGGGTAACCACTTACACCTGCGGGTCAGCGGCAAGGGTGCGGAGATCAGCGTCGAACCCCGGGATGTGACGCCGGTGGAAGTCGAATGCCGCGGACGGGTGGAACGCCTGGTCCCGGGCAGCGTCGTCCGATTCACCTGAGATGCGCGCATTGGCAATCCGACGTCGCTGAGCAGCGGCCATCCGTTAAGGCAGCAGCACCACCGAGCCGATCGTCTTGCGCCCCTGCAAATCCGTGTGCGCTCGGGCCGCCTCGGCGAGTGGATAACGACCGCTGACCTCGACGTTGACCACCCCGCTGCTGATCGCTTCGAACAGTTCGGCGGCCCGCCAGCTGAACTCCTCGGCGGTGCGCAGGAAGTGGACCAGCGAGGGGCGAGTGAGATACACCGACCCCGCCGCATTGAGGCGCTGCGGATCGACCGGCGGAACCGCACCGGACGCGGCGCCGAACAGCGCCAGTGTGCCCCGGACGGCGAGGCTGGCCAGGCTGGCGTCGAATGTGGTGGCGCCCACCCCGTCGTATACGGCTGCCACACCGTCCCCGCCGGTCAGGCCACGGATACGATCGGCGAACTGCCCGGCATCGGTGGGGTAGTCGAGAACCTCGGCCGCACCTGCCTCCCGCGACAGCTTGGCCTTCTGCGGGGTTGAGACGGTCGTGATCACCCGTACCCCGAGACGGGTGGCCCACTGCGTCAGGATCAGGCCGACACCACCCGCGCCCGCGTGCACCAAGACGGTGTCACCGCTTTGCACCGGGTAAACGGACTTGAGCAGGTAATGGGCGGTCAGGCCTTTCAGCAACGCCGACGCGGCCACTTCGGAGCTGACGTCATTGGGGACCTTCGCACTCAAAAACGCTGGCGCTGTAGCTAATTCAGCGTAGCCGCCGTTGGCCGAAGCGGTGACCACCCGGTCGCCCACAGTGATGACACCGTCGGCGCTTCCGACTCCGTCGCCGATGGCAACTACGGTGCCGCACACCTCGGAGCCGATGATGAACGGCAGTGGTCGTGGGTACTGTCCGGAACGGAAATAGGTGTCGATGAAGTTGACACCGATGGCCTCGGTCTTGATCAGCAGTTGGCCATGGCCGGGTTCGGGTCGGGCCATCTCGACATAACGCAATACCTCGGGTCCGCCGGTCTCACTGACTTCGATTGCATGCATGTGGCTATCATGCCCGGGCATGAAGCTCGCCCGGCCGGATACCTTCCATCCGCGCATCGCGTTGGCGGGTTGGTCGCGGCATCCTTCCGGCGACGGCGACGACGCCGGGCTGGTCGCGGCTCTGCGGCACCGTGGGTTACACGCGCACTGGTTGCCTTGGGACCATCCCGACATAGCCCGCGCGCATCTGGTAATTTTGCGGGCCGCTCGCGATTACCCCGGGCGTCTCGAAGAGTTCCTCGCCTGGACCAACAGCGTGGCCAACCTATTGAACGCGCCTTCGGTCGTCGCCTGGAATGCCGACCGTCGCTACCTGGACGACCTGGCGAGTCGGGGAGTGCCGACGGCGCCCCGGGCGATATGGCGGCCGGGCGAGCGGATCCGGCTGCCGCGCACGGGCCCCATCTTCATCAGCCCAACCGTCGGTGACGGCGCCCGGCGGTTCAGTGATCCCTGGTTGGCCACTGCACACCTCGCCGAACGTCGGCACGGCGACCCTTCGCTGGTGGTCCAGACCGCTGGCCCGGGCGCTGAAACCGTGCTGATCTTCCTTGGGGGCCAGCCGTCGCACGCCTTCACCACGCAAGACGACGCGCTGCGCGAGGGTGAGCCCGACGCCGAAATCTGGGAGACGGGCGCCGCCGCACTGGACGCAGCCGCGGCCGCATCCGGAGTCGGCATCGGCGACCTTCTCTATGCGCGGGCACACCTGGTCGGAAGGCAGTTGCTGGAACTTCGCTTGGTGGACCCGTCACTGTGCTGGCGCCGGTTGGACGTCGCTGCCCGCGATCGCGGCCAGCGTCGGTTCGCGCTGTGCGTGGAGTCAGCTCTGGAGCGGTTGGGGCTGGGCCCGTTCTCGCATCGACGCCCATAGCGCCGCCGTGGCCGCCGTGCACGCTGCGGCCCCGAGGACGTGGAGTGCGACCAGGGCGGGTGGCACCCCGGTGTGATACTGCACGATGCCCACCATCGCCTGCGCGAGCACCAACGCGAGCAGTACGGCCGTGCGCCGCAGGATCGAGCGGGTTGCGCCCACGGCCAACAGCCCGAATCCGAGGCCGACCAGCAACGCCAGGTAGGACACCAGCAGCGATGAATGCAGGTGCACCAAGGTGTTGATCTCGACTTTCAGCCGCGGCACCGTGCGGCTGGGGCTCTTGTCACCGGCATGCGGCCCGGCGGCTGTCACCAGGGTGCCCGTGACCAGAACCGCGGCCAGATTCAACGCGGTGAGCATCGTCAGCGTGCGCAGGGGCCGGGCTACGACCCGGTGCGCAATGCCCTCGTCGGGCTCGCCCACGTTGACGTAGAGCAACACCGACAGCCAGACCATCGTCATGGACGCCAGCAGGTGGATGGCCACCGTCCACCACAACAGCCCGGTCCGCACGGTGACACCGCCGATCACGGCCTGCACGACGGTCGAGGCCGGCATCAGCCAGGCGTAGACCAGCACCTCGGTGCGCCGGCGCGCCCGGGTGACGGCCAGCACGGCCAGCGCCGCGGCGATGACCACCGCGAAGGTGATCATCCGGTTGCCGAACTCGACCGCCTGGTGGATCCGCGGTACCTCGGCGACCGCTACCGGGGTGAAACTGCCGGGGAAGCACTGCGGCCAGGTCGGGCAGCCCAGGCCCGACGCGGTGACCCGCACGATCGTGCCGGTGACCGCGATACCGCCCTGCGTGAGGATGACGGCGGCGGCAACGGCCCGCTGGACGCGCAGACTTGGGTCGGGGAGCAGGTCCACCAACCGCAACAGCGTCCGTCCGACGGCCACCGCCCGATCGTAGCGACAACTACGTCGCGTAGTAGAAGCGGGCGGTGCCGAGGTTGTCGCGACCGCGGTGATTGTGCTGCCATCGACGGCCCATCATGACCCATCGCGATCGGGGGCGGCAATTTCGGCGCGCGCCGAAGCCGCCGAACTACGTGAAGCGGAACCAGCGGCGAGCCGCCATTGCCGCCAGGCTTCCCCATACGGCCAGGACGACGACACCGAACCAATCCACCGACAGGGTCATCGCCTGCGACAGCGCCTCGGTGAGCGCGCCGGACGGGGTGAGCCGGGCTGCCCACTTGACGGCCGTCGGGATCATGCTGGTTTCCACGGTCAACGCGCCGAAGCCGGCGAACACGAACCACATCAGGTTGGCGACCGCGAGGACGATCTCGGCCCGCAACGTGCCGCCGAGCAGCAGCCCCAGCGCGGCAAAGCCCGCGGTGCCCAACGCGATGACGGCCGCGCCTAACGTCAGCGCGGTCAATGCGGGGCGCCAACCCAGGGCAAAGCCGATGGCGCCCAAGATGATTGCTTGCAGAAACACCACGGCGACCACGGCCAGCGACTTGCCGGCGATGATTCCCCAGACCGGCAGCGGGGTCGCGCCGAGCCGTTTGAGTGCCCCGTAGCGGCGATCGAACGCGACCGCGATGGCCTGGCCGGTGAACGCGGTGGAGACCACGGCGAGCGCCATGATCACGGGCACGAAGGTGGCGGCACGGTGCTGGCCGAAGGAGCCCAGCGGCAGCAGCGTCAGCCCGACCAGCAGCGTGATCGGGATGAACATCGTGAGCAGCAGCTGCTCGCCGTTGCGCAGCAGCAGTTTGAGTTCCAGCCCGAACTGTGCGGCCAACATCCGCGAGACAGCATTGGGGCGCGGGTCCGGGGTGAACGTTCCGGGGGGAAACGGCGTGTTGTCTGTCACGGTCGCAACTTCCTGCCGGTGAGGTCCAGGAACAGGTCCTCGAGGCTGCGTTGCTCGACGCGCATATCGGTGGCCAGCACGTCGATCTGCGCGCACCACGCGGTGACCGTTGCCATGACCTGCGGGTTGATGGGGCCCTCGACGAGATACTCGCCGGGCGTTATCTCCGAGGCCTGATACGCCTCCGGCAACGCGGAAGCCAACAGCGACAGGTCAAGCCGCGGCGGTGCGCTGAACCGCAACTGGTCTTTGGCGCCGGTGCGCATGAGTTCGGTCGGTGTGCCCGCCGCCACCGTGACGCCGTGGTCGATGATGACCAGTCGATCCGCGAGTTCCTCAGCTTCTTTCAATTGGTGGGTGGTCAGCACAACCGCCACACCGTCGCGGCGCAGGGCGTCGATCAGCTCCCATACCAGCAGTCGAGCGTGGGCATCCATGCCGGCAGTGGGCTCGTCGAGAAAGACCAGCTCGGGACGCCCCACCAGCGCACAGGCCAGCGCCAGCCGCTGCTGCTGGCCTCCGGAGAGCCGCCGATAGGTGGTCTGGGCAACCTCGGTCAGTCCCAGGGTGTCCAGCAGCCACCGTGGATCGACGGGGTCGGCCGCATATGAGGCGACGAGTTTCAGCATTTCCCCGGCGCGCGCCGCCGGATAGCCGCCGCCGCCCTGCAGCATCACGCCGATGCGCGGGCGCAGGCGCGCGTTGTCGGCGATCGGGTCCAGGCCGAGCACCTCGATGGTTCCGGCGTCGGGACGCACGAAGCCCTCGCACATCTCGACGGTCGTGGTCTTGCCGGCGCCGTTGGGACCCAGCAGTGCCAGCACCTCGGCAGCCTGCACCTCGAGATCCAGGCTGGAGACGGCCGTCAGCGATCCGTACCGCTTGGTCACGCCACGTAACCGGACGACGGCGGAATCTCTAGAAGCTGCTTGGGGGGCCGAGCTCACGTGGAGTCAGCGTAGGCGTCCGGCGCCGACGTCGGTGGCCGGGTCACCGCAATCTCGGCCGCCGGTACCGGTTCCGCCGTTGTCTGCTGATTAGCTGGGCCGTTTCCGGCCGGCAGCCCTTGCCACGGCAAGCGGTGGTAGGTCAGTGCCATCAGCACGAGCACGATGATTGCGCTGGCCAGGGTGGCATCAATGATCTGGAACAACGCGAATCGGTCACCGTTGGCCGTCGGCCCGAAGATACCGACGATGAGCGTGATGACGATGGCGGCCACCCGAAACCCCGTGCGGGTCGCCCAGGCCGCCATCGGAATGATGGCCCAGAGCAGATACCAGGGTTGCACGACGGGGAACAGCAGCACCGTGATGCCCAGCGCCACCCCGAGGCCGCCGATCGGGTGCAGGCGGCCGCGGAACACCGCCAGCAGCAGCCAGCAGACCATCACCATGATGATCAGCACGCCCATGGCACGCGTCAGCGACAACACCGCGGTGGTGTGGTCCCCCAACCGCAGCAGAATGCCCACCTGCCCGGTGCCCAGCGCCAGCAGTGTCGGCGGTGACATCCAGCTGCGCACCACGTTGGCGGTGCCCAGGGTGTAAATCCAGCCGAAGCCCAGCCCGCTGGCCGATCCGACGATGGCCATCACCGACAGCGACAGCGCCGCCATGCCGCCGCCCGCCAGCAGCAGCGCTTTGATCGTGCCGCCGTAGCGGTATGCCAGGGCCATCGTGATGAAGCCCAGCGCCAGCAGGGACGGCAGCTTCACCTGCGATGAGAGCGTGATCAGAACTGAGCCGCCGACCAGCATGGTCAGTGGTTCCCAGTCCGCGCCCGGACGCCAGGATGCGGGCATGAGTCGGGTGGCGCCCGCTAAATCGATGCCACGCAGGGCGATTTCGGCGCCGGTCAGCATCAACCCGAGCATCAGTGCTTCGTTGTGGATGCCGGCAACCAGATGCATGAACAGCAGGGGATTGGCCGCGCCCAGCCACAGCGCGCTGACCTCGGCCACGCCACAGCGCCGGGCCAGCCGCGGCGTCGCCCACACGATCATCGCCACGCCGATCAACACGACCAGTCGGTGGCACAGCACGGCGGCGACAATGTTTTCTCCGGTCAGCGCGGAGATGCCGCGACCGATCCACAAGAAGAGCGGACCGTATGGGGCCGGCGTCTCGCGCCACAGGCTGGGTACCGACAGCGTGAACACGTGGCCCAGGCCCAGCCCGGATGCCGGGCCGACCCGGTACGGGTCAAGTCCGTCGCGGGAGATCTGGCTTTGGGCCAGGTAAGAGTAAACGTCTTTGCTGTACATCGGCGGGGCGGTCAGCAGCGGCAGCATCCACAACAGCAGGGTGCGGTCCAGATCGCCGCGCGACATCTGCCTCTTGCCCAGCGCGAACCGGCCGAGCATCAGCCAGGCCAGCGCCATCATGACGGCTCCGGTGGTGGTCATCGTCAGCGACACGGTCTGAATTCGCGACGGCAGGTTGAGCAGCCGGACCCCGAACGTGGGATCCTGCACCACTGGCCTGGCGCCCGCGCCCAAAGCGCCAATGCCCATCAGAACCGTGCCGGTGGCGCCGAACAGCCGGGTGCGCGCCAGTGCGGTGAGTTCGGCGGCATTCAACGGCGAGCCCACCGCCTGCTCGTCGCCATGGAGGCTGGCGATCGACGCGCTCAGCGTGTGTTGGCGGGCTGACATCTTCAGCAGCCTAGCCCCGGCGATTCAGGACGGTTGGACGCGCCGCGTTGCGGCGTGCAGAGCCCACAGCCTTTGCACAGGCCATCTCGCTGGACAGCTTCCTTGAATTACGTCACACTTGTGTTGTGAAAATCCCGGCAGCTACTGCTGCTGTGCCAGCCGCAGTTCCCGACGGTCATACCCGTCGCGCCATTGTGCGCTTGCTGCTGGAGTCCGGATCGATCACCGCCAGCGAGATCGGCGATCGGTTGGGGCTGTCGGCCGCCGGCGTACGCCGTCATCTTGACGCGCTCATCGAAGCTGGCGACGCGGAATCCGTCAACGCCGCGCCGTGGCAGCAGGCGGGACGGGGACGGCCCGCCAAGCGTTATCGGTTGACCGGGGGGGGCCGGGCCAAGCTGGACCACTCATACGACGACTTGGCGTCGGCGGCGATGCGCCAACTGCGGGAGATCGGCGGCGAAGACGCGGTGCGGACGTTTGCGCGACGACGCATCGACGCGATCCTGGCCGACGTCGCCCCGGCGGACAGCCACGCCGACGATGTGGTGGAAGCCGCCGCGGAGCGTATCGCCGACGCGTTGACCAAAGCCGGTTACGTCGCCACCACCACCCGGGTGGGTGGGCCGATCCATGGTGTGCAAATCTGCCAGCATCACTGCCCGGTGGCCCATGTCGCCGAGGAGTTCCCGGAATTGTGCGAAGCCGAGCAGCAGGCCATGGCCGAAGTGCTCGGAACCCACGTGCAGCGGTTGGCGACCATCGTCAACGGCGACTGTGCCTGCACCACCCACGTGCCTTTAACCCCGGCGCCCAGCCCGCGCCGCGACACTACGAGCATCGAAGGAGCGTCGATATGACCCTCGAGGCCAGCAAGACCGCTGCCGAGCCGCTGACCCAGGCGGAGGCCATTGCTTCGCTGAGCCGCTACGGCTACGGCTGGGTCGACTCCGATGTCGCCGGCGCCAGCGCTCAGCGCGGGCTGTCGGAGGCGGTGGTTCGCGACATCTCGGCGAAGAAGAACGAGCCCGAGTGGATGCTGCAGAACCGGCTGAAGGCGCTGCGCATCTTCGAGCGCAAGCCGATGCCGCGCTGGGGCTCCAACCTCGAGGGCATCGACTTCGACAACATCAAGTACTTCGTGCGATCGACAGAAAAGCAGGCGGCCAGCTGGGACGATTTGCCAGAGGACATCAAAAATACATACGACCGGCTGGGCATCCCCGAGGCGGAAAAGCAGCGCCTCGTCGCCGGCGTGGCGGCTCAGTATGAGTGTTTGGCCGGCGAGACTTTGGTGTGGACCGCCAACCGCGGGCAGGTCCCGATCAAAGAGATCGAGTTCGGAGACCGGGTGTTCTCCTACGACGAACGTGCCGAGCGGTTCGTCGTCGCGCCGGTCAAGGCGTCAGCGCAGACCGATACCCGGTTGACGTATGAGGTGAAAACCACCCGGCGCAGTGTACGGGCAACCGACAACCACCCGATGCTGGTATTGCGCGACGAACGCAAGGAGGGTCGCCAGCGCGCCCGGTATGCGCGACGTTGGGTCACCGTGGGGGAGATCAAGCCAGGCGACTTCATCGCAGTGCCCCGGGCGGTCCCGAATTTCGGTGTCGCGGAAAAGCTTCCGAGTGTCGCAGGCTTGACCACTCCCGCGGCCAGCTCAGCCGATCTGATGTGGCTGTTGGGGCTCTATGTCGGCGACGGCAATCTGCACTTGTCGACGAAGACGTACTGCGTTCAATTCGCAATCCCGGCAACCGATCGCGAGCTTCGCGCCGAGTTGGCCAGGGTCATCAAGGATCTGTTCGGGTTGCGCTGTATCGAAGCCGACGAGTACCGGGTGGATGTCAACTCCAAGGCGCTGACCGAGTGGATCGTTGCGCTGGGCTTCGGCGGACTGTCGCTGACCAAGCGGGTACCGGACTGGGTGTATGGCCTGCCAGTCGACCAGCGGCTCGCGTTCCTCGGCGGATGGGTTGACGCCGACGGTTACGTGTCCCCGGACAAGAGCGGTTCGATCATGCTGACCTGTGCCAATCAAGCACTTATCGGTCAAGCGCGGGAATTGGCGGAACTGGCGGGGTTGCGGGCAGGCGGCCCCTGGCCGTTCACCCAGCCATATCGGCACGCGCCCGAGCGCATGCAGATCGCTTGGCGCCTAGGCATTTCCGGCGAGTTCGAGCGGCTCGGATGTCGCAATCCGAAGCGAACCGGGCGTTTCGGCCGCCGCCGCTTCAGGCATTCATCCAACAGTTCGCACGGGACGACCATCCGTGTGCACTGCAACGACTGGCTTGGCTTCGAGCGGGTCAAGTCGGTCGAGCCGTACGATGTCGAACCGGTGTACGACCTCGAGGTCGACGGTCCGCACAATTTCATCGCCGAAGGCCTAGTGGTACACAACTCGGAGGTTGTTTACCACCAGATCCGCGAGGACCTGGAGGCCCAGGGCGTCATTTTCCTCGACACGGACACCGGTCTGCGGGAACACCCCGATCTGTTCAAGCAGTATTTCGGTACCGTTATCCCGGCCGGGGACAACAAGTTTTCCGCGCTGAATACAGCGGTGTGGAGTGGTGGATCCTTCATCTACGTCCCGCCCGGCGTGCACGTCGACATTCCGCTGCAGGCTTACTTCCGGATCAATACCGAGAACATGGGCCAGTTCGAGCGAACACTGATCATAGTCGATGAGAACGCTTACGTTCACTACGTCGAAGGGTGCACTGCGCCGATCTACAAGTCGGATTCGTTGCACTCGGCGGTGGTGGAGATCGTCGTAAAGCCTGGTGGCCGTTGCCGTTACACCACCATCCAGAACTGGTCGAACAACGTCTACAACCTGGTCACCAAGCGGGCCCGGGCCGAGGCCGGCGCCACCATGGAGTGGGTCGACGGCAACATCGGATCCAAGGTGACCATGAAATATCCGGCGGTCTGGATGACCGGTGAACACGCCAAAGGCGAAGTGCTGTCGGTGGCGTTCGCCGGCGAAGACCAGCACCAGGACACCGGTGCCAAGATGCTGCATCTGGCGCCCAACACGTCGAGCAACATCGTGTCGAAGTCGGTAGCGCGCGGCGGCGGCCGCACCTCCTACCGAGGCCTCGTCCAGGTAAACAAGGGCGCGCACGGTTCCAAATCGAGCGTGAAATGCGATGCGCTGCTGGTCGATACGATCAGCCGCAGCGACACCTACCCCTACGTCGACATCCGCGAGGACGACGTCACGATGGGCCATGAGGCCACCGTGTCCAAGGTCAGTGAGAACCAGCTGTTCTACCTAATGAGCCGCGGGATGACCGAGGACGAGGCCATGGCGATGGTGGTGCGCGGCTTCGTCGAGCCGATCGCCAAGGAACTGCCGATGGAGTATGCGCTGGAGCTCAACCGGCTGATCGAGCTGCAGATGGAGGGCTCCGTAGGATGAGAATCGAATGACCGCCACCTTGAACAAGGGCGAGCTGTTCTCGTCCTTCGACGTCGACGCCTTCGAGGTTCCGCACGGCCGCGACGAGCTTTGGCGGTTCACCCCGCTGAAGCGGTTGCGCGGCCTGCACGACGGCTCCGCGCCAGCCACCGGCAATGCGGAGATCAGCGTCAGCGGCCCGACGGGCCTCACCGTGGAGACGGTGCGCCGCGGTGACGAGCGGCTCGGCCAAGGCGGTGTTCCCGCTGACCGCGTTGCAGCTCAAGCCTTTTCGTCGTTCAACTCGGCGACGCTGGTCACGGTAGGACGTGACACGCAAATTGCCGAGCCGGTGAACATCACCGTGACCGGCCCGGGCGAGGGCGCAGCTGCCTACGGACATCTGCAGATCCGTGTCGAGGAGCTCGGCGAGGCCGTCGTCATCATCGACCACCGGGGGAGCGGAACTTACGCGGAAAACGTCGAATTCGTGGTCGCCGATGCCGCTCGGCTTACCGTGGTGTGGATCGCCGACTGGGCCGACGACACCGTTCATCTCAGCGCACACCACGCCCGGCTCGGCAAGGACGCCGTGCTACGGCACGTCGCCGTCATGCTGGGCGGGGAGGTGTTGCGGATGTCGGCCAACGTGCGCTTCGATGCCCCGGGCGGCGATGCCGAGCTGCTGGGGCTGTACTTCGCCGACGACGGCCAGCACCTGGAATCGCGGCTGCTGGTCGACCACGCTCGCCCTGACTGCAAGTCGAACGTGCTGTACAAGGGTGCGCTGCAAGGAGATCCGGCGTCGTCGCTGCCCGACGCGCACACCGTGTGGGTGGGTGACGTGTTGATCCGTGCCGAGGCAACCGGCACCGATACCTTCGAGGTCAACCGCAACCTGGTGCTCACCGACGGAGCGCGCGCGGACTCGGTGCCCAATCTCGAAATTGAAACCGGCGAGATCGCCGGCGCCGGGCACGCCAGCGCCACCGGACGTTTCGACGACGAGCAGCTGTTCTACTTGCGCTCTCGCGGCATTCCGGAAGAGCAGGCCCGCCGCCTGGTGATCCGCGGATTCTTCGGCGAGATCATCTCCAAGATCGCGGTGCCAGAGGTACGCGAACGGTTGACCGCAGCCATTGAACACGAACTGGAACTCACGGAAAAGACAACAGCCTGATGACGACCCTGGAAATCAACGACCTGCACGTCAGCGTCGAAAACCCCAACGCCGCCGAGGGGGAGCGGGAAATTCCCATACTCAACGGTGTCGACCTGACGGTGAAATCCGGTGAGACGCATGCCTTGATGGGCCCCAACGGCTCGGGAAAGTCCACGCTGTCCTACGCCATCGCCGGCCACCCCAAGTATCAAGTGACCTCGGGCTCCATCACGCTAGACGGCGCCGACGTGCTGGCCATGAGCGTCGACGAGCGGGCCCGGGCCGGCCTGTTCCTGGCCATGCAATATCCCGTCGAGGTGCCCGGCGTCTCGATGTCGAACTTCCTGCGCTCGGCGGCAACCGCCATCCGCGGTGAGCCGCCGAAGCTGCGGCACTGGGTCAAAGAGGTCAAGGCGGCCATGGCAGCACTGGACATCGACCCGGCCTTCGCCGAACGCAACGTCAACGAAGGCTTTTCCGGTGGCGAAAAGAAGCGCCACGAGATCTTGCAGCTCGAGCTGCTCAAGCCCAAGATCGCCATCCTCGACGAAACCGACTCCGGCTTGGACGTCGACGCCTTGCGGGTGGTCAGCGAGGGCGTGAACCGCTATGCCGAAACCGAGCACGGCGGCGTCCTGCTGATCACCCACTACACCCGCATCCTGCGCTACATACGTCCGCAACATGTGCACGTGTTTGTCGGCGGCCGCATCGTCGAATCCGCTGGCCCCGAACTGGCCGACGAACTCGAAGAAAACGGCTACGTGCGCTTTACCCAAGCGGCGGCCACCGGGGCCTAACCATGAAAACCTCGGTGACGCAAGTCGACGCCGCGGCGATCCGTGCCGATTTCCCGGTTCTGCAGCGCGTCATGCGCGGCGGAAACCAGTTGGCATACCTGGATTCCGGCGCCACATCGCAGCGGCCGCTGCAAGTGCTCGACGCCGAACGCGAGTTTCTCGTCACCTCCAACGGCGCGGTGCACCGTGGTGCGCACCAGCTGATGGAAGAGGCCACCGACGCCTACGAGCAGGGCCGAGCCGACGTCGCGGCGTTCGTGGGCGCCCGTGCCGATGAGCTGGTGTTCACCAAGAACGCCACCGAGGCGCTCAACGTGGTTTCATATGTCTTGGGCGACAAGCGGTTCGACCGAGCTATCGGACCCGGTGATGTCATTGTCACCACCGAGCTCGAGCACCACGCCAACCTAGTCCCGTGGCAGGAACTTGCCCGCCGCAGCGGAGCCACCCTGCGCTGGTACGGCGTGACCGACGAGGGGCGGATCGATCTGGACTCCCTGCGACTCGATGAGCGCGTGAAAGTCGTTGCGTTCAGCCATCATTCCAATGTCACCGGTGCTCTGGCACCGGTGACTGAATTGGTCTCCCGCGCAAGAGAAATCGGCGCGCTGAGCGTGCTGGACGCCTGCCAGTCGGTGCCGCACCAGCCGGTGGATTTCCACGGACTGGGCGTCGACTTCGCGGCCTTCTCGGGGCATAAGATGCTGGGTCCCAACGGCATCGGCGTGTTGTATGGCCGTCACGAGCTGCTGGCCGCGATGCCGCCATTTCTCACCGGCGGTTCGATGATCGAGACGGTGACCATGGAAGCTTCCACCTATGCGCCGTCTCCGCAACGCTTCGAGGCCGGCACCCCGATGACCTCCCAGGTGGTCGGATTGGCCGCCGCCGCACGCTATCTGGGCGCTATCGGCATGGACGCCGTCGAGGCATACGAACGTGAGCTGGTAGCAGCGACCATCGAGGGCCTGTCCGCTATCGACGGTGTCCGCATCATCGGCCCCGCAACGATGGAAAACCGAGGCTCCCCAGTCGCATTCGTTGTCGACGGGGTGCACGCCCACGACGTCGGCCAGATTCTCGACGATGAGGGGGTGGCCGTGCGGGTCGGACATCACTGCGCGATGCCGCTGCACCGCCGGTTCGGCGTGGCCGCCACCGCGCGAGCATCGTTCGCGGTGTACAACACGCTCGACGAGGTCGACCGGTTGCTGGCCGGGGTAAGACGGTCGCTGAAGTTCTTTGGGAGAGAATGACGTTGCGACTGGAGCAGATGTATCAGGACGTGATCCTGGATCACTACAAACACCCGCAGCACCGCGGGCTGCGGGAACCGTTCGGTGCGCAGGTCTATCATGTCAACCCGGTCTGCGGCGACGAGGTCACGCTGCGGGTCGCGCTGTCCGGCGACGGCGCGCGGATCACCGACGTTTCCTATGACGGCCAGGGTTGTTCCATCTCGCAGGCAGCGACATCGGTGCTCACTCAGCAGGTGATCGGTTGCAGCGTGCCGGAAGCGTTGCAGATCATCGACGCGTTCACCGAGATGGTGTCCTCGCGTGGAACGGTGCACGGTGACGAGGACGTTCTCGGAGACGGAATTGCGTTTGCCGGCGTGGCGAAATACCCGGCACGGGTGAAATGCGCGCTGCTCGGATGGATGGCTTGCAAAGATGCGCTGGCTCAGGCCAGTCATGCCCTGGAGGAGGTCAGCAATGAGTGAAACCGCCGCTCCCAACGAAGAATTGATCGCCGATCTCGAGGAGGCGATGCGCGACGTCGTCGACCCGGAGTTGGGGATTAACGTCGTCGACCTGGGCCTGGTCTACGGGCTGGACGTGGCGGACGGCGACGAAGGAACCGTCGCGCTGATCGACATGACCTTGACCTCGGCGGCGTGCCCACTGACCGATGTCATCGAGGATCAGTCGCGCAGCGCACTGGTCGGCAGCGGTCTGGTCGACGAGATCCGGATCAACTGGGTGTGGAACCCGCCGTGGGGTCCGGACAAGATCACCGACGACGGCCGCGAACAACTGCGCGCGCTCGGCTTCACCGTCTGATTCCCCGGTCAACCGGCGAAGCTGGCCCGCGGCGCCCCCATGCCGGGGTCGATCCGATGTGGTCCAGAAGCTGAGGGCGTCACCGGAAAGTCGAATATCGCAGTCGGAATGTACACGGTGGCACACGAATTGGGAATATCGACCACTCCGGACAGGCGTCCTTCGATGGGTGCCGACCCGAGCAACAGATAAGCCTGCTCGGGGCTATAGCCGAACTTTGTCAGGTAGTCGATCGCATGCAGGCAGGCGCGCTGGTAGGCGAGATCGGAATCCAGGTAGCGCTGTTCGCCGTCCAGGGTCACCGACGTTCCCGAGAAGGCGATCCATTCCGAATATTGCGGGGCGACATTGCCGGGCATGAAGATGGCGTTCTCATAGACGCCGTAGGTCTGCATGCCACCTTTGATCACATCCACCTGCACATCAATGAAGCCGCCCATTTCGATAGCTCCGCAGAAAGTGATCTCGCCGTCGCCCTGGGAGAAGTGCAGATCACCGAACGACAGATTGGCGCCGGGTACGAACACCGGATAAAACACCCGGGTGCCTTTGGTGAGGTTCTTGATGTCCTGGTTGCCGCCGTTTTCGCGGGGTGGGGCGGTGCGCGCAGCCTCGGCCGCGACCCGAGCGAACTCGTCACCTGTCAGGGCACCCAGAATGGCGCCGTCGGGCTCCGGCGGTAGGGCAAGTGGTGGCACCCGGCCGGGATCCGTCGCGATGAGCGCCCCCTCGCGCCGGTTCCATTTCGCCAGCAACTGTGCGGACGGGGCCGTCCCCATGAGGCCCGGATGCACGATGCCGGTGTACTTGACGCCCGGAATGTGTCGCGAGGTCGCGGTTTGCCCGGCGAAGTCCCAGATCGCTTTGTAAGCGTCGGGAAATTGATCGGTGAGAAACCCGCCGCCGTTGCGCTTGGCGAATATCCCGGTATAGCCCCAGCCCTGTCCGGCAAGCGGGCCTGAGTCCTCCTGCGGGATGGGCCCGATATCCAGGATGTCCACGATCAGCAGGTCACCCGGCTCGGCGCCATCGACCGCGAACGGTCCGGACAGGCAGTGCACATTCTGCAGGGGAGCGTTGAGGATGTCTTCGGCCGAATCGTCGTTGTGGATGGCGCCGTCAAACCATTCCCGGCAGTGTGCGCGGAACGTGTCGCCGCGCTTGACGGTGACGACCGGAGGAATATCAGGATGCCAGCGATTGTGGCCGACAATGTATTGGTCGTTGAATTTCTTGGCCGAATCCAACGGGAACAGTAATTCAGGCACGTGGCACTCGCAGCACGTGACGACCTTTGCAGCCCAACTTGGCCGGCGACTGTGTTGGCGCTGATGATCTCCTGCAAAGCGCCCACCACAACACCGGCAGCGCGCTACGTGCCGTCGGCGCCGATTTATAGTCGATGGCGTGCCGACCTATGTATTTCGTTGCGGGCAGGGTTGTCCGAAGTTCGTCGAGCGGCACCCGATGGCGGCAGTGCCCGACAATGCCGAGTGCCCACAGTGCGCTTGCGTGGCCAGACGGATTCCCGCTGTCCCGATGGTCGGCATCGGCCGCACCGCCGCGATGCGGCTCCATGACCGTACCCGTGCCACCGCTGATTCGCCGCAGGTGGTCAGCACGCCGCCTCCTGCCAGAAGTGGCAGGTCGCAGATGGCCGTGAACCCGCTGCACCGCGGTCTGCCCCGGCCGTAGCCGGGCGCCGGCGTGGATGCCGGCGCCCGTCAGAAGGCGGCTTCGGGCATGCGCATGATCTCGTCGTCGACGGAGTCGATGACGGCACGCACCCCGGACAGCTTCGGCAGGATGTTCTTGGCGAAGAAACCCGAAACCGCGACCTTGCCTCGATAGAACGCCTCGTCGTCCTTGGAAGGTCCGGTGGCCAACGCCGCATGGGCGACACCGGCTTGGACCAGCAGCCGCCAGCCGATGAGCAGGTCGCCGACGGCCAGCAGGTATCGCACCGACGCGAGCCCGACCTTGTAGATGTCTGTCGGGTGCTGCGCGGCCGACATCAGGTATGTGGTCAGCGCGCCCGTCATTGCGGTGACCTCATCGAGTGCGGTCTGCAGCAGCGCCGCTTGCGGTTTCAGCGCTTCGTCGATGTTGTCGATGGTCTGGGTTATCTGAGCCGTCACGAACTGCAGGGCATTGCCGTGGTCGCGCACGATCTTGCGGAAGAAGAAGTCCAGCGCCTGGATGGCGGTGGTGCCCTCGTAGAGCGAATCGATCTTCGCGTCGCGGATGTATTGCTCGATGGGATAGTCGGTCAAGAATCCCGAGCCGCCCAGGGTCTGCAACGACTCGGTCAGCAGTTCGTAGGCCCGTTCCGAGCCGACTCCTTTCACCACCGGCAGCAGTAGATCGTCCACGCGGTGCGCCATGTCCGGGGCGGCGCCCGAAACATGTTGCGCCACAGCGTTGTCCTGGTGCGCGGCGGCATAGAGATACAGCGCCCGCAGTCCCTCGGCGTACGCCTTCTGCGTCATCAGGCTGCGACGCACGTCGGGGTGGCGCATGATGGTGACGCGAGGCGCGGTCTTGTCGGTCATCTGGGTCAGGTCCGCGCCCTGCACCCGCTCTTTGGCGTAGGCGAGTGCGTTGAGGTAGCCGGTGGACAGCGTGCCCGTGGACTTGACGCCGATCGTCATGCGAGCGTGCTCGATCACGGTGAACATCTGCGCGATCCCGTTGTGCACTCCACCGACCAGATAGCCGACCGCGGGCACATCGGTGGCTCCGAAAGTCAACTCACACGTCGGGGAGGACTTCAGGCCCATCTTGTGTTCCAGGCCCGTGACGTAAACGCCGTTCCGCGGGCCGAGTTCACCGGTGTCCGGGTCGAAAAGGTAGTTGGGCACATAGAACAGGCTCAGCCCTTTGGTCCCCGGGCCGGCGCCTTCCGGGCGGGCAAGTACCAGATGGAAGATGTTCTCGGCCGTGTCGCCCACGTCACCGCCGGAGATGAACCGCTTGACGCCCTCGATGTGCCAGCTGCCATCGGGCTGTTCGACGGCCTTGGTCCGGCCGGCGCCGACGTCGGAGCCGGCATCGGGCTCGGTGAGCACCATGGTGGCCTGCCAACCGCGTTCGACACCCATCGCCGCCCACTGCCGCTGCTGCTCGTCGCCCTCGACGTACAGGGACTGCGACAGCGTCGGGCCCAGGTTGTAGAAGGCCGCAGAAGGGTTGGCGCAGTAAATCATTTCGTTGACTGCCCACACCAGCGGTGCGGGCGCGGGCATGCCGCCGATCTCCTCGGCCAGACCCAGACGCCACCACTCCGCGTCCTTGATCGCTTGCACCGTTTTGACCAACTCGTCGGGCACGCTGATGGAGTGGGTGGCCGGGTCGAAGACGGGCGGGTTGCGGTCGGCGTAGGCGAAGGTCTCGGCGACCGGTCCTTCGGCCAGACGGGCCGCTTCGGCCAGGATGGTGCGCACCGTGTCGGCGTCGAGCTCGCTATAACGCCCGGTGCCGAGCACGGCGCCCACCTCAAGGACCTCGAAGAGGTTGAACTCGAGATCGCGGACGTTGGCGATGTAGTGGCCCAATGCGGTTCCCTTCACGTCGGCTGCTCGACCCTTGGCCGGGCCGTGATCCGGCCCAGTTTCCACGAGCGAGGAAAACGTACGCAACCGTAACCAGCGGCACGGCGCGCTGACCTGCCGCTACGGACTAGCCGTTGGCGCCGTTTTGGCCGAACAACAGCCCGCGCTGGCCACCGGTGCCGGGGGTGCCGGCATTGCTATGGCCGCCGCTGCCGCCATTGCCGATCAGTAGGGCGTTGCCGCCGTTGCCGCCATTGCCCGGTGGCAACGGTCCGCCGTTGCCGCCGGCCCCGCCGTTGCCGATCAGCCCGGCCAGGCCGCCGACGCCGCCACTGGCGTTGCTAAAGCCGTTGCCGCCGGCACCGCCGTTGCCCACGATGAACCCGCCGGCGCCACCGGCCCCGCCGGTCCCGGCGGAGAGGGCGTCCCCGCCGGTGCCGCCGTCGCCGAGCAGGAAGGCGCGGCCACCGTTGCCGCCCCCGCCGAGGAAGCTGCTGCCGCCACCACCGCCGTTTCCGTACAGCACGCCGCCGTTGCCTCCGGCGCCACCGGCCCCCGCACCGTTAGGGCTGATACCGCCGGCTCCGCCATGTCCAAACAGCAGGGCCGAGCCGCCGAGACCGCCCGCACCGCCGCCGCCGCCGCTGTTGCCGCCGGCGCCACCGTTGCCGAAGAACAGCCCAGCGGTGCCTCCGGCGCCACCATTCGCGCCGGCACCGCCAACGCCGCCGGCGCCGCCGAAACCGAGGAAGCCCGCGGAGCCGCCCCGGCCACCTGCCTGGCCAGCCACTGCGCCATCGCCGCCTCTGCCACCGTTGCCGAACAGAAGTCCGCCGTCCTCACCGGCCTGGCCGGGCCCGCCGTCAACGCCGTCACCGATCAGCGGGCGTCCAAGTAGCGCCCGGGCGGGCGCGTTGATCACGTCGAGCAGTGGCTGCAAGGGGTTTGCCGCGGCGGCCTCGGCGCTGGCGTAGGCCTGCGCGCCGCCGAACAGGTTCTGCACGAACTGGTCGTGAAACGCCGCGGCCTGCGTGCTGAGCGCCTGGTAGTTCAGGCCGTGCTGTTGAAAGAACGCCGCGATGGCGGCCGACACCTCGTCGGCGCCCGCGGCCGCGACGGCGGTCGTTTGGGCCACCGCCGCCGAGTTGGCCTCACTGATGACTGAACCGATCCGCGCCAGATTTCCGGCTGCCCCCGACACGAAATCCGTATTTGCGACGACGAATGACATCCCGCACCTCCACAGTGAAGCGTCAGCGACGGAGGAATCCTATCGTGATTTCGGGACCTGTGATTGCGCATTCCCCGAGCAATTCGACTCGAATTTTTCTGCACAGATGCAAATTTCAATCGTCGTTCAAACGCCTGCGCGATACCCGCCGGGGCAATAGCCGAGGTGGCCCTGCCGGCGTGTGGCTGCCCATGGCAGTGTCGGCTTCAGGAGCGACGGACACCGCTTGCCTTGTGCCAGTGACCAATTCAATCGCATACCGCAATGCAATCGAGATACTGGGCGATCGCCGCGTCCCTAGACTCGGTTCATCCTGACGAACTCCCACCCCTCTGTGAGGCCGCCGGAATGACCTTGACCGCTGCTGAAGCGTGCACCTCCGAGGTTTCTTTCGACCGTATTCCCGTCGCTGCCGCGCGACCGCTGAGTTGGCGTGCGGCGCTATGGTCGGTGATGTCGGTCCGCTGGGCCGCAACCGCGCTGGCCTTCTTTCTTGCCGGGCTGGCGGCTCAGCTCAACGGGGCACCGCAGCCCGTGTGGTGGGCGCTGTATCTGGCCTGCTACATCGCCGGCGGCTGGGGCTCGGCATGGGCTGGGGCACAGGCACTTTGGAACAAGACGCTGGACGTGGACCTGCTGATGGTGGTGGCGGCGATAGGGGCTGTCGCCATCGGGCAGATCCTCGACGGCGCCCTGCTGATCGTGATCTTCGCGACGTCGGGCGCCCTGGACGATGTGGCCACCAAACACACCGCCGATTCGGTCAAGGGGTTACTCGACCTCGCGCCGGAGCAGGCCGTCGTCGTCGACGGCGACGGCCGCGAGCGGGTGGTCGCGGCCGGCGAACTGGTTATCGGCGATCGGGTGCTGGTGCGGCCGGGAGAGCGCATACCCGCCGACGGCGCCGTGCTGTCGGGGTGCTCGGACGTCGACCAGTGCTCGATCACCGGCGAGTCCATCCCGGCTGCCAAGGGCCGCGGTGACGAGGTGTTCGCCGGTACGCTCAACGGGTCGGGGGTGTTGCAGCTGCTGGTCACCCGGGACCCGTCGCAGACAGTGGTGGCCCGCATCGTCGAGCTTGTCGCCGAAGCTTCGGCCACCAAAGCCAAAACACAGTTGTTCATCGAAAAAATCGAGCAGCGGTACTCGGCGGCCATGGTGGTGGCGACCCTCGCGCTGATCGCCATCCCGCTGATGTTGGGCGCGCCCCTGCAGTCAGTTCTGTTGCGCGCCATGACATTCATGATCGTTGCCTCGCCATGTGCCGTGGTGCTGGCTACCATGCCGCCGCTACTTTCGGCGATCGCGAATGCCGGTCGCCACGGAGTATTGATCAAATCGGCTGTGGTCGTAGAACATCTGGCCGACACCAGCATCGTCGCCCTGGACAAGACCGGTACATTGACCTGTGGCACCCCGCAGCTGACCACCGTCGAGCCGCTGCAGCCGGATATGGTGGGCGTCCGGAAGTTGCTCCAATTGGCCGCTGCTGCAGAGCAATCCAGCGAGCATCCGCTTGGCAGGGCCATCGTCGAAGAAGTTCGCCGGCGCGGTATCACCATCCCGGAGGCCGAAGATTTCCGCGCCCTGCCCGGCCGCGGAGTACGAGCCACCGTGGGTCGCGATTTCGTCGAGGTGCGCAGTCCGCACAGCTACCTGGGTGCGCCGCTACCCGAGCTCGCACCGATCCTCGACGCCGGTGCCACGGCTGCCATCGTGATGCTCAACGGCGTCGCAGCCGGCGTGTTGGGACTCACCGACCAAATGCGCCCCGATGCCGCGGAATCCGTTGCGTCCCTGACCGCATTGACGTCGGCGCCACCGGTCCTGCTGACCGGAGACAACGAGTGTGCGGCCCGGTGGGCGGCCCAACGCGCCGGGATCAGCGATGTGCGGGCCGCGTTGTTGCCCGAGCAGAAGGTCGAAGCGGTCCGCGCTCTGGAAGCCAGCGGTCACCGGGTGCTCGTCGTCGGTGACGGCGTCAACGATGCTCCCGCGATGGCCGCGGCCCGCACGTCTGTCGCGATGGGCGCCGGCGCCGACCTGGCGTTGCAGACGGCCGACGGCGTCACCGTGCGAGACGAACTGCAAGTCATCCCGACAATCATCGGGCTGGCCAGGCAGGCGCGCCATGTGGTGACCGCCAACCTGATCATCGCCGGTACGTTCATCAGCGTCTTGGTGTTGTGGGATCTGTTGGGCTACTTGCCCTTACCGCTGGGTGTGGCCGGCCATGAAGGGTCCACAGTGCTGGTCGCCCTCAACGGCATGCGCCTGCTGACCAACCGGTCCTGGCGAGCCGCGGCCTCCACGGGCGCACTAACGGCCTGAATCCGCAGCGGATCTGGCGGCGACCGGCATAGGCTCTACGTCGCCAGGCCCGCCGAATGGATAAGGGGACACGTGGCGACGCGAGAGCTCACCGCCGAGAATTTCAAACAGACTGTCTACGGCAACGACAACGTGCTCGTCTATATCTGGGCGCCGCTGTGCCCACCGTGTGCCGTATTGACGCCGACTTATGAGCGCTCGTCGGACAAGCATCCCGACATCGTGCACGGCAAGGTCAACTTCGAAACCGAGCAGGAGTTGGTCTCGATCGCCGGGGTCACGCTATTGCCTACGTTGATGGCGTTCAAGAATGGCAAGCTGGTGTTCAAGCAGGCCGGTGTGGCTAACCCCGCCGTCATGGACGACCTGGTGCGGCAGCTCAGGGCCTATCGGGTCGACTTGCCGCCACGGCAGCGGGGCCTGCTCTAGCTTCGCTGGAACAAACCCGCCTGCGCGAGGCGTTGGGGCAGACATGGCAACCAAAGACCTCACTGCGGCGCAGTTCAACGAGACGGTCAACGACAACGACATGGTGCTTGTCGATTTCTGGGCATCCTGGTGTGGCCCGTGTCGCGCATTCGCGCCGACGTTCCAGGCGTCTTCGGAAAAGCACCCTGACGTCGTCTACGCCAAAGTCAACACCGAAGAAGAGCAAGAATTGGCGGCGGCGGCCCAGATCCGGTCGATTCCCACGCTGATGGCTTTCAAGAAGGGCAAACTATTGTTCAACCAGCCCGGCGCCCTGCCCGCGGCGGCCCTGGAAGACCTGGTTCAGCAGCTCAAGGCTTACGAAGTCGCCTGATCCGGCGGAGGTGGCCCACTCGGGCGCATTGCCTTACGCGATAACGTGCACGGGTGAGTTTGGTCCTGCTGGAAAACCCGCGCCCAGATATTGCGCTGATCACCCTCAATCGGCCCGAGCGGATGAACTCCATGGCTTTCGACGTCATGGTGCCGCTCAAGGAGGCCTTGGAGACGGTGACCTACGACAACTCCGTGCGGGTGGTGGTGCTGACCGGGGCGGGGCGCGGGTTCTCCTCCGGCGCAGATCACAAGTCCGCGGGTGCGGTGCCCAACGCCGAGGGGCTGACCCGGCCGACATATGCGCTGCGGTCGATGGAGCTGCTCGATGAGGTCATCCTGAAGCTGCGCCGGCTACACCAGCCGGTGATCGCCGCGGTCAACGGACCGGCCATCGGCGGGGGGCTGTGCCTGGCGTTGGCGGCGGACGTCCGGGTGGCATCCACCAGCGCTTATTTCCGGGCCGCCGGCATCAACAACGGGCTGACGGCCAGCGAACTGGGGCTGAGCTACCTGTTGCCGCGGGCCATCGGATCCTCGCGGGCCTTCGAGATCATGCTGACCGGGCGTGACGTCAGCGCTGAGGAAGCCGAGCGCATCGGGCTGGTGTCGTGCCGGGTTCCCGACAGCCAACTGCTGGACACCTGTTATGCGATTGCGGCGCGCATGGCTGCGTTCTCCCGGCCGGGAATTGAGTTGACCAAACGTACACTGTGGAGTGGACTAGACGCCGCCAGCCTGGAAGGGCACATGCAGGCCGAGGGTCTGGGACAACTTTTCGTCCGGCTGCTCACCGCCAATTTCGAAGAGGCGGTTGCCGCGCGTGCGGAGAAGCGGCCGGCGGTGTTCACCGACGACAAGTAGCGCCACAACCAAGGAGAGCGATTGTGATCACGGCAACGGACCTCGAGGTCCGTGCTGGCGCGCGCATCCTGCTCTCACCCGACGGTCCCGACTTGCGCGTGCAGCCGGGCGACCGCATCGGGTTGGTGGGCCGCAACGGTGCGGGCAAGACCACGACGCTGCGCATCCTGGCGGGGGAGAGCGAACCTTATGCCGGGTCGGTTAGCCGCAACGGCGAAATTGGTTACCTGCCACAGGATCCCAAAGAGGGAGATCTTGACGTGCTGGCCCGTGATCGGGTGCTGTCGGCTCGCGGGCTCGATGTGTTGCTCACCGATCTGGAGAAGCAGCAGGCGTTGATGGCGGAAGTCGCCGACGACGACGCACGCGACCGCGCGATCCGCCGCTACGGTCAGCTCGAGGAGCGCTTCGTCGCGTTGGGCGGCTACGGCGCCGAAAGTGAGGCGGGCCGCATCTGTGCCAGTCTCGGTCTGCCCGAACGGGTGCTGACCCAACAGCTGCGTACTCTCTCCGGAGGCCAGCGCCGCCGGGTTGAGCTGGCGCGCATTCTGTTCGCCGCTTCCGATAGCGGCGCCGGCTCGGGAACAACGCTGCTGCTCGACGAGCCGACCAACCATCTCGACGCGGATTCGATTGGCTGGCTGCGGGACTTCCTGCGAGCACACACCGGCGGGCTGGTGATGATCAGCCACAACGTGGACCTGATCGCCGATGTCGTTAACCGGGTGTGGTTCTTGGACGCGGTGCGCGGCGAGATGGACGTCTACAACATGGGCTGGCAGAAGTATCTCGATGCGCGGGCCACCGACGAGCAGCGTCGTCGCCGGGAACGTGCCAATGCCGAGCGCAAGGCCGCCGCGTTGCGCACCCAGGCAGCCAAGCTGGGCGCCAAAGCCACCAAAGCCGTTGCCGCGCAGAACATGCTGCGTCGGGCCGATCGGATGATGGCCGCGCTCGACGAGGAGCGGGCGGCCGACAAGGTGGCCCGTATCAAGTTCCCCACCCCGGCCCCGTGTGGGCGTACCCCGATGGTGGCCAAGGGGCTGAGCAAGAGCTACGGATCGCTCGAGGTCTTCGCAGGTGTCGACCTGGCCATCGACCGCGGCTCCCGCGTCGTCGTGCTCGGACTCAACGGCGCCGGCAAGACCACGCTGCTGCGATTGCTGGCCGGTGTCGAAACACCCGACACCGGCGCCCTGGAGCCCGGACATGGTTTGCGTATCGGCTATTTCGCGCAGGAGCACGACACGCTCGACAACGATGCCACCGTATGGCAGAACGTTCGGCACGCCGCACCAGAATCCGGTGAACAGGACTTGCGCGGCCTGCTGGGCGCGTTCATGTTCAGCGGTCCGCAGCTCGAGCAACCGGCCGGCACGTTGTCCGGTGGTGAAAAGACGCGCCTTGCGCTGGCCGGGCTGGTGGCCTCCACGGCGAACATGCTGCTACTCGACGAACCGACTAACAACCTCGATCCCGCCTCGCGCGAACAGGTCCTCGATGCGCTGCGCAGCTATCAGGGTGCGGTGGTATTGGTGACCCACGATCCCGGTGCCGCCGAGGCGCTGGACCCGCAGCGTGTGGTGCTGTTGCCCGACGGCACCGAGGACTATTGGTCCGACGAGTACCGGGACCTCATCGAGTTGGCCTGAAACAACCCGAAAGAACCCCGAAAGAAGCCCCGAAAGAACGCAGCCGTTTTCGGCGAAAGCGGTCTCACCGCTGCCGGCCGGTTCCTACTCTGGAAGCCAGGGACGGTGAGCAGGCGTGGAGGCACCCGGTGAGAAACCAGCGGAAGTCAAAGAAGACGCGCGATCAGTTGTTGGACGAGTTGCGCAACGCTTATGAGGGCGGAGCCAGCATCCGAAAATTGGCGGCGACCACCGGGCGGTCATACGGATCCGTTCACAGCATGCTGCTCGAATCGGGAACGACGATGCGCAGCCGCGGCGGACCCAACCATCGCGCACGGCCCAAATCAGCTGCGGCGCACTGAGTTTTCCACAAGGTCCAGCACGGCGCAGAGCCGCCGTGGGTCTTCGCCTGAGGCCAGTCTGGCCACCAAGCCGTCGAGGACCAGATCCAGGTAACACTGCAATACGTCGCTGGGAACATCGTCGCGCACTCGTTTGGCCTGCTTCTGCCGGCGCAGCCGATCGGTGGTCGCGGCGGCAAGTTCCGCGGAGCGCTCCGCCCAACCTCGGTTGAATGCGGGGTCGTTGCGCAGCTTGCGCGCGATCTCGAGCCTGGTGGCCAGCCAGTCGAACTGCTCGGGCGCGGCGAGCATGTCACGCATCACCTGGATGAGGCCTTCGCGCGAGGCGACATCGGCCATCCGTTCGGCGTCCTCGTGCGCCAACGCGAAGAAGAGGGCGTCCTTGTCCCGGAAGTGGTGGAAGATCGCGCCCCGCGACATGCCGATCGACTGTTCCAGACGCCGGACGGTGGCCTTGTCGTAGCCGTATTCGGCGAAACAGCGGCGAGCGCCGTCGAGGATCTGGCGGCGGCGAGCCGCCAGATGGTCCTCGCTGACTTTTGGCATACCAGGGCTTGGGTCGCCCGGGGTTAACCCGACTTGAGCATGTTGCGCAGCACGAACTGCAGGATGCCGCCGTTGCGGTAGTAGTCGGCCTCTCCGGGGGTGTCGATGCGCACTACCGCGTCGAACTCGACCGGATCGGCGGAATCCTTGGTGGCCTTGACACGCACGGTCTTGGGCGTCTGGCCGTCGCTGAGCGCCTCGATCCCGGTGATGTCGAAGACCTCGGTGCCGTCCAATCCCAGCGAGGAAGCCGACTCTCCTTGGGGGAATTGCAGGGGGATCACGCCCATGCCGATCAGGTTCGAGCGGTGAATGCGCTCGAACGACTCGGCGATTACCGCGCGTACCCCCAGCAATAACGTGCCCTTGGCCGCCCAGTCCCGCGACGAGCCGGACCCATATTCCTTACCGCCGAGCACCACCAGCGGAATGCTTTGTGCCGCATAGTTTTGCGCCGCGTCATAGATGAACGCCTGCGGGCCGCCCTCCTGGGTGAAGTCGCGGGTGTAGCCGCCAGATACGTCGTCAAGCAGCATATTGCGAAGCCGGATGTTGGCGAAGGTACCGCGAATCATCACCTCGTGGTTGCCGCGCCGAGAGCCAAAGGAGTTGTAGTCCTTGCGGGCTACGCCGTGTTCGTCGAGGTATTGCGCTGCGGGGGTGCCCGGCTTGATGCTTCCGGCGGGGGAGATGTGGTCGGTGGTCACCGAGTCGCCGAGCAGCGCCAGCACCCGGGCGCCGCTGATATCGGCTACCGGCTCCGGCTCGGCGGACATTCCTTCGAAATAAGGCGGCTTGCGCACGTACGTCGAATCTTGGTCCCACTCAAAGGTTTTCCCGCTCGGGGTCGGCAGGTTACGCCAGCGTTCGTCACCCTTGAACACGTCGGCGTAGTTGTTGGTGAACATCTCCTGGTTGATCGCCGATGCGATGGTGTCGGAGACGTCCTGTTGCGACGGCCAGATGTCTTTCAAGAAGACGTCCGTGCCCTCTTTATCTGTGCCCAACGGCTGCGAATCGAAGTCGAAGTCCATGGTCCCGGCGAGCGCGTAGGCGACCACCAACGGTGGCGAGGCCAGGTAGTTCATCTTCACGTCGGGGTTGATTCGCCCTTCGAAGTTGCGGTTGCCCGACAGCACGGCCGCCACCGAAAGGTCGTTGTCGTTGATGGCCTTGGAGATCTCCTCGGGCAGCGGGCCCGAGTTGCCGATACAGGTAGTGCACCCGTAGCCGACCAGATAAAAGCCGAGCTTCTCCAGATACGGCCACAGCCCGGCCTTGTCGTAGTAGTCGCTGACCACTTGGGAACCCGGCGCCATGGTGGTCTTCACCCAGGGTTTGGCGGCCAGTCCCTTGTCGACGGCGTTTTTCGCCAGCAGCGCCGCGCCGAGCATCACCTCGGGGTTGGAGGTGTTGGTGCACGAGGTGACCGCGGCGATCACCACCGCGCCGTGGTCGAGCACGAATTCGCCGAGTTCGTCGGACTTCACCGGCACCGGGTTGCTGGGGCGGCCGCTAGCGTGCGCGGCGGCAGAGTGCACGGGGGCGCGGCCGTTGTCGCTGGACAGCGACGCCGGGTCGCTCGCCGGGAACGTCTCGTCGACGGCCTCGTCCAGTTTGGAGTACTCCGTCTTGTCCGGGTCGTCACCGACGTAAGTGGGTATCTGGTCGCGGAACGTGGACTTGGCCTGCGACAACGAGATTCGGTCCTGCGGACGCTTAGGCCCGGCGATCGAGGGAACCACGTCGGACAGGTCGAGTTCGAGGTATTCGGAGAACACCGGCTCATGCTCGGGGTCGTGCCACAAGCCTTGCGCTTTCGCGTAGGCCTCTACCAGCGCCAGCTGCTCCGGGTCCCGGCCGGTGAACCGCAGATAGCTGATGGTCTCCTCGTCGATCGGGAAAATAGCTGCCGTAGAACCGAATTCGGGGCTCATGTTGCCCAGGGTGGCGCGGTTGGCCAGCGGGACCTCGGCCACGCCCGCGCCGTAGAACTCGACGAACTTGCCGACCACGCCGTGCTTGCGCAACATCTCGGTCACGGTCAGCACGACGTCGGTGGCGGTGACTCCGGGCTGGATTTCACCAGTCAGCTTGAAGCCGACCACCCGCGGGATCAGCATCGACACCGGCTGACCCAGCATGGCCGCCTCCGCCTCGATGCCCCCCACGCCCCAGCCCAGCACACCGAGGCCGTTGACCATGGTGGTGTGCGAGTCGGTGCCCACGACCGTGTCGGGGTAAGCCACGCCATCACGGTCCATCACCACGCTCGCCAAGTATTCGATGTTGACCTGGTGCACGATCCCGGTGCCCGGCGGCACCACCTTGAAGTCTCGGAAAGCGCCCTGGCCCCAACGCAAGAACTGATAGCGCTCACCGTTGCGCTGGTACTCGATCTCCACATTGCGCTCGAATGCGTCGGCCCGGCCGAACAGGTCGGCAATCACCGAGTGGTCGATCACCAGGTCGGCCGGCGCCAGCGGGTTGACCTTCTCCGGCTTGCCGCCCAGTTCGGCAATGGCCTCGCGCATGGTGGCCAGGTCGACGATGCAGGGCACGCCGGTGAAGTCCTGCATGACCACCCGCGCAGGCGTGTATTGGATTTCGACGCTGGGTTCGGCCTCGGGGTCCCAGTTTGCGATGGCCTCGATGTGATCCTTGGTGATATTGCTGCCGTCCTCGTTGCGCAGCAAGTTCTCGGCGAGGACCTTGAGGCTGTAGGGAAGTCTCTTCGTGTTGGGGACGGCGTCGAGACGATAGATCTGGTAACTCTGGGAATCACCACCGCCGACCTTGAGTGTGTCGCGGGCTCCGAACGAGTTCACAGACTCTGTGCTGGTCACATCAACTCCCGAGGATTCAGTTCTGCCGCCGGCGGGCCGTGCCGGCGGTGCTTCACATGCTCAGCCACTTTAACAGTACGGTTGTCCTGCATTGTGATGGGCGCTGGCACTGTCCAGTCTTGTCGCGGCGGGCTCGCGGTGAAACCCCCCTCACCAATTGGACTGGCGCCACGCCGTCGGCGCGCGCCGAGATATCGAGTGTGCCCACCGGGTTTCGGGCGTGGCGATAGGGGCGGCCAATGGCGAAAATCCCTCCCCACAAACACACTGAGCGCCGCCGGTGCACACCCAGCGCGTACGGTGCCTGTAGCACTGCGGGACGTGTGAGAGGAGCGACGCGATGACCGAGTACGACACTGCGGGCCAGCTGCCGTTACCCCAGACGATCCCGTTTCTGCCGGCCTACATTCCATCGGACGTCGACATGACCGTGGTCAAGACGCAAGTGGCCGCGGTCGGCGTCAGTGCTCCTCCCGGCGCCGTGCCCGGATTGCTCGAGGTGGTCAACCACGCTCACGACGAGGGCATCAACCTCAAGATCGTCCTGCTGGATCACAACCCCCCTCATGACACCCCGCTGCGGGACATCGCGACCGTCGTGGGCGCCGACTACAAGGACGCGACGGTGCTGGTGCTTAGCCCGAACTACGTCGGCAGCTACAGCACGGAGTACCCGCGCGTCACGCTGGAGGCGGGGGAAGACCATTCCAAAACCGGCAACCCGGTGCAGTCCGCGCAGAATTTCCTGCACGAGCTAGACACGCCGGAGTTTCCCTGGGCCGGGCTGACCATTTTTTTGCTGATTGGAGTGCTTGCCGCCGCCATCGGCGCCCGCTTCATGCAGCTTCGAGCCCGGCGGTCAGCAACCTCGGCTGACGGTGCCGACGCGACGGCCGGCCAATTCTCTCAAGACAACTAGCCAGCAGGTACGGCTCGGCCAAAGCTAGCGCACCCCGGCCGCGCGTTTGCTTGTGGCAAACGCTCGAGATCACCGTTCGGTCACATTAATTGCACGTCAAGGGTGCACCTTTGTGACATACGTTTCCTTAGCGTCAGGTGTGACGTACGGTGCCAATGATGATTGTGATGCCATTAGCGCTTTCGGCGCTGACTGCCGTCCGTCCGGTTTGAGCCATAGGAGACGAAAGTCGATGAGACGGACTCGAGGTGGCTCTGCTTCTCGATCGGCAGCGCGATTGGTGCGGCCGGCGATTCCATCGGTTTTGAGTGTGGTCTTGCTGGTATCGACTCCGGGGGCGGCACTCGCAGCTCCGGGCACCGACCCCATCGCCGCGCTGATCGCCGATGTCGCCAAGGCCAATCAGCGGCTCGAGGACCTCAGCGCCGCCGTGGAGATGGAGCAGGAGAGCGTCAATAAGGCGATGGTCGCCGTGGAGACCGCCCGGGACGCCGCCGTGGCTGCCGAACATGAGCTCGAGGTCAGCCAGCAGGGCGTCAAAGACGCCAGCGCCGCCATCTCCGCGGCCCAACGCCGGTTCGACACGTTTGCGGTGGCCACCTATATGAATGGCCCGTCCGACGGCTACCTCACGGCCAAGAGCCCCGACGACATCATTGCCGCGGCGACGGCGACGAGGGCGATGACTGCCAGCACCCAGACGTTGATGGCCGGGCTGCAGCGGGCCCGGACCGAACAAGTGAACAAGGAATCGGCGGCTCGCCTGGCCAAACAGAAAGCCGACAAGGCCGCTGCCGACGCCAAAGCCAGCCAGGATGCCGCGGTGGCCGCCCTCACCGACACCCAGCACAAGTTCGACGAACAGCGCGAGGAGGTCAATCGCCTGGCCGCTGAGCGAGACGAGGCGCAGGCCAGGCTGCAGGCGGCCAGGCTGGTGGCCTGGTCCTCGGCCGGCGGGCAGGGCAGCCCGGGTGAGATGTGGGACCCGGGAGCCGGGCCCGGCGGCGGCCGTCGCTGGGACGGTTGGGACCCCACGCTGCCGCAGATTCCCAGCGCCAACATCCCCGGCGACCCGATCGCGGTGGTCAACCAGGTACTGGGCTACTCGGCGACCTCGGCGCAGGTCACCGCCCAAATGGGACGAAACTTCCTGCAGCAGTTGGGCATCCTCAAGCCCAACGACACCGGGATCACCAACGCCCCGGCAGGTTCGACGCATGCCGGCCGGATTCCGCGGGTCTACGGACGGCAAGCCAGCGAGTACGTGATCCGTCGGGGCATGTCGCAGATCGGGGTGCCCTATTCCTGGGGTGGCGGCAATGCCGCGGGTCCGAGCAAGGGCATCGACTCCGGAGCCAACATCGTCGGCTTCGACTGTTCTGGGCTGGTGTTGTATTCATTCGCCGGGGTGGGCATCAAGCTGCCGCACTACTCGGGTTCGCAATACAACCTGGGCCGCAAGATCCCGACTTCCCAGATGCGTCGCGGTGACGTCATCTTCTACGGCCCCGGCGGCAGCCAGCACGTGACGATCTACCTGGGCGACGGCCAGATGCTCGAGGCGCCCGATATCGGTCTGAAGGTCCGCGTTGCGCCCGTGCGCACCAGCGGCATGACGCCTTTCGTGGTGCGCTACATCGAGTGGTGAACGGGGACTTATGCGGCACAAGCGATTTCGTCTGATCAACCTGGCCTGGATCACCGCGATGGTGACCGGGCTCTTGGTCGCTGTAGCGGCGCCCGCCGACGCCGACCCCGGACCGTGGGACCCGACCTTGCCGGCAACGGCCAGCGCGGGTGCACCGGGGGATGCGCTCGCCGTTGCCAACGCGTCGCTTCAGGCCACCGCCCAGGCCACCCAGACGACCCTGGATCTGGGCCGGCAGTTTCTGGGCGGACTGGGGATCAACCTGGGCGGCAGTGCTGCCCCAGGTGCCGCCAACACCAGCCCCAGCCGGATTCCGCGCGCCAACGGCCGGCAGGCCATCGAGTACGTGATTCGCCGCGCCGGATCGCAGATGGGGGTTCCCTACTCCTGGGGCGGCGGCACCCTGGAGGGACCGAGCAAGGGCGTGGACTCCGGCGCCGGCACCGTCGGCTTCGACTGCTCGGGGCTGATGCGCTACGCCTTCGCGGGCGTGGGTGTGCTGATCCCACGGTTTTCCGGAGACCAGTACAACGCGGGCCGCCACATCCCACCCAACGAGGCCAGGCGCGGCGACCTGATCTTCTACGGCCCGGGCGGTAGCCAGCACGTCACCATGTACCTGGGTAATGGCCAGATGCTGGAGGCGTCGAGCCTTGCCGGCAAGGTCACGGTGAGCCCCGTGCGCACGGCCGGCATGACACCGTTCGTGACCAGGATCATCGAGTCCTGAACCGGTGTTGCTCGGGCCGCTGTCCGGGCCGTCCCGGGTGGGCCAGGAATCCGGCACGTCTAGGTTGCCCCGGACGGTTGCGGCCCGCTCGGACGGTCTAGGGTTGCCGGGCAGGAAGCGCGGCGTCGACGGAATCCGCGACGCCTGGAATAGTTGAACGCGGGCACGTCGCTGCCCCGCGACGTTGGTCGTGTCAGCAGTCGTGTCTGATCGAACGGTGGAGGGTTGTCGATGACAGCAGCAGGTGGCGGTTACCCGGGTCCGGGTGGGCATTCAGCTCCGCCGACCCAGGAGGCGCACGTGAGTGGCGCCGACGGACTGGCCGCCGAGGTGCACACCCTCGAGCGGGCCATCTTCGAGGTCAAGCGGATCATCGTGGGCCAGGACCAGCTGGTGGAGCGGATGCTGGTCGGCCTGCTCTCCAGGGGCCACGTCTTGCTCGAGGGCGTACCCGGGGTGGCCAAGACGCTGGCGGTGGAGACGTTCGCCCGGGTGGTCGGCGGCACATTCGCGCGTATCCAGTTCACACCCGACCTGGTGCCCACCGACATCATCGGAACCCGCATCTACCGGCAGGGCAAGGAAGAATTCGACACCGAGCTCGGTCCGGTGGTGGTCAATTTCCTGCTCGCCGACGAGATCAACCGTGCCCCGGCCAAGGTGCAATCGGCGTTGCTGGAGGTGATGCAGGAACGTTCCGTATCGATCGGCGGCAAGACCTTCGCGCTGCCCAACCCGTTCCTGGTGATGGCGACGCAGAACCCGATCGAGCATGAGGGCGTCTACCCGCTGCCCGAAGCGCAACGCGACCGCTTCCTGTTCAAGATCAATGTCGGCTACCCGTCGGCCGAGGAAGAGCGCGAGATCATCTACCGGATGGGCGTCACCCCACCGCAACCCAAACAGATCCTGAACACCGGCGACCTGGTGCGGCTGCAGGGCATCGCGGCCAACAACTTCGTCCACCACGCGCTGGTCGACTATGTGGTTCGCGTCGTGTTCGCCACCCGCGCGCCCGAGCAGCTCGGAATGAACGACGTCAAGAGCTGGATCGCGTTCGGCGCGTCTCCGCGAGCTTCGCTGGGCATCATCGCCGCGGCCCGCTCGCTGGCGCTGGTGCGCGGACGCGACTACGTGATCCCGCAGGATGTCATCGAAGTCATCCCCGACGTGCTGCGCCATCGGCTGGTGCTCACCTACGACGCGTTGGCCGACGAGATCACCCCGGAGATCATCATCAATCGGGTATTGCAGACCGTCGCCCTGCCGCAAGTGAACGCCGTTCCGCAACAAGGCCATTCGGTACCGCCGGTGATGCAGGCGGCGGCTGCGGCTAGCGGCCGGTGACCGAAAGCAAGGCGCCGAGGGTCGTCCATCCGCCGTCGTTGCTGCGCGGCGACATCGACGATCCCAAGCTGTCGGCGGCGCTGCGCACCCTGGAGCTGACCGTCAAGCACAAGCTCGATGGCGTCCTGCACGGCGATCACCTCGGCCTGATCCCCGGGCCGGGTACCGAGCCGGGCGAGTCGCGTCTGTACCAGCCCGGTGACGACGTGCGCCGGATGGACTGGGCGGTGACGGCCCGGACCACACACCCCCATGTCCGGCAGATGATCGCCGACCGGGAACTGGAAACCTGGCTGGTGGTGGACATGTCGGCCAGCCTGGACTTCGGCACCGCCGTCTGTGAGAAACGAGACCTCGCCGTGGCGGCCGCGGCCGCGATCACCTTCCTCAACAGCGGTGGCGGCAACCGGATCGGCGCCCTGATTGCCAACGGCGCCACCATGACTCGGGTGCCGGCTCGAACCGGCCGCCAGCATCAGCACACGATGTTGCGCACCATTGCGACCATGCCCAAGGCTCCGGCCGGGGTGCGTGGGGACCTTGCGGTGGCCATCGACGCGCTGCGCCGCCCGGAACGCCGCCGGGGAATGGCGGTGATCATCAGCGACTTCCTGGGCGCCATCAACTGGATGCGGCCGCTGCGAGCGATTGCGGCCCGCCATGAGGTGCTGGCCATCGAAGTACTCGATCCGCGCGATGTCGAACTGCCCGATATCGGCGACGTGATCCTGCAGGACGCCGAATCCGGTGTCACCCGCGAATTCACCATCGACACCCAACTGCAGAACGACTTCGCCAGGGCCGCCGCTGCGCACCGCGCCGACGTGGCCCGGACCATCCGCGGATGCGGCGCGCCGATGCTCACCCTTCGCACCGATCGCGACTGGCTTGCCGACATCGTGCGCTTCGTCGCCTCCCGGCGTCGTGGGGCCATGGCAGGAGCCCAGTGATATGACGTTGCCGTTGCTCGGGCCGATGACGCTGTCCGGCTTCGCACACTCGTGGTTCTTCCTGTTCCTCTTTGTCATCGTCGCGTTGGTCGCGCTGTACATCGTGCTGCAGCTGGCACGCCAGAAGCGGATGCTGCGCTTCGCCAACATGGAGTTGCTGGAAAGCGTGGCCCCCAAGCGGCCCTCCCGCTGGCGGCATGTCCCGGCGATTTTGCTGGCGTTGTCGCTGGTGCTGCTGACCACCGCGATGGCCGGACCGACGCATGATGTCCGGATTCCGCGCAACCGGGCGGTCGTGATGCTGGTGATCGACGTGTCGCAGTCGATGCGCGCGACCGACGTCGAGCCCAACCGCATGGTGGCCGCGCAGGAGGCCGCCAAGCAGTTCGCCGATGAACTCACCCCCGGAATCAACCTCGGCTTGATCGCGTATGCGGGCACCGCGACGGTGCTGGTGTCACCGACGACCAACCGGGATGCCACCAAGAACGCGCTGGATAAGCTGCAGTTCGCCGACCGCACCGCGACCGGGGAGGCCATCTTCACCGCTTTGCAGGCCATCGCCACAGTCGGTGCGGTGATCGGCGGCGGTGACGCGCCGCCGCCGGCGCGCATCGTGCTGTTCTCCGACGGCAAGGAGACGATGCCGACCAATCCGGACAACCCGAAGGGCGCCTTTACCGCGGCTCGCACCGCCAAGGACCAGGGCGTGCCGATTTCGACCATCTCCTTCGGGACGCCGTATGGCTTCGTGGAGATCAACGGCCAGCGTCAGCCGGTGCCTGTCGATGACGAGACGCTCAAAAAGGTTGCTCAGCTGTCCGGCGGAAACGCCTACAACGCCGCGACGTTGGCCGAACTGAAGGCCGTATATGCGTCGTTGCAGCAGCAGATCGGCTACGAAACCATCAAGGGTGACGCCAGCGCCGGCTGGCTGCGGCTGGGTGCGCTGGTCCTGGCGCTGGCCGGACTGGCCGCTTTGCTGATCAACCGCCGCCTGCCGACCTGACGTCTCGCCGAACGTCACGCCACGGCGAAAAATCGCGCCGGTTTTCGCCGTGGCGTTGCAGTCGGGCGCTCGCGCTTTGCGCACCCGACGGACGATATCTTCGGGGTGGTCTGTGGCTACCACCCGGATCACTATCCACCCGTAGTGCTGCTCCAGCTTGGCGAGGCGCCGGATCTCCTTGAGATGTTGACGGCGGTTGGACCGAACTTGGTCGCCGTCATACTCGAGGGCGACGTCGTGGTCCTCCCAGCTGATGTCCAAATGGGCTTCTACCCAACCCCATTCATCGCGTGCAGCGATTTGCGTCTGCGGGCGCGGGAGGCCGGCGGTAACCAGCACCAGCGCACCCAGGTTCCTTAGGCGATTAGCGCCCCGCCGTCCACCAAATCCGGGGCGGCTCGGGCCGACCTGATGCGGCGGCGACCGCGATACCGATCGAGCAGTGGCTCGACATCGGCGAGTTTCAACTCCGCTGCCTTGCGAGGGCATCGACCGCAGCGACCGCAACGCCCAGTGGGTACCGGCACGCCAGGTCTAGGGCGGTGCGCTGCGGCGTCGTGACCCGCATGCCGCCGACAACGCCGCGCCCGTAGAACGCCGTAGGCTGGGCGTCCTGGGGGACGTAGACGTTTTGATGCAATGCGATATTCCGACTGCCGGCTCGTACCGGGACAACTGGAGTGAGGAGAGGGCTGCACTGCCCAAGAACGGGTCGGCCACGGCGAAAGTATGCTCGACCACACCCATACCGGTTAGTCAGCGTAACGCCAAGGCGAGATCCGGCCTCTTTCTCGCCGTGGCGGTACCTCCGCGACATGCGACGAGCCGATTTCGGTGTTGCCTCAACAAGGCGCTAGGTTGTCGGGGTGACTGACGCAGCCACCGACACCACAAGCGAGGCCACTACCGACGGCGGCAAACCCCCTTTTGTACCTCGTTCAGTTCTGGTCACCGGTGGAAACCGGGGAATCGGCCTGGCGATCGCGCAGCGGCTGGCCGCCGACGGCCACAAGGTGGCGGTCACACACCGTGGATCCGGGGCGCCCGAGGGGTTGTTCGCCGTCGAGTGCGACGTCACCGACAGCGACGCCGTTGATCGCGCCTTCACAGAGGTCGAGGAGCACCAGGGGCCCGTTGAGGTGCTGGTGTCCAACGCCGGCGTCTCTGCGGACGCATTCCTGATTCGAATGACCGAAGAGCGGTTCGAGAAGGTCATCGACGCAAACCTCACCGGAGCGTTCCGGGTGACGCAGCGGGCAGCGCGCAGCATGCAGCGAAAGAAGTTCGGCCGGCTGATCTACATCGGATCGGTCTCGGGCAGCTGGGGTATCGGCAACCAGGCCAACTACGCAGCCTCCAAGGCCGGTGTCATCGGCATGGCCCGCTCGATCGCCCGAGAGCTGTCCAAGGTCAACGTGACGGCGAACGTGGTCGCCCCCGGATACATCGACACCGATATGACCCGAGCCCTGGACGAGCGGATCCAAGAGGGGGCACTGCAATTCATCCCGGCGAAGCGGGTCGGCACCGCCGCCGAGGTCGCCGGGGTGGTCAGCTTTCTCGCGTCGGAGGACGCGAGTTACATCTCCGGTGCGGTCATCCCGGTTGACGGCGGCATGGGCATGGGCCACTAAGAGCAAGAGGGGACGAAACAATGGCAGGACTGCTGGAGGGTAAACGGATCCTGGTGTCCGGGATCATCACCGACTCCTCGATCGCGTTTCATATCGCCCGGGTGGCCCAGGAGCAAGGCGCGCAGCTGGTGCTGACCGGTTTCGACCGGTTGCGGCTGATCCAGCGGATCACCGACCGATTACCGGAGAAGGCGCCGCTGCTGGAGCTCGACGTGCAAAACAAGGAGCATCTGGCCACGCTGGCCGACCGGGTCGTCGAAGTGATCGGCGAAGGCAACAAACTCGACGGCGTGGTCCACTCGATCGGCTTCATGCCGCAAAGCGGGATGGGTATCAACCCGTTCTTCGACGCGCCCTACGAGGACGTGTCCAAGGGCATTCACATCTCCGCCTACTCCTATGCATCCATGGCAAAAGCGCTGCTGCCTATCATGAATGCCGGCGGTTCTATCGTCGGCATGGACTTCGACCCCAGCCGGGCGATGCCGGCCTACAACTGGATGACGGTAGCCAAGAGCGCGCTGGAGTCGGTCAACCGGTTCGTGGCCCGCGAGGCCGGCAAGTACGGTGTGCGCTCGAACCTCGTTGCCGCCGGCCCGATCCGGACGCTGGCGATGGCGGCAATCGTCGGCGGTGCGCTGGGTGAGGAGGCCGGCGCCCAGATCCAGCTACTCGAAGAGGGCTGGGACCAGCGCGCGCCCATCGGATGGAACATGAAGGACCCCACGCCCGTCGCCAAGACAGTCTGCGCGCTGCTGTCGGAGTGGCTCCCGGCCACCACGGGGGACATCATCTTCGCCGACGGCGGCGCCCACACCCAGTTGCTCTAGCCCGCATGGAATTCGACGCCGTCCTGCTGCTGTCCTTCGGTGGGCCGGAGGGTCCCGATCAGGTGCGCCCGTTTCTGGAGAATGTCACCCGGGGCCGCGGTGTGCCGCCCGAGCGCCTCGATGCGGTGGCCGAGCACTACCTGCATTTTGGGGGCGTCTCACCGATCAACGGCATCAACCGCGCGCTGGTGAACCAACTGCAAGCCGAGCAGGATCTGCCGGTCTACTTCGGTAACCGCAACTGGGAACCCTACGTCGAAGACGCGGTGAAAATCATGCGCGACAATGGGATTCGCCGTGCTGCCGTATTCGCGACATCGGCGTGGAGCGGCTATTCCAGCTGCGCGCAGTATGCCGAGGATATTGCCCGGGCCCGCCGTGCCGCCGGCCCGGATGCGCCCGAGCTGGTCAAGCTGCGGCCCTACTTCGATCATCCGCTGTTCGTCGAGATGTTCGCCGACGCAGTTGCGGCGGCCGCCCAGACCGTTCCCGCTCAGGCAAGGCTGGTGTTCACCGCGCATTCCATCCCAACGGCCGTAGACCAGCGCTGGGGCCCCCGCCTCTACAGCCGCCAAGTCGCCTATGCCGCAAACCTTGTCGCGGTGGCCGCCGGGTACACCGACTGTGACCTGGTCTGGCAGTCTCGCTCTGGCCCGCCACAGGTTCCGTGGCTGGAGCCCGATGTCGGAGACCACCTCACCACGCTTGCGAAGGCCGGTACCACGGCGGTGATTGTCTGTCCCCTCGGTTTTGTCGCCGACCACATCGAGGTGGTCTGGGATCTCGACCACGAACTGCGCTTACAAGCCGAAGACTTAGGTATTTCATTCGCCCGGGCGGGCACCCCCAACGCCGATCGGCGGTTCGCCCGGCTGGCTGCCGAGTTGATCGATGAACTTCGTTGCAGCCGTAAGCCTTTGCGGGTCGGCGGTCCCGATTCGGTGCCCGGCTGTCTGGCCGGCATCAACGGTGAGCCCTGTCGTCCGCCGCATTGCGTTGCGCGCGAAGTGGTCAGTCCGACCACGCTGAATGCAGGATCGCGTTGACGGCGGCTATCCGCGCGGAGCGCACCACCGCGGTCAGTGGCCGCAGCGCGTCGACGGCGGTCTGCACTTCCGACGACGATTGTGCCCTGATTGGTTCGAAACCGGCCGCAACCCGCGGGGGGAAGCGGTCGCTGGCGGAGTCGGGCAATCGGCTGAGGCCGGCGCTGACGGCGATAATGGCGTCGACATGCGCGGCGTTCTCCAGCACCCGCAGTGCGCGCGAGGGCGCGTGGTCGGGAATGCGGTGTTGCCGTGCGGATTCCAGCAGCTGCTCGACCAGGCCGCGCGGGTTGTCGATCTCGGCGGCGCTGGGCCCCATACCAATGGCGCTCAGCGCGTCGGCCGCCGAGCGCACCGCGGCCCGGAGCGCGTATTCGGCGTCGCCCAGATCGCGGTGGTCGAACACCGGGGCGCCGGGCAGCGAGTACACCATCCACGACAGGGCGCACAACTCGGGTACGGCCGAATCGTCGCCGCGAGTCTGATCGCTGTCGTCGTAAGAGAACTCGGGAACCAGCCCGATCGATGTGCCGGGATCATCGGGATTGGTGATGATAATGGCTTCACCCGCGGCCAGCGCGTCGTGCTCGAATTGTGTTCCGGCGGAAAGCCCGCGCACGTCGCCCGGCACCGGCAATACCACGTTGATCGTCCCGCGCAGCCGACCCGGCGTGCCGGGCGCGGAGATCGTCGGGCGGCCCACTGCCGCACGCAGCGTCTGCAGCAGCAACACCGTCCCGGCGCTATCCACCTCCGGCCATGGCAGGCCGGTATGCCCGGCCGCTACCGCGTCGTACGCGGCGACCGATTGTGTTGGTGCCCAGAGAGATAACGCGTCCAGAAGATCGTCGGGCGCGGCCTTTCCGGCGAGCCAGGCATTGGCCCACATCGAAAGCGTTGCGCTGGGACACCACATGATCTCGCAGTGTAGTTGTTGGGCACGGTTGTCGGGGATCACGCGTATTCTGTGCGCATGCCCGTCGCCCTGATCTGGCTGATCGCAGCACTGGTACTGGCCAGTGCGGAGGCGTTGACCGGCGATATGTTCTTGCTGATGCTTGGCGGGGGTGCGCTGGCGGCCTCGGCCACGAGCTGGTTGCTGGACTGGCCGGTGTGGGCCGACGGCGCGGTGTTCCTCGTCGTGTCGGTGCTGTTGCTGGTGTTGGTGCGGCCCGCGCTGCGGCGGCGGCTGACCCCCGCCAAGAATGTGCCGATGGGCATCAAGGCGCTCGAGGGCAAGCGTGCGCTGGTGCTGGATCGGGTGGCCCGTGACGAGGGCCAGGTCAAAATCGACGGCCAAGTGTGGACGGCACGCCCCTTGAACGACGGTGACGTGTTCCAACCAGGTGATTCGGTGACTGTGGTGCATATCGACGGGGCCACCGCGGTCGTCTTCAAAGACGCGTAGCAACTCGAGAAAGGAATCCCGGTGGAAGGTGCCGTTGCCGGCCTGGTGTTTCTGGCCGTCCTGGTGATATTCGCCATCATTGTCGTGGCCAAGTCGGTTGCGCTGATCCCGCAGGCCGAGGCCGCCGTGATCGAGCGGTTGGGTCGCTACAGCCGCACCGTCAGCGGGCAGCTGACGTTGTTGGTGCCGTTCATCGACCGCGTCCGCGCCCGGGTGGACCTGCGTGAGCGGGTGGTGTCGTTTCCGCCGCAGCCCGTCATCACCGAGGACAACCTGACCCTCAACATCGACACTGTGGTGTACTTCCAGGTCACGGTTCCCCAGGCCGCGGTCTATGAGATCAGCAACTACATTGTCGGCGTCGAGCAGCTCACCACCACCACGCTGCGCAACGTCGTCGGCGGCATGACCCTCGAACAAACGCTGACCTCGCGCGACATGATCAACGGGCAGTTGCGCGGGGTGCTCGACGAGGCGACCGGCCGCTGGGGTCTACGGGTGGCGCGCGTCGAACTTCGCAGCATCGACCCGCCGCCGTCCATTCAGGCGTCCATGGAAAAGCAGATGAAAGCCGACCGGGAAAAGCGGGCGATGATCCTGACCGCCGAGGGCACCCGGGAAGCGGCAATCAAGCAGGCAGAGGGGCAGAAGCAGGCGCAGATTCTGGCGGCCGAGGGAGCCAAGCAGGCCGCGATCCTGGCGGCCGAGGCCGACCGGCAGTCCCGGATACTGCGCGCCCAGGGTGAGCGAGCCGCGGCTTACCTGCAGGCACAGGGGCAGGCCAAGGCCATCGAGAAGACGTTCGCCGCGATCAAAGCCGGCCGGCCGACCCCCGAGATGCTGGCCTACCAGTATCTGCAGACGCTGCCGGAAATGGCCCGCGGCGACGCCAACAAGGTATGGGTGGTGCCCAGTGATTTCAGCGCGGCGCTGCAGGGCTTCACCAGGCTGTTGGGCACGCCGGGGGAGGACGGCGTTTTCCGGTTTGAGCCCTCTCCCGTGGAGGACCTGCCCAAGCACGCCGCCGACGGCGACGACGCCGAGGTTGCCGAGTGGTTCTCCACCCCGACCGACCCGGCGATCGCCCAAGCCGTGGCCAAGGCCGAGGCGATAGCGCGCACACCGGTGGAAAGTCCGCTGGCGCCACCGCCGGAGCTCAGGCGTTAGGAGCAGCTGATGGGCGTTGTGACCTCATCGAAAACCTATGCAGCATTGGCGGTGTTTCAGGCCGGCGATGCGGTGGCCTGCGCAATCCCGCTGGCACCAATCGAGAAGCTGCTCAACGACCTGGGTGTGCCCGCCGGTGTTCGCCCGGTCCTTCCCGTGGCCAAGGCCGCCTCGGCGCTCGGTCTGCTCTCGGTAAACCGATTTCCGGCCCTGGCGAGATTGACGACGGCAATGCTGACCGTGTATTTCGTGGTGGCGCTGGGCGCGCATATCCGCGCCCGGGACTTCAGCGTCACCGCGATTCCGGCGGCTCTGTTCCTGGCGCTGTTCGCGGTGATGACGGCCAAGGGGCCCGACCGCGCCTAGGCCAGGTGCTGCTGCGCAGGCCCCCGACCTATCAAGTCATGACGTCACCGCAGTACCTTGGCGTAGAGCAGGCTGTCGCGCGGTTGAGGCCCGATCGTCAGGCGCACTGCATGACGGGCCAGCCGGCCCTCGAACGCAAATCCACGTTGATCGAAGAGTCGCAGCAACCGGGTGTTGTCGATGTCACATGTGGCCCAAACCCGATAAATCTCAGGGTTGTCTTGAAGTGCGGCGAGCAGCACACGTACGCCCTCGGACGCAAAACCGGTACCCCACCAAGGTCTACCGATGAGGCCGCCCATTGCTACGGAGTGGGGAGCCGAGCGACGTATTCCGGCGAGGCCGATCACATCGTCGCTGTCCTGCACTGCTACCAGCCAAGTCTGTCTATCGTCATTGACATTGAACGACTTGGTGATCACACGTCGTGTTTCCTCGACGTCGTGGTGTGTTGGCATCTGGGTGTAGCTCATGATTTTTGGGTCCCGGTAACGTGTTCGAACAGCTTGTCGGCATCGTCAGAATGGGGTGGCCGCAGCAGGATTCGTGGTCCGGCTAGGCGCTTAGGAAGACAATTCATGATCGTGTTGTGGTGGTTGTCTCGTCGATGCCCTGCCGGGCTGATCCCGGCGTATCGGGGCGAAACGCGGCGCGATCCGATCGATCGCCTCTGAGAACTCAGACAACCGTCGGGTCATCGCCCTGACTAGCGCAGACACGCCCAAATCACACCAACCACGATCTACGGCTGCAGTACTAGGCGCCCAGGCGTAGCTCGACCAGCGGCAGCGGCGTGCCGGTTTCGGTGATCGCGGTGCCGAGCGTCTGTTCGAGAGCTGGCTTCAGACGTCGCCAGGCCCGCGGATGGCGGTTGCGGTAGGAGGCCAGCGTCCGGTCGGCTTGCGCCTGGTCGAGTACGCGCGCCGTGGCGGCAGCGGGGGCGCGGCTACCGGCGTAGACCCGCACGTGCGGGTTGGCCTCGATGTTGCGGAACCACTGGGCTTTCCGGCCGAAGCCGGACGCGACGACGTAGGTGTGCGGATCGGGATGATCGATCACCTCGAGCACCACATTGCGCCGGGCACCGGACTTGCGGCCGATGTGTTCGAGCATCAGGATCCGCGATCCGAACAGGGCGCCCGTGCGCGCGCGATAAATCCAGATGGGCGCGCGCATGAGCCTGCGGGAGCGCAACAGTCGTGCGCCGGCCCTGGCTGATAGGGACATTGTTCGCCTCCATTCCTCCATCAGGTGCTGCGTAGTCCGTCGCGGTAGATCGAGAACACTTCCCCGGCCCAGCGCTGCATCCCGCTCGCGGCGAGCGGGTCCACGCCAAGCACCTCGATCAGCCGTGGCCGCAGGGCCAGCAGCGCCAGATCGTTGACCAGCAAGAAGGCCGCGCGCATCTCGGGATCCGCGCCGGGACTGGCCGTGCCGGCGGCCACCATCGCGTCCAGAGCTGCCTTGCTGAGCCGGAAAAGGCGGGCGAACAATGTCGACCCTGCCGCGCCGCCGACGATCAGCATCCGGCTCAGGTAGGCCGGGATCGGCGAGTCAGGCGGCAGGTGGGTGGCCACGCCGTCGAGCAGGCTGGGCACCGCCGATTGGTCGGGTGTCTGGCCGGTGATGTCGGTCAGCAGTACATCGAAGGTCGCGACGACGTGATTGTCGACCGCCTCGATCAGTCCGTCCTTCGAGCCGTAGTGGCGAATGACCAAGGCCGCAGACACTCCCGCCGCGGTCGCGATGTCGCGCATCGTGACCGCGGCGGGGCCGCGCTCGGCGAACAGCCGCAGCGCCTCGTCACGGATTCGTGCTCGCGCCGTCCGGTCATCCGGCTGCGGCTGCGGCTGCGGCTGGCGTAAACGCACGTTTACAATTATAAACAGACGTTTACTTCGGACGGTTGCTTGGGGGGTTGCTAACGACCGTTCAGGGGCGCGGGCTGGGCGAGGCTTGCGACGGCGGTGCGGGCGGCTGGCCGGGTGCCCCCGGCGGCTGGCCCAGTCCCGGCGGTTGGCCCGGACCTAAAGGTCCGCCTTGGGGCGGTGCTGGCGGACGTGGGCCACGCGGCACTCCCAGCGGTCCGGGCATCGGCCGAAAGGCTCCCGCTACCGGCCCGGGCCCGCCGGGACCGGGAGGGGGCGGCTGGCCGTGGCCGAACGCCTGCCCCGGCATTTGCATCGGCGCGGAACCCGGGGGCGGCGGTGGCCCCACGGTGACGAGCCAGGCAAACGCGATCGCGGCGAAGCTACCGGCCGCACCCAGCACAAGGCCCGCAACCCCGGCCCCGATCAGCGCGGCCAGCGAGAAGCGGCGGCGCTCCCGTCCAGGGTCGGCGACCACCGCGGGCGCGGGCGCGACGGGCGCGGGGCTTACGACCGGACCGGTCGCGGTGGTGTTCTCGTCCGAGGTCATACGGCTCCTCACGTTGTCGGTTTCTGTTGGTGAGTTCAGTAACCGCGACGGTAACGGCCGTACTTGAAGTGGATCTGAAGAAAATTCGGTGCTCGGGCCGCTCACTGACCAGGGGGCAGCGGCGGCGCCGGTGGTGCTGCCGGCGGCGCAGGGGAGTTGCTCGCCGTAGAAGTCGCCGCCGTGGTCGGCGCTGCCGGCGGCGACGGGGGATTACTCACCGGTGGTGCCGACGACAGCGCGGGCGGATACAGCGGTGCGGGCAGCTCGACGCGAATTTTCCAGGTGACGCCGGTAACCGCGAAGACGGCCAGCGCGCCAATCGCCAAGCCTGCCACCGCGGCCCCAACCACCACGCCGGTGGAATGGCGCCGGCCCGCTGCGGGTCCGGTGGCCGGTGGCGGCGGCGGGCTGATGTGCGGGACGGTCATGCGGCTCCTTCCGTCGTTGAATTTCGTCTGGACAAACGTGCGCGCGCTTCAGATTGATCTCAGCACCGCACGTTAACAATGGAGCCATGACCGATCGCCCGCGCCCGGATCGCGTGGCCGGCCATTCGGCGCCGGGGCGGATCGGTCGGTTTAGCGTTGGCGCACCGCGAGTACTGGTGGTCGAGGATTCCGAGACCATCCGGGAAATGGTCGGCGAGGCATTGGCCGACGTCGGTTATCACGTTGAAACCCGTTGTGACGGTGAGGGATTGGAAGAGGTCCTGGAGGGCCGGCGGCCCGATCTGGTGGTGCTCGACGTGATGTTGCCCGGTCGGGACGGCTTCGACCTCATCGGTGTCATCCAGGCCTGGGGTGACATTGGGATTGTGCTGATCACGGCCCGCGACGGCCTGCCCGACCGGCTGCGCGGTCTCGACGGCGGCGCCGACGACTATGTGGTCAAGCCTTTCGAACTCGCCGAACTGGTCTCACGTGTCGGCGCGGTACTGCGGCGGCGGGGCCGGTTACCGCGGGTGATCCAGGTCGGCGATCTGATACTAGACGTGGACGGGGGAGTCGCGGCACGCGATGGCCACCAGCTGGAACTGACCGCCACGGAACTTCGGTTGCTCGACTTTCTCGTGCAGCAACGGGGCCGGATTGTCAGCGCGCGCCAAATCCTTAATGCCGTGTGGGGCTATGACGCGTACGACATCAACCTGGTGCAGGTCCATGTCAGCAGTCTGCGGCGAAAACTCGAGGCCCATGGCCCGCGAATACTGCATACGGTTCGCGGCCTCGGATACCGACTGCGATCATGACGGCCACCCCCACGGGATCTGCGGCCGATCCCACCACCCCGACGCCGTCGTTGCAGCGCCGGGTGGTGCTGCTGGTGGTGGTCCTGCTGGCGGCGTTACTGGTGGTCCTGGGTGTCACCGTCGACGTCAGCCTGGGGCTACAGGCACGCCGAAATCTGCATGAGCGGCTCATGTCAGCCACCTCGCGCGCCGATGCGCTGGTCGC
>NZ_UPHT01000045.1 GCF_900566085.1 Mycobacterium attenuatum
GATCGAACGGGCAAACGAAGAGACCACCGACGCAACGCGCCGGTGGTCCCATAACTGGCAATCCAGGTGGTCCCATCACCCTGGCAAAAATCAGGTCACACTGGTCCCAAGCTCATGGCAAACGACAGATTGGGCTGTGGTTACCAGATCCCAGCCCTTACGAGGTAGGGCTGACCTGGGTAACAACCCAGGCCGGCGACGGGCCAAGGTACAACGATCGCGGAGCAATCCAGGTCACTGGCCGCTACAACTACACCAAGATGAATAAGGATCGCGGCGTGGATTTCGTGGATCACCCGAAGTTGGCCGCAACCCCGCAATATGCGTTCAAGACTGCGCTGTGGTGTTGGACCATAACGGAAATGCGACTGCAGACCAGGGCCACATCACCCGAGATGGTCAACGGCGGACACCACGGGTTGGCCGAGCGAACCGAGTGCTACAACCGCGCAATTGCAGGTGTTGGGCCGGTGAGAAGGCGTGGGATCACCCAACTCGCCTCCTGGTACGCCGCTTCTTTCATAGCGGCAGCGGTGGCACCGGATGCAGCTCGAGCGGCCATTCACCGTCGCCGTCAGCTCGTCGGGTGTTACCACGTCGTCGTCGTCAATCAACGCCCAAAGTGTACTTACGACGCGTGCGCGACCTACGGATATCCTTCCCGTGGGTTCAGCAGTCCCACCAGTTAGCTGTCCATCAGGGGCCACCCCACGCCCCGACGGCATTTGAGCAGTTGTCAGGGTCCGTAGCAACAACTAGGCGTCAAAGTTTGCGAGGTTCATGGCGAGATCAGCTCGAGGCGCGGGAAGAACGACCGATAGCGCCGGGGATCGCGCGTCAAGAGCGCACGGCCGGTCACGGCGGCGTGGGCACCAATGTAGAAATCCGGTAGCGGCGAACGCTTTTGGCCTTGCCGCCGCCGATATTCGAAGAAGCATTTGCCGGCCAGAAACGCCGCTTCCCAGGGCAGGTCCTCGCGCTCCAGCTCTGTTGGCAATGCCCGCTCGAGTTCCTCGATCCGCTCAAAGCCGATCGAGATCTCGCTGTAGATGATCGGATTGATCAGCGTTGGCCCATGGTCGAGGGCATCGGCAAGCTGCGTCTCAGACCAGTCGCACCAGCGGGGGTCCTCGGTGAACAGGTCGAGCAGCACGTTGGAGTCGACAAGCGTTCCGGCCACCAGCGAACTATGCATTGCCGCGCGTCAGTGCCATGATCTCGTCGGTGCTCATCGCAACTGTGGCACGGCCTCGCATCCGACGTGCGATCGCCTTGCCCCGGGTGGTCTTCTTGCGCACCAGCCGGGCACCGTGTTGGTCAAGTTCGAACTCGACCTCAGAACCCGGCTCAATGCCGAGCTTGCGCCGCACCGCGAGCGGAATAGTCACCTGGCCTTTGCTCGTCACCCGCATACCAGTCAGCCTATCAGCCGGTAATACCGCTAAGTAATACCAAGCCGAGCACCAGGTGCTACGGCGCTCTTGCGGGGGACGCCGGTAGCCAGCGCGAAACGCGCAGCCTCACGTGGGCCATAACAGCGAGTCTGCGACCGTGCATTCCCGCAAGCCTTGGACGAAGTGTCGGTGGGCTTGCTTAGGCTCTGACTGTGGAGTACGAGGCGATCAATTCATTGCGGGAGCGCCACCCGGCTTGGCGGCTGCTTCGTGCCGGCAATGCCACGCTGATCCTGTCCTTCCTCGGGGGATTTTTCGTCGAGGACAACCGAGGCGCCTGCCCAGCGAGTCAGGTCGCGACCGCCCTGGACGACTACGTGTACGCCCTGAACACCGAGATTCCCACCGAGAACGGTCAGCAACGCTTTCCGAGGGACGCTCGGTCCTATCTGGAGGACTGGGCGGCCACCGACGCGGCGTATTTGCGACGGTTTTACCCGGCCGGCGACGACGAAGTCCATTACGAGGTGACTCCGGCGTTCGAGAAGGCCTACGCGTGGGTCCTGGGCCTTAAAGGCAGGTCCTTTGTCGGAACCGAGTCCAGGCTGCACACGGTGGTCGAGCTGCTGCGCCAGATCGTGCACGGAACCGAAGTCGAACCCGATGTCCGGCTGGCCGAATTACGGCGCCGCCGAAACGAACTCGACGCCGAGATCGCCGCCGTCGAGGCCGGGGTTGTTCAGGTGCTGGACGCGACCGGAGTCCGTGACCGCTACCAACAGCTGGCCACAACCGCGCGGGAACTGCTCTCGGACTTTCGCGAGGTCGAAGAGAACTTCCGGCTCCTCGACCGGGCCGCGCGAGAAAAGATCGCGGCCTGGGATGGGTCCAAGGGTGAACTGCTCGCCGAGCTGGTCGGAAGCCGCTCCCAGATCGCTGGATCCGACCAAGGCCGCAGCTTCCAGGCGTTCTACGACTTCCTTCTCTCCGAGACGCGCCAAGCCGAGCTGGCCGAACTCCTGGCCAAGGTTTGCACCCTCGAGACCATCGAAGCCGACCATCGGATTCGCGGTATTCACCACGACTGGTCCGAAGCCGCCGACCGGGCGCAGCGCACCGTCCGGCAGATATCCGAACAACTGCGCCGCTTCCTCGACGACCAGATTTGGCTGGAGAACCGGCGCGTCCTCAATTTGGTTCGGGCAGTGGAAAGTTCAGCGCTGGAACTGCGCGACAACCCGCCGCCCTTCGGGCTCGAACTGGACCAGCCGGGCATCGAGATTGCCCTTCCTTTCGAGCGCCCGCTCTACCAGGTGCCCGCAGCGGTCGCGGTCGAGAGCACCATCCCACCGGCGAGCGAGGAGGTCGACACCGACCTGCTCTTCGCGCAGACCTTCATCGACCAAGCACGCCTGATGGAGACCATCCGCGATGTTCTGCCGGAGAATTCTTCGGCGCTGCTATCCGACATCATCGCGGCGCACCCCATCGAGCAGGGTGCGGCAGAGATCGTCGGCTACCTGGCACTTGACGACGAGGAGCTGAGCGTCGACATGGACGACACCGATGAGACTCTCCTGGAATACAGCGACCCCGCCGACCCGGAAATCGCCAAGCGAGCGCGACTGCCGAAAGTGACGGTGCGACGACGATGAGCAACGAGCATGCCACCGCCAGCGCCATCATCCGGCTGATGCAAGGAGTCGTCTACCGCGAGTCGGACGAGGACACCTGGCTGACACTGGAACGTTTGGGCGCCGGCGTCCGAGACCATTTCGCCGCCATAGGTGTCGACGTAGTAGTCGATGACGCCGAAGGCTATGCCTATCTTCGGTCCCGGCCATCCGAAGATGGCGACGAGGGGCTCCCGCGGCTGGTGCGCAGGCGAGCGCTGACGTACAACGTCAGCCTGCTGCTGGTGCTCCTGCGCAAGCGGCTCGTCGAGTTCGAGACGACCGGCAGCGAGGGCCGACTGGTTCTGACCACCGACCAGATCGTCGAGATGCTGCGACTGTTCCAGGCCGAGTCCAGCAACGACGCACGAGTCGTGGACCAGGCGGAGACGACGATCAAGAAGGCCGCCGAACTCGGCTTCCTACGCCCATTGCGCGGTCAACGCGACCATTGGGAAGTTCGGCGAATCATCAAGGCCTACGTCGACGCCCAGACCCTGTCGGACTTTGCGACCAAGCTGCGCGAGTATGCCGGAGCGGTGTCCAGTGATGAGTGAAATACCTTCTGCCACAGCCGCGCTCGGGGACACCCGACGGGTCGGTTACCGTCTGCAGCACGCGGAGGTGTTGAATTGGGGTACGTTCGACACCCAGGTGTGGCGGTTCAGCCCTGCCACCGATACCGCGCTGCTCACCGGTGATATCGGCTCGGGCAAGTCGACGATCGTCGACGCACTCACCACACTGTTGGTGCCGTCCCACAAGGCCGCCTACAACAAGGCCGCCGGCGCCGAGGCCAGGGAACGCACCCTGCGCTCCTACGTTGAAGGCCACTACAAGTCGGAGCGAAACGAGGCCACCGGAAAATCCCGCGCCAAGGGGCTGCGCGAGAACCGGGGCACGTACTCGGTGATCCTCGGAGTTTTCACCAACCATGGCTATGACGAGACGGTCACCCTGGCCCAGGTCTTCCAGCAGCGCGAGAGCACCGGACAGCCCCACCGTTTCTTCGTCGTCGCGACAAAGCAGCTGTCTATCGCGACGGACTTCGCCGACTTCGGTTCCGACCTGCGTGATCTTCGCAAGCGGCTGCGGGCCGCCGGAGCAGACATCTTCGACGAATTCCCCAACTACGCAACCTCGTTGCGTCGCCTGCTTGGAATTCGATCGGAGCAGGCGCTCGAGCTGTTCCACCAGACGGTCTCGCTGAAGTCCGTCGGCAACCTCAACGATTTCGTGCGCGACCACATGCTCGAACCGAGCGATTCGACCGAGCGCGTACGCGACATCATCGCCCATTTCGACGATCTGACCAAGGCTCACGACGCCGTCAAGCGGGCGCGCGAGCAACTCGAGGCACTCGAGCCCGTCGTAGCGACAACGGCGAAGTACGACGATGCCCAGACGCAGCGCGACGCCCGGGAGCGCGAGCGATCCGCCGTCCGGCTTTTCATCGCGGAGCTTCGGTCGAATCTGCTGGCCGGCGAAATTTCGCAGTTGGAAACCGAGGGCGCGGCCCTGTGGCGCGAGCAGGACAGCGCCAAAGCCCGGCAGCAGATGCTCACGCGCGAACGCGAATCCCTCATCGAGGAGCGTGCCAAAGCGGGCGGCGATCGCATCGGCGAGCTGGAACGACTGGCGCGCGAGGCGCGGGATCAGGCCGAAACACGGCGTCGCGCAAGGGCTTTGTTCGACGTCGCCGTCGCCACCGCGGGACTGGGAGAGATCGCCGGCAGCGCGGAGTTCGCAGCCCTATCCGCTCTGGTTTCCACCGAGCGTCCCCGGCTGGCAGCCGAAAAACGAGACCTTGACGCGGCCTTTGCCGACGCGATCGGGAACGAGAAGCAGCTGCAACGCAAGTGCGATCACATCGCGCAGGAGCTCACGAGCCTGCAGCAGCGCACCAGCAACCTGCCCGTCGAGCAGGTTGAGGTGCGCGCCGAGCTGTGCGCGGCCCTCGGGCTGACACCGGAGGATCTTCCTTACGCGGGTGAGCTTCTCGATGTTTTCGACGAGCACGCCCAGTGGCGCGGCGCCGCCGAACGCGTGTTGCGCGGGTTTGCCCTCTCACTGCTGGTGCCACCGCAGCACTACGACGCCGTCGCCGGATGGGTGAACGGTCGACGGCTGACGTTTCACGGCCGCGGCGGAAAGGTGACCGGAGCCAAGCTGGTCTACGAAAGAGTTGCGCGGCAACGTGTTCGCCTACAGCGCTCGGAGCATGACGGGCTGCTGCTCGCCGACTGTATCGACGTCAAGGACGGGCAGTTCCGCGAGTACCTCCTCAACGAACTCACGAAACGAGCCGACTTCCGTTGCGCGGCGAGCCTTGCGGAGTTCGGCAGCCAGCGGCGCGCCGTTACCCGCGAGGGCCAGGTGCGCTCCGGTGAGCGCCACGAGAAGGACGATCGCTATCGCGTCGACGACCCGCGTCGTTGGGTTCTCGGCTGGGCCAACGAACGAAAGATCGCCGCGCTGCGCGCTGAGCTCGCCGAGCTGGAAGCCGAGCGCGATGCGACCGCATGCGAGCAGGCCAGGCTCAGCGGATTGCGGGAAGCGCTGCAAGAACGGCTGGATGCGCTTCTCCGGCTTGAGGGATTCCGCGACTGGGCCGACATCGACGTTGACGAGGCGCAGTCGCGCGCCAATGACCTCGACGCTGAACGGGTTCGGTTGCAGGCCGGATCATCGCGTTTGGAGGAGATCGCCCGAGCGCTCGCGGACAACGCCAAACAAGCTGAGGCGGTAGCGAATTCGATTGAGCAACTAACGGGCAGGCTGGCCACCACCGCCGCGAGGGCCAAGCAAGCAGAACTGGACAAGAAGCGCGACGACGAACTCGTCGCGAACCAGCCGCACGGAGCGCTGGCAGCCGCCCGCGAATCGTACCCAGCCCTCGACGAGCGCCTGGGAAAGAACCATCCGAAGCGGGCAGCAGACTGCGCCGAAACCGAGAACGCGCTGGCCGCGGACCTGCATCAACGTATCGACCGGCTTAACAAAGAACTCGGCGGCTATGCGCAGAGCTTGATCCAGTCCATGCTCAAGGTCTTGACCCGGTGGCCTGAGCTTCGCGCCGACATGGACGCTAATGTCGATGCGCGCCAAGAGTTTCTGGCCTTCCGCGACCGCATCGCGACCGACGATCTGCCGCGGTTCGAGAGCGAGTTCAAGGAACAGCTCAACAAGAACGCCATCCAGGAGCTGGCCGGGTTCAACAACTGGCTACACCGGCAAGCCTCAGTGATCGACGAACGTGTCGAGCGGATCAACGAGGCGCTCGGCGCGGTGCCCTACAACCCGGGCCGCTTCATCCGGTTGGAAAAGGAGCCCACCAACAACCAGGACGTGGCGCAGTTCCGTTCGGACTTGCGCAACCTGACCAACGACAGTCTCGCGCTCGACGGCGACCAGTACTCCGAGCAGCGCTTCCTCGACGTCAAGCGGATCATCGAGCGCTTCCGCGGTCGCGATGGCTACGCCGAATCGGACAAGAACTGGACCCGACGGGTTACCGACGTGCGCAACTGGTTCGTCTTCTCCGCCTCCGAGCGCGACGTGGAAACCGGTGCCGAGTGGGAGCATTACAGCGACTCTGACGGCAAGTCCGGCGGCCAGAAGGAAAAGCTCGCCTACACGATCCTGGCGGCGTCCCTCGCCTACCAGTTCGGGCTGGAGTGGGGTGCGCAGCGGTCACGAGACTTCCGGTTCGCGGTCATCGACGAGGCATTCGGGCGCGGCTCGGACGTCTCGACACGTTACGCACTGGATCTTTTTGCGACGCTTGGGCTGCAACTTCTCATCGTCACGCCGCTGCAGAAGGTTCACGTCATCGAGCCGTACGTGAAGGCGATCGGATTTGTCGACAATCCGACGGGAACGTTCTCTCGCCTGCAGACGATGACGATCGAGGAGTACCGGACACGACGGGACGGACGACGGCCATGAGTCGCGGGTGGACCACGCCAAACGACATTGTCGCCAGGGTCAGACGCCGGTGGGACGACGGATCGCTGTTACGTGCCTACGCCAACGGTGATCGGTTTGATCCGATCGAAGTCCCGCTTCGCGGCCCCAAACCGTCGCAAGTCGGCGACGATCTTGCCGCCGCCCGCGAGTGGGTGGGCGCTCTGGATGCCGGCCGTCGCGACGACAGCCGATACACCCTGCAGTGGCAATCGATCGGAGGCCGACAGATTGGCCGTAACCGGCTGCCCGTCCGCGCGGTGGTGTCGATGGACCAGGCCTGGGCGCTGTTGGGCGTGACGACGTTGGTTCGCTGTTTCGATGAGCTTTTGGTTCTTGCACAACAACATCCGCGAGTTCGGCAGTGGATAGTTGGCAATCCGCATCGTGCGCTGGCGCTGGCGCACGAGATGCCACAGCTGATCGCTGCCTACACTTGGCTGGACACGCACCGCAATTCCAACCGGTATCTCCGTGAGATCAGTGCACCCGGCGTCGATACCAAATTCGCTGAAAGGCACCGACCAGTCCTGGCAGCGATGCTTGCCGTTTCCTCGACGGCCTCGGGATTCCTGGCCGGCCTTGGCCTGAGATGCAAGCCGGGATTGGTTCGGTTGCGGCCCGCGCCCTCGTTGGGCCTGCCGGCCCCGCTCACCGAGCTGGCGGTGCGTTCCGAGGAGCTGGCGCAACTCGCGGTGCAACCGCGCGCAGCGGTAATCATCGAAAACGAGATCAGCTATCTGTCCGTCGACGTCCCGGAACACGGTGTCGTGGTCTGGGGGAAGGGTTTCGAGGTCGACAGCGTTGGTCGACTGCCATGGTTGGCGGAAGCCGATGTGCTGTACTGGGGAGACATCGACACCCACGGATTCGCCATACTCGACCGGCTACGGGCGTGGCTCCCGCAAGCGCGCTCAGTGCTCATGGACCGTGAAACGCTGCTCGCGCACCGTGACTGTTGGGTGACCGAAGACCGTCCGGCCACGTCCGTTCTCACGCGCCTGACGCCCGACGAGCAGGACCTCTACTCGGATCTGGTCGCAGACGGATTGGGTGAACGCGTGCGTCTCGAACAGGAGCGAATCGACTGGCAGTGGACTATACATCGGCTATCAGGTGTTATCAGCGCGGGGATTTGATGAACGGTCGTCGAATTGTCGTTGCACGTGATGTGCCTGTAGCCGCGTCCCAAGTTCGGTGTATGACCTAAGAGTGGCCCAGATGGTGGAATGTGATGTGGGACAGGCCCACCGCCGCCGCGCGGTCGAAACGCTGGACGAGATGAACTCGCGACAACATGGTACAAACGCGCCGTCGAACCCATCCGTCGCCGGGATGCCGGCCTGCCATTGAGATGGCGTTATGGGTGCGGGAGCGTTACGCAAGCTTAGAAGGGGTGATGATGTTCGGCGACACTGGTTTACACCGGGGAAGCCCTACCGCCCGCCTAAACACGCCCAGGATCGGGCCGATCGACTATCGCGAGAACAACCGGCGGCGCAATGCAGCTGCGCTACATAAGTGTCCCGACGTTGATCGCTGAGGCCGGTGGGGATCCGTGGGCGATCAACCAGAGCCTGCAAGCTGGTCAGCCGTTGCAGATTTCCCATCTAGCCGAAGCCTTTCACGCTGCGGGCAGATGCACCGCCGAGGCCGACGCCGCGTTCGAGCAAGCCCGGCGCCGGTTCGATGGGGCCTGGAATCATCAGAACGGTGACCACCCGATCAATGATTCTGCAGAAGTTCAGCGGACCGTCCAGTCGCTCGGTGCGCAGTCGCTGCAGTTGCCGAAGATCGGAGCCGACCTCGAAAACATTGCCGCCGCGTTGGCCGAGGCGCAGAAAAGCGCTGCTGGCCAGATCGCCGCGCTGGAGGCCCAATTGGGGCGGCTCGATGAATTGATTGGTCAGGCCGCCGAGATGGAAAAAGACATCCACCTCAGCGCTGCGGACAGGGACGCCCTCGATACGTTTGTCAACGCTTGTGAAGACGACGCGATCCGCGACACTAAGGCCGCTGTGGGCCAGCTAGAGGCGACTCGCAATGGCTACTCGGCCACATTGCAGAACTCATTGTCCAGTTTGCGCGCCGACGGCTACGACCCCGCCAGTATCCAGGCGGTCGAGGGTCCGCAGTCGCCGGTGCCGGTACTGCCGGATGACCCTCAACAGTTTGCGCGAGCATGGAGCGCTCTCACGCCGGAGCAAAAGGACGCCGAGTACCACCATAATCCGTTTATTGGCAACCATCCTGGAATGCCGTGGGACCCGCCAGATCATCTCGGCAAAGACCACTACAATCGGCTGCACCTGTCAGACTTGCAACAGCACACCCAGGCCGATGTCGACCGAATGCAGCAGCGCGTCAACCAACTCCTCAATGGGCTATACATGGGTGACCACAGCCAGTCGACCACCGACGAACTCAACGCCCTAAGGCCTCAATTGCTCGCGGCCCGACACACCCTGGAGGGCTACAAGACTGTGCAGGCCACCCTGAACCGCAACGACGGTGTAAAGCGCTACCTCGGCCTCATCGATGACAAAGGTCACGCGGCAGTAGCCATCGGGAACCCCGACTATGCCACGCGCAATGCCATCTTGGTGCCCGGCACCGGCCAAGACCTCTCAGCCTTTGAAGGCAGCGATTCCAAATCTCTGGCCATGTTCCGCGCCGCGCTGCGCGCCGACCCCAGCCTCAACCCGAGCGATGTCGCGGTCACGACGTGGATGGGCTACGACCGGCCGATGAATCTTTTCGAGGCCGCATCCCCCGATCGGGCCCGCGCCGGTGCAGAGGCGCTCGATTCGTTCGAAAGCGGAATGCGGGCCTCCCATGTCGGTGGGCCGTCGATCGACACTGTGATCGGGCACAGCTACGGCTCAACGGAGGTCGGCGCAGCCGCGACAGGCGGGCACCATCTCGACGTCAATAACGTCATCGCGGTCGGCAGTCCCGGGATGCTCTCGCACCATGCCGGCGACTTGAATCTTGATGCCGGTGCCACCGTTTACGGCATGAGGGCGCGTAACGACATCATCGAAATGGTCACCGACCTGACCCTCGGTCATGACCCTGCGGCGTCGGAGTTTGGCGGGACACGGTTGGTGGCGGCGCCGGGCCCCAGCAGCGATCCGGTTGGATTGACGCCTAGCGTCGCGGCCCATAGCAGCTACTGGGATTACGACAACCCGGCGCTGCGTAACATGGGCGCCGTTATCGCTGGCGTTCCGGCTCCCCAAGTCATTCCAAACGAGGGGGGACGTTAGGCGCAATGAACCATCTGCACCGGCCATCTAGACTGCGCATCCTCACTGCTCTGTTGATCGCGATGTGGGTCGGTGCTTGCAGTCACGGCAGCCCGCTCGGGCCGCCCACACCTACAGGCGCCACCGTCCTTGGAGGCACACCCATGGAGTCAGCACCGGCACCGCCACCGGGATGGAAGTTGCAACCCGTGGTGCCCGAAACCCAGCAGCAAGCCCAAGACGCGCTGATTGGATACCTCACGAAGACCCTACAGAACCTTCCCCCGGGAACAACTATTGACGCCACCCGCTATAGCGGTGGAGCCAACACCGTCCCGTGCAAAGATGTCATCAGCGGTACGCCGCCCTTAGAGCTATCCACGGTCGGCGACCTCACGCCTCCTTCCGGCGCCGACGTGGATGCCATAATTGCGAAGACCGGCGACATCTGGAAAAGCTGGGGCTGGTACGTCTTCGAACGAGACGGCTTCTACAAGCCCAACCGGTTTGGATATTCCCCTGACGGCTACAGCTTGAGCATCGAAGCGACATCCCGACCGGGCTACCCGCCCACTCTCGGGGGAGTATCACCTTGCTTTCCCCCCGATGTTCCGAATGATCGCAGCCCCTTTCCTATGATTCTCACTGCGTGATGACACTGGGCAACCGTAATGGACAACCGATAGAACACTATCCACTGAAGTTGACGACCTACCGCCGAAAGTCCGTCGACTCGTGTCGGCGAAAGTGTCACTGGCGCAGGCTGAATCGCGCTGTCGGGCAACCTGTCAGCGGTCGTCGGGCAGATTGACAACGTTTCACTTTGGTGATGGTGTCGAGCCACCGTGGGTGACGTCGGCTTGCGAAAGTCGGTTGGCGCTGCGTTGATGGGGCTCGGGGTTTGTGCGCCGGGTGAGCGCTGGTCATCCTTAACGATGGAGGACATTGAACCCCGATGATCCGCGTCAGCCAACCACCATTTGCCGCATTTGCGGTTGCCCTCACGATCGTGCTGTTCGTCTGTGCCTGCAGTCAGGACAGCCCGCTCGGGCCGCCTACACCAGCCGGCGCCACCCCACTAGGAGGACCAACTATGGAATCCGGACCGCCGCCACCACCTGGATGGAAGCTCCAGCCCGCCATTCCCGAAACTCAGCAGCAGGCACAGGACATTGTGATCGGATACCTGAAGAAGACCCTGCAGGCGCTTCCACCGGGAATAACGCTGGACGCCACGCGCTACAGCAGCGGCGCCACCGTCGCCCCGTGTCAGGATGTCACCAGCGGCACCTCGCCGATGGAACTGGCAACAAATGGCGATCTGACATTCCCACCAGGTATCGACTCCGAAGCTCTCATCGTCAAGACCGGTGATATCTGGAAAAGCTGGGGCTGGTACGTCTACGAACGGGACGGCTTCTACAAACCGAATCGCTTTGGCTACGCACCAGACGGTTACATTCTGCAAATAGTGGCGCGATACAAGTCCGGGTATCCCCCTAGCCTTCAAGGTATTTCACCTTGCTTTCCCCCCGATCTGCCCAGTGATCGCAGCCGTTTTCCGATGATTCTTACTGCGTGAAACAGAGGGCCATCCTTAACGGACAACCAAAACGCTGCGGTGCAGGCCACCATGGGGATGCTGGCCGTACGATTGGCTCGATGAAAAGTTTTTCTGAATTGGTAGCGGTCGTCTGATCGAGGATGAACGTGATTCGGAAAGACACCGGAGTGCGCTGTCCCGCTTCGGCTGCCCCTGAGAAAACATGACGACGATGACCGTAGTTCGTGCCGAACTGGCATGAAAGTTCTACTTCGGTGATGACGCGGTGTTGTTGGCCATGGACACCGCCGGGGTGAACACCGTCCTGGCAGCGCTGGTTCAGACTGAGCGCCAGGGATCGTCGCGAATAGCGCACGACGGGAAGATTCACGAATTCCTGATCGATCCCGGCGCGGCTGACATCGAGCTGCACGACAGTTGTTGACGGCGTTGACTCATAGCAGCACCGGTGCGGGTCATTACTATGTCGACATTTCCGCACCCACCGAGACGCTTGTCCGCTCACGAAACGCGCACGTGCAGCCCCGGCAGCTGGGATCGGTGGGTCGACGCCGAAACGCTGCTGATCACAAACAATCCTGGCGGCCTCAGTCGAAGTCTCGAGGACTTCCCGTGGGACATGGGCATCCAGATTGTATGGGGCTGGCGTGCGCCGGCGCTCAATCCGTAACTCCCCCCACCCACTCAGGCGTCGATGACCACCCGATCGCCTTTCGCTCGCGAAACGCAGACCAGCATTTCGTTCTGGCCCTCCGCGGCGCGCCCCCGACGATCAACCTCGCCGGCCAGCACCTTGACTTTGCAGGTCCCGCAGAACCCTTGCTGGCACGAATATGCCGTCGCCGGATCGCGATCGAGCATGACGCCCAGCGCCGACCGGTTGGCGGGCACGTCCAGCAGCCGCCGCGAGCGTGCCAGTTCCAGCTGAAACGGAACACCGTCGACCACGGGCGGGGGACCGAACCGCTCATAGTGCAAGGGCGCGTTAGCGTATCGGCCCCGCGCTACCCGCACGGACTCCAGCATCCCGCTCGGCCCGCACACATACACCGCCGTCGTCGGCCCGGCTTCGGCCAGCAGGTCCTCGGCGGTGGGGAAGCAGCCGCGTTCGTCGTCGGCCCACACGGTCACCCGATCCGGCGCCACCGCCACCACTTCGTCCAGCAACGGCATGTAGCCCCGGCTCTGGCCGGCATATACTGCGCGCCAGTCGATTCCATGCTGATGGGCCAGCCGGATCATCGGCAGGATCGGGGTCACCCCGATGCCGCCGATGACGAACAACACGTCCCGTTCGTCGGTGACGAGGTAGAACGCGTTGCGTGGGCCGTCGAACATCAGCGTGTCGCCCTCGGCGAACGCCTCATGCATCTCTATCGAACCGCCTCCACCGTCGGCGATCCGGCGCACGGCGATGCGGTAGTCGGTGCGCCGCCCCGGCGGACCGCACAGTGAATACTGCCGGCGGCGCCCCGACGGCAGCCGGACGTCGATGTGCGCTCCCGGGGTCCAGGATGGCAACAGCCCGCCGTCACGGTCGGCCAACGTCAACGCAATCACGTCGGGGGCAACCAATTCACATTTGGCCACCACGGCGGCAGTGGTCCGCCGCACCGGCACTATCTGCGATGGCGACCACCGCGACGCCGAGGCAAAGCCGCCGAAAAGGGCACCCACGCCGCATAATGCGGTCAGCATGCGATCGCGCCGGCGGCGACCATACAGGTCGGCGGGCCTGCTGCTCCAAATAGTCTGCGCCACAACAAACTCCCTATGTCTGCCGAATATCGAAGCGCGCGAACAGCCGAACCAGCGACGGACTGATGCGGCGCAGCGCATACCCGAGCCGAGACTCGGCCGCGACGGGTAACACCGCCGGGCCGGCCCGCACCGCCCTGACAATGGCTTTGGCGGTGGCCTCCGGAGTGTAGTTGCGCCGTCGGTACGCGGCGTCGGCCCTGGCGCGGGCGCGCTCCTGCTGCTCGGCGGTCAGCCCCGCATAGACCGTGCTCTTGGCGATGTTGGTGTTGACGAAACCCGGGCACACCGCCGTGACCGTGATGCCCTCATCGGCGAAGTCGGCGCGCATCGATTCGCTCAGCGCGAGCACCGCCGCCTTCGTGGTGCCGTAGGCGACCATCGATTTTGACGGCACATACGCCGCCGCCGAGGCCACATTGATGATCGTGCCCCCCTGACCGCGCTCGACCATCTGCGCTCCGAATGCTCGGCTGCCGTTGATGACGCCGCGAACATTTACCCCGATGATGGTGTCCCAGTGCTCCGCTGTGGTCTCCAGAAACCGGCCGGCCATTCCGATGCCTGCGTTGTTGATCAGGATGTCGACCACACCGTGATGGTTACGCACTTGTGCGGCAAGGTCGTTCATCGCGGCTTCGTCACTGACGTCGGCCTGGTAGACCGCGGCCTCGGCGCCGGCTGCCCGCACCTCCTCCGCGGTATCGTTGGCGCCGGCCAAATCTCGGTCGACCATCACCACGGCACGCGCACCTTGGCGGGCCAACTCGACTGCGGTGGCCCGGCCGATCCCGGCACCCGCCCCGGTGACCAATGCGAGTGTGCCTGGCACAGAGCGCGGTTGGGTGGACTCACCCGCCGGGGCCACGCCTTCGGTGATCATGTCGACCCACTCGCCGGTGAGCCGGGCGATGACGTCGGGACGCGAGGTCACCACCCAGTGCCCGCCCTCAATCGGCACGATCCTGTGCTCGGCCGGAATCGAGCCGGTGAATCGCTGCAGGGCGGGTGTCACGAAATAGTCCTGGCGTGCCACCAGCACCTGCACCGGGACGCCTGCCTGCGGCAGCCGTGCCGGCGAGGCCAGAAACGGTGCCGGCATGTTGGCGCGGTACAGGTTGAGCCCGTTGAGGTAGTCATCAAGGGACCGAGGCGATGCGCGGTGCTGGCTGCGGATGCTTGATCGGCCGATATGTTCAATGGCTTCAAGGACTTTCACCTGCGCCCGGGACCGGATCGCGATCTCCGGCGCAACCGGAAAAAGGAATAACCAGATGTAGGAGGAAGCCAGGACCTGACGGGCGACGTCGGCGACGGCCCGCGACGTTCGCGGTGAGCGCAGAAACCGGCCCGCGTAGGCCAGATGCGGCCCGGAGATCGACGTGAACGACGCGATCCTGCCCAGCACGGAGTCGTCGGTGACCGCTGTCCAACCTTGGATCGACCCCCAGTCGTGCCCCAGCAGATGGACCTGGTCAACGCCGAGACTGTCGATCACCGCGCCGACGTCGGAAACCAATTGGGGGAGCTTGTAACCCGACCGGCTGGCCGGCCGGCTCGATTCGCCGGCACCGCGCACGTCGTAGGCGACGACGTTGTATTTGGCGGGGTAGCGCTGATCAAGCTCCGCCGCGACGCCATCCCACACGCGGTGGTTGTCCGGGTAGCCGTGGACGGCGAGGATGGTCGGGCGCCGCGGGTCGATCTCGGTGTAGGCGTACACCGCTAGGGTCACGCCATCCGATGCGGTGACAGTACGGGCCATGGCTCCTCGATGCTCAGTGCGACGCTCGGGCCGCAGGGGATCGGGCCAGATACTCGACGGCACGTCCGACCCCGCCGAGCTGGGACGGGTGGAAGCGCGGCGTGTAGTAGGCGCCGATGACCCGCAGGAACTGGAAAGGCCCCGGCACCAATCCCCGTCGCGCCGCATCGAAGTAGTCGCGCCAGCGTGGTTGGGTGCCCGGCGGCAAGTGCGGGTCGACGGAGTACATGAACCGCACGCCGCGGATGAACAACCACAGCATCGCCGGCGTGACCAGCAGCTGGGTGCGCACCTGTCGCCAGTACCCGGCCCGCAGGTGCTTCATGGTGTCGAAGGCGACCGCCTTGTGCTCGACCTCTTCCGCACCGTGCCAGCGCAGCAGGTCCAGCATCACCGGGTCGGTACCGAGGGCGTCGTGCTGCGGGGTGTCCAGAATCCATTCACCCAGAATGGCGGTGTAATGCTCGATGGCCGCCACGATCGAAACCTGCTCCAGCAACCAGCTCTGCCGTCGTCGCAGGCTCCACCGGGGCCGGTCACCGATCAGCTTGCCGAACAGCCAGCGGAGCTGATCGGTAAACGGTTTCGCGTCAATGCCTCTGGCGGCGAAGCGCTCGAGCACCCCGGAATGTGCCTGGGCATGCATGGCCTCCTGGCTGATGAATCCCTGCACGTCCAGCCGCAGCTGGTCGTCCTTGATCAGTGGCAGTGCCTTCTTGAACACCTCGACAATGAACTCTTCGCCCGCCGGCAGCAGCAGATGCAGGACGTTGCAGAAGTGGGTGGTGAAGGGCTCGTTGGGCACGTAGTAGAACGGCAGCTTCGCCCAGTCGAACTCGACGTCGCGCGCCTGAAGGACGATTCGCTCGTGGTGCAGCGACGCGTCATGCGGGCCCGCCGCCTGGTCATCGACAGTGAACATGGTGATCCCCCTGGACGGATGCGCCCTTACCACGAGTGCTCCACGTCGTGGCTACGCACTGCATTGCGCCTCGGTCTCAGCCTCGGTGATCAGCTGCTCGCGCCGCAGGAACTCGACCAGCGCATCCACCGTGTCGGCCAGGGCCGGTTCGCGCAACCCGACCGTGGCCAGCGCACGGGCATGCCGGTACTGCGTGTTGTCGTAGCGCTTGTCGCGCATCGCCTCGATCTTGCCGGCCGAGCGGGTCAGGAAATCGACCAGCGGGTACATCGGGTCGCGCGGCGTGCACCGACGGTTCAGCTGCTCGGCGAACGACGGAATGTCATGGTAGGCAAAGCGGTAACCGTAGCGTTCGGACAACAGCCGGGTGATGTCGGTCAGGTTGTAGTAATCATCCGCCGTCAGGTTGAAGACATGGCCCGCCTCGGCCGGCAGTTCCATCAGCCCGACGATGTGATCGGCGACCAGGTCGGCCGGCAGCAGACTGATCTGGTTGTGCGCGTTGACGGCCAGACCGTGCTCGATCATGAACGCCGTGAGGCGTACCAGGATGTCGTCCTGGGTGCCGAAGCCGGCGCTGGTCGGCGAGATGAGTGAGGGCCGGTAGACGCGCACGTCGAGCCCTTGCCGCTGCGCGGCCAGCGTCAGTTGCTCGGCGACCCACTTGGTTTGCGAGTAGCCGAAGTCCAGCCCGGCCATCTCCTCGTTGCCGTAGGACTCGCCGACCACCGGCATCGTGCTCCAGCCGTAGATGAAGGTGCTGGAGACCAGGTGGAAACTCTTGCGGTGCGTGGTCAGCGCCAGCCGCAGCAGCTCCCAGGTGCCGATCACGTTGGCTGGCCGCAGGGCGTCATAGGTTCGGACATAGTTGACCAGGGCGCCGTTGTGGACGATGCCGTCCACGGTGTCCGCCAGGCGGCGGAATTCCGTTTCACCGACACCCAGGTGAGGTTGGGCCAGGTCGCCGCAAACCACGTGGACCCGCGCCCGGACTTGGGCCTCCAGCGCAGCGGACCATAGCTGGGCCCTGCGCAACGCGGCCAGGATCCGATCCTGACCGTGTGCGCTATCGGTGGCCCGCACCAGCGCATGGATGGTGTAGGACGTCCGTCGGAGCAGGCTGGTGAGCAGGAACGGTCCCAGGAACCCGGTCGCGCCGGTCAGGAGCATGTCGCTTGGTACGCCCGACCGCGCCGGGGGGAGCGCCGGCAGCGGCAGCCGTGCGTCGACACGCATCTGCATGGCCTCGTAGGCCTCGTACTCGGCGGCAATCCGGTCGAGCGCGTGGCGCAGGGCGTGGATCGGCTGCCCGGACCCATCGCCGAATTGCCATACGAGCCGGAAGAACTCGGCGACGGTCAGGCGCTGCAGCAGTCGAGTGTTGACTTCCTCAGCCAGCTCCGCCGCGCCATGCTCGTCCAGCAGCGCCTGCAGGTCGGTGCGCAGTTCGGCCAGCGCCAGTGAGTCGATGCCGAGATCGGCGAAGGAGCAATCCTCGTTGCCGGTGAAGTCGTAGCTCTCCATGAGATGACGGAAGCGCTCCGGCGGACCCGCGGTGGCGCCCAATGCTTCCTGGGTCGGGCGGGTGTGGATCGCCAGCATGGGCAGCTGAGCGTCCAGCCACATCTGTCGGGTCTGCGCGCGCCTGATCTTTCCCGAGGTGGTCTTGGGAATGCTGCGGGGCGGCACGAACACGATGGTGTGCGGGTCGACGTGGCAGTGGCGGCGGATCGCCCGCGCCAGTGCCTTCGGGTCGGGCGGGGACTGCTCGTCGCGCACCTCGGCGACCACAACCAGAGCTTCCTGGTCGTCGCCTTCGACTGAGAAGGCGGCGACGCAGCCGTTGCGGACTTGCGCCGCCGACCGCTCCACGACGGCCTCGATATCCGACGGATAGCAGTTGACGCCGCGAACGATGATCAGGTCCTTGCTACGGCCGCAGACGAACAGCTCGCCCTCATAGAGGAAGCCGAGATCGCCCGTCCGCAGGTATGTGTGCTCTGCGTCGCCTCTGATGCGGGCTCCGAAAGTCTGCGCGGTGAGCTCGGGGCGGTGCCAGTAGCCGCCGCCCTTGGACGGTCCGTCTAGCCACACCTCGCCGATCCGGCCCTCACCCAATGCCTGCCGCGTCCGGGGGTCGACGATGCGGACTACGTTCGCGGCGACGGGCTTGCCGCAGCTCACCACCCTGGTCTGGTTGTTGTTCTCCGGCAACGCCTTTTCGACCCGGGCAATATTTTGCCCCAGCGCTCGCTTGTTCAAAGCCAGGGTCTGGCGCCCCCGGATGGACACGATCAGGGTGTTTTCGGCCAGGCCGTAGGCGCCGGCAAGCGCGTCGGGCCGCAGACCGTAGGGCGCGAAACGTTGTCGGAAACGCGTAAAGGTGTTGGCGCGCAACGGCTCTGCGCCGACGACGATACTGTCCAGAGTGCTCAGGTCGATTCCGGTCAGTTCGGTGGCGGGCAGCTTGTCTTCGCGCAGGCAGTACTCCAGGGCGAAGTTGGGTGCCGGTGTGTGGGTGGCGCCTACCTGGCTGATGAGCCGGAGCCAGGCCGACGGCCGCTGCAGGAAATCGGCCGGTGACATCGCGTGCGTGGTCCCGCCGAGCAGCAATATGAACAGGTAAGCGGAGATCAGCCCCATGTCGTGGTGCTGCGGCAGCCAGCTGACCGCCACCTCGCCGCCGGCGAAGGCCGAGCCGTTGGCGATGACGTTGGCGTGGCTGACGACGACACCTTTGGGATCGCTGGTGGAGCCGGAGGTGTACTGCAGGAACAGCACCGGGCCCGGTGTGTCGGCCACCGGGGCGCCGCCGAAGTCCCAGGTGCCGTCGGTGGCGAACCACGGCAACTCCGGCGGCCGCGCGGCATCGGGCCATGGCAGTCCGCCGTGCCGGTGCCCGAGCAGCAGGCGGTAGTCGTACTCGAGCTGCTTGGTCGACAGCACCGCCTTGGCCTGGCAGTCGTGTGCGATGAAGCTGAGCTTGGCCAGGCCCGCTTCGAACGCCATGGGCAAAGGCGGACTGACCGGTACCGCGATCACGCCGATACGAGCGCAGGCGAAGAACGTGGCCACCATCTCCAACCCCGGCGGGTAGACCAGCAGCGCCCGGTCCCCCGGTCGGAGCCCGGCCTCGGCAAACAAATAAGCGGCGAGCTCGCGGGTCCGTTCGGCGAAGCTTTGATAGGTGTAGTGCTCGAGTTCCCGGCCTTCGACATCCACGAACCGGTAGAGGGTCTGGCCCGGTGTGCGCGATTCCCACATCTGCAGGTGGTCGATGAGCGTATCCATCGTAGGAACCATTCCCCCTTCCGGGCCGGTCGTGACCGAATCGGCGGAACACCGTCATTCGCCTGAGCGCGCCTGAGCGGCAATACCAAGCGTAACGCCGCAGACCGGTGATAAGCAAAGTATTTCAGTGGTCTTTATGCGGCTTTACGCCTACCTCACAGTCGAAATCAGAGTAATCGTCAATTCGGAAAATAGCCCGACCTTAAGATTGGGTCAGAGACCGCGTGCTGACCAGCCCGTAAAAAAGCTTCTGTGCAATTACGTATCTACGCATATCAGTACTTCAGTACTGTGAGATAGCAGCTTTAGCTGCTAAGATACAGGCGTCCGTGACGATACTGACATACGTACATGCGTATTACAGCGGTTCATGATTTCCGGTGTCCGACTCGTTATATAAATGGGCTGCCTCCCGCCTTGCCAGGAACGCAGCTCCGCAGAATCAACAGAACCAAAACTCGTAGCGCAAACGCGCGTTATCGCGTCGGGATCCATATTTGCAGCAACGTCCTTCCGAGCCGCCTGCGGAAATGGGGGTTCTGTGGGTGTGCGGACGTTGCGGCGTGCGGCTTTGCCCTCGTCGGGCAGCACCGACCGGCACGCCGGCGCGATCGGATGAATCGGCTGGTGGGGTGCCGGGATGGGGTCGGCGCGACGCCCGGGTGCTGCACCGCCCAAGAGCCGACCCCACCGCGCGGCGCCGTGAACCGGTTCCGAGGCTGGCGCACGGTGAGTGTCTACAGCAACTCCGTCAGCGGGGATCGGATCGGTGGCCCTCCGCGGCGCAGGCGTGGCCGGGTGCGGTTGCGCGCCCGCCGGCGGATCCGCCGCCGCGCCGGCCCGAATTCGCACGCGGCGCAATCGTGCAGCAACTCCTCATCTACGGATATACTGCAACGGATGTACTGACATACTGATCTGGCTTGCCGAGGGGGGCACCACGATGAGCAGCACCAGCGCCGACGCCGAACGTTTCCGGGCATACGCCGCAGGCACATCATTCACGCCGTCGGTCGCGGCGGCACCGACCGAACCCGTCACCATCGGCCGGACACGCGCCGCGCGCACCCGGCGCACGGTCGACCTCTCGCCGGCACAGCATCGAGCCCTCGACATTTGGCAGCGAGAAGCCGCCGATCGCCTCGGCCTTGCCCGGGTCACCGGACAAGAGGTCCTCGTCGCACTCGTCGACCAACTACTGAGCGACCCCAAACTGTCGGCCCAGATCGTCCGCACCATTCGCTCCCGGCGCTGACGTCACCAAGGCAGCAGCTGACGCGCGGGCCTTACCTGGGCTACCCGGATACGCGGCCCGGCGCAGGCCACAAGCCTGACGACGCCCACAAAACGCTCGCCGTCGATGATCGGCGACAGCGGCTCCTCCTCGGCCTCGATGATCATCTCTTGGCCGTTGACGTCACGTACCCGGTCGCCGCGGATGCTGCCGTAGGTCAGCCCCGACGGAAGCTGCGCGACGATCCTGGAAGGCCTTGTCTCCCCGGCCTGGAATTGCAGCGCCCCGGGCTCGGCGGCCTTCGGGAAGAGCCGGAACGGGCCGCCGATGCGCAAATCGATCGAGCCGGCGTGCAGCAGCCGATGCGTCCGGGTCGGCACCTCTTCGCCGTCAATGACGACGCGAGCGTGGGTCGGAGCGAACAGGTGGGCCGCCCAGTTGGGCCTGTTCATGCGGCCGGGGGCAACCTTCGAAGTCACGTAATCGCCGAACGTGCGCCCGATCACCCGGGCGACGGCGGCCCGGCCGTGATCGGGGTTGGCGTAGTACTTGTCATAAAACTTGTTGCCGACACCTCCGGCGGCCAGCCCGAAGCAGATGCGATGGAAAGGAGCGCCGTCGGCGATTTCACCGGCCAGTTCGAGGGTGTCGAGGCGCAATTCGGGCGGCGGCCGGTCCCGCTCGGCAGCAGCCGCCAGCGCACGGACAATCACATCGGCCCGCCCGCGTACCCCCGCCTTGCGCGCGACGGCGTTGACGCTGCCACCATTGGTGGGCACGAACGCCGGCCAGCGTCCCGGATCGGTCACACACTGCCGGGTTTCATTGATCAGCCAGTGCAGCGCTCCGTCTCCGCCGTCGCCCACCAGATGGGTAACCCGCGGATAGAGCTGCTGCAGGGTCGTGCGCAGCTCGTCGACCGACGCCGTCTCGTGCACCTCGCCCCACCCGCCGACGATGCGACGCAACTCGGCGCCGCGATCACCCGACGCAGCGAGGTTCTTGCGTGCTTTCGGGTTGACGATGACTCCCAGATACATCCGCGGATCACCCGCCCGACGACGCAGATCTGGCCGGCCCGCGACGGCTCCGGCGCAGGGGCGAGGCGGATACGTCGCGTCCCATTCGGTTACTCCTCGGCAACACCGGCGGTGCCCACGTGCGGTTACGCGGACCACTCGGGACGATACCCAGCCGGGCGAGTTTTCAATCCGCGGATGTCGTGCCCGTCCGGGTCGGCGCGCGGGCCGGTGGCCACATCAGCCGCGGCCGGCCGTGCGCCGCAAACTACTTGCCAGACATCGGGCCTTACCATGTCAGGGGGTGTGCGGGTTCGTCGGTCGCGGTTCCAAAGCGTAAAAGCATGACAACGACGGGGTGGGACGGAAGGATGCCTGATCGGTTTGGTGGGGTACTGGCGGGCGCCGCGGCGCTCGCGTCGTACTGGCTGAAAACTCCGGGCGAGCCACGCGGACCGAGCGTGCCCGGGGAGGCCTGCCGTCCGCGGGCCTGCCATGGCTGAGTGGACCGCAGCGAGTCTGCCGTCGTTCGTCGGGCGCACCGTCATAGTCACCGGCGCCAACAGCGGGCTGGGTGAGGTGACCGCCCGCGCGCTGGCCCGGGTGGGTGCCCACGTCATCCTGGCGGTGCGCGACACCGCCAAGGGCGAGGCCGCCGCCCGGCGGCTGGCCGACGCGGGCACTCGCGCCGAGGTGCGTCGGGTCGACCTGCAGGATTTGTCCTCGGTGCGCGACTTCGCCGACGACATCGACAAAGTCGATGTCCTGGTGAACAACGCGGGCATCATGGCCGCCAAGTACAGCCGCACCGTCGACGGCTTCGAGGGCCACATGGCCACCAATCACCTCGGTCACTTCGCGTTGACCAACCTGCTGCTGCCCAAGCTCACCGATCGGGTGGTGACGGTGTCCTCATTGCTGCACAACATCGGCTACATCAGCCTCAGCGACCTCAACTGGCAGTCCCGGCGGTATTCGGCGTGGCTGGCCTACGGCCAGTCGAAGCTGGCGAACCTGCTGTTCACCAGCCAGTTGCAGCGGCGCCTGGATAACGTCGGCTCCTCGGTGCGCGCGCTGGCCGCCCATCCGGGCTGGTCGCACACGAACCTGCAGGGCAATTCCGGGCGCAAGTTGGTCGACGCGGCGGTCTTGGCCGTGGACCGCATCGTGTCGACCGATGCCGACTTCGGTGCGCGCCAGACGTTGTATGCGATATCGCAGGATCTTCCGGGCAACACCTTCGTGGGCCCGCGATTCGGCCTGTATGGCCGCACCCAGCCTACCTGGCGCAACTGGCCTGCCAAGCGCGCCAGCACCGCGGTCGCACTCTGGGAGCTGTCCGAACGGCTCACCGGTGCCAAATTCCCGCTGTGAGCTGACGGTGCGCGAGTGTGCAAGTCAGCGAAGCGGTTTCGGCGCTGCCGCCGTTGCCCACCTGCGGGCATAGTCGACTCAATGCAAACGAAACGTGAATAGTGGGTATACGTGCGGCCGCGGGCCGGATGTCGGCGAGGAGGTCGCCCCATGTCGAATACGGATATCGCCGGGTTTCTCGCATTGTGCGCCGCGCTGGCAGCCGCGATCGGCAGTGTGATCCGCCAGCGGTCCGCCCAGGAGATCACCGACCAACCCGTCGGCTACCTGGCGCTGTTCGGCATGTTGTTGCGCGACGCCCGCTGGTGGCTGGGCGCTCTGGGCGACATCGCCAGTTATTGTCTGCTCGCTGCGGCCCTCGACAAGGGCTCGGTGATGCTGGTGACGGCGCTGCAGGTGACGGTGCTGCTATTCGCGCTGCCCCTCTATGCACGGTTGGCCCATCATCGGATAACCCGGCGGGAGTGGCTGGCGGCGGTGCTGCTGGCTGCGGCGTTGGCCACCGTCATCACCGTCGGGGACCCCGCGGCCGGCCACTCGCGGGGCTCGCTGCAAGCCTGGATCGTGGTGGCCGTGGTGATGGGTCCGGCCCTGGCATTGTCTGTGCTGGGCGCCCGGATCTGGGCGGATCGTCCGGCCGCGCCGGTGCTGCTGGCGGTGGTGTCGGGTTCGTCGCTGGCGCTGTTCGCGGTGCTCACCAAGGGCATTGTCGACGTGCTCGAACATGGCGGCGGGGACCTGTTGCGCACACCCGAGTTGTACGGCTGGGTGCTTGCCGCACTGGGCGGGATGATCTTTCAGCAGTCGGCGTTTCGAGCCGGCGCCCTGACCGCCTCGTTGCCGACGCTGACGGTGGCCAAACCGGTGGTGGCCTCGGTGCTCGGGGTTACCGTGCTCGGCGAGACGCTGGAGGCCGACGGTCCGGAGGCGCTGTTGCTGGTGGCCGCGGCGGTGGTGGTGATCATCGCGACGGTGAGCTTGGCGCGCGGTGAGGCCGCCACCATGGCGGCCGGCGCGGGCCGTGATGTCGCCACCGCAGACCGGCCCACGCGACGCGGTGATTGCCGCCGAACGCGCATACGCCCTGGCGGTCCGGTCGTTTGACGCCGCCCACATGCGGTTCGTCATCGCCGATGCTCACCTGGAGGCACTTCTGCTCGCCAGCCGGATACCCGAGGCGGGTTTCCTGGCCGAGGGCTTGCGCCGGGAAGCCGCCACTTTGTCGGGCGCCGCAATGGTATTCAGTAACGCGTTGGCTGGTCGGACCGCCCTCACCGCTGGACACCTTCAAGAAGCCGACGCGCTGCTGCAACCGGCCGTCGATCTGCTGATCGCTGTCGGAGAAAGTAACGGCTTCGGCCACCGGTACCGGCTGCCGACCATCGTCTCGCTGGCGATCCAGGCGCGTTACGACAACGCCGCCGCCGCGCTTGCCGTGCTTGCGCGATGCCGCCATCCGAGCTGGCGCAATCTGGACTATGAATATGAGCTCGCGCAGGCGTGGGTTGCCGCCTGCCAGGAGGCGGTGAGTCAGGCAGTCGGCATCGCCTTGGCGTCGGCCGAAATGTGCTGCGTCAATGGGCAATTCGCCGCAGAAGCGCTGTTTGCAGACCGCTGTACAGTTCGGCGACAGCGGCTGCGCAGCCCGCCTGCAGGAGCTGCAGTTGCTCGTGGAGGGCGATCGCATCGCTCTGGCGGCGCGGTTCGCCGCCGCCTTTCACGCGGCGACGGGGCCGCGCTGGCTGCCGTATCAGAGCAATACGAGCAAATCGGCGATCTGGTCGCTGCGGTCGAGGCCGCCTCGCATGCGGCGAGGGTGTATCGCCGCGACGAGCTGCGAGGATCGGCGTTGACGTGTGGAGCCCGCGCCGCCGCACTGGCGAACAGTGCGACGGCGCAAGCACTCCGGCGCTGCAGCAGGCCGGGCAGCGGTTGCCACTCACCGAACGCGGGCACGAGATCGCGATGCTGCTCGCGCTGGGGTTATCCGGCCGCGCGGTTGCGCAGCGGCTGACCCTGTCTCTTCGTACGGTCGAGGGGCATATCCATCGTGCGATGCGCAAAACTGGCGTGACGAACCGCGACGAACTCGCAGCATTGCTGCGCTAAGAGCGATCGCACCGATGAGGCCGTATCCGGGCGGCTGACCAATCGCCATCGGGCAGCATCGGACAATTCGGGTAGCGCGCTCTGGACCGTGGTCGGATGCCTGCACGAAATCGATTGGGACGCTGATGTCTTGGCGTCACTATAAGAACGGCGACTCCGGGGTGTCGACCATCAAGCGGGCGCTGATGCGGGTGGCCGCTGCCCGAGATGGTCAGAGCTGGCTCGACATCTACCACGCCCCTGGATCGCGACATGTTCGCCCGCGACGGGGATCCGGCCGAATCTGGACTTTCCCACCGGCCCCGCATATCGCCTGATGGATTTCGATATCGCATGTTTCACAACGAGATTCGTGATGAGCCGGATCATCGGATGGACCGCTCATGTCATGGAGCAAGCCGGATCCAACGCGTTGATCCATCCGCCCAGCGCCTCCGTCGGACCGTCGCAACGGTCGCTCACGGCGTTCGACAGGTAGCGCACCGGTGGGGTAGGCGGGCGTGACGGGCGCGGGAAGCCGGACGTCCGGGCGGTCATGGGATCGCTCATCTCGGTGCGGTCTGCGCCTCCGGGGGTGTAGTGTCCGTGGTGAGGTTTTCTTTCGTAGCCAGCTCCGATCTCGGGTTCGCGACCGCGTCGCAAAGCAACGGTCTGTGACTGGCTTCGTTTGTCGATCCCCACACGCGTGTGCCGGGTCAGGCCGAAGTGAAGGGATCGTCTATGGATCATCGCGAGTTGTGTTGGGGTCGACTGGTGGTGGCGACGATGTCGCTGGAGCACGGCCGCATCACGCCGGTGGTTTCCGTCGGGACGATGCCGGCAATGTCGGCGCCATGAACCGAGTCGTGGGCGGGCGACGCCTGGCCAGCCCCGTGCGGGTTGCACTGGCGACGGAGCTGGGTGCGCCACTGGACGGGGCGTGGTGGCCCCACACTGCCTCGATAGCGCGCGAACTTCCCGAGCTGGTTGATGCCCTGCGCACGCGTTTGGGCAAGATCACCGCGATCACCGTCAACTGGTCCCCGCTCGAGAGCTCACCGGATCTCGATGCGCTCAACCGCCCGGCACCCGGCGGTGTGGCTGTGGGCGACCGGCTTGTCGGCCACCAGCGGCTGATGCGGATCACGGGTAGCCAGGCCTCGGCGAATCTGCTGGTGGTCCCGTGTCGAACGTCGGCTGCTCTGGCCAAGTTGGTGTTGCGCCGATGCGCGGGCTTGCCCGCCATCTGTGAGGAGCGCGACACCCAGGAATTCCAGACCAGCGACGACATCGTGCGCGCCGCTCGGGCCGAAAGCGCACTGTGCGGCCGGCTCGGCCGTGACGATGACGTCCCCCACGCCGCTTCGGCCGATATGCAGGCCTGATCGGCCGTGGGTGCCTTGCCGACAATGCAACGCTGTTCAGCAGCAACGCTTTTGGGTCTCATGCTCGGCGCGGGACCGCGCTTTGGATGCGTCGCGCCGACGCTCGTAAGAAAGGATGTATGACATGGCCGTACAGAACTGGTGGGACGCACCCGAAATTCATCCGTCGGAGATTCGGGTCGGTGACGTCATCGGCACCGTGCGCCCGACCCACGTTCCCTTCAAGGTCAAGCTGATCAGCGAGCCGAACAGAAGCCCCAAGCAGTGGACGTTTTTCGGCCGCGATGACGCCGGCTTGGACTACGTGAGCACCTTCGGGGAGGGTGAATTGGTCCGCAGGTACACCAAGGCATCCTGACGGCCCGGGGACGGGCGCTGGCCGCGGCGCCGGGGCGATTGCGCCCGGCCGCCTACCGGCCAGCATCGACGAGGTGGGATCGGACCACTAAAATCCCGAGTTCATGGCCGTTAGGCGCGCCGTGTTACTCATCGCCGACATCGGTGGATACACGCACTACATGAGTTGGAATCGCTTGCATCTGGTCCACGCGCAGCGGACGGTGGCCGAGTTGCTCGAGGCGGTCATCGACGCCGGCAAAGGTCTCAAGCTGGCCAAGCTCGAGGGCGATGCCGCATTCTTCTGGGCGCCCGGGGGTAACGCGAAAGTCATTGTCTGCGAACGGATAGCAACAATGCGACAAGCGTTCCTGGCGCGGCGGGAACGGCTGAAGAAGGATATCGCCTGCGACTGTCGAAGCTGTTCGCAGATCGACAACCTGTGGCTGAAGTTCGTCACCCACGAGGGCGAAGTCGCCGAGCAGAAGGTCAAGCGGCGGGTCGAACTCGCCGGCGTCGACGTGATCCTGGTGCACCGGATGCTGAAAAACTTGGTGCCGGTGTCGGAGTACGTCCTGATGACCGATGTGGTGGCCGGATGTCTTGACGAGTCGACACGGATGCTCGCGATCGCGCTGACCCACGATTTCGAGGGAATTGGTCAGACGGCGACGTACTATATCGATCTCGCCACGTGCCAGGTGCGGCCGGTGGTGGCCGAACGCGGCTTCTTGGGGCGGCTCTCGGCGAAGCTGGGTTTCGGGACGAAGGCGTTGCCGTTCCTGCTGGGAGCTAAGGAGCCCTGTGCACAGTTCCACAACCTGGATCGCGGCGCACAAGAGCTGCCGGCCTGAACGCTGGTCCGCCCAATGGCCGCGCGGCTAAAGGCTCACTGATGGTTCGGCTACGATCGGCCGGTGTCGGTGGCCCTGCTTCGCGAGATGTTCGACCGTGTGGTCGTGGCCAAAAACGCCGATCTCATCGAGGGCTACTACGACCCCGACTTCGTCATGTACTCCGACGGGCTGGCCCAGGACTTCGCCGAATTCCGTGACAGCCACCGCACTGTCTATGCCACCGACATCAGCTACGCGGTCGAATACGACGAGCAGGCGTGGGTGGCCGCCGCCGACAAGGTCGCCGGACGGCTATGGATTACCACGTCTCGCCCGGGCGAGCCGCCGACCCGTATTGAAGTGGTGCTGATCGCGGCGTACCGCCACGGCCGCATCCATCGGATCTGGGAGACGACGTGGCCGAGCTGGCGCAGCGTGGCGGCGCTGGAAGGGTACTGATCGCCCGTATCGGCAACCGCACCCGCACGCCTACCCCAGCCGGCGCATCAATTCGGCCGCAGCGTGTCGTCCACTGAGCAGGGCGCCGTGCACGGTGGCGGGGTTGTCCTCACCGACGGCCTCACCGGCGAGATAAAGCCGGTCGCCGATCGGTTCCTGCAGCCGGCGGCGATCGTCAAGACCGGAGCCCGGCGCGTGGAACGAATACGAGCCACGCGCATAGGGATCGGCGGTCCAGCTCGACGATTTCACGTCGACGATCGCGGCGTCATCGCCGAACAACTGCCGGGCGATGGGCAGTGCGCCGGCGATCAACTCTTCGGGCGCCGACGACTCCGCGTACCGGCCGCGGCGACCGGCGTTGAACGCCAGCACGATCGGCCCGGCGGCGGCCGGCAACGTCAACCACTGTGCCCACATCCCGGTGTCGGCGCCCAGGAATTGGTAAAACGCGTTTTCCAGGCCCCAGCTCCGCTGCGCGAAGCGGAAGTAACTCTTGGACAGTACGCCAAACCCCAAGGCCCGCAACGAGTGTACGTGTGCGTCCGGAAGCGGTGGGTCGAAGGTTATCGCGCCGGCTTGCAGCACCCCGAGCGGAACGGTGAGGATCGCGGCGGGTCCTTCGAAGGATCGCTCACCCGTTCGTACGGTCACCGAGTTACCGTGCTGCACAATAGCTTTGACCGCCGTATTGAAGACGATGGGAAGCCCTTCGGCGAGTGAGTGCGGCACGGCGTCGTATCCGCTGGTAATGACCACCTGCGGCCCGCCATAATAGGTGCCCCGGTCGAACATCGTGGCCGAGAGCTGGTCTGCGTCGGCAGCGTACTCGTCTTCGATTTCGGTGTTGACGTAGTAGGCCAATTGGGCGCGCTGGCTATTGGACAACTCGTCTCGTTCGGCCTGGGCATTGACCGCGGCGCCCAGGCTGCCGCCGCCGACCTCGTCACGCGCCTGCGCCACCAGAGTGCGCCAGGTTTCCTCGTGATAGTCGAGCGGCTGTAGCCGAGGATCGATCACCAGCTTCGCCGCCTGGTTGTAGTCGGTCGGCGCGAGGTGCGCCTGTACTTTCCGGGCCAGCTCCACCAGCGGATTGTTCGTCGTGCCGTGAATCCATGAGGCACCCATTTCCAGCGGCGCGCCCCAGTCGCGGGTGGTATTGACCCGGCCGCCAACCCGATTGCGGGCTTCGATCACCCGTACCGGCCAGCCGGCGTCGGCAAGGCTGCGCGCGGCACCCAAACCCGCCATTCCGGCACCGATGACCAGCACCGCCGTGTTGTCCGGAGGCGCTGTCTTGGCACACGCGGCGACCCCGCCGCCCCCGACGGCGCAGGTCACACCCGCTGTTGCCGCCAAGAACGCCCGGCGGGACATCTGGGACACGCTGTCAGCGTCCCACACCGGGCCAACGCCGAAATGTCGGCTGGTCAGCGTCGTTACCAGATTGTGTTCACGCAAATGTGACCGGCCCCACATTACCGTCAGGTAAACTCGGCGCCATCCGGAGGGCGGCGACGAGGCCGCGTTCGAAGGGGGAGCGGCGATGAAGTCCACCCGTGGCAGTGTGCCGAACCAATTGCCCGATGCGTTGCCGCCCAGTCGCACCGTGACCGTTCGCGCCGCCGACGGGACCCCGCTGCACACCCAGGTCTTCGGGCCGCCCGACGGTTATCCGATCGTGTTGACCCATGGTTTCGTGTGCTCCATCCGGGTCTGGGCATATCAGATCGCGGAGCTGGCCACCGACTATCGGGTGATCGCTTTCGACCACCGCGGGCACGGTCGCAGCGGCATCCCGCGACGTGACAGTTACACCCTCAAACACCTTGCCTCCGACCTAGATTCGGTGCTGGATGCGACGCTTGCGCCGCACGAGCGCGCGCTGATCGCCGGACATTCGATGGGCGGGATCACCATCTCGGCCTGGTCGGAACGGTACCGCCACAAGGTACACCGGCGTGCCGACGCGGTTGCCCTGATCAACACCACTACCGGCGACCTGCTGAGCAAAGTGAAGTTGCTGTCGGTGCCACGGGAATTGGCGGCGGCACGCCTGGTGGCCGGCCGGGGCCTGATCAATGCGTTCGGGGGCTTCCGGGTTCCCGGCGCGGCGCGGATCCCGACCCAATTCATGGTGGCCATGATGGCCGTCGGGGCAGATGCCCATCCGAGTACTGCGCGGCTGGTCTACGAGCTTTTCGCCCAGACGTCACCGGCAGGGCGCGGCGGCTGCGCGCGGATGCTCGTGCAGGAACTGGGGCCGCGGCATATCAACCTCGACGGTTTGACGGTGCCGACCCTGGTGATTGGCAGCAAACGCGACCGGCTGACACCGATCAGCCAGTCGCGCAAAATCGCCAGTGCCGCACCCAATCTCGTCGATCTGGTGGAATTGCCGGGCGGCCACTGCTCGATGCTGGAACAGCACCACGAGGTGAACCGTCAGTTGCGTACCCTCGCCGAATCGGTCGCGCGGGATTCCACCGTCCGGCGGATCAGCTCATAGCAGTGCGGAGACTTCGGTGGCCGCGCGCCGACCGGATCTGACGGCGCCCTCGAGATAGCCGGTCCATTCATCCGCGGTTTCCGTGCCCGCCCAGTGAATCGGCCCAACCGGTTCGCGCAGCAGCCGGCCGTATTTGGTCCAGGAACCGGGCGGTACTGCGGCGGTGGGACCGCCCGGGGCGAATTGTTCACTGCCCCAACGGTAATCAGTGTAGTCAAGAGGCTTGAGAGCCTCGTCGCCGAATAGCGACGCGAAACAGCGCAGCGTCTCGCGGCGCCGCTGCTCGGTGGGCAGCGAATCGAATGTGCGGGCGTCGACGAAACCCATCAGAATGCCCGGCCCGTCGTCGTGCGGGCTGACGTCGAAGGTGATGAACACCGGGCCGTTGTCCGACAACGCCTGGCCGGACAATCCGTTGGCTCGCCAGAACGGCGTCGAATACGCGGCGTAGGCCTTGCTCAACCGGCCCTGCGGCCAATGCCGGGCCAGTTCCGGGTATTCCGGCGGCAGCGGGGGATTGAACTCGATGGCCGCGCGGTGGGCGGGCGGGATCGCCACGATGACGAACCCGGCCTCGGCCTGTCCCTGATCTGAGCTGACCGTCACACCGGCACCGTGGCGGTCGATGCGACGCACCGGCGCGTCGAGCACCACACGGCTTCCCAGCTCCGCCGCCGTCAGGTCGGCGATTTGCTGGGTACCGCCCGCGAATCGATCCTGCTGGGCGCCGTTTTCGACGTCGAGGAGGCGGTCCAGACCACCGGCCGCGCGCACGTAGCGGGTCGCGTGCAGCATCGACACGTCTTCGGGCTCGCAGCCCCAGGTCACCCGGGCCATGATGGCCATCAAGTCGTGCGACGACGCGGTGGCGCGCACCGCACGCAACCACTGATCCAGTGACACGCCGTCAAGTTCGCGAGCTCGCCGCGCATCCCAGGGCGCCGAAATCGGCACGTTACGGGCCAGCCGCTCGAATTGCCAGCGCAACCGCGCGATGTCGAGCAGTCCGGCCAGCGAAAGCCTCGGGATGGTGCCGCTGTACGGTCGCACCGTTCCCCGCCAATGGATCACGTTCTTGCCGTGGTGGTAGGTCGGGATGGTCGGCACTCGCAGCTCGTCGGCAAGAGCCAGGAGTTCGTTCTGCGTGGGGCCGACGAACGTGCCGCCCATATCCGCCGGCAGTCCGGCGACATTGCCGGTGAGGGAGCGCCCGCCCACCCGGTCACGGCCCTCGAAGACCAGCACGTCATGGCCCTGACCGGCCAGCTCGCGAGCTGCCGCCAGTCCGGCGAAGCCGGCGCCCACTATGACCACGTCGACAATCCAGCGTGGGTTTGTCACGCCCTCCAGTGAACCGTATCGGCGGATACTTAGGGAGAATTTGTGGCTGCCGGGATCGCCGTCGGGTCGCTGCTCAGGGTGCAACCGACAGCCAGTCGGCAAAACCCGACGGGTCATGACGTCCCAGCGCGCCATGCTCGAACAGGCCCCAACCCTCGGCCGGTTCGGCAGTGCCGTCGCGGCACAGCGCGCGGCCGACGTGGTCGATGACGCCGAAACCGGATCGCGCGATGATCGCCGGGTCGGTCATGTCGTAGGTCAGCCGCTCGACGAATTTCGCGCCCTTCCACATGCCGTGCAGCCAATCCGAATCGCCGCCGTAGCCGCCGCCCACGTGGATGGGCACCGGCAGTTTGGACTCCACGTCGAAATGCATCGGGCGGCCGTCGGGCGCGGTCGCGTCGATGGTTGCCCCGGTAGGGATACGCGTGCCCGCACGGTAGTGGATCCTGACACGCGGCCAGCCCAACTGCTCGACCCGGCCGTCGCGCCAGATCCTGGTGCAGTCGTTGAGCGAGCGAAATCCGTCGGGCTGCTCCTGGATGATCAGCACGACCGCGAAATCGTCGAACGCCATCGGCAGGTACAGCCACCACATGCCCTCGAACGGCGGATCAGCCGGCCGGCCGGCAGGTTCGGGCTCACCGATGGGCCGGATACCCCAGGACCGATCACGGCTGCCGATCCAGGTAGCGGGGTCCACCGTGATCTCCTCGCCGTCGATCACAATCCGGCCGTGCCAGCTGCCCAGCTGGGCAAACCGTTGCGCGTTCAGTGTCACCCGGTTGCCGGAGCGTAGGATGTGCGGCTGTTCCTGCACGACGTCGAACAGCCCATCCCAGGTGAGATCGGCTGCAATGCCTTCGGTTTCGTCGAGCACCAGGCGCAGCCTGCGCAGCGGCTCGACGACCTCGATGCGGTAGCTGTTGACGTGCTGGTGCAACCGGTTCTGGTCGATGGCGTCGGAAAGGTGTACCGCGGTTTGGATGTCGCCGCGCCTGATCAGCAGGAACGCGTCCTTTACTCCCAGGTTGGGGTAGTAGCCGATACCGCTGATCACAAAGATGTTTCCGGTGCGGTCGTGGGCGTTGAAGTAGGAACGGTCGTAGAAGTTGCGGTCGGAGGAACCCGGCCAGGCGATCGGCTGGGGCAGCTGGTGTACCGGATATTCGTCGAGTGGCCCGAGCATCAGTCGCCCTCTCCGATCAAACGCCTCATCAAAGCGGCGTGGTAGAACAGCAATTCCACGTCGGCGGGTTTGTCGATCTCGCCGAAGTGAATGCGCCGCGCGCTGGTCCGCATGAACACACACGCCCACATGACTCCGGAATACACGTAAAACCAGTGCAGATCTTCAAGTTCCGCGCCGGTCAGCCGTTGATAGGTGGCGCGTACGTCGTCCTCGCGCATCACCTCGGGCAGTCCCGGCAGCGTCGCCAGCGCGGCCAGCTCTTGAAAGACCAGGTGCGCGTAGATCATCCACGCGACGTCGAGCTCGCGCGGACCCAACGTGACCATTTCCCAGTCCAGCACCGCCACCGGCCGGAAGTCGCGGTACAAAACGTTGCCCACCCGGGCGTCGCCCCATAGCAGCACCGGCTCGCGCGCAGCCGCTGCATGCGGCCAGTTGTCGTCGAGCCAGTCGAATGTTCGCTCCAGCAATGGCGAGCGGCCGATGCCGGGCACCGCGAAGTCGTACCACGCGCGGACCCAGTTGAAATGCCGGCGCAGTGCGGTATCGCCGGGGAAATCCTTGGCGAGGAATCCAAAGGTGTTCTGCACGTTAGGGATCGAATGTAGCTTGGTCAGCACCGCGACCGTTGTGTCCTGTAGTTCGCGCTGGCTCTCGGCTGGCGCGTCGGCGAACCAGTTGTTGCCGAAGGTGTAGGGCATCACGTCGGGCGGCACCACGCCCTCGACGTAATCCATCAGGAAGAACGGAGTTCCGAGCACCTGCCCGGTGGGCTCGAGCCAGCGCACGTTTGGAACCGGGACATCGGTCAGCTCGCCGACCCGCCGTATCACGTCAAATTGGTGATCGAGTCGATAGGTGGGGAATACCGGTACGTCCGCGGCGGCGGGGGCCACCCGGACCACGAATTTGTGCGCACTGGGTTGACCATCCTCATGCCAACGCGCGGTCACGATGATGGTTTCCGACGACATGCCCGTGGAGTCCACGCCGCTTTCGACGCTCACCTCGGGTGCGGCGCCGCTCGGCAGCACCGTCGACAGCCATTGCGACATCACCGCGGGCAAGGTGGTGGTGTCCCTACTCGAACGCTGCAGGCGCTCGATGTCCCCGATCGCCGGTTCGTTGGCCACAGGTCTTCCTTCGCGCTGCAATTACGATACGGTAGGTAGCGTTATGAAAGCAGACCCGTCCTTCATTGACAAGGCCCCGGGCGCCGGGCGGCCCCGGGACCCGCGCATCGATTCAGCGATCCTAGCGGCCACCGCGGAACTGCTTGTGCAGATCGGTTATTCGAACCTGAGCCTGGCCGCCGTCGCCGAGCGTGCCGGGACCACGAAATCGGCGTTGTACCGGCGTTGGTCGAGCAAGGCCGAGCTGGTTCACGAGGCCGCGTTCCCGGCAGCGCCCACCGCGCTGGAGGCTCCAGCCGGCAATATCGCCGTGGACATCGCGATGATGCTCGCCGCCACCCGTGACGTGTTCACCACCCCGGTGGTACGGGCCGCTCTACCCGGCCTGGTGGCCGACATGACCGCCGATGCGGAGCTCAACGCGCGGGTGATGTCGCGCTTCGCTGACCTGTTCGGCGCTGTCCGACTGCGGTTGCAGGAGGCCGTCGATCGCGGTGAGGCGCATCCCGATGTCGACCCGAACCGGTTGATCGAATTGATCGGGGGAGCCACCATGCTGCGGATGCTGCTGCGCCCGGACGAAAAGCTCGACGATACGTGGGTCGATCAGACCGCCGCCATCCTGGTGCACGGGGTGACGCGGTGACGCGGCGGCTGGCCGGCCGCAGCGCGGTGGTGACTGGCGCCAGCCGCGGATTGGGCCGTGCGGCTGCCGGGGACCATCGGTGAAACCGTGGCCGATATCGAGGCGGCCGGCGGACGTGCGATCGCGGTGCGGGCCGACCTGACCGAGCACGACGACGTCGCCCGGCTGGTGACCCAAGCGCGAGATGCGTTGGGGCCGATCATGATCCTGGTCAACAATGCGGCGTTCACTGCGCCCGGTCGCCCGCCGATACCGGGCGCGCAGCCCCGCGCCAAGCCGCCCAGGCCGACCGACGGCAAACCCGGCTGGCCCGGTTTCCTCAGTATCCCGTTGGCGGCCTATCGCCGTCACTTCGACCTTTCGCTGCCTACGAGTTGATGCAATTCGCCTGTCCCGACATGATCGCGGCGGGCCGCGGCTGGGTCGTCAACATCACCTCGGTGGCCTCCCGGTTACCCGGTGAGGGGCCCTATCCGGATCGCAGTGGCGGGTGCTGCCCGGATACGGCGGAGCAAGGCGACGCTCGAGCATCTCACCCAATACGCAGCCTTCGATCTCGCCGGCCATAACATCGCGGTCAACGCGCTGGCGCCGTCGAAACCCATCCTCACTCCGGGGCTGGCCTACTATGCCCGGGAATTCGCCGACACCGCCCCGGCCGATGAATTTGCCAGGGCGGCAGTGGAATTGGCACTCGTTGATGCGGCGGTGGTAACCGGTCGCACGTTCGGCCACCGCGAGGTTCTCGACGGCAGCTTCCGGGCGTTCCGGGGGAATCCGGAGAGAGTAGCCGGGGAGCAGCAACTTCGACCGCTTGTGGCGACACGGGTCTTTGACGTGCCAGTATGAAGAAATCCCAGGCCGCAGCGGCGGCAGGCAGGTGTGCCAGATGCCCGGTATCGACAAGCCGACAGGACGCGTTGTCGCCCTGCTCCTGCTGTTGATCCTGGTCGCTGCTGCCTTGCGCGGCTATCTGCCGGCTGCCGACGGCGGTTCCCACTCGGAGCCGGGTAGCGGCCGGGCGGCGCTGACGTTCGTGATCGTCGCCCTGAGCGCGAGTGTCGCGCTGATGGCGTTCGCGATGATCGCGCGATTGCGTGATCCACGCGCGGAGGCGCCTGGTGCGGGGAACCTGTCCGAGATGCTCGGCGGCGGCAAGGGAAGGCCGAGTTGGCGGGTGCTGCTCATCGGGCTGGGCGTGATCGTGGCCTGGCTGCTGGTCGCGACGCTACTCGCTCGCCTGGTCCTGCCGCAGGAAGTGGCTTCCTCGCTGCCCCCGGCGGATCAGAGCGCGCCACCGCCGGCGTCCCGCCCCGCGGCGCCGCCGAGGCAGTACTCGCCGGACAATCCCGGACACACCCTGGAGATCCTGCTCGCGTACACGGTTCCGCTGTTGATCATGATCGTCGTGGCGGCAGCCGTCATGGCTCGGCGGCGTTGGCGCGCCGCACCCCCGGCGAGCGTCTCCGCCGCCGACGTCGAGTTCCCGGGGCCGCCCGAGGGTCCGGAATTGCTGGCTCGCGCCGCCGAATTGGGATTGGCCGAGATGACCGATCAGGACCGCGATCCGCGGGAGGCGATCATCGCCTGCTACGCGGCCATGGAGCGCGAGCTCGCCGACGTTCCCGGCGCCGTTCCCCAGGCCTTCGACACACCCACCGAGGTGCTGGCCCGCGCCGTCGCGCACGGCGCCCTGCGTGCCGACAACGCCGGACAGCTGGTGAATCTGTTCGCCGAAGCGCGGTTCAGTCCGCACCTGATGAATGAGGGGCACCGCGAACTCGCGGTTCGGGTCCTGCGGCTGGTGCTCGACGAACTGGCGCTCCGCACCCAGCGGGCCGTCTTGTGAAAAAGCTTGTCGCGCTGGGTGTTTGCCTCATCGTTGGAGTCGAGCTGCTGGGGCTGATCGTGCCGGATCGCCGGTTCGTGCTCGCAGCCTCGGGTGTGGCGGTGGGTCTGGTGTTGCTCAATGTCCGCCGCGTCCTCGGCCACGGATCATCGCCGGCCACCGAGCCGTACCACGACGATCTCGGCGACGGATTGCGCCGCTGGCTGTCGAGCACCGAGACCACGATCCGGTGGTCGGAATCCACCCGGGCGGACTGGGACCGGCACTTGCGTCCGATGCTTGCGCGCCGGTACGAAATCGCGACCGGTCAACGGCTGGCCAAAGACCCGGCGGCGTTTCATGCCACCGGTCAGATGCTGTTCGGCGCCGAGTTGTGGGAGTGGGTCAACCCGAACAACGTCGTGCGCTCCGGTGAGCATCAGCCCGGTCCCGGCCGGGCGACGTTAGAGGCGATACTGCAAAAATTCGAGCTGGTATGACGCTGGTACGACGGATGTGACTTGATCATGATGATGCCGGTCGCGACGACCACGGCCCGCTGCGAGGCGGTGCTCGACGAAATCGAACGCGTGGTGGTGGGCAAGCGCGCCGCGCTCACGTTGATCCTCACCGCCGTTCTGGCCCGCGGCCATGTGCTCATCGAGGATCTGCCCGGTCTGGGTAAGACGCTGATCGCGCGCTCCTTCGCCGCCGCGCTAGGCCTGGAATTCAAGCGAGTGCAGTTCACGCCGGACCTGCTGCCGGCCGACCTGCTCGGCTCGACGATTTACGACATGCAGTCCGGCCGCTTCGAGTTTCGCCCCGGTCCGATTTTCACCAACCTGCTGATGGCCGACGAGATCAACCGCACGCCGCCCAAAACCCAGGCGGCATTGCTCGAGGCGATGGCCGAGGGCCAGGTCAGCATCGACGGCAAGACGCACAAGCTGCCTACACCGTTCATCGTGCTGGCCACCGACAACCCGATCGAATACGAGGGCACCTACCCGCTGCCCGAGGCGCAGTTGGATCGGTTCGCGATCCGCCTCGAGCTTCGCTACCTCTCCGAGCGGGACGAGACCGCGATGCTGCGCCGTCGTCTTGACCGCGGGTCGGCCGAACCGGCGGTGAACCAGGTCGTTGACCTGCACGACCTGCTGGCGATGCGGGAATCGGTCGAGCAGGTGACGGTCCACGAGGACGTCTTGCACTATGTGGTGTCGCTGGCCACCGCGACGCGAAATCATCCCCAGGTCGCGGTCGGTGCCAGTCCGCGAGCCGAACTCGACCTGGTTCAGCTCGCGCGGGCGCGCGCCCTGTTGCTCGGTCGCGACTATGTGATCCCCGAAGACGTCAAGGCGCTGGCCACCGCGTCGATTGCACACCGGATCACATTGCGCCCGGAGATGTGGGTGCGCAAGATCCAGGGCGTCGACGTGATCGCAGAACTGTTGCGGCGCTTGCCTGTTCCACGAACTGGTGGGACGAATGATCCAAACTCGTGACGCCGAATTGCGTTGGCGCGCTTCACCTCTGACGCTGGCGGTCGCTACCGGTGCCGCAGCGGCGCTGGCGGCCGCCGTCATCGCGGGTCGGTGGCAGCTGATCGCGTTTGCGGCGCCGTTGCTCGGGGTGCTGTGCTCAATCTATTGGCAGCCACCGGTTCCGGCTGTCCGGGTGCACGGCGAGCCTGAATCGCAGCGCTGCTTCGAGGATGAGCATGCCAACGTCAAGGTTTGGGCCACAACGGATTCCGACGGCCAGCCGAGTTCGGAACTGATCGATATCACGGTGTCGGCGCCTACCGGTATGCAGCTCGACGTTGTGGAATCGGATTGCCGTCCAGCCACAACGGTTTCCGTGTCGGCGCCGCGGTGGGGGCGTTACCCGATCCGGGCGCGGCTCGATGTGGTCGCGCGGGGCGGCTTGCTGACCGGGACGGCAACCGTCGACGCAGCCGAAATCGTGGTTTTCCCGCTGACACCGCCGCAGGCCACGGCAATCCCGCAGACCGAGTTGCTCGACCGCCTCGGCGCGCACCTCACCCGGTACATCGGCCCCGGCGTGGAATACGCAGATATTCGCCCCTACGTTCCGGGGGACCAGCTGCGTGCCGTCAACTGGGCGGTCAGCGCGCGGCGCGGCCGATTGCACGTCACGCAGCGGTTGACCGACCGCGCCGCCGACGTGGTCGTGCTCATCGACACCTACCGGCAGCCGCCGGGCCCGGCTACCGAGGCCACCGAGCGGATCGCGCGGGGCGCCGCTCAGGTGGTACAGACCGCCCTGCGAAACGGTGACCGCGCCGGGATCGTCGCGCTCGGAGGCAACCGCCCCCGGTGGCTCGGCGCCGACATCGGCCAGCGTCAGTTCTATCGAGTACTTGATACCGTGCTCGGCACCGGCGACGGGTTCGAAAAGACGACCGGGACATTGGCGCCGCGTGCCGCCGTTCCCGCAGGGGCCATCGTCATCGCGTTCTCCACCCTGCTCGACACCGAATTCGCTTTGGCGCTGATCGACTTACGCAAACGCGGCCATGTCGTGGTTGCCGTCGACGTTCTCGACGCCGCTCCGTTCGAGAGCGAACAGGATCCGCTGGTGGTGCGGCTGTGGGCGCTGCAGCGTTCTGCGATGTATCGCGACATGGCCACCGTCGGTGTCAACGTGTTGTCGTGGCCCGGGGATCGGCCGCTGGAGCAGTCGATGAGCACCTTGCCGGATCGTCGTCGTCGGGGGGGCGGACAGCTGGCGGGATGGCGCTGACATGAGCATTGCTGGCGGTCAGGTGAGCCGGGTCGGGTCCTTGTTGTTCGGTCTGCTGATGGTGGCTTCCGCCGTCGTCGGGTCGCACGGGCCCGCTGTTGCCGGCGGGGTTGCGGCCGCTCTTGCCGTGGCGGCGGGGATCGCGTTTCGGCCGGCGGCGACGATTGCTGTGCTGTTGTCGGTGTCAGTGCTGGTGATGTCGGACCCGTCGCAGGGGCTTGCCGCATTGTCGGGGTTGTGCGCGGCGGGCTACTTGGTGTGCCGGCACGGCGTCGGTCTCGTGGTGGTCAGTGTGCCGACGATCGTGTCCGCCGTGGGATTTGCTTTGGCCGGGTTGGTCGCGACGTCATTCCCGTTGCAGCTGCCGTGGCTGCCGTTGGTGGCGCCGGTGTCGGTGGTGGCGATCTATGTGTTGGCCACTCGCCCGTTCGTGGGCTGAGTGTCTGGCCGGTCGATGTTGCTGTTAGCAACAAGGGTCAACGACTTTGACGGAACTCCCACATTGATGCGGCGATTTTTCTAAAGTCTGCGATAACCGGTGTAGTGCCGTGCGCGGTCGCCCGAAGCTCGCGGGGAGGCCTGTCGCGCGGCCCGGGGAGGAATGCGGTGTGGCGACCGGACGAAAGGACTAGCTGATGAATTTTTTTGTCTTGCCCCCAGAGGTCAATTCGCTGCGGATGTTTACCGGTGCGGGGTCCGCGCCCATGCTGGCGGCGGCGGCGGCTTGGGATGGGTTGGCGGAGGAGTTGGGCGCGGCGGCACAGTCGTTCACGTCGGTGACTTCGGGGCTGGCGGGCCAGGCGTGGCAGGGGCCGGCGGCGGCGGCCATGGCCGCCGCGGCGGCTCCGTACGCGGGATTCTTGGAGGCGGCGTCGGCCCGGGCGGTGGGTGCCTGTGCTTCTGCCAAGGCGGTGGCGAGCGCGTTCGAGGCGGCGCGGTCGGCCATGGTTCATCCGCTGGAGGTTGCCGCGAACCGCAACGTGTTCGTGAAGCTGGTCTTGTCCAACGTGTTTGGTCAGAATGCGCCGTTGATTGCGGCTGCTGAGGGCCTCTACGAGGAGATGTGGGCCGCGGATGTTTCCGCGATGGTCGGGTATCACGGTGGGGCGGTGACGGCGGCATCGGCGTTGCAGTCGTGGCAACAGGCGTTGTCCGGGCTACCGGGCCTGGGTCAGGCGGCGGCGTCGGCCGTCGGCGCGGCGGCCGCGTCACCGGCTGCAGCGCCGTTCGGTATTGCGTTGTCCCACACGGGGCTTGGAAACACCGGCGACTGGAACGTCGGTGGCGGCAACATCGGATCGTTCAACCTGGGCAACGGGAACTTCGGCAGCCTCAACCTGGGCGGCGGAAACATCGGTAACCTCAACTCGGGCAACGGCAACTTCGGCTTTGCCAACCTGGGCAGCGGCAACATCGGCAACACCAACTTCGGCTGGGGTAACAGAGGCAATCTCAACGTCGGCAGCGGAAACTTCTTCGGTAACGGGAACTTCGGCTTCGGAAATTTCTTCAGCAGCGGAAACCTGGGCAGCGGAAACATATTTGGTTCCAACAACTTCGGGGATGCGAACCAGGGCGCCTTCAACATCGGTAGCGCCAACATTGGTTCTTCCAACATCGGCTTCGCCAACATCGGCGACAACAACTTCGGTTTCGGCAACCACGGCAACAACAACATCGGTTTCGGGCTCACCGGTGACAACCAGGTCGGCTTCGGCATGTTGAACGCGGGCCTCAACAACATGGGCTTCGGGAACACCGGCAACAACAACATCGGCTTTTTCAACTCCGGCGACGGCAATTTCGGCTTCTTCAACTCCGGAACCGGCAACTTCGGCTTCGCCAACTCGGGTGACACCAACACGGGCTTCTGGAATTCGGGCAGCACGAATACCGGCTTCGGCAACAGTGGCTCCATCAACTTTGGTTTCGGCAATGCGGGCTCTGCCAACATGGGCTTCGGGAACGCGGGCGCCGCCAACCTGGGTCTTGGTAATGCGGGCGACGACAATACCGGTGCGTTCAACGCCGACGCGTTGAATACCGGCTTCTTGAACTCGGGCAACCACAACACCGGCTTCGGCAATGCGGGTGACGTCAACACCGGACTGTTCAACTCGGGCGATCTCAACACCAGTGTCGGTAGTGCGATCACCCCCGCCGGCGCGACCTCGTCGGGCTTCGGCAACACCGGTACCAACGTCTCCGGCTTCTTCAACAACGGCAACGACACCTCCGGCTTCCAGAACCACGGAGACTCCAACTCGGGCTTCCAGAACACCGGCGACGGCCAGACCGGATTGTTCAACTCCGGCAATAACAACACCGGCATCGGCAACTCGGGCAGTTTTGTTTTCGGCATCGGAAACACGGCCGCACTTGGCTTCAGCTCGGGCCTGTTCCACTCGGGCCTTGGCAGCTCCGGTCTCGGCAACTCCGGTGACGGCAGCGCGGGCTTGTTCAACCAGGGCGACAACCAGGCGGGTATCCTCGGTCAGCCCTAACGGAACCGGTATCCGGTTTACGTTGCATCCGCCGGCGCCGCTGCGGCCCGAGTCAGCGTCCCGCCCTGCGCCGATCGGTCGAGTACGGACCGAAGCATGAAAGCTTTGGTGGCGCAACCCAACACGCATTGATGGCAGCTGCGGTGTGCATTGCTGTGCCGGTCGGCCAGCCGGGGCGCGGAATCGGTCTTAGATCGTCTTAGCTCGCGTCGATGTCCGCCGGCCGCGCGGCGGCCCGTTCCCGCCAACGGTCTGAACTTTCGTCCCGATGACTAGGGTCTGAAGGCCCTACTGGGCCGGAGGGGTTCGCGCGATGCTCGGTTTTCGCCGATCGGCCGGTGACGACCAGGCTTCGAAGGGACGGGCGCGATGAATTTTTCAGTCTTGCCTCCGGAGATCAATTCGTTGCGGATGTTTTCTGGTGCCGGTTCGACCCCGATGTTGCAGGCCGCGACGGCTTGGGACGGGTTGTCTGCGGAGTTGGGGTCTGCTGCGTCGTCGTTTTCCTCGGTGACGTTCGGGTTGGCGGGTCAGGCGTGGCAGGGTCCTGCAGCGCAGGCGATGGTGGCGGCTGCGGCTCCGTATGCGGGGTGGCTCAATGTCGCTGCCGCGCGGGCTGCTGGGGCAGCGGCCCAGGCCAACGCGGTGGCCAGTGTGTTCGAGGCCGCGCGGACGGCGATGGTGCGGCCGGTGGTGGTGGCGGCCAATCGCAACGAGTTCGTGCAGTTGGTGATGTCGAATCTGTTGGGGCAGAACGCGCCGGCGATTTCGGCGGCCGAGGCCGAGTATGAGGGGATGTGGGCGTCGGCGGTGGCCACGATGACTGGGTACCACAGTGGGGTGTCGGTCATCGCTGAGCAGTTGGCGTCGTGGCGGGGTGCGCTGCAAGGTGTGGCGGGTCAAGTGGACGGCGTGGTGTCGGCCAGCCCGGTGGCAGCTGCCGCGGCGTCGATCGTGCCGGCGATCAACACCGGCTTCGGCAACACCGGCGCCTGGAACCTGGGCATCGGAAACATCGGCAACTACAACCTGGGCAGCGGAAACCACGGTGACCTCAACTTCGGCAGCGGAAACGTCGGCAACGCCAACCTGGGCAGCGGAAACGTCGCCAACGGAAACCTGGGCAGCGCAAACAGAGGCTTCTTCAACCTGGGCAACGGGAATTTCGGCAGCCTCAATCTCGGTAACGGAAATCGCGGCGACCTCAACTTCGGTAGCGGCAACACCGGACCCGTCGATGGCAACAGAAACTTCGGGTTCGGAAACTGGGGCAACGCAAACCTGGGCAGCGGAAACCACTCCAGCAGCAACGTCGGCTTTGGAAACTGGGGACCCGAGAACGTGGGATCCGGCAACCACGGCTCCTACAACATCGGTGTCGGCAACTTCGGTAGCAAGAACCTCGGCTTCGGGAACCATGGCAACAACAACATCGGCTTCGGGCTCACCGGCGACAACCAAGTTGGCATCGGCGGGCTGAACTCGGGCATCGGCAACATCGGCTTCGGGAACTCGGGCAACAACAACATCGGGCTGTTCAACTCCGGTGACAACAATTTCGGCTTCTTCAACTCGGGCAGCGGTAATTTCGGATTTGCGAACTCCGGCAATATCAACACGGGTTTCTGGAACGCGGGCAACTGGAACACCGGCGCCGGCAACGGGGGCAACCTCGATTTCGGCTTCGGCAACGGGGGCATCAAGGACGTGGGCTTCGGCAACGGCGGGTCCGACAACATGGGATTCTTCAACTCGGGCGACTTCAACACCGGTGACTTCAACTCGGGCGGAGGCACATTCGGCATATCGGCTGGAAACACCGGCTCCTTCAACTCGAGCCCGAACAACACCGGCTTCTTCAACTCGGGTGCCACCAACACGGGCCTGTTCAATGCCGGCAGCGTGAACACGGGCTTCGGAAGCTCCATCGATCAACCCGGTTCGGTCTCGGGCTTCAACAACACCGGCACCGACGTATCGGGCTTCAACAACACCGGTCCCGCCACCTCGGGCTTCCAGAACACGAACACGGGCCTCGGCTTGAATTCGGGCATCGGCAACTCAGGCGACGGCGACGCGGGCTGGTTCAACTCCGGCAGCATCAACTCGGGCTGGTTCAACAAGGGCACCAACGATTTTGGCCTGGGCCACTCCGGTGAGCTGGTCTCGGGCATCGCCAATGCGGGTCTATTCAGCTCGGGGTTCTTCAACACCGGTGACAACCAGTCGGGCTTCTTACACGCGATCTTGCCGACGGCAGCCCTTCCGGCCTTGCCGCATCTGTCCGTGCCGGCGATCAGCATTCCGGGGATCAACACCGGCTTTGGGAGCACCGGCAGCTGGAATCTGGGCACGGGCAACATCGGTGATTTCAACCCCGGTAGCGGAAACACCGGTGACTTCAACGTCGGTAGCGGAAACACTGGTGACTTCAACGTCGGTAGCGGAAACGTCGGCAACGCCAATCTGGGCAGCGGAAACCGGGGCTTCTTCAACCTGGGTAGCGGCAACCTGGGCACCGCCAACTTCGGCATCGGCAACTTCGGCGATCTCAACCTGGGCTTCGGAAACCTCAACAACGGTAATGTCGGCTTCGGCAATTTCGGCGCCGGAAATGTAGGCAGCTCAAACCGGGGCAGCTTCAATTCCGGCGGGGGGAACTTCGGTAGCTCCAACGTGGGCAGTGGAAACCACGGCTCCCACAACCTGGGCTTCGGCAACCTAGGCAGCAACAATTTCGGTTTCGGCAACCACGGAAACAACAACATCGGCTTCGGGCTCACCGGAGACAACATGATCGGCATCGGCGGATTGAACGCCGGCACCAACAACATCGGCTTCGGGAACTCGGGTAACAACAACATTGGGTTCTTCAATTCCGGTGACAACAACGTCGGCTTCTTCAATTCGGGCAACGCTAACTACGGTTTCGCGAACTCCGGCAGCGTCGATACCGGTTTCTGGAACACGGGCAGCCATAACACGGGCTTCGGAAACGGCAGCGACGGCAACTTCGGATTCGGGAATGCCGGACGTTTCAATGTGGGGGTCGGCAACTCGGGACTGGACAACATGGGCTTCGGAAACTCGGGCACGCGAAACACCGGCAGCTTCAACAGCTTCGCCGGGGATGGGGTCAATACGGGCTCGTTCAACTCGGGCAACGAGAACACGGGCTGGTTCAACTCGGGAGACCTCAACACCGGGCTTTTCAATGCGGGCAGCGTGAACACGGGCGTCGGCAGCTCGATCGACCAACCCGGTACGGTGTCAGGCTTCGGCAACACGGGCACCAACATGTCGGGCTTCTACAACTCGGGCACCGATACCTCTGGCTTCCAGAACGCGACCGGCGGCGCCTACGTGTCCGGTGTCCAAAATACGGGTAATGGCGCGCTGGCGGGCTTCTTCAACGCCGGTGGCGTGTTCCCCGTGAATGAGTCCGGCTTGTTTTAGAGTCCTGTGGCCCGAGGTCGGGCTGGAAGGGACGATGAAACACATGGCTGGTCGTAAGCGGCATTCCGCGGAGGACATCGTGCGCAAGTT
>NZ_UPHT01000166.1 GCF_900566085.1 Mycobacterium attenuatum
ACCCAACCCACACTTTCGCATCCGCCACGACATCGTCGACCAATCCGGCAAACTCACCCTGCGCCACGCCAGCCGCCCACACCACCTCGGCATCGGAGGCACCCACGCCCACACCCCAATACTCATCCTGGCCACCAGCAAAACCGTCACCGTCATCAGCAAAACCGCCCACCACATCCTCAGCAGCCACATCATCGACCCCGACAAAAACTACTGGCGGCAACCAAAACAAAAACCCCGGCCGATGGCCGGGGAATCTGTAACCCATGACACGACTCATCACACTGGAGCCGCCTGGGGGAATCGAACCCCCGACCTATTCATTACGAGTGAATCGCTCTACCGACTGAGCTAAGGCGGCGGTACCTGATGGCGCCATCGCGCCGGGCGGCACGAGTCTACGGCAGCCGGGCAGGATCACCCAAGCTCCTGGCCGAGGGTGGCCACCATGGCGTCGACGGCGAACTTGGGTTTGACGTTGATCGCCAGCGCTTCGCGGCAGGCCAACACGGCCTCGATGCACCGCAGCAGCCGCTGCGGGGTGGCATGAGAGGCCAGCGCTGCGACCCGCTCGGCCATATCCGGGTGATTGGGCGCAACCGTCGCCGCGTTCTCCGACACCAGCAGCGCATCCCGGAAGTAACCCGCCAAGTCGATCAGCGCCCGGTCCAATGCGTCGCGCGAGGCGCGGGTTTGCCGAGATTTCTGGCGCCGTTCCAGCTCTTTGATGGCGCCCGTAGCGCCGCGCATCGCGCCCGCGGTCCCCTTACCCGTGCCGCCGGCCCCCAGCGCCGTGCGCAGCTCCTCCGTCTCGGCCTCGGCCCGGTCCGCGGTCAGTCCCACCGCCTCGGCCTCGGCGGCGGCGACCAGCTCCTCGGCGGCGGCGTAGGCGCGCGACGGCGTCACGGCGTCGCGCGCCAGTCCCAGCGCTCGCTCGCGTCGCTGCCGGGCCTCCGGGTCGGTGGCCAGCCGCCGGGCCCGTCCCACATGACCGCCGCTGACCGACGCCGCCCAGGCCGCGGTGTCGGTGTCCAGACCGTCGCTGTCGACCAGCACCTGGGCGATCGCCGCCGTCGAGGGGGTCACCAGCGCGACGTGCCGGCATCGGGACCGCAGCGTGACCGCGATGTCTTCGGGGTCCACCGAGGGTGCGCACAGCAGGAACACCGTCGACGGCGGCGGCTCCTCGACCACCTTCAGCAGGGCGTTGGCCGCACCCTCGGTCAGCCGGTCGGCGTCCTCGATCAGCACGATCTGGCGGTGTCCGGTGGTCGGCTTGCGCGAGGCGATCTGCACGATGGCCCGCATCTCGTCGACGCCGATGGACAGGCCCTCGGGGATGACGCGCCGTACGTCGGCGTGGGTGCCTGCCATCGTCGTCGTACAGGCCCGACAGCGTCCACATCCGGGATCCCCGTCCTCGGGATCGGCGGTGCATTGCAACGCCGCCGCGAAGCACAGGGCCGCCACCGAGCGCCCAGAACCCGGCGGACCGGTGATCAGCCACGCGTGTGTCATAGTTCCGTCGCCGGCGAGGCTGTGACGGTTATCACCGCGCGCCGAGCTGGCGGCGCCGATCAGCTCGTTTTTCACCGCGTCCTGGCCTACCAGCCGCGTAAACACCCCGGACATCACTGGTGAACTTTATTCGTCCGCACCGACAGATATCGATCGGCAGCCGTTTCGCGACCTTCCCGTAATATTTCGGCGCTGTGGCCGGTCAGAGGCGACCTGCCGGGGCGGCCAAAAGTTTTCGACGAGTCACCGCCGCCGGATACGGTGGGCTCGTGGCTACCGTGGCAGCATTGCCCGGGCGGATCAACGCGTTCGTCCGGTGGGTGGTGCGCACCCCGTGGCCAGTGTTTTCGCTGAGCATGCTGCAGTCCGACATCATCGGGGCGTTGTTCGTGCTCGGGTTCCTTCGCTACGGCATGCCGCCCAGTGACCAGATCCAGCTGCAGGACCTGCCTCGTCTCAATCTGGCGATCTTCGTAACGTCGGTGCACGTCGTGTTTTTCGCCGGGCTTGCGGCAAATCTCAAGCTGCTGATGCCGGTTTTCCGCTGGCAACGCCGCGACACTATCTTCGCCGAGGCGGATCCGGCCAGCACCGAACTGGCCCGCCGGCGGGCCCTGCGCATGCCGTTCTACCGAACCGTCATCAGCCTCGCGGCATGGTTCATCGGCGGCGTGATATTCATCATCGCCAGCTGGCCGGTGGCCAAATACGCGGCGCCGGTCGTGGCGGTTGCCACCGCACTGGGAGCCACCGCGACAGCTGTCATCGGCTACCTGCAGTCGGAGCGGGTCCTGCGACCCGTGGCCGTGGCCGCGTTGCGCAGCGGCCTGCCCGACAACGTCAAGGCGCCCGGCGTCATCTTGCGGCTGATGCTGACCTGGATCCCGTCCACCGCGGTGCCGCTGCTGGCGATCGTGCTGGCGGTGGTGTCCGACAAGATCGCGCTGCTGCACACCGCCCCGGAGAAGCTGTTCGATCCCATCTTGCTGCTGGCGCTGGCGGCACTGGGCATCGGATCGGTGAGCACCCTGCTGGTGGCCATGTCGATCGCCGATCCGCTGCGCCAGCTGCGCTGGGCGCTGTCGGAGGTGCAGCGCGGCAACTACAACGCTCACATGCAGATCTACGACGCCAGCGAGCTGGGCTTGCTGCAGGCCGGCTTCAACGACATGGTCCGGGACCTGTCCGAGCGGCAGCGGCTGCGTGACCTGTTCGGTCGCTACGTCGGCGAAGACGTAGCCCGGCGCGCCCTCGAGCGGGGCACCGAGCTCGGCGGCCAGGAACGCGATGTGGCGGTGCTGTTCGTGGACCTGGTGGGCTCCACCCAGCTGGCCGCCACCCGGCCGCCCGCCGAAGTGGTCCATCTGCTCAACGAGTTCTTCCGGGTGGTGGTCGAGACGGTCGGCCGCCACGGCGGCTTCGTCAACAAGTTCCAGGGCGACGCTGCGCTGGCCATCTTCGGTGCACCGATCGAACACCCCGACGGTGCCGGTGCCGCCCTGTGCGCCGCGCGAGAACTGCACGATGAACTCATCCCGGTGCTGGGTTCGGCCGAGTTCGGCATCGGGGTTTCGGCCGGACGGGCCATCGCCGGACACATCGGCGCGCAAGCCCGATTCGAGTACACCGTGATCGGCGACCCGGTGAACGAAGCCGCCCGGCTCACGGAACTGGCCAAACTGGAAGCGGGCCACGTGCTGGCGTCGGCCATCGCGGTCAGCGGTGCCCTCGATGCCGAGGCGTTGTGCTGGGATGTCGGTGAAGTCGTCGAGTTGCGGGGGCGCACCGCACCCACCCAATTGGCACGGCCGCTGAATCTTGCTGCGCCAGAAGAGGTTTGCGAGCAACAACTGTCCAGCGAGACGCGGAGCTAAGATTGGGCTAAGGTCGGGCTCCCATCGCAAGTCCGCCCGCCGCCCAAGCGGATGACGGGCGGATTGTGCTTTACCGATTACGCGGCAGCGACCGGCTTGTTCCCGTATTGCCGCTCCATCGCCGCGGTGTCCCCCTACACCCGGACCCGTACCGATTTGCCGTCCCGCATGGAGCTGCTTGCCGCCGGAGCCCGCCCACGCCGCAGCGCGCTCACGTGCCCGGCCGCCCTCACCGTCAGCGAGTTGCGGGTCGCCCGGCTGGCCGCTAGCGATGAGACCAACCGCGAGATCGCCCGACGGCTGTTCCTGAGCCTGCGGACCGTTGAGGTCCATCTCACCAGCACCTACCGCAAACTCGGTGGGCAGTCCCGACGCCAGCTGGCAGCAGCGCTCTCGAGCGCCGAGATGGTGGCTGCCGGCAGCCGTTAGCCGCCGCACCCCGGCGGTCGACAGGGATGCACCCGGCTAGCGCTTGGCGGCCTTCTTCGCCGGCGCCTTGCGGGTGGTCTTGCGAGCCGTCCGCTTGACCGGCCCGCGGGCCCGTCGGTCGGCCAGCAGTTCGGCGGCACGCTCGTCGGTAATCGTCGCCACATCGTCGCCCTTGCGCAGACTGGCGTTGGTCTCACCATCGGTGACGTACGGTCCGAACCGTCCGTCCTTGATGACCATCGGCTTGCCCGACGCCGGATCGGCGCCCAATTCGCGTAGCGGCGGAGCCGAAGCACTTTGGCGTCCAGGGCGTTTGGGCTGAGCGTAGATCTTTAGCGCTTCGTCGAGGGTGATGCTGAATATCTGGTCTTCGGTTGCCAACGAGCGAGAATCCTTGCCGCGCTTCAGGTAGGGGCCATAACGTCCGTTCTGCGCGGTGATCTCCTCACCCGTCTCGGGATCCACACCCACGACCCGGGGCAGCGACAGCAGCTTCAACGCATCCTCGAGCGTGACCGTCTGCAGGTCCATGCTGCGCAGCAGCGAGCCGGTGCGCGGTTTGGCGGCGCCGGCCTTCTTGCCCTTCTTCACGGGCTCGCCGGAGTTGGCCGGCTCGGGCAGGATCTCGGTCACGTACGGGCCGTAACGTCCGTCCTTGGCGACGATCTCGTGGCCGGTCTGCGGGTCAACACCCAGTACGCGTCCCTCTTGCGGGGTGGCAAAAAGTTGTTCGGCTATTTCGAGGGTCAGCTCGTCGGGAGTGAGCGAGTCGTCGAGGTTGGCGCGCTGCGGTGTCGGCTCACCATCGTCGCCGGTTACCGTGCGTTCCAGGTACGGCCCGTTCTTGCCTACCCGGACGTAGACGGGACGGCCGTCGGCATCGTCGAAGAGCTTGATGGAATTGACTTCTCGCGCATCGATGCCTTCGAGATTGATGCCGACGAGTTTCTTCAATCCGCCCGAGCGGGCCACCGAATCGGCCACGCCGTGCTCGCCACCGAAATAGAAGTTGTTGAGCCAGTTAGTGCGTCGCTCGGTGCCGGCGGCGATAGCGTCGAGCTCGTCTTCCATGGCCGCGGTGAAGTCGTAGTCGACCAGGCGGCCGAAATGCTGCTCGAGCAAGCCGGTCACGGCGAATGCCACCCAGGACGGTACCAGCGCGCTGCCCTTCTTGTGCACATAACCGCGGTCCTGGATGGTCTTGATGATTGACGAGTATGTCGACGGACGTCCGATGCCCAGCTCTTCGAGCGCTTTGACCAAAGACGCCTCGGTGTAACGCGGCGGCGGGTTGGTGGCGTGCCCGTCCGGGGTCAGCTCGACGGCGTCCAGCCGTTGACCGGGAGTCAGGCGGGGTAGTCGCCGCTCGGCGTCGTCGGCCTCACCGCCGACCAATTCGTCCACCGTCTCCACGTAAGCCTTGAGGAAGCCCGGGAAGGTCAGCGTGCGGCCGCTGGCGGAGAACACCACGTCCTGGTCGCCGGCGGTCCCGGCGATGCGCAGGCTCAACGTGGTGCCGCGGGCGTCGGCCATCTGCGAGGCCACCGTGCGCTGCCAGACAAGCTCATAGAGACGGAATTCGTCGTTGTCGAGCTCACGGCGCACCGCGTCCGGCGTCGCGAACGTCTCACCGGCGGGCCGAATCGCCTCGTGCGCCTCCTGGGCGTTTTTCACCTTGCGGGTGTACTGACGCGGCGCGGCAGCCACATACTCCTCGCCGTAGAGCTGCCGCGCCTGCGTACGCGCGGCGTTGATCGCCGACTCCGACAGCGTCGTGGAGTCGGTCCGCATGTAGGTGATGTAGCCGTTCTCGTAGAGCCGCTGCGCGATGCTCATCGTCCGCTCGGCGGAAAACCGGAGCTTACGGCCGGCCTCCTGCTGCAGCGTCGACGTCATGAACGGCGGATACGGCCGGCGGGTGTAAGGCTTTTCCTCCGCCGACGCGACCGTCAGCTGGGCGCCGTGCAGGCGCGTGGCCAACGCGGTCGCGGTCGCTTCGTCCAGGATGGTGACGTCCGGCAAACCGGAAGCGACGCTACGCAGCTGACCCAGCGAGTCGAAGTCGCGACCAGTGGCCACCCGTCGGCCGTTTACAGCCGTCAGCCGGGCTGCGAAGGTGGGCGGGTGGGCCTTCGGGTCGGACACGCTGGCGTCCAGCGTGGCCACGATGTCCCAATAGGACGCGCTGCGGAACGCCATCCGGTCGCGCTCACGCTGCACGATGATGCGCGTGGCCACCGACTGCACCCGGCCCGCCGACAGCTTGGGAGCGACCTTCTTCCACAGCACCGGGCTGACCTCGTACCCGTACAGCCGGTCCATGATGCGACGGGTTTCCTGCGCGTCAACCAGGTCGATGTCGAGCTCGCGGGGGTTGGCGGCAGCCTCGAGGATGGCCGGTTCGGTGATCTCGTGGAAGACCATCCGCTTGACCGGAATGCGCGGCTTCAGGGTTTCCAGCAGATGCCAGGCGATCGCTTCACCCTCGCGGTCACCATCGGTGGCCAGATAGAGTTCGTCGACGTCTTGGAGCAGGCCCTTCAACTCGCTGACGGTGCTCTTCTTCTCGGGGCTGATGATGTAGAGCGGTTCGAAGTCAGCGTCGACGTTGACCCCAAGCCGGGCCCACGGCTCGGACTTGTACTTGGCGGGCACGTCGGCCGCCGCTCGCGGCAGGTCGCGGATGTGACCTCGCGACGACTCGACGATGTACCTGGGCCCCAGGTAGCCGGCCAGTTTGCGCGCCTTGGTGGGCGACTCGACAATGACAAGTCGCCGGCCGCTGCCATTGCCGCTGTCGCGGCGCTTCGATCTCGGCTCAGCCAACTGCGCTTACGCTCCATCTCTCATCCTGGCTCCCCACGGAACCGCCCCGGTAGGAGAAGAGTGCCAGACTGGCACTGAATCTCAGGTGAAATTCCGGTACGCCGCCGTTCCCTCGCCCATGGGCACCTGACAATTTCGCACCCTAAGGCGCGCCTGCGCAAACCGGCTACCTGAAAGACCAGCGCGGGGGACCCCTCAAAGCCGTGGCCACTGAGCTAACGCTTCGGGACTGTCGGGAGGTTCCCCCACGTTCTCTACCAGGCGTGATAGCCTGCGCCGGCCGCTGATCCGCAGCGCCGGCCGGGCGCCCCGGGTGCCGATAAGGGTGGGTGCGATGCCGACCCGCATCAGCGCCGACGCCAGCGGCGAATGGGTGTCGGGGGCGTGCGGATCCAGGCCGAGCAGATATCGGTCGGCTTCCGGGCTGCCGGCCGCCAGCGTCCAGGCCCGCAGCTCGCGTGGCCCGGGCAGCCATCGGGGGGGCACTGTCTTTACCGCACCGCGGGTCCAGGCGGCCGCGATCCTGCGCAGCCTCGGGTCGGCTGCGGTGCGTACCAGCGGGGTATCTTCGTCGGTTCGGGCGATTTCCGATACCACGCCGGCGTCGCGCATCATGTCGGCGAGAGCAACCGCGCGCCACAGGTCACTGACGACCACCGACAGCCGGGCGCCGGTACCGACCATGACGATTTGACCCGGGGCCGCCAGCACTCCGGCAAGGTCGTCCACCGCGGGAGGCACCGACTCCGCGGCGAAGAAGGAAAGCTGGCTCACCTCACCGACAGTAGGCCAGCCGGCCGGTGCGCCGCTGCTGCACGTCCCGGCGCGGCGGCCACGTGTGCCGGGCAGACGCGCCTTGAGGTAACGAAAACCCCCCGGCCCGACCCGCTGTGCGGGCTGCGCCGGGGGGTTCGTCAGAACCGCTCGGATCAGAGGGAGCGGACTCCGGTGGCCTGGGGGCCCTTAGGGCTGTGGCCGATTTCGAACTCGACCTTCTGGTTCTCTTCGAGGGTGCGGAAGCCCGAACCCTGGATCTCCGTGTAGTGGACAAACACATCCGCGGAACCATCCTCGGGGGCGATGAAGCCGAACCCCTTCTCCGCGTTGAACCACTTCACAGTTCCCTGTGGCATTTCTCGATCTTTCCTTTTCTTCTGGGTGCGGTGCACCGCCTCTCGGTGCCCCGGGCCAAGCTGCGACCGCCATACCTCGCTGAGTCGCCGGAACTTAACCCGACCGATAACCTCGCAGGAACCGCGGCCGCAACGTCGATCCTGCGAAAGTTTGACACGAACACAGAAGCTGCGACCGCAATCAGTCAATCATGTTCGGCGCGTCGGCGACAGACTTGTGTCGTGGACGAGTTCTCGAAGGGTGCGTAAATGCCGAGTTTCGGCAGCGAGCTGCTTGCCGCCGCGCTCGCCGGTACGCCGTCCGGCGAGGCTCCGCTGCGCCATGTCGCCGAGCTGCCACCACGACTTGGCCGACCAACCGGTTGGCCGGAATGGGCCGCCCCCAACGTGGTTCGCGCCTTCGTCGACCGCGGCATCACCGTGCCGTGGTCGCACCAACTCGAGGCCGCCGAGCTGGCGCACGAGGGACGCCACGTGGTGGTCAGCACCGGCACAGCATCGGGCAAGTCACTGGCCTATCAGCTGCCGGTCCTCAGCGCGCTGGCGACGGAGCCGCGCGCCCGGGTGCTTTACCTGTCCCCGACGAAGGCGCTGGGCCACGACCAGTTGCGCGCGGCCCATGCGCTGACCGCTGCAGTCCCGCTTGACGACGTCGCCCCCACGGCCTACGACGGCGACAGTCCCGCCGAGGTGCGCCGCTTTGCCCGCGAACGATCGCGCTGGCTGTTCTCCAATCCGGACATGGTTCACCTGTCGATATTGCGCAACCATGCCCGCTGGGCTGTGCTGCTACGCGGGTTGCGATACCTGGTGGTCGACGAGTGTCATTACTACCGGGGCGTTTTCGGATCGAATGTGGCGATGGTGTTGCGCCGGCTGTTGCGGCTGTGCGCCCGTTACTCGGCCGAGCCGGGTTCCGGCCCGACGGTGGTATTCGCCAGCGCGACAACGGATTCTCCGGGCGCGACCGCCACCGAACTCATCGGCCAGCCGGTCACGGAGGTGGTGCACGACGGCTCCCCGCAGGGGGCGCGCACGGTCGCGTTGTGGGAGCCGGCGTTGCGGACGGATTTGACCGGTGAGAACGGCGCCCCGGTACGGCGGTCGGCGGGCGCCGAGGCGGCGCGGGTGATGGCCGACCTGATCGCCGAGGGAGCACAAGCCCTGACGTTCGTCCGGTCACGGCGTGCAGCGGAGCTCACCGCGCTGGGCGCCCGGGCGAGGCTCGACGACATCGCACCGGAGTTGTCGTCCATGGTGGCCTCGTATCGAGCGGGATATCTTGCCGAGGACCGCGCCGCCTTGGAGCACGCGCTGGCCGAGGGCCGGCTGCGCGGGCTGGCCACCACCAACGCGCTGGAGTTGGGCGTTGACATCGCCGGGCTGGACGCGGTGGTGCTGGCCGGCTTTCCCGGGACGGTCGCCTCGTTTTGGCAGCAGGCTGGCCGGTCCGGCCGGCGCGGTCAGGGCGCGTTGGTGGTGCTGGTGGCCCGCGACGATCCGCTGGATACCTATCTGGTTCACCACCCAGACGCGTTGTTGGGCAAGCCGGTCGAACGAGTCGTCATCGACCCGAGCAACCCCTATCTGCTGGGCCCACAATTGCTATGCGCTGCAGTCGAATTGCCGCTCGACGAGGTTGAGGTCCGGTCAATGGACGCGGCGGCGGTGGCCGAAGGCCTGGTCGACGACGGGTTGTTACGCCGGCGGGGCGGCAAGTACTTTCCGGCGCCGGGTGTGGAACCACATGCGGCAGTAGATATTCGAGGTTCGATCGGCGGCCAGATCGTCATTGTCGAGTCCGACACCGGGCGGCTGCTGGGCAGTGTGGACACGGGCCGGGCGCCGGCGTGCGTTCACCCGGGCGCGGTATATCTGCATCAGGGCGAAAGCTACGTCGTCGACTCGCTGGATGGCGAGGAAGGCATCGCCTTCGTCCACGCCGAGGATCCGGGCTATGCGACATTCGCCCGAGAAGTCACCGATATCGCGGTCAGCGGTCCGGGCGAGCGGTCGGGTTTCGGCGCCGTCACCCTGGGCCTGGTGCCGGTCACCGTCACCCATCGGGTCATCGGGTATCTACGCCGCCGGCTCAACGGAGAAGTGATCGACTTCGTCGAGCTCGACATGCCCGAACAGGTGCTGCCCACCACCGCGATGATGTACACGATCACTCCGGAAGCCTTGGCCCGTAACGACATTGACATGCCCCGGATTCCGGGTTCATTGCACGCCGCCGAACATGCGGCCATTGGGCTGCTGCCGCTGGTCGCCAGTTGCGACCGCGGCGATATCGGTGGCATTTCCACCGCGATCGGTCCGGAAGGGCTGCCGAGTGTCTTTGTCTACGACGGCTATCCGGGAGGAGCCGGGTTCGCCGAACGCGGCTTCCGGCGGGCACGCACCTGGCTGGGTGCCACCGCCGCGGCCATCGAAGCCTGCGAATGCCCGAACGGATGCCCGTCGTGCGTGCAATCTCCCAAGTGCGGCAACGGAAACGACCCGCTGGACAAAGCAGGCGCGGTGCGGGTGCTGCGGCTGGTGGTCACGGAGTTGGTTGCTGAAGGTCGCTAAGCACGGGGCAGACGGCGGCGGGAAATCCCGCGCCCCGGCTACCACGAGCCGTTGCGGCCGGGGCAGGCCAGACGTGCGGCCGGCGCCGGTGATCGTGCCAGTTCTGCAGAACCGCTGCCCGGCGCGCGCTACGGTGCGCATACCGACCGCATCGATGCCCGCCGCGCACTGGGAGGTACTCATGTCGCTGCTGATTGCCGCACCCGAGTCGCTGGTCGCAGCCGCGACGGACTTCGCAGCAATTGGCGCTACGGTGAGCGCGGCCACCACGGCCGCGGCGGCGCCGACGACCACGCTGCTGGCGGCCGCACAGGACGAGGTATCGGCGGCTATCGCGACCATGTTTTCCGCGCACGCCGTGGACTATCAGGCACTGAGTCGGCAGGCAGCGGTGTTCCACCAGCAGTTCGTCGGCGCGCTGACCGCCGGCGCCGCGGCCTATGCCGGTGCCGAAGCCGCCAATGTCGTGCCGCTACAGCAGATACTCGACGCGATCAACGCGCCCGCCCGAACACTGACTGGGCGCCCCCTGATCGGCAATGGCACCAACGGAACCCCGGGAACCGGCCAGGACGGCGCGCCCGGCGGATGGTTGCTCGGCGACGGCGGGTCCGGCGGCTCGGGCGCTCCGGGGGCAAGCGGCGGTAACGGCGGGACCGCCGGGCTGCTGGGTGCCGGCGGCGCCGGTGGCGCCGGTGGCAACTCGCTTACCGGCAGCGGCGGCAACGGTGGCAATGGCGGAGCCGGCGGATGGCTATGGGGCCATGGCGGTGCCGGCGGAGTCGGCGGTGCCGCACAGGTAGCGGGCTCCGGCAACGGCGGCAACGGCGGCGCCGGCGGGGGCGCAGGTCTGTGGGGCGG
>NZ_UPHT01000025.1 GCF_900566085.1 Mycobacterium attenuatum
CCCGCGGCCAGCTCATGCGCGGCGACCCGCCGCGCATGAGCTGGCCGCGGGAGCGGCCACGCCGGCTCCGCTCAACCCCCGCGATGCGCCGGTTGGTGGCGCAAACCTCGTTGCAGGCAAGGCATTTGGTGTTACCGATGTTCGTCGCCGACGGTATATCGGAACCGCGCCCCATCCGTTCTATGCCGGGCGTGGTCCAGCACACCCGTGATTCGCTGCGCAGCGCCGCCGCCGACGCGGTCGCTGCCGGCGTCGGCGGGCTGATGCTGTTCGGCGTGCCCCGTGACCGCGACAAGGACGCCGTCGGCTCGGCCGGCACGGATCCGGACGGCATCCTCAACGTCGCGCTTCGGGATCTGGCCAAGGATCTGGGCGACGCGACGGTGTTGATGGCCGACACCTGCCTCGACGAGTTCACCGACCACGGGCACTGCGGCGTCCTGGACGAGCGCGGCCGGGTCGACAACGACGCCACCGTGGAGCGCTACGTGGAATTGGCGCTGGCCCAAGCACAGTCAGGGGCACAGGTGGTCGGTCCGAGCGGAATGATGGACGGCCAGGTGGGCGCGATCCGCGACGGCCTGGACGCCGCCGGTTATCCCGACGTGGCGATCCTGGCTTACGCCGCGAAGTTCGCCTCGGCGTTCTACGGCCCCTTTCGCGAGGCGGTGAGCTGCAGCCTTTCCGGAGACCGGCGGACCTACCAGCAGGAGCCGGGCAATGCGCGCGAGGCGCTGCGCGAGATCCAGCTGGATCTGGACGAGGGCGCCGACATCGTGATGATCAAACCGGCGATGGGGTATCTCGACATCGTGTCCGCGGCTGCCGCGAATTCGCCGGTGCCGGTGGCGGCTTACCAGGTCTCGGGGGAGTACGCGATGATTTGCGCGGCCGCGGCTCACAACTGGATCGACGAACGCGCCGCCGCGCTGGAATCGCTGACCAGCATCCGGCGCGCCGGGGCCGATATCGTGCTCAGCTACTGGGCCGCCCAAGCGGCGGGTTGGCTTTCGTGACGGAGGCTTCCATGACATCAGCGCGGGACACCAGATCCAAGCCGTTGTTCTACGAACCCGGCGCCAGCTGGTATTGGTTGCTGGCCGGCCCGTTCGCAGCGGTTTCGATGATCTTGATCGAAATGTCCAGCGGCGGCGGGGTGGGGCTGGTAACGCCGGCGATTTTTCTGGTGATGGTGTCGGCGTTCGTGGCGGTGCAAGTGAAGGCGGCGCGCATCCACACCTCGGTGGAGCTGACCGAAGACGCGTTACGGCAGGGCACCGAGACCATTCTGGTGTCGGAGATCGTGAAGGTGTTTCCCGAGCCGGAGAACTCGGTGGCTTCGGGCAAGCCGTTGGCCGGGTGGCAGTCGGCACGCGCACTCGGTGAACTGGTCGGGGTACCCCGAGGCCGGGTGGGCGTCGGTCTGAAGCTCACCGGAGGCCGCACCGCCCAGGCCTGGGCGCGACGGCATCGTCATCTGCGCGCCGCGCTAACTCCACTGGTCACCGAACGTGTCGAACCCGTTCAGGTGGACGTCGACGACGACGACACGGGGTCGGCGCGGTGACCGCTCGTTACCGGGCGATGGCTGAGCTGACCGTGGCCTTGGCCGCGGTGGTGGCCACGGTGGCCAGCTGGCTGCATACCAGGTCGACGGTGGTGGTTGGGCCGGTTGCCGACGGGCAGCCGGTCACCGTGTCGGTGGTCTATCACCCGCAGCTGTTGGTGCTGACGTTGTTGCTGGCGACGGTCGCCGGAGTTCTCACGGTGGTGGGGGCGGCCCGGCTGCGGCGCAGTGCCCGGCCATCGGCGGGGACCGAGCCGACTACTGAGCCGACCGCTAAGCCGTCTTCCTGATCAGCGGCAGGACCAGCTGACGGCGGCTGACGATGGCGTCGGCCAAGTCGCGAAGCGCTTCGTGGACGGAACCGGTGAGGGGAAACAGTGCATCGCCGCGGTCGTCACCGAGCAGCTGGCGGACGGCTGGGCTCGCCACCAGCGACCACTGCACGCCGGCAGCATGGCAGTTCTCGTCGAGCATGTGCAACAGCGAGATAGCGGCCCCAGAGAAGTAGTTAACCTCGCTCAGGTCGAGGACCACGGGATGATCCTCGAGGATGAACCGCTGCAGGTACCTGCCGACCTCATCGATGTTGACGGCGTCGATGTCGCCTCGGACGGTCACCACCGTTGCCAGGTGACGACAATGCGCGCGAATGTGAGCGCCGGCGCAGTCGTAGGTCCAGTTTCCCTGTCGACTCGTCCGATCAGCGACGTCGGCGATAGTCATGAGCGGCCTCACTCCCCGTGGCAGTCTGCGCCCACGCTAGCCCGCAAACCTAAGGAGATCGAAAGCCGCGTCTAACTCTTTGCTAAGAGGGATTTTCGCCACATTGGCCGAGCTGCCAGCAACGTCGTTCAGGGGCGCTGTCGCCCCCCGGCGGGTGATGGCCCATGGCAAGCTCCAGGGTGCGCCGGTGTCGTCGAGGCCGGCCCGCTGTTAGGCTGCAACGGCTGCCCATCGCCGGTCGGCGGGCTGGAGAACGGGCGGGCCGCCCGTTCAGCCGAACCAGTAGGCATTCGCCTGACGAGCATGTGCGCCGCCCGGCGGCGTGGGGCGGGGCACCGCCCGCTCGCGGGGGAGCTTGCGGGCAGGGCAATCAGATGAAGAAACAGCAGAGTCCAGACGGAAAGAACCTCGTGCGCACCGCAGACATCACGGGTCAGATCGGCGGGGAGATCAAGGCCCTGACCGGTTTGCGCATCGTCGCCGCGGTGTGGGTGGTGCTGTTTCACTTCCGGCCGATGCTGGGCGACGCATCACCTGATTTCCGTGCCGCCCTCGCGCCGCTGCTCAACTGCGGGGCGCAGGGCGTGGACCTGTTCTTCATCCTCAGCGGGTTCGTGCTGACCTGGAACTATCTCGAGCGCATGGGCCGCTCCTGGTCGACCCGGGCCACCCTGCATTTCCTGTGGCTTCGCCTGGCCCGGGTATGGCCGGTTTATCTGGTCACCATGCATCTGGCGGCGCTCTTGGTGATCCTGAGTCTGCACGTCGGCCATGTGCCGCTGCCGGAAGTGAGAGATCTCACAGCGATCAGCTATGTGCGGCAGATCCTGTTGGTGCAGTTGTGGTTTCAGCCGTTCTTCGACGGGTCCAGTTGGGACGGGCCGGCCTGGTCGATCAGTGCAGAATGGCTGGCCTACCTGCTGTTCGGGCTGCTGGTCCTGGTGATCTTGCGGATGGAGCGGGCCACGCGGGCTCGTAGCCTGATGCTGCTGGCTTTCGCCGCGTCGTTGCCGCCGGTGTTGCTGTTGTTGGCCAGCGGTCAGTTCTACACGCCGTGGAGTTGGCTGCCGCGCATCGTCACGCAGTTCATTGCGGGCGCGCTGGCCTGTGCCGCGGTGCGCCGGTTGCGGCTTTCCAATCGCGCTCGCCGCTTCGCCGGATACCTGTCCCTGCTGCTGATCGTGGGCATGGTGGGCATCCTGTACTGGTTGGACGCGCATCCCATCACCGGAGTCCTGGACAGCAGCGGGGTGGTCGACGTGCTGTTCGTGCCACTGGTGGTCACGCTGGCGGTCGGCCTGGGCAGCTTGCCCAGACTGCTGTCGACGCGGCTGATGGTCTACGGCGGGCAGATCTCGTTCTGCCTGTACATGGTCCACGAGCTGGTGCACACCGGGTGGGGCTGGGCGGTGCTTCAATTCGGTCTCACGCCCCAGGGCAACCCGTGGAAGTGGAACATCATCGGCCTACTCGTGATCGCGGTTGGTGCCTCGATGCTGCTGTATCACGTCGTCGAGGAGCCCGCGCGCCGCTGGATGCGCAGGATGGTAGATGTGCGAGCAGCGCACGGGCGAAGCGAACCCGCTGGGTCCACCAGCGCCAAGCTTCATCCGGTCGACGCTGTCCGGGAGGGGATTTCGGCCCGCGCGGTGTGAGGGTTGCAGCGCGTCGACGGCGAGTCCGCCCGTATTTTTCATACGATGACGACGCCGTTTCCCAGCGGAGGTTGGTAGTGAGTCGGGTTGCCATGTTCATCATCGTTCTCACGTTGATGGTCGGCCTGGTACCCAGACATTTGAGCTACCGCCCACTGACGATGGACTTTCGGCTCACACATCTGGCGGTTATCGGTGACTCCTATACCGCCGGCACCGACGAGGGCGGTCTGGGCGCCAAGTCATGGACGGCACGCGCCTGGCAGCAGCTGGCAAAAGGCGGTGAGCGGGTTGCACCCGAGGTGGCAGCCGAGGGCCGGGCTGGCTACGGGGTACCCGGCGACCACGGCAGCATCTTCGAGGATCTGACTGCTCGGGCCGTCAAGCCCGACGATGTGCTGGTGGTGTTCTTCGGCTCCCGCAACGACGAGGGCGTCGAACCCGAACTCCTGTCCGAAAAGGCCCGCGGGACTTTCGATTTGGCGCGCCGCCTAGCACCGGGGGCGAGGTTTCTGGTGATCGGGCCGCCGTGGCCGACGGCCGATGTCCCCGACTGGGTGCTGCAGATTCGCGACGTCCTCAACGCCGCGGCCCACGCCGCGGGAGCGACGTTCGTCGATCCGATCGGCGACGGTTGGTTCGTCGACAGGCCGGAGTTGATCGGTGCCGACGGCGTGCACCCCAACGACGCAGGACATCAATACCTGGCGGACAAGATCGCACCGCTGATTCGGGCGCAGTTGCTTGGATGAGCCGGCCGATTTTCGTCCAAATCGTCAGCCGCACAAGGAGTTAATCGTCGCCATTCAGTCTTCTGCGTGCCTTTCGTAGTCCCAACGCTCAAGGCGCGCTTGCAATTGCACGAGACCGAGCCCCGCGACCGGCGCGAGCGCCGTCACAAATACGAGCATCAACGGACTCATCTCGAAACCTCCAAGACTGCTTCAGTGATAACACGTTCGGCGTCGTTATGTGGTTCATCCGCAAAGAAATTCATCGGTGTCGTCAATCAAACTTCACGCCCCCGCCAGGGTCCGGTCGACCAGCGCACCCAGCACCGGCGCCAACATCTGGGAGTACTCGGTGGTGACGTGGTTGTCGTCGCGGAACACCAGCGTGTTGCCGACGATCACCGGACAACGATCAGCGGCGCAGAACAGCTCGGTCAGGTCCACATACTGCCCGCCGCCGGCTGCGGTGGCCGCCTCCTCGGCGGCGACGCCGGCAGCGTTGGTGGCCAGGGACCGCTGCGGCGCGCAGGCGCCTGCGTCGTCCAGGTGCGCCGACAGGCACGTCGGCACCGAGGACTGCGGATCGGCGACCGGTCCCAATACCAGCACGGCCGAACCGAAGCTGCGAAGCTGCGCCACCGTCCGGGTCAGCGCATCCAGCCACGCCGGGTCGTAGGCCGCGAAGCCGAAGTCCGCGTGGTAGCGCCGGCTCATGCCCAGCACCACCAGCCGCGGGCGCTCGGCTCGCAGCCGGTTCACGATCTCGGTGCGCCACTGTTCACACTCGGTGTACGTGCGGCCCAGATACGGGCTGACGATCGGCAGGTCCAGCAGTGGGCAGGTCACCTTGGCCAACGTCTCCAGTCGCCAGTGCCGCTGCCCGGCGGTCTGCTGAAGCGCCGGTTCCCACATGGCGGCATGGGAGTCGCCGACCAACGTGATTGTGGTCGGCGAGGCGGTGTCGCCGGAAGCGCACTCGTTCTGGCCGACTTCGCGCCAGGAGCGCAGGCAGCCGTTGACGAAGACCGGCGCCTTGTCACCGGGCGCCGCCGCCAGCGGTGGGTCGATGTTGGACGGCACCGCCTGCACGCCGGCGGAGGCCGCGACCGCGTCGCGGACTTGGGCGAGCAGGGTGCCCACGGCCGCCTCCTGCGGACTGAGGGCTCCCGCGTCAGGGGCGCTCGGGGGTAATGCGGCGATCTTGGCCTGCGGCGCGGCAGCTCCGTGGCCGGCGGGGGCGGGCACTGCCGTTAGCAACACCGCGCATGCGCATGCCGCGACGCCGCTGGCCGCACCGGCCAGGGCGAGGCTTGCTTTGGCGGACCGGCGCAACGCCGCGGCGAACCGGCCGGGATTCTCGACCAGATGCAGCGTGATCACCGCGAGCCCGGCGGAGACGATGGTCGCGGCCAGCCGGGCCGGCAGGCCGGCGGCATTGCCCAGCAGCGGCGGCATCAGCAACAGCAGCGGCCAGTGCCACAGATACCACGAATACGACACCCGCCCGATCGCCCGCATCGCCGGCCGGCACAGCAGACGGCCGACTCCCATGCCGCCGGTGACGCAGCCGCCGCCGATCACCAGTGCGGTGCCCAGGACCGGCAGCAGGGCGGCGGTGCCCGGGTATGGCGTGCTGGGACCCAGTTGGGTGCAGGTCAGCAGAATCAAGGCCAGGCCACCCCAGCCGACGATCGTCGCGGGCGTCAGCGGCAGCCGCCGCCATCGGTCGATCGACAGGGCCACGAGCCCGCCGACGGCCAGCTCCCAGGCGCGGGTGGGCAGCGAGAAGAACGCCCATGGCGGTGACGTCCGGGTCCAGATCGCGGCGCCGGCCAGCGACGCCGCGGCGACCAGGCCGAGGACTATCGCGTAGGGCGCGGTCCGCGCGACGGTGGCGCGGGCCGTACGTCGCAGCAGCCAGGCGGTACCAATGATCAGGGCCGGCCAGACCAGGTAGAACTGCTCCTCGACGCCCAGTGACCAGTAGTGCTGGAATGGCGAGGGCGCGAGGTCGGCATTCAGGTAGTCGGTGCCCTGGACAGCGAACCGGTAATTGCCGACATACAGGGCGCTGGCAATGCCGTCGACGAAGACTCGCCGCGCCTGCAGCGGCGGCAGCAAGACGGCGGCGCCGATCGCGGTAACCACGCCGACGGCGGCCGCGGCCGGCAGCAACCGACGTGCCCTCGCGCCGTAAAAGCGGCCCAGTCCAACGGTTTTGGTGGTTGTCGCCTCGCGCCACAGCAATCCGGTGATGAGGAAGCCGGAGATGACGAAGAAGACGTCGACACCGATGTAGCCGCCGCTGATGCCCGGGATGCCCGTGTGGTACAGCACGACCGCGAGGATCGCCACGGCGCGCAAGCCTTCGATGTCGGGGCGGAAACCGGTTCCCCGATTGCGGGGTTGGGGCCGCGCTCTTGCGCTGGGCGGGTTCGGGGTGTCTTCCTGCGGGACTGTCATCGGCCTCTTAGGACGCCATCCAGTCCAGTTCGCCGGGCAGCTGTTCGCGCCAATACTGCGCGTCGTGGCCGCCGGGTGAGAAGCTGCCCGACGGGGGTGCCTTCAGTTGGTGGACGAATTGGCGGGTCGCGAAATAGAAGCGGTCACCGGTACCGCAGTCCACGCGCAGGGGAATCTGGTTCAGCGCAGGCAAACCCAGCACGCTGTGGGCGACCCAATCGTCGTAGCTGTCGAACGCCCCGGGCGCGCTGCCGGTGAACGAGGTGTACAGGGCGGGACTGATCGCGCAGATTCCGGCGGTCCGCGCCGGTCCCAGTCGAGCGCCCAGCAGCAGTGCGCCGTATCCGCCCATGGACCATCCCAAGAATCCCACCCGCGAGGTGTCCATCCCCATCGAGTCCAGCATCGGCAACAGCTCGTCGAGCACCATGGCGCCCGAGTCCGCTCCCGACCTCCGCCGATGCCAATAGGTGTTGCCGCCGTCGACACCCACCACGGCAAAGGGCCGCTTGCCCGCTTTGGCGAGCTGAGCCAGGCCGTCTTCGACACCGAGATCGAGCATCATGCCGGCGTTGCCATCCTTGCCGTGCAGGGCGATCACCGGCCGCAACATCTGGGTCTGGCCCGGCGGCAGTGCGATCACCCAATTCGTCTTCACACCGCCGCGAGCCGCCGAGATGAACGAGCCGGAAAGCCTGGTCGGCAAGCTGCTTCCGGCAGCCGGAGGTTCGAACGGGGCGGGCGCCTGCGGCGGCGCCGCCTGCGGCTTGAGCGGATCCAGCAGGGCGCTCAATGCCCACGCGCCGACGGCTCCGGCGCCGGCGCCGGCGCCGATGCGCAGCACCGCGCGACGGGTCAGGTCGGCCACGGGGTCATAATGCCGCGCCGGCAGGCTATTTCCCTGCCAGCCACGCCGTATCGGTGGCCCAATCGTGATGCTTGACCGCAGCAGCCGGGGACGGACTTGGGTGCCGCGCGGTTTCGCTGCGACCGCCCGAATCCAAGGCGCTGGCCGCACACCGCACTGCACACTCTTGCACCACCCGGGGACCGGATTGGGGAGGTTTCGCCCTTGGGCGGCGGTGCTGCGGCCTCGATCATGGAGAGCACTCGGTATCGGCAGCACAGCACAACCCTCGTCGGCCGGGTCACCGTCCGGACATCACCTGGGGAACGTGGAAAGCGAAAGAGGACCCGAATGAGCCTGACTTTTCATTGGTTTTTGCCGACGTATGGTGATTCCCGCAATCTGGTCGCCGGCGGGCATGGAACGGCAATGCATGGTGACCGGCCCGCGACGCTGAAGTACCTGCACCAGATCTGTGCAGCCGCCGAGACCAACGGTTTCGAGGCGGTGCTCACGCCGACCGGGTTGTGGTGCGAGGACGCCTGGCTGACGACGGCAATGCTGGTGGAACGTACCGAGACGTTGAAGTTTCTGGTCGCGCTTCGCCCCGGGTTGATGAGCCCGACCCTGGCGGCCCAGATGGCCGCGACGTTCCAGCGCCAGTCCGGTGGGCGGCTGCTGCTCAACGTCGTTACCGGCGGTGAATCGCATGAGCAGCGTGCCTTCGGCGACTTCTTGGACAAGCAGTCCCGGTATGCCCGCACCGGCGAGTTCTTGCGCGTCGTGCGGCACCTGTGGACGTCGACTGAGCCGGTGACGTTCGCCGGAGACCACATCCGGGTCGACGAGGCGGCGCTCAACAACCGGCCCGACCCGGTCCCTCCGGTATTCTTCGGCGGCTCCTCGGGCTCTGCCGGGCCGATAGCGGCGAAGTATTCCGACGTCTACCTCACCTGGGGCGAACCGGTGGCGGCGGTAGCCAAGAAGCTGGATTGGATTCGTGGCCTGGCAGTCGATCATGGCCGAATGTTGCAGTACGGCTTGCGTATTCACGTGATCAGCCGGGACACCTCCGCGCAGGCGTGGGCGGAGGCCGATCGGCTATTGGCCGGTATCGACCCGGGCGACGTGAAACGGGTGCAGGCCAGCCTGGCGCGCAGCGAATCGGAGGGACAGCGCCGCATGGTGGACCTGCACGGCGGCAGCGGCAATCAACTCGTGGTCGCGCCGAACCTATGGGCCGGGGTCGGGCTGGTGCGCGGCGGGGCGGGCACCGCGCTGGTCGGGTCGCACGACGAGGTCGCCGACCGGCTGGCCGAGTATGCGCAATTGGGCATCACCCACTTCATCCTGTCGGGATATCCGCACCTGGAAGAGGCCTACTCGTTCGGCGAAGGTGTGTTGCCGGTCCTCGAGCGCAGGGGTCTGTGGGCCCGGCCGAACGGCCAGCCAGCACCGGGTCCCGTGCCGTTGGCGGTTGTCTCGGCGCACTAGCGCTGTATCGCTGTTACCTTTCCCGCCAGTTGATTTGGCGGTTTGGTCAGTGGATCTGGTGTGCGCGTCGCGCGTGGATTTGGCGCCCGGCTGGGCGGGGCGGCCCAACGGCGGCGGTGGCTGCGCATGGAATCTGCAGTGCCGTCTGGCGGTCTGCTGGGCGATTTAGGTGCCGTGTCGGCGCTTGTGGGATGGCGAAGCTCCTGCCACCGACCAGGCGCAGCCGACCGTTGATCAGGTGAGCGCCGATTTTCCTCCGGCGCATCACTTTGCCGAGCACCGCCTCCTCTCACCCCAGTTGTAGACGATTGCGTTCCCTGTGTGAATCGGCTAGGCTGCGGATTTAGTGAACGATAGCGTATACAAAGTGCATCGTTCCCCGTCGGAGAAGGAAGCGAGAAGAACATGACGATCGAGACCAACGTTGCCGGGTTCGAGCCCTTGTACGGTGACGCGGAACTGGCCGAGGAACTGATCCCGTGGGACATCGGTGGACCGCAGCCCGTGGTGGAGCAGCTGGTCGCCCATGGCGCCATCCGCGGCGAGGTGCTCGACCCCGGTACCGGCCCCGGCTACCACGCGATCCAATATGCGTTGCAAGGCTTTTCGGCCACCGGGATTGACGGGTCGCCCTCGGCTATCGAGCGGGCCAAACGGAACGCGGAACGCGCCGGCGTGCACGTCGACTTCCAGGTGGCCGACGCCACCCGGCTGGACGGCTTCGAGGGCCGCTTCGACACCGTGGTGGACAGCGCTTTCTATCACGTCTTCCTGGGTGACGAGGCCACCCAGACGCGCTATGCGCAGGCGCTGCACCGGGCCACCAAGCCCGGGGCGCGGTTATACATGTTCGAGTTCAGCCCGCACAACGTCAACGGCATCCAATGGGCCGGCATCCCGGCGGACAACTTCGACCGGGTGCTGGGCGCAAGCGGCTGGCGCGTGGATTACCTGGGTGGCACCACCTATCAAGCACGTGTCTTGCCACGGACTTTCGCTGCCATGACAGAGGTGACTTCACAAATTCAAGACGACATGCTCGAGCGCATTCAGCCGCTGATGCAACAGCTGAGTGTGCTGGGGCCGCTGCTGGAAGAGCACCGGGTACACATTCCGGTGTGGGCCGTGGTGGCCACCCGCCTGGACTGACGCGCACGGCTACCAGAACTGAGGCCACCGCGTTGGTAGCCAAACCATCATGAGTTCAACGGTTTTCGTGCCGCCGGCGAGGACAAGGTGCGCTGACGGCCGTCGCATGATCGACGTATGACCGTCGACCACACGATTAGGGACCAATGCCTCCTGACGCCGGGGCCGAGGCTGCCTAACGTCGTGGTCAGGAGGTGCGCCGGTGCCGGTAGATGCGATTGTGGGATACGACGGTTCGCCGGGGGCGAGTGCCGCACTAGCTGTCGGTGCATTGTTGTTTCCCGGGGCGCATGGATGGATCACCTATCTATGGGTTCCGCCATTCGCGAGTGACAAGGTGCGTCGCCGGCTGCGCCCCATGGCTCGTGATGCGAACGAGCTGGCTGAAATGATCGAGCGGGAGGGTGAGCGCGAGGCCCAACGAATCGTCGAGATGGGCGTGACGCTGGCCAGCGCCGCCGGGTGGCGTGCCGAGCCGCTGCTAAAGCGAACGTGGGGTTCCGAGGGCCTGCGAATCGCTCAAGCTGTCGACGACGCGCAGGCGGACGTGGTGGTTGTCGGTGCTCGCGGGCTCGGAGGGGCCCAAGCAGCGCTGGGCAGCGTATCCGACATGGTGCTGCATTACTGCCCGAAGCCGGTGGTCGTGGTGCCGCATCCGATGCTGTCGGCCGAGTACGAAGCGCTCGCCAACGGCCCTGTTCTCGTGGGCTGGGACGGCTCGGGCGGTGCGGCAACGGCGTTGGCAGCCGCCAAGCGACTGTGCCCGCAGCGAGATGTGTTGCTGATATCTGTCGGCGACGGCCCAGCGCCCGGACCGCCGGTCGGTCCGTCAGGAGCGGCAGCCGCAGACGTGCTTCGGTTGACCATCAACCGCGGTCATGGGTTTCGCGCCCGTGCCGTCTCGGAAGCGCTGGTTGCGGCCGCCGACGACCACAATGCGGCTCTGGTGGTCGTCGGCTCGCGAGGCCGCTCCGGTGCTCGCGATGTCGTCCTGGGCAGCGTCGCCGTGGGAACCGTGCACCACTCCCATCGACCGGTGATGGTCGTCCCGGGCGGATGGGAGGTCGCCGCCGGATCATGATCGGCCGGACTGGGCCGTCGGCGGTTCGCGCGGCCAGCGTCGGCGCTGTGAAACAAACCAATGGCTGGCCGGTGCGCAAGGGCCGTGAGGGGTCGTCAGGAGTGAAGTGGTTGTCGGAATCTGCGACTCACCACGGTCTGGCAGCCCATGAAGTGGTGCTGCTCTTGGAGACCGATCCACACCGCGGGCTGTCCGGCGGTGAGGCGGCGGAACGATTGCAGCGTTTCGGGCCCAACACCTTGCCGGTGGCTGCGGGGGGCGGTTTGCTGCTGCGCGTTCTGCGACAGTTTCACCATCCGCTGATCTACGTCCTGCTCGCAGCTGGGCTGGTCACCGCGGGACTACAGGAATACGTCGATTCCGCGGTGATCTTCGGCGTGGTGGTCGTGAACGCCGTCGTGGGTTTCATCCAAGAATCCAAGGCCGAGACCGCGCTGGAGGGGTTGCGGTCCATGGTGCGCACCCAGGCCAAGGTGATTCGTGGCGGCCACGAGCACACCGTGCCGTCGGAGGACCTGGTTCCCGGGGACCTGGTGCTGCTGGAGAGCGGCGACAAGGCGCCGGCCGACCTGCGGCTGGTGCGGGTAACCGAGCTGCGCGTCAACGAATCAGCGCTCACCGGAGAGTCGGTGCCGGTCCATAAGGACGCGGTCGTGCTACCGGAAGCCACTCCGGTCGCGGATCGCCGCAACATGGTCTATTCCGGCACCCTGGTGACCGCGGGCCACGGGGCCGGTATCGCCGTCGCTACCGGCGCCGAGACGGAACTGGGTGAAATTCATCGGCTGGTCGGCGCCGCGGAAACCCTGATGACGCCGCTGACCGCGAAGCTCGCCTGGTTCAGCAAGGTCCTGACCATCGCCATCCTCGGTCTGGCGGCCGCCACCTTCGCCGCGGGATTGCTGCGCCGCCAGGATGCCGTCGAAACTTTCACCGCCGCGATCGCCCTCGCGGTCGGGGCCATCCCCGAGGGCCTGCCGGCCGCCGTCACCATCACGCTGGCTATCGGTGTGGCCCGAATGGCCAAGCGCCGCGCGGTGATTCGGCGACTGCCGGCGGTGGAGACACTGGGCAGCACCACGGTCATCTGCAGCGACAAGACCGGAACGCTGACCGAGAACCAGATGACCGTCCAGATGATCTGGACCCCCGACGGCATGGTCGAGGTGACCGGAACGGGCTATGCGCCCGACGGTGTTCTGCAGGATCGCGACGGCGGCCCCGCCCCGGTGAATGCCCATGCGGCACTGCGCTGGTCACTGATCGCCGGTGCGTGCTGCAACGACGCGGCACTGAGCCACGATGATGGACACTGGAGTGTTGTCGGCGACCCGACCGAGGGCGCCATGCTGGTTGTCGCGGCCAAGGCCGGGCTCGACGCGGAGCGCCTCGCCGCGGGCATGCCGCGGGTGGCGGTCATCCCGTTCAGCTCCGAGCGCCAGTACATGGCCACCTTGCATCGTGACGGCGCTGACCAGGTGGTGCTGGCCAAGGGCGCGGTGGAGCGGATGCTCGAGTTGAGCAGCACCCAGCTGGATGCCGACGGCGTGCTGTGTCCGCTGGACCGCGCGACGGTGTTGCGGGCCGCCGACCTTCTCAGCGCCCGGGGTCTGCGGGTACTGGCCACCGCCGTCCGTGCCGGAAGCGACCCCGCCGAGTTCGACGACGATGCGCTGGCAGGCACGCTGGCGTTCACCGGGCTGCAGGCAATGCTTGATCCTCCTCGAGGCGCCGCGTCGTCTGCCGTGGCGGCCTGTCACACCGCCGGTATCGCGGTCAAGATGATCACCGGTGACCACGCCGGTACCGCCGCAGCAATCGGGGCCAAGGTCGGGCTGCTCGACGACGCGGAACCGGCCGCAGGCGCGGTGCTTACCGGTGCCGAGTTGGCTGCCCTGAGCGGCGACGACTATCCCGACGCCGTGGACCGGGCCGCGCTGTTCGCCAGGGTCTCGCCGGAGCAGAAGCTGCGGCTAGTACAGGCGTTGCAGGCCAGGGGGCACGTGGTCGCCATGACCGGCGACGGCGTCAACGACGCACCGGCCTTGCGCCAGGCCAACATCGGCGTCGCGATGGGCCTCGGCGGCACCGAGGTCGCCAAGGACGCCGCCGACATGGTGTTGACCGACGACGACTTCGCCACCATCGAGGCCGCGGTCGAAGAGGGCCGCGGGGTCTTCGACAATCTGACGAAGTTCATCACCTGGACGCTGCCCACCAACATCGGTGAGGGACTGGTGATCCTGGTTGCGATCGCAGCCGGCGCCACCCTGCCGATACTGCCGACCCAGATTCTGTGGATCAACATGACCACCGCGATCGCGCTCGGCCTCATGCTCGCCTTCGAGCCCAAGGAAGCTGGGATCATGACTCGTCCGCCGCGCGACCCGGACCAACCGCTGTTGACCCGCGGGCTGGTGGCACGGATTCTGCTGGTCGCCACCATGCTGGTCGCCACTGCCTGGTGGCTGTTCGAATGGGAAATCGGCAAGGGCGCCAGCGTCGAAGCAGCCCGGACCGCGGCGCTGAATCTCTTTGTCGTGGTTGAGGCTTTTTATCTGTTCAGCTGCCGGTCGCTGACTCACTCCGCCTTCCGGATCGGCATCTTCTCCAACCGCTGGATCGTCGTGGGCGTGATGGTGCAAGCTGTCGCTCAACTTGCCATCACCTACCTACCCGCGATGAACACCGTGTTCGGTACGGCACCGATCGGGGCGCCCGCCTTGACGCGGATCTTCGCCGTCGCCACGGCTGTCAGCCTTGTCGTGGCCGTCGACAAGCTGCTGCGAAGCGGCCGCTGCGCGCACCGCTCATGAGACGACGACCGCTCGCGAGGCGCCGCGACCGATGCGCTGGTTTCGCCGGTGGCGCGTGGTTGTCTACGGGCCATCTGGCGGTGGTCCCCACAACTACTGCTAGCGTCCGGTGATGCGGCGGACGCAGCACCGAGCGCAGCGCGTGGCTCTCACGAATACCGCGGGCGGGCCGGACCGCCCGGCTTCGACTACGGCTTCCCAACTGCGCCAAGGACTGTCGCAGCGACAGCTCAACATGATTGCCCTCGGCGGGGTGATCGGCGCCGGCTTATTCGTCGGATCCGGAGTGGTGATCCAGGCGACCGGGCCCGCGGCTTTCCTCACTTACGCGGTCTGCGGTGTGCTGGTCATTCTGGTGATGCGAATGCTCGGGGAGATGGCCACCGCGAACCCGTCCACCGGTTCGTTTGCCGATTATGCGGCCAAGGCATTGGGCGGCTGGGCGGGATTCTCGGTCGGCTGGCTGTATTGGTACTTCTGGGTGATCGTGGTCGGTTTCGAGGCAGTGGCCGGCGGCAAGGTGCTCGCCTACTGGTTTCATGCGCCGCTGTGGCTGTTGTCGCTATTCCTGATGGTGCTGATGACGGCCACCAACCTGTCCTCGGTGACGTCGTTTGGTGAGTTCGAATTCTGGTTCGCCGGAATCAAAGTCGCCACCATCATGATCTTTCTCGGCGTCGGTACGGCTTTCGTGCTTGGCTTCTTGCCGGGGCACGACCTCAATTTCGCCAACCTCAGCGCGCACGGCGGACTTTTCCCGAAGGGTGTCGGGGCGGTCTTCGCCGCCATCGTGGTGGTGATCTTTTCCATGGTCGGCGCCGAGGTGGTCACGATTGCCGCGGCCGAAAGTCGGGACCCCCTGCGCGCGATACAGCGGGCGACCAACTCGGTGGTGGCGCGCATCGCGATCTTCTTCGTCGGTTCGGTTTTTCTGTTGGTCGTGATTTTGCCTTGGGACGCGGTGGAACTCGGTGATTCACCGTACGTCGCGGCGTTCAAACACATGGGTCTTGCCGGCGCGGACCAGATCATGAATGCGGTGGTGCTCACCGCAGTGCTCTCCTGCCTCAACTCCGGCCTGTATACCGCCTCGCGCATGCTGTTCGTGCTTGCCGACCGGCGCGAAGCCCCGGCCAGGCTGGTCAGAGTCAGCCGGCGAGGGGTGCCCCACATCGCCATCATGTGCTCGTCAGCGGTGGGCTTTGGTTGCGTCGTCATGGCCTGGCTCGCTCCCGCCACGGTGTTCCTGTTTCTGTTGAACTCGTCGGGTGCGGTGATCTTGTTTGTCTACTTGCTGATCGCCCTGTCGCAGTTGGTGCTGCGCCGCCGCACCCCCGCGGCGAGGCTGCAGGTCAAGATGTGGTTCTTTCCGGTGCTGTCCATCCTGACGGTGGCTGGAATCTTCGCCGTGCTGGTGCAAATGGCCTTCGACCACACCGCGCGAACCCAGCTGTGGCTCAGCCTGCTTTCCTGGGCGGTAGTCGTCGCGGTGTACTTCGTGACCAAGGTTGCCACGCGGCCACGTCCGGCCCGCAACTGAGCACCACCCCTTGCGCCGCGTGTGATACTGCATCGCATGAAGACGGCCGGTGTTCGTCGTGGAGCAGATCTGTTGTTTTCTCCCGCCGCGCCGCCGGCGACCGGCGGCCTGATAGCTCTGGCCGGTCTGCGCCTGCTGGCCGGGCTGATCTGGCTCTACAACGTCGTGTGGAAGGTGCCGCCGGACTTCGGGCAGCGCAGCAACAGCGGGCTGTACCACTTCACCCATCTGGCGCTCGAACATCCGGTGTTCACGCCGTTCAGCTGGGCCGTCGAGCATCTTGTGCTGCCGTACTTCACCGCATTCGGGTGGGCCGTGTTGGTCGCCGAGTCCGCGCTCGCGGTGCTCCTGCTCACCGGGACGGCGGTGCGGCTGGCTGCCCTAATCGGCATCGGACAGTCGCTTGCGATAGGCCTCTCGGTTGCCGAGTCGCCAGGGGAATGGCCGTGGGCATACGCCATGCTGCTGGGGATTCATGTCGTTCTGCTGTTTGCGGCGTCGACCCAGTATGCCGCCGTCGACGCCGTGCGCGCGGCCACCTCGCCCACGGCAGTCCGGTCGAGAGCGCAACGGCTGCTGGCTGGTTGGGCAATCGTGCTGTTGCTGATCGGGCTGATCGCGCTGTGGCGCGGTCTTGCCGGGCGTTGGCCCGCCTACGTCGGCATACGACCGCTGGAATTCTCACTCGGCCAATACAACCTGCGCGGCGCCGTGGTGCTGGTCGCGGTCGCGGTGGCGATGCTGGCAGCAGCCACGGCCGGCCAGCGCATGATCGCGATCGCGGCCGCCGCGGTAGCAGCGCTAGCCGCGGCTTCCATTTACGTCCAAGTAGGCGGGACCGCAGTGTGGCTCGGCGGAACCAACACCACCGCAGCGATTTTCGTCTGCGCAGTAGTGGTGAGTGTGGCAGCAGGGTCCAAGATCGGACGGGGGGAAGGGGTGTGATGACCGCACCGGACGTTGTGCCGCAAGTCGTTGCCGTCGCCGCCGAGCACGCCGAGCGGGTGGACACCGACTGTACCTTTCCGGCCGAGTCGGTGGATGCCCTGCGTGCCAGCGGGCTCCTTGGTCTGGTGCTGCCGGTCGAGGTGGGCGGAATGGCCGCAAGCCCAAAAGAATTCACCCAAGTGGTGGCGCAACTTTCGGCCGCCTGCGGATCCACCGCCATGATTTACCTGATGCACGTGGCCGCCGCGGTCACGGTCGCCGCAGCACCCCCGCCGGGCCTGCCGGATCTGTTGGCTGACATGGCCTCCGGGAAGAAACTCGGCACGTTGGCATTCAGCGAGAAGGGCTCCCGGTCGCACTTCTGGGCGCCGGTATCCACATCGACGGCCGACGGTGATGGCGTTGTCGTGCGGGCCGACAAAAGCTGGGTGACGTCGGCGGGGTTCGCCGACGTCTACGTCGTCTCTACCGGTTCGGCGACCGGTGTCGCCGGAGACGTCGACCTCTACGCCGTTCCGGCGGACACGCCGGGCTTGGTAGTGACCGGCACCTTCACCGGGATGGGCCTGCGCGGCAATGCCTCGGCACCGATGTCGGTCGACATTCGCATCCCCGCCTCCCATCGCGTCGGTGCGGCGGGCGGTGGGTTCGGCATGATAATGCAGACGGTGCTGCCCTGGTTCAATATCGGAAACGCCGCTGTGTCACTGGGTTTGGCGACGGCGGCCACCAGCGCCGCGGTAAAGCATGTCACCAGCGCCCGGCTGGAGCATCTGGGCGGTAGCCTGGCCGAGTTGCCGACGATCCGCGCCCAGATCGCCCGGATGGGCACCGGGCTGGCGGCGCAGGAGGCGTATCTGACGCAGGTCGCCGAGCGGTTGAGCGCCCCTGACGACAGCATGCTGACGCACGTGCTGGCGGTCAAGGCGTCGGTCAACGACGCCGCGCTGGCCATCACCGAGTCGGCGATGCGGGTGTGTGGCGGCGCGGCATTCTCCAAGCACCTGCCGATCGAGCGTGCGTTCCGCGACGCTCGGGCAGGGGCGGTGATGGCGCCGACCGCCGACGTACTGTACGACTTCTACGGCCGCGCCGTTACCGGGTTGCCGCTGTTTTAGGAGGGGATATGCCGGGCGAACCGCTTGTTGTCGGGGCAGTGGCCTACACGCCCAATGTGGTGCCGATCTGGGAAGGAATCCGCAGTTACTTCCAGGATTCCGAAAACACGGATGCGGCAATGGATTTCGTCCTCTACTCCAACTACGGGCGGCTGGTCGACTCGCTGATCGCTGGGCATATCGACATCGCCTGGAACACCAACCTGGCCTATGTGCGGACGGTGCTGCAGACGGGCGGGCGCTGCACGGCGCTGGCCCAGCGCGACACCGACGTGGACTACACCACCGTGTTCGTCGGGCGCGCCGGCAGCGCGCTGCAGGGGCTGGGGGATCTTGCCGGAAAACGCCTGGCGCTCGGGTCGGCCGACTCCGCGCACGCGGCGATCCTGCCGCTCTACTATCTGAAGCGAGCGGGGATAGCCGAATCGGACGTGCAGGTCGTCCGGTTCAACACCGACATCGGCAAGCACGGCGATACCGGCCGCAGCGAACTCGACGCGGTGCAGGCCGTGCTGGCCGGTGAGGCCGATGTGGCGGCCATCGGCAGCTCGACGTGGGCGGCGATGGGCGCCGCGGAGCTGATGGGGGAATCGCTGGCCGAGGTGTGGCGCACCGAGGGCTACTGCCATTGCATGTTCACCGCGCTGGACACCCTGCCCGCCGAGCGGTACCAGTCGTGGCTGGACCGATTGCTGGCAATGAGCTGGGATAACCCCGAACATCGAAAGATCTTGGAGCTCGAGGGTTTACGACGTTGGGTGGCTCCGCATCTGGACGGATATCAGCCGTTGTTCGAAGCTGTCGAGGAGCAGGGCATCGACCCACGATGGTGATCCTGGACTTGATGCGCCAGGTCGGTGGCCTCGCTCAAGGCGCCACCGCCGAGGTCGCCGTCACCACTCACCACGACCGTGAACTCGCCGAAAAGTGGTGCGCTCGAACCGGAAACACCTTGGTACGCGCGGATGTCGATGAGGCGGGAGCCGGCGCCCTAGTGGTGCGGCGCGGTCATCTGCCAGATCCCACCGAAATTCTGGGCGCTGACCGGCTACCCGGCGTCCGGCTGTGGCTCTATACCAACTTTCACTGCAACTTGTCCTGCGACTACTGCTGCGTCTCCTCGTCGCCGCAGGCTGCCCGCCGCGAATTGGGGGCGCAGCGAATAGGCCGCATTGTCGGTGAAGCGGCGCGCTGGGGGGTGCGGGAATTGTTCCTCACCGGCGGTGAGCCGTTCCTGCTGCCCGACATCGGCGCGATCATCTCGGCCTGTGCCGAGACACTGCCCACCACGGTCCTCACCAACGGCATGGTGTTCACAGGCCGGGCGCGCCGCGCGCTGGAATCCCTGCCCAGGGAAGGGCTTGCCCTGCAAATCAGCTTGGACTCGGCTACACCGGAACTGCATAACTCGCACCGCGGTTCCGGAACGTGGGAAAAGGCCGTAGCGGGAATACTTTTGGCGCTATCTCTTGGCTTCCGGGTACGCGTGGCCGCGACGGTCGCCGATCCCGGGCCCGGTGAGCTGGCGGCGTTTCATGCCTTCCTCGACGACGTCGGCATTGTCCGCGACGACCAGCTGGTGCGGCCGATCGCCTTGGAAGGTGTTGCGTCCGAAGGGCTGGCGCTGCGCCGCGAATCGCTGGTTCCGGAGGTGACCGTCACCGCAGACGGCGTGTACTGGCACCCGGTGGCGGCTATCGATGAACGCGCTCTGGTGTCGCGAACCATCGAACCGCTAACCCCGGCACTGGACGCGGTCAGCCGGCTGTTCGCCGAGCAGTGGGCGCGCGCCGCCGAGGCGGTCGCGCTGTTCCCCTGCGCGTAAAAGCGGGCGATCAGCCACCGCCCCAATGCCTTTCCAGCGACTTGACCACCGCGGTCAAGGTCGCATTCATCGGCGGCCGCGCCGACCCGCGCGCCGTGCCGTGGGACCGCGCCGTTGATGACGTCGTCATATCGCGTCGCGCAGCTCGGCCGGGCCGTGTCCGGGGTAGTAGTAGCCGCCGGCGGCATCCACCGCGACCGCGGGCGCGGGGGTCACCCGAAGTGACGCGCGATGCTCACGTAGGCGGGTTCTGGCACCTTACTGCCGAGCTTGGGCGTTAAGGTCCCAGCACACCAGTTCCATCGCGGCGGCCGCGGCCGCCCGTTCGTCGTGCCCCCCGGTTTCTCGTCGGTCAGCGCAGTTGCCAAGACGGCGGCCGGGCCGATCCGGCCGCATTGATCCAGCAGGGCGTCCAGGGTGCGGCCAGCACCCGGGGGATCATCCGGTCATGCAGGATCCCGCTCTGGGCGAATCGTCCGATCGAGGTGAATGCCACCCCGTGACCGGCTTTCCGTGCCGGACCACGTCGGCGACCACTGCGACCAGCGACACCTGTGGTGGGCGAAGTTGACGACGGCGTTGGCGGGGCCGCCGTGCAGTGCGACCGGGTGTTCCCGGATCGCGGTGAGTCGCATCGCCCGGAGTCAGGAGGTCCGGATAAACAGCACGGCGTCGTCGAACGGCAGCCGCGCGAAAACTGGCCGCCAGCCGCGGGTCACGTGCGAGGCTGCCTCGGTCATGCTCACCACACGCGGATCGGTGATGCCGAAAGTCTTTGCGCGCCGGCGCATTCGCCCGCCGCCCGCCGCCGTGAGGTTTTTCAGCCAATCCCGTTCCGGGCCGTAGGTGAGCACGATTGCCACGCCGGGCTTGCCGTCGACGGCGGCGTCGAAGGCGTTGACCGGCGTGCGGTACGGCTTGCCGGAGCGTCGTCCGACGTGCTCGATGATCGCGAACGGGGGCAGCCAGCCGGCCCACATCCGCTGAATGGGATTGGTGACATGTCGGTTGAACCGGGCGAGCCGTTGCGGAAATTGCATACCACTATCCAACTCGCTTCCGGCGGCACATCTCAAGGCCGGCAATCGGCCGCGCCGGTCGTCGAAAACGTGCACTATCGAAACCGACAGGGAGGTGGGCCGATGATTCGCGCCGTATGGAACGGGACCGTGCTCGCAGAAGTGCCGCAGACCGTCAAAGTGGAGGGCAATCACTACTTCCCGCCGGAATCGGTACACCGGGAGTATTTGATCGACAGCCCGACCACGTCGGTATGCCCGTGGAAGGGGGTGGCCAACTACTACACCGTCGTGGTGGACGGCCAGTCCAACCCCGATGCTGCGTGGTATTACCCGAACCCCACCCCGCGGGCCAGTGAGATCAAGAACCACGTGGCGTTCTGGCGGGGTGTGAGCGTCGAAGGCGAGCCGGGCTAACGGCGCCTGAGCTTTGGCCCTCGAAATGTCCACGGCCATCGAGTGGACGCGACCTGGGCCAGAAGCTGCGGAGCCTGCTGGCGAACCGCGCCGATGACCTGGGCGGGCGTCGGGTTGACCATCGCGACGTCGCCGACGACCACGGTGGGCACGGTCTCGTTGCCATCGGCGATCGAGCGGACCACCGCGGCCGCGTCCGGGTCGGTCCAGATGTTGACCTCCCGGGTGGGCAGCCGGCGCTGCCGGAGCGCCCTGCGCAGGCGCCAACAGTAGGGGCAGCCGGGCCGCCAATAGACCACCACTTCGCTGGCCACCATCGCGTTACCCCGGTGACCGATCGATACTCAGCAGCTGGTCGACCGACCATTGATCGTCAGCGTGACGCCCGTAATGCACCGCGACGAGCCTGCCGTCCGGATTGATGAGAAAATCCGCGGGCAACCCCAAATGTGTTGTGCCGTCGGTAGACCCGACGCCGGCGTAAGCCGGGTCCCGGCGGTGCCGCAGCGCGGCGCGGTAGCCGCGGACAGCCGCCGTCCAGGCTCGTGGACTGGCCAGGGCGCGCCAGCCCCTCTCCACCCCGAACCGGCGGTAGTGCACCTTATCCGGGTCGGCGACCACGGCGAATGGCAGCACGGTCTGGTATCCGTGCAGCGCGTCCGGCGGCGAGTGGAAGAACACCACTTCGGTGATACCGGCATCGGTGAGCTCCGCGTGGCGCTCGGCAAAGCTGTGCAAATGCAGACTGCAGATCGGGCATCCGGCAAACCGGCGGAACTGCAGATGCGTTCGGCCCTGCGGTGCGGGCACCGACACGGACCGGCCGGTGACGGTTTGCAACTCCCGCGCGGGGATGATCGCGCCCGTCGATAATCTGCCGGCCGTCATACACGTAGTACACCGCGCCGGCTCGGCTCTGCCAACTCTCAACGAGCGGCGCCGTGCGCCGCCGGCAGGAAGTGGGCGGCGTGGTCGGCATACTCGGCGGTGACAGAGACGTGGTACCGGCGCGCCAGCAGGGTCTGCTCGCTGGTGAAGTCTCGCTTTCCGCCCGTCGACGCATGCGCCGCGAAGCCGAAGACGGCTCCCCACAGCGCGCCGAAAGCAATCGGTAGCAGCAGCACCCACACCCATAGCCATAGCGGACTGACGGCAAAGAGCAGGAACAGTAGACCAATCAGCGCACCGATCCAGGCGCCGCTGGCCGCACCCGCGAGGGCTGCTTTGCCCTTGGTCATCCGTCCTGTGACCTGTTCGACCGTGCGCAGCCCGTCGCCGACGATGCGAACGTGCTCGACGGGAAATCCCCCGTCGGACATGCGATCCACCAGTTCCTGCGCCGCGTCGTAGGTGTCAAACGATGCGACCAGCCGCTGTCCGGTGCTCGATGTGGTGCGTTCCGCGGCGGGGTCGGTCATCAGTTCTCATTCCTCCCGGTTCGTGTCTTGATCTGTCACTGGTTGTCGGCACTGGGGTACCCCCTGCCGGCTGGCCATATGCACGCTGCGGCGTATAAGACTGAAAAGGGTTGACCCCCAGGTAGTTTCAAGCGCACCATCGCTGCTGGGTGGGACACGCCTCGATGGACACCTGCATGGTCAGGTCGCCGTAGTTGTCGAAAACCGTCGAATACCGGGGTCACAGCCACCGACGTACCCGGCCTGGCGGATTCCCGCAGGCCGTAGATGCTGACGGCGAACGGTTGGCCGGAAGCGCCCCGACCGACCTGTTCGATCGGTTGGCCGGCGGCGATCGACGACTGAGGGGGGATTTGCAGTGGCGCGGCCGGGACGATGTGCACGGCATCGGCCGCGTCGGTGGCGATCGAGCGCAGGTGTTCCGATTCGGTACTGCGATTGTTGGTGGCCGTGAAAGCCAGCGCCGCGGCGTCACCCACCTGTATCGCACACGACCCGGGTCGAAAGCGGGGCACGATGTAGGCGTTCTGGACAGTCGTGTCCGTGGTGTGGGAGTCCGAGCCGCGGTTGGACGAGTCGATCACCGGGTTGTCGCTGCCGCGGCCGCCGGTGAGTACTGCCGTCACCAGGCCCGCGGATGCCACGCCCACTCTGGCTGGCTTGGGCGTGCTTACACCCGCGGCTACCGGCGGACTCTTACACCCTGTAGTTGACCGGGCCGCGGCGGCTGGGACACTAGTCGTCATGAGCAGCACTGACCAGGTGAGCGCGCGAACAGGGGTTTCCGCGCAGCTGTTCGCCGACGCCTGCGGGGTGATCCCCGGCGGAGTCAACTCTCCGGTGCGCGCGTTCACCGCGGTCGGCGGCACTCCTCGGTTCATCACCCAAGCGCACGGCTGCCGGCTCACCGACGCCGACGGCAACCACTACGTCGACCTGGTCTGCTCCTGGGGCCCGATGATTCTCGGCCATGCCCATCCCGCCGTCGTCGACGCTGTCGCCTCAGCTGCAGCGAACGGCCTGTCGTTCGGGGCGCCCACGCCGGCCGAGACGGAGCTCGCCGCCGAGATCATCGCCCGGGTGGCACCCGTCGAGCGGATACGGCTGGTCAATTCTGGCACCGAAGCCACCATGAGCGCGGTCCGGCTGGCGCGCGGCTACACCGGCCGCGCCAAGATCATCAAGTTCTCCGGCTGCTATCACGGCCACGTCGACGCGCTGCTGGCTGATGCGGGCTCGGGCGTGGCCACGCTCGGCCTGCCGTCGTCGCCGGGGGTCACCGGCGCCGCGGCGGCCGACACCATCGTGTTGCCTTACAACGACATCGACGCCGTCCGGGAGAGTTTTGCGCGTTACGGCGAGCAGATCGCCGCGGTGATCACCGAGGCCAGCCCGGGCAATATGGGCGTCGTCGCGCCCGGGCCCGGCTACAACGCCGCGCTGCGCTCGATCACCGCCGAGCACGGCGCGCTGCTGATCGTCGACGAAGTGATGACCGGTTTCCGGGTCAGCCGAAGTGGCTGGTACGGCCTTGACCCGGTGGCCGCCGACCTGTTCACCTTCGGCAAGGTGATGAGCGGCGGGCTGCCCGCCGCCGCGTTCGGCGGCCGGGCCGAGGTGATGCAGAAGCTGGCGCCGCTGGGGCCGGTGTATCAAGCCGGGACGCTGTCGGGCAACCCGGTGGCGGTGGCCGCCGGGCTGGCCACGCTGCGGACCGCCGACGACGTGGTGTATGCGGCGCTGGACGCCAACGCCGACCGGCTGGCCCGGCTGCTGGCCGAGGCGCTGACCGAGGCCGGGGTGCCGCATCAGATTCCACGGGCCGGCAACATGCTCAGCGTGTTCTTCACCGACCGGCCGGTGACCGACTTCGCGTCGGCGCGAGCCAGCCAGACCTGGCGTTATCCCCCGTTCTTTCATGCCCTGCTGGACGCGGGTGTCTACCCGCCGTGCAGCGCCTTCGAGGCGTGGTTCGTCTCGGCCGCCCTCGATGCCGCCGCGTTCGAGCGGATCGCCGACGCGCTGCCTGGTGCGGCCCGTCGGGCCGCTGCTGCCGCCCGAGAGGACACAGCTTGATGGCCGAAGAAACCCGGGTCCATGTGGTGCGCCACGGCGAGGTGCACAACCCCAGTGGCGTGCTCTACGGCCGGCTGCCCGGCTTCCGGCTGTCCGAAGCCGGCCAGGCGCAGGCGGCGGCCGTCGCCGAGTTCCTGGCCGGCCGCGACGTGGTCGCGGTGATCGCCTCTCCGCTGCAACGCGCTCAGGAGACCGCCGCGCCCATCGCCGCCCGACACGAGCTGCCGGTGGACACCGACCACGACCTGATCGAATCGGCGAATTTCTTCGAGGGCCGCCACGTCGGCCTCGGTAACGGCGCCTGGCGTGACCTGCGGGTCTGGTGGCAATTCCGCAACCCGTTCACCCCATCGTGGGGTGAGCCGTACACCCAGATCGCGCAGCGGATGTCCACCGCGGTGGACAAGGCGCGAGTGCGGGCCGCCGGCCACGAGGTGGTGTGCGTCAGCCACCAGCTGCCGGTGTGGACGCTGCGGCTACATATGACCGGCAGGCGGCTCTGGCACGACCCGCGGCGCCGGGAGTGCTCGCTGGCGTCGGTGACCTCCCTGGTGTACGACGGCGACCGGCTGATCGACGTGGTGTACTCCGAACCGGCAGGCGGCTGAGCGTGCGGCGGCTCGCGGTTGCGCTGGCGGTGGCAGCCATGCTGAGCGCCTGCTCCGGACGCGATGCCGTCGCCCAGGGCGGCACCTTCGAATTCGTCTCCCCCGGAGGCAAGACCGACATCTTCTACGACCCGCCGGCCGGCCGCGGCCGGCCGGGCACGCTGTCCGGGCCGGACCTGCGCGACCCGGCGCGCACGCTGTCGCTCGACGACTTCCCCGGGCAGGTCGTCGTCGTCAACGTCTGGGGTCAGTGGTGCGGGCCGTGCCGCGCCGAGATCACCCAGCTGCAGCGGGTGTATGACGCCACGCACGGTGCCGGAGTGTCCTTCCTCGGCATCGACGTGCGCGACAACAGCCGCGACGCCGCACTGGATTTCGTCAACGACCGGCACGTCACGTTCCCGTCCATCTACGACCCGGCGATGCGCACCCTGATCGCGTTCGGCGGCAAGTATCCGACGACCGTCATCCCGTCCACTCTGGTGCTGGATCGCCAGCACCGGGTCGCGGCGGTGTTTCTGCGCGAGTTGCTGGCCGAGGACCTGCAACCCGTGGTGCAGCGGGTAGCGGCCGAAGAATCCTCGCCGGGACGGCAATGACCGGTTTCACCGAGGTCGCCGCCGCCGGCCCGCTGCTGCTGGCGCTCGGCGTATGCGTGTTGGCCGGGCTGGTGTCGTTCGCCTCGCCCTGCGTGGTGCCGTTGGTGCCGGGCTATCTCTCGTATCTGGCGGGTGTGGTCGGCGTCAACGAGGAGCCACTGCCCGGGGCGCTCAAGGCGCCGCCCGCGGCCCGGTGGCGGGTCGCCGGATCTGCGGCGCTGTTCGTCGCCGGGTTCACCACGGTGTTCGTGCTGGGCACGGTCGCCGTGCTGGGCATGACGACCACGCTGATCAGCAACCAGGTGCTGCTGCAGCGGATCGGCGGGGTGGTGACGGTTGTGATGGGGCTGGCGTTCGTGGGGCTCATCCCGGCCCTGCAGCGTCAGGTCAAGGTCAGTCCGCGGCTGTTGACGACGGTGGGCGGCGCGCCCCTGCTGGGTGCGGTGTTCGCGCTGGGCTGGACGCCGTGCCTGGGGCCGACGCTGACGGGGGTGATCACCGTTGCCTCGGCCACCGACGGCGCCAGCGTGGCGCGCGGCATCGCGTTGGTGATCGCCTACTGCCTGGGGCTGGGTATTCCGTTTATCTTGCTGGCGTTCGGTTCGGCGGGGGCGGTTGCGGGCCTTGGCTGGCTGCGCCGGCACACCAGGGCTATCCAGGTCTTCGGCGGTGTGTTGCTGATCAGCGTCGGCCTGGCGCTGGTCACCGGCGTCTGGAACGACGTCGTGTCCTGGCTGCGCGACGCCTTCGTTTCCGACGTGAGGTTGCCGATTTGACGGCACGAGTAGGTGGGCGAGCAGCCGCAAAAGCCCCCAAAACCGGCGGTTTTGGGGGGCTTTTGCGGCTGCTCGCGGGGAAGGCGCGTAACACCTGGCGGTCGTTGACGTCGATGGGCACCGCGCTGGTGCTGCTGTTTCTGCTGGCGCTTGGGGCCATTCCCGGGGCGCTGCTGCCGCAGCGCAGCCTCAACGCCGGCAAAGTCGACGACTATCTCAAAGCCCACCCCGTGGTCGGCCCGTGGCTCAACGAGCTGCAGGCCTTCGACGTGTTCTCCAGCTTCTGGTTCACCGCCATCTACGTGCTGCTGTTCGTGTCGCTGGTCGGTTGCCTAACCCCGCGGATGATCGAGCACGCCCGCGGCCTGCGGGCCGCTCCGGTGGCCGCTCCGCGCAACCTGGCGCGGCTGCCCAAGCACGCCAGTTCCCAGCTCGCCGGGGACCCCGAAATCCTGGCCGCGACCGTCGCGGCCAGGCTGCGTGGTTGGCGCACCGCCGTCCGCCACAACGACCAGGCGGCCCCCGAAACCGTCGAGGTTTCCGCCGAGAAGGGCTACGTGCGCGAATTCGGCAATATCGTGTTCCACTTCTCGCTGCTGGGCCTGCTGGTCGCGGTGGCCGCCGGCAAGCTGTTCGGCTACGAGGGCAACGTCATCGTCATCGCCGACGGCGGCCCCGGCTTCTGTTCGGCCTCACCGGCGGCGTTCGACTCGTTTCGCGCCGGCAACACCGTCGACGGCACGTCGCTGCATCCCATCTGTATCCGGGTCCACGACTTCCAGGCGCACTACCAGCCGTCCGGCCAGGCGACGTCGTTTGCTGCGGACATCGCTTATCAAGCCGGAGACGATCTGTCGGCCAACATCTGGCGGCCCTACCGGCTGGAGGTCAACCACCCGCTGCGGGTCGGCGGCGACCGGGTCTACCTGCAGGGCCACGGCTACGCGCCCACCTTCACCGTGACCTTCCCCGACGGGCAAACCCGCACGTCGACTGTGCAATGGCGACCCGACAACCCGCAGACCCTGCTGTCGTCGGGCGTGATCCGCATCGACCCGCCGGCCGGCAGCTACCCCGACGCCAACCAGCGTCGTCAACACCAAATCGCGATCCAGGGCCTGCTGGCGCCGACGGAGCAGCTCGACGGCACCCTGTTGTCATCACGCTTCCCGGCTTTGGACGCCCCCGCGGTGGCCATCGACATCTACCGCGGCGACACCGGCCTGGACACCGGGCGGCCCCAGTCGCTGTTCACTCTGGACCACCGGCTGATCGAACAGGGCCGGCTAACCAAGCAAAAACGGATCAACCTGCGCGCCGGTGAACAGGTCCGCCTCGATCAGGACGGCACCACCGTGCGCTTCGACGGTGCGGTGCCGTTCGTCAACCTGCAGGTCTCCCACGATCCCGGCCAGACGTGGGTGCTGGTGTTCGCCGTCATGATGATGGCCGGGCTGCTGGTGTCGCTGCTGGTGCGCCGCCGCCGGGTGTGGATTCGGCTGACGCCCGCGGCAGGTACGGTGAACGTCGAGCTGGGCGGCCTGGCGCGGACCGACAACTCCGGCTGGGGTGACGAGTTCGAGCGGTTGACCGAGCAGTTATTGGCCGGACTTGCCGAAACGGCGCCCGCCAGAAGGAGCCCGCAGGACGTCACATGAATACCGCGCACATCAATATCGGCCTGGCCCGCTACTCCGACTGGGCGTTCACCTCGGCGGTGGTGGCGCTGGTGGTGGCGCTGCTGCTGCTGGCCTTCGAGCTGGCCTATGTGCGCGGCCGCAAGCTCGAACCGGTCGCGGTGGGCGCCGGACCGGTCGCCGTCGACAGCGCCACCCCGGGCATCGTGGCCGACGGTCCGCAGCGGCCGTTCGACGAACGTGTCGGGCGAGCCGGGCTGGCCGTGCTCTACCTGGGCATCGGGCTGCTTGCGGCCTGCATCGTGCTGCGCGGCCTGGCCACCATGCGGGTGCCCTGGGGAAACATGTACGAGTTCATCAACCTCACCTGCATGTCCGGGCTGATCGCCGGTGCGGTGGTGTTGCGCCGCCCGCAATACCGGCCGTTGTGGGTCTTCCTGCTGGTGCCGGTTTTGATCCTGCTGACGGTGTCCGGGCGCTGGCTCTACGCCAACGCCGCCCCGGTGATGCCGGCACTGCAGTCGTACTGGCTGCCCATTCACGTGTCGGTGGTCAGCCTCGGCTCGGGGGTGTTCCTGGTCGCGGGTATCGCCAGCATCTTGTTCTTGCTGCGGACTTCGCGCCTGGGTGAGCCCGAAACCGAGGGTGCGTTGGCGCGTCTGGTACAGCGGTTCCCCGACGCCCAAACGCTGGACCGGATCGCCTACCGCACCACGATCTTCGCCTTTCCGGTGTTCGGCTTCGGGGTCATCTTCGGCGCTATCTGGGCCGAGGAAGCCTGGGGCCGCTACTGGGGCTGGGACCCCAAGGAAACCGTGTCCTTCGTCGCGTGGGTGGTGTATGCCGCATACCTTCATGCCAGGTCAACCGCGGGTTGGCGGGACCGGAAGGCGGCCTGGGTCAACGTCGTCGGCTTCGTGGCCATGGTCTTCAACTTGTTCTTCGTTAACCTGGTTACCGTCGGTTTGCACTCCTATGCCGGTGTGGGCTGACCAGGCAGCGGGTACATAGACCGAGTACTGCGACGAGGGGACGGGTACGTGTCTGACCATCCGACGGAGGGCGGCGTGGGGGCGCCACTCGGGCGGGAGCGCCCGGAAGCCGATCGCCCGACGACCCAGTTGCCGGCCGGCGAGCCGGGCGGCGACTCCAGCGAGGCGCCCACCCGGGCCTTCGCCGGATTTCGCACCGAGCGACGGTTCGCCGAATCGGAGACGCATGCCGTGCCGCCGCCGCCCACCCGGGCCGAGCCGCGCGCATGGGCGGCCACCACCCCGGCCAAGGGACTGCCGCCGATAACGGATTCGCAGCCCTACGGCTACTTTGGTGGCCGGCCGGCCGATTCCGGGGAGACGGCCCAGCGGCCGGCGTGCCCGCCGTCGGCGCCTTATCCGGAACTGTCTACGAGCACACTGTTGCGGCAGGTCAAACCGCCGCCGTCGGAGGGCTGGCGCCGCTGGCTCTACATGGCGTCCGGCAAGCTGATCAACCTGGGGGAAAGCCCGCGGGTCGACCGTTACAACGACCTGGTGGTTGCGGTCAACCGGCCGTTGCGCGGCTGCTATCGGATCGCGCTGCTCTCCCTGAAAGGCGGCGTCGGCAAGACCACCATCACCGCCACCCTGGGCGGCACCTTCGCCTCCATCCGCGGTGACCGGGTGGTGGCGGTGGACGCCAACCCGGACCGGGGAACGCTGAGCCAGAAGGTGCCGTTGGAGACGCCGGCCACCGTGCGCCATCTACTGCGCGACGTCGACGGCATCGAGCGCTACAGCGACGTCCGCAGCTACACCTCGGTGGGACCGAGCAGGCTGGAAGTGCTGGCCTCGGAAAGCGATCCGGCGGTCTCGGAGGCGTTCAGCGCCGACGATTACGCCCGCACCCTCGAGATCCTTGAGCGGTTCTACGGCCTGGTGCTCACCGACTGCGGAACCGGGTTGCTGCATTCGGCCATGTCGGCGGTATTGGCCAAGGCCGACGTGCTGATCGTGGTCAGCTCGGCATCCATCGATGGCGCCCGCAGCGCCTCAGCCACATTGGACTGGCTGGACGCCCACGGTTACGACGAGCTGGTACGCGGCTCGGTCGCGGTGATCAATGCCGTTCGGCCGCGGTCCGGCAAGGTCGACATGCAAAAGGTGGTCGATCACTTCTCACGGCGGTGCCGTGCCGTGCGGCTGGTGCCGTTCGACCCGCATCTCGAAGAGGGCGCCGAGATCCGCGTCGAGCGGTTGAAGCGGGAGACTCGGGAGGCGCTCATGGAGTTAGCCGCGGTTGTCGCCGACGGTTTTCCTAACGATCAGCGCCGAACCAACCCGGCCTTTATCTAGGTTGACCTGGCGCCGGTCACCCTTGTCCCAGCCGGCGCAAGAACTCTGGGTCGTCGTCGGGTCCGATAACGCGAGTCTTGGGCCGGTGTGCCTGCGAACGTGCCGCACGCCAGCCGATGTAGATCAGCGTCCCCAATACCAGGACGACGAGCAGGTAAAGCACTCGACACCTCCTGTGAGCGAATATACCCGCGCCGTAGGCTCAGGCTGTGTCAACAGTGCCTGACGCCAACAGCGCCGAGAAAACCGCCGGCAGCCGTGGTCTCGTCGACGTGGCGTTCTACGCCACCGCCCGGTTGCTGCTCGCTGTGGCGGTGACGGGGGTGATCTACGGGGCGGCGCGCCTGGCCGGCATCGCCGAATTCCCGGTGATCGTTGCCCTGCTGTTCGGCCTGATCATCGCGATGCCTTTGGGTATGTGGGTGTTTACTCCGCTGCGCCGGCGTGCCACCGCGGCCCTGGCGGCCGCGGGGGAGCGCCGGCGCGCCGAACGCGAACGGTTGCGGGCCCGGTTGCGCGGCGAAAATCCCGATGATCAGAAACCCGATGCGGATGCCGGCGAAAGCTGAAGTCTCGGTTATGCCTTCGGCGCCTGGGGCATTCGGACTACCTGCGCGGCATAGCTGAGGCCGGCGCCGTAGCCGATGAGCAACGCCAAATCGCCGGGTTTGGCGGCCTCGGTCTCCAGGAGTTCGGCCATCGCCAGCGGAATGGACGCGGCCGAGGTGTTGCCGGTGTGCTCGATGTCGTTGGCCACCACCGCATCCGGTCGTAGTTGCAGCGTCTTGGCGAGCAGTTCGTTGATCCGGCTGTTGGCTTGATGCGGAATGAACACATCGATCTCGTCGGGGCTGACGCCGGCCGCGTCCAGGGCGCGCTGACCGACTTTGCCCATCTCGAATGCCGCCCACCGAAAGACCGCGGTACCTTCCAGGCGCAGGAAAGGCCTTGGCCCCGTTGGGTTCTCCGCGTGGGTGATCCAGTCGATGTCCTGCCGTATCGCCGTGGCCTGTTCGCCGTCGCTACCCCAAACGGTCGGTCCGATACCTTGGCTGGGCGTCTGGCCGACCACCACCGCGGCGGCGCCGTCGGCGAAGATGAAGCAGTTGCTCCTGTCCTTCATGTCAACCGTAGGCGACAGTTTCTCGGTGCCGACCACCAGCACCGTGCCGGCGCTGCCGCCGCGGATCATGTCGGCCGCCACCCCCACCGCGTATCCGAAACCCGCGCATCCCGCCGAGATGTCGAAAGCGGGGACGCTTTGGGTGTCCAGCGCCGCAGCGACTATCGGGGCACAGGCGGGGGTTTGCAGAAAGTGGGTGCTGGTCGCGACAATGACGCCGTCGATGTCGCTTCCCGCGATGCAGGCGCTGTCTATTGCCCGTCGGCTTGCTTCGATGGCCATTGACGCGGCGGATTCGTCGGCGGCGGCGAACCGGCGGGTCTTGATACCGGTTCGGGTGTAGATCCATTCATCGGATGAGTCGATGTGCTGGCATATCTCGTCGTTGGTGACCACCCGCACGGGCCGGTACGCCCCCACGCTGAGCAACCCGATGTTCCTGTTCCCGCTGGCTGTGGCGATCTCCGTCATACCCGTCCTCGATAGCTGTTATCCACATGTCGAGTGTGCGCCCAGGGTCGCTGCGCAGCGCGGGCGCCCGTCCCGAACGCGGGCCGGTCCCCGTCGCACCGGCTCACGCGGCCACCGCCAATGCCGCGGCCACCGTGACAGCCCACACCAACATCGCCAGTCCGGTATCACGCAGCACCGGGATCAGCTCGGGGCCGCGGCGGCCGGATCGCACCGGCGCGGCCGCCCGCAGGACCAGCGGCGTGGCCACCAGGCCCAGGGCACACCATGGCGTCGCGATCATCAATAGCAGGGTCAATGCTCCGGCCGCGATCAGCAGCGCCTGGTACAGGACTCGGGTGCGGGCGTCGCCCAGCCGCACCGCCAGGGTGATCTTGTTGGCCACCGTGTCGGTCGGGATGTCGCGCAGGTTGTTGGCCACCAGCACCGACGACGACAGCGACCCTGTCGCGACGGCCAGCGCCAACCCCACCCAGTCCACCCGCAAGGCCTGCGTGTACTGGGTACCGAGCACGGCTATCAGGCCGAAGAACACGAACACCCCGACCTCGCCGAAGCCGGAGTAGCCGTAGGGTTTCGCTCCGCCGGTGTACAGCCAGGCCCCGGCGATGCAGGCGGCGCCGACCGCGATCAGCCACGGCTGGCTCACCAGCGCCAGCGCCAGTCCGGCCACCGCGGAGACCGCCAGACTGGCCATTGCGGCGGTCAACACCGATCGCGGGGCCGCGAGCCGGGAGCCGACCAGCCGCACCGGGCCGGCTCGTTCGTCGTCGGTGCCCCGGATGCCGTCGGAATAGTCGTTGGCGTAGTTGACGCCGACGGTCAGCGCAACCGCGACCACCAGTGCCAGCAGGGCTTTCCACCACACGGCGGCGTGCAGCCCGGCCGCGGCGCCGGTGCCGGCGACGACGGGCGCCACCGCGTTCGGCAGGGTTCGCGGGCGAGCGCCGGCGATCCACTGCGCGAAACTGGCCACAAAGGCATCCTGCCGGTGCCCTGCACCCGCGATCAACCTGCGGGCCATAGACCACAATGATCGGATGCTCGCAGTGATCGGCGGTACCGGGTTCTACACCTTCTTCGGTTCCGATGCGCGCACCGTCGAGCCGGACACCCCGTACGGCCGGCCCAGCGGCCCGATCACGATAGGCACCGTCGGCGACCACGACGTCGCATTCCTGCCGCGCCATGGCCTGCAGCACCAGTACTCGGCGCACACCGTGCCATACCGGGCCAACATGTGGGCGCTGCGTGCCCTCGGGGTGCGACGGGTGTTCGCCCCCTGTGCCGTGGGTAGCTTGACTCCGCGGCTCGGGCCCGGCGCCGTGGTGGTGCCCGACCAGCTGGTCGATCGCACCCGGAGCCGGGCCGACACCTACTTCGACTCCGGCGGTGTGCATGCCACCTTCGCCGATCCGTACTGTCCGGCGCTGCGCGGCGCGGTCACCGGCCTGCCCGATGTGGTCGACGGCGGCACCCTGGTAGTGGTCCAGGGTCCGCGGTTTTCAACTCGCGCGGAAAGTCAGTGGTTTGCCGCAGCGGGGTTCAGCCTGGTCAACATGACCGGCTACCCTGAGGCCGTCCTCGCCAGAGAGCTGGAATTATGCTATGCCGCAATCGCTTTGGTTACTGATATCGACGCGGGTGTCGGCGTCGGGGAGGGAGTTACAGCGGCCGACGTGTTCGCCAACTTTGGGGAGAACATCGAGATGCTCAAGCAGCTGATGCGGGCGGCGATCGGCCGGGTCGCCCCGAAGCGCACCTGCACCTTGTGCCTGCTGCATGCCGGTGTCGCGTTGCCGTTCGAGTTGCCGTGAAGGTGCTGCTGACCGGTGCGGCCGGTTTCATCGGATCGCGGGTGGCCGTCGCGCTGCGTACCGCGGGTTATGAGGTGGTCGGCGTCGACGCCTTGCTGCCGGCCGCACACGGGCCCGACGCGCAGCTACCGCCGGGCTGTCACCGGCTGGACGTCCGTGATGCCGACGCCCTGGCTCCGTGGCTGGCCGGGATAGACCTGGTGTGCCACCAGGCGGCGATGGTGGGTGCCGGGGTAAATGCCGCCGACGCGCCCGAATACGGCGCCCACAACGACCTGGCCACCACGGTGCTGCTGGCCCAGATGTTCGCGGCCGGGGTGCGTCGCTTGGTGCTGGCGTCCTCGATGGTGGTCTATGGGCAGGGGCATTATCACTGCGCCGAGCATGGATCGGTGCACCCGTTGCCGCGGCGGCGGGCCGATCTGGACGCTGGCGTTTTCGAGCATCGCTGCCCGGTGTGCGGTGAGCCGGTCGGCTGGCGCCTGGTCGACGAAGACGCCGCGCTGCGGCCGCGCAGCCTGTATGCGGCCAGCAAGACGGCGCAGGAGCACTATGCGCTGGCGTGGGCGGAGTCGACGGGCGGCTCGGTGGTGGCCTTGCGCTACCACAACGTCTACGGTCCCGGCATGCCCCGCGACACCCCGTATTCCGGGGTGGCGGCGATATTTCGCTCGTCACTGGAAAAGGGCGAGCCGCCAAGGGTTTTCGAAGACGGCGGTCAGATGCGTGACTTCGTCCACGTCGACGACGTCGCCGCGGCCAACCTGGCCGCCGCGAATCTGACGGCGGACGGCGGTGGGTTCACCGCGGTCAACGTGTGCTCGGGCCGGCCGATCTCGATCCTGCAGGTGGCGACCGCGCTATGCGAGGCCCGGGGCGACTCGATGGCTCCGGTGATCACCGGGCAGTACCGCAGTGGCGATGTGCGCCACATCGTCGCCGATCCGGCGCGCGCCGCCGACGTGCTGGGTTTCCGTGCGGCCGTGGCCCCGGTCGAGGGGCTGCGCGAGTTCGCGTTCGCAGCGCTGCGTTGAGCGCTACTGCGAATCGCCCGGCGGACGGTAGATCTTCGGGCGCACCGGCCCGGTCGTCTCGGCCGACCGGAAGATCCGGGGGGACGGTCCTGGTCCGGACAGGACGGTGGTGGGCACGTCATGGCCGGCATCCGCTGCCCGGAACTGCGTCGTCTCGGCTTCCGAGGGCAGCGCGGACCGCGCGCCGGACGGGATGGGCCGCTTCGCGGACCGGGGGCGTCGCGGGTGCGGTCGGGTTCGCCGCGGTGGGTGTTGCCGCCGTGCGATGAGGTCGGCGGCCAGGATGCCTAGCGCCAGGCCGCACAGTGTCAGGTCGAAGGTGCTGGTGATCTGCTGGGCCAGATTGTTGCCGTACACCGGGTTGGCCGGGGCGCCCGGGGGAGTTGCAAAGCGCGGGGCCAAAACGACGCCAAGGATGACGCGAGAAACGCTGAGCGCCAACAGGAATCCGGACAGCGACGAGATCAGCCGGGCGGGCAGCGCATCGTTTGTCACGTTGAGCCGAAGCCAGATGGCAAGTACCCCGGTGGCCAGGTCGAAGGCCGCCAGCGTCATGGTGTCGTAGCGGGAGTAGGGGTAATTCAACAGCACCGCTGTAGTGAGGTCGGTCAGCCTCATCACCACCGAGCCCAGACACCACGCGGCGATCAGCAGCAATCCGTTTCGGGCCGCTGCCCGCCAGACACTCCTGGCTATCGGCCGTGCGCCCGGGGACCGGACGACGGTCAGTGGCGCGAAGATGGCAGCGCCGGCCACCCAGGCCAGATAACCCTCGTATCCGACTCCGGCCGTCGAGGTGTTTTGCGCGATGCCGTGGAATGCGTCGATCTCGCGGCCGACGGGCAGGATCCACACGATGACTCCCGCGACCAGCGCCGAGGCGCCCAGCGCGATTGTGGACAACCGGTAGTCTTCGGTGCCCTTCAGCATCCACCGGGATGCGACCAGGACCGCAATCAGCGCGACGATGCCGTAGACCACCGCCGTGTCGATCACCACGATGTTCTGCTTGCCGAAACCGGAGGCGGCCCCCGCGGGATGCAGCGCGTATCGCACCCGCCACACGAGGTTGAAACCGGCGCTGAGGGCTGCGCCGAACATCGACGCGTAGCCGATGATCCGCGCGGCCAACAACCAGCTGCGGTGCTTGTCGTCGTCGGCGACGGGGGCGATCAACGGTTGCGCGCTGAGCATCGCGCCGGCGGTTCCCAGCCAACCGCCCGGCCCCACACCGCCGGGCACGTTGACCGTGCCACCGAAGCGGATCGTCTGGAATGCGTCGTAGACGATGAACGCCAGCACGAGCAGCAGATACGGGATGTTGAGACCCAGCCGCAGCCGGGCCGCCCGAGTGGGGTGAGGTTGGCCCAGATGCGGCACGACCGCCGCTGTCAACGACAACAGGGTCACCACAAGCAGCAGTCCGAACAAAATTCTGCTGCTGCCCGGAATTCGGAAGCCGAAATACAGATTCCATGGAAAGAACAACGCACTGACAACAAGTGCACCGGCGGTCAGATCCCGCGCGGCGTCCCATCTTTGTGTCGAGTCCCGTGGCTGACCGGTCGGGGCCGGCGGCCGGGCGCCCATGATCGGGCCGGTCGGCGTGTCGTCGCTGCTCAGGCTCACGATGCCTCCCTGGGATCGAGATCGGTTGCGGCTGCCTCGGGGTTGGCCCGGCGACGAGGGAACCCCCTGCCGGGCGTTCGGCGTTGTTGGATTGCGAACATATCCTCCATTCGGACGACTCGGCAGGTAGCGGGGTTCCGGGTGTGACCCAGCCCTTCGGAAATCCGGTTACGCTGCGTTTGTCGCCTGAAAAGATGAATACTGCCGACCGTATCGCAGTCTAATGATGCCGGACATTGCTGGCCGTGGGGCCGCCAGCCGAAGGAGACCGTAAATGGACGTCGTGTTGGGGGTCGCGGTCGCGGGTCCGGTCGCGCGGCTGGCGCTTGTCGGGGCGGGCTCCGGGGGTACCGCCGTGATCGATCAATCCTCAGTCGACGTGGCCCAAGAGCCGATTTCGGTGTTGACCGAGACCGTGGCCGGCACCGACCGGTTGCTGGCCGACGAGGGCCACCGGTTGATCGCTACCCGGCTGTGCTGGGCTGATCATGGCAAAGCCGACGAACTACGGCAGGCCCTGGTCGATTCCGGCGTTCACGACGTCGATGTGCTGTCGGAGTCGGAGGCTGCCACCGCGTTGTTGGGCGCGCAGGCCTCGGACTCGGCCGTGTTGCTGGTCGGCGATCAGACGGCCAGCTTGTCGGTCGCCGGTGCGGGCGACACGCCGCCGACCGTGTTAGCTGCCGCGCCGGTGGAGGGTGACGCCACGGTGGCATTCGACACGCTGATGGCGCGACTCGGCGAGCAGTCCGGCGCCCCGGGTGAAGTTTTGCTGGTCGGCACTTCTGCCGAGCAGACCGCGGTGCTGGCCGACCAGTTGCAGGCCGCCGCGACGATGCGGGTCCAAGTTCCCGACGATCCGACGTTCGCCCTGGCCCGCGGCGCGGCTTTGGTTGCCGGGGCGGCCGTCGGGGCGTTCAGTTCGACGATGGCTCAGCCGGCCGTGGCCCCAGACGGAGACGTAGACGCGACGACTTACCTGCCGCCGGCCGCGGCGATGGGCGAGGCGGAGGACGCCCAGCTGGCGTACTCAGAGGCCGGCGACTATGACGACTATGCGGACGACTTTGGCGAGTACGACGACTATGCGGGCGACTCCGACGACTATGCAGACGACGATGCGGCCGCCGCGGGCCGTCAGCGGCTCAATGCCCGGTCGTTGGTGATCAGCAATGCCGTTGTCGCATTCATGGTCATCGGATTCGCCTCGCTGGCGGTAGCGGTGGCGGTCGCCATCCGGCCGACCGCGGCTTCGGAGCCGGTCCAGGGCTACCAGAATGCCCAGCCGGGTAAGTTCATGCCGTTGTTGCCCACGGAGCAGCAGGCGCCGGTCCCGCCGCCACCTGTCGACAACCCCACCGCAGGTTTCCAAGGAGGCACTGTCCCCGCAGTCCAGGGTGTCGTTCCTCGGCAGCAAACGCCGCCTGTCACCGGCGGGGAGCCGGTTGCCCCGGCTCCGGCGCTTCCCGGCGTCGTGCCCGCACCCATCCCGATCCCGGTTCCAATCATCATTCCGCCGTGGCCGGGTTGGTCGCCGGGAGTGACGACTCCGCCGACCACTCCGGTGACAACGCCGCCGACCACACCACCGACGACCCCGGTAACGACGCCGCCGACGACACCGGTGACGACACCGCCGACGACACCGGTGACGACGCCGCCGACGACGCAGGTCACCACGCCGCCGACGACCATGGCCCCGGTGACCACGACGGTCGTTCCGACTACCGTTCCTCCTACCACGGTCGCTCCGACCACCGTTGCTCCCCAGCCGACCCAGCAGCCGACTCAGGAGCCCACGCAAGCGCCGACTCAACAGGTGCCGACCCAACAGGTACCGACCCAACAGGTACCGACCCAACAGCAAACTGTGGCTCCGCCGGCGCCGCAGACGGTGGCCCCGGCTCCGCAGCCGCCAATCGGTGGCGGGGGCAGCGGCAGCGGCGGCAGTAGCGGCGGGGGCAGCGGCGGTAGTAGCGGCGGTAGTAGCGGCGGGGGCAGCGGCAGCGGCGGTAGTAGCGGCGGTAGTAGCGGCGGCAGTGGCAGCAGCAGCGGTGGCCACTCCGGCGGCCACTGATCCGGGTCGCGGCTTCGCCTAAGGTCGATGGGCATGCCCGGCGATGTGGTGACGGTGGTGCTGCCCTGTCTTGATGAGGAAGAGTCGCTGCCGGCGGTGCTGGGCGCAATTCCCGCCGGCTATCGGGCGTTGGTGGTGGACAACAACTGCACCGACAACACCGTGGCGGTGGCGCGCCGACACGGTGCCCAGGTGGTTTCCGAGCCACGTCCGGGCTATGGCGCCGCGGTGCACGCGGGTGTGGCGGCCGCGACAACTCCCGTGGTGGCCGTCATCGACGCTGACGGTTCGATGGATCCTGGTGACCTGCCCAGGCTGGTAGCCGAACTGGAGCGGGGCGCTGATCTGGTGACGGGCCGACGGCGTCCGGTGCCCGGATTGCGCTGGCCCTGGGTGGCGCGGGTGGGCACGGTGGTGATGAGCTGGCGACTGCGGACCCGCCACGGGTTGCCGGTGCACGACATTGCGCCCATGCGGGTGGCTCGGCGGGAGGCGCTGCTGGCTCTGGGGGTCGCTGATCGACGGTCGGGGTATCCGCTGGAGCTCTTGGTTCGCGCCGCGGCAGCCGGCTGGCGGGTGGTCGAACTCGACGTCAGCTACGGTCCGCGCGCGGGTGGCAAGTCGAAGGTCAGTGGTTCCCTGCGCGGCAGCGTGATCGCGATTCTGGATTTCTGGAAGGTGATCTCGTGAACGTGCTACCGGTCACGGTGCTGGTGGTCGCGAAGGCGCCGGTGCCCGGCCTGGCCAAAACCCGGCTGGCCGCGACGGTTGGTGACCGGGCGGCGGCCGACATCGCCGCCGCAGCGCTGCTGGACACGCTCGATGCGGTCGCTGCGGCGCCGGTGGCCGCGCGGGTGGTAGCGCTCACCGGGGATCTGGACAACGCCGCCGACGCCGCCGAGATCCGGCAGCGACTGCGATCGTTTACCGTGGTCGAGCAACGTGGCGACGGCTTCGCCGACCGCCTCGCCAATGCACACGCCGACGCCGCAGACGGGTATCCCGTGCTGCAAATCGGCATGGACACTCCCCAGGTCAGCGCCGGGCTGCTGACCGAGTGCGCACAACGGCTGCTCGAGGCGCCAGCGGTGCTGGGATTGGCGCTCGATGGTGGCTGGTGGGTGCTTGGGGTGCACACCCCGGCCGCGGCCGAGTGTCTGCGCGACGTCCCGATGTCACAGACAGATACTGGTGAGCGAACGCTAAAGGCTTTGCGCGACGACGGCATTGACGTCGTTACCGTGTCGAGCCTGGCCGACGTCGACGTAGTCGGCGACGTCGCAGCGATACGCGACGGCTGCGGACCGGCAAGTCGCTTCGCGCGGGTCACCCGCGCGGCCGGGCTGTGACCACTACAGCGCCCTTCGCCGCAGCACGATCAGGCGACCGACGATCCCTACGGCGAACACGCCCAGCCCGGCGACCACCGACTGCCACGGCAGCGTGACGACCAGCACCAGGCAACCGACAAGTCCGGCGACGCTGCGCACCCGCATCCGGCTGCGGCCGGGCAAGGTATAGGCGGCGGCGTTGGCAATCGCGTAGTAGATCAGCACCCCGAACGACGAGAAACCGATCATCCCCCGCAGATCGACGGTCAGCACCAGGATGCACACCATCACCGCCAGCGCGATCTCGGCGTGATGCGGTACCTGATAGCGCGGATGGACCGCGGCCAGCCAGCCGGGCAAGTCCCGATGACGGGCCATCGCCAGCGCGGTGCGCCCCACCCCGGCGATCAGTGCCAGCAGCGCACCGAGTGAGGCCAGCGCACCGCCAACCGCCACGACCGGCACCAAGCGTGCGGCGTTGGCGGCGCGCAGCGCCTCGGCCAGCGGAGCCGCGGCACCGGCTAGCCGCTGCGGGCCGGCGGCCAACAGCACCGCCACCCCGACCACCAGATAGGTCGCCACGGTGATCGTCAGCGCGACGGTTATCGCCTTCGGGATGGTGCGGGCCGGGTCACGAACCTCTTCGCCCATCGTGGCGATGCGCGCATAACCGGCGAACGCAAAGAACAGCAGTCCCGCCGACTGCAGCACCCCGTAGGGCGTCACGACAGACCAGGACTGGACCAGATGGGCGGATCCGGGTCTGGCCGCGGCAATGCCGATCACCACGACGGCGAGCGCAATGAAGGTGCACGCCACCAAAATTCGGGCCAGCATCGCGGTCTTGGTGATGCCGCGATAGTTCAGTGCGGCCAACGCGGCCACGGCGGCGACCGCTACGGCGCGCTGCGCCCACCCCGATTCGGCGACGGTGTAGGAGGCGACGGTCAACGCCATCGCCGCACACGAGGCGCTCTTGCCGATCACGAAGCCCCAACCCGCGACGAAGCCCCACCACGGCCCTAGGCGTTCCCGCCCGTAGACGTAGGTGCCGCCGGAAACCGGATACCGCGCGGCCAGCCGGGCCGAGGCGATCGCGTTGCAGTAGGCGACCGCCGCGGCCAGCGCCAGCCCGATCAACAGCCCGACGCCCGCGGCCCGGGCGGCCGGGCCGAACGCCGCGAACACTCCGGCGCCGATCATCGATCCCAGCCCGATCACCACCGCATCGGTGGTCCCGAGCCGACGCGCCAGTGCCGACTCTTCCATGTGTCCGCCTACCAGTTGGTGAAGATGATGCTGTTCAGCAGCAGGGCGCCGGCGGCGTTGACCGCCAGCCACAGCCGGACCGATCGCTCCGGCAGCAGGGCCGGCGCGGCGGTCAGCCAGATGGTGAACGGCAGCCAGATCCGTTCCGTCTCGGCCTTGCTCAGCATGCTCAGGTCGGCGCAGACGACAGCGGCCAGCACGCCCAGTAGCAGCAGATAGAACCCGGCGCGCCGGCGGATCGCGTCACGGTCGAACACCCGGCTGATCCCCGCGACGCTGCCCAGCCCGATCGCGCAGACCACGCATGCCAGGTTGGCCCAGCTCCAGTACTGAAACGGCCGGTCGTGGGCGATACCCTGCCAATAGCGTTGCTGCACAAGCGTATAGCCCTCGAACCAGGAAAACCCCGCAACCGCGAAGGCCACCGCCACCGCCGCCGCGGCCAAGACGGCCGGCCCCAGCACCCGCAGGGCCGCTCGCCAGTCCTTGGAAGACACCAGCACCGCCAATGCGGGCAGCCCCATCAGCAGCAGGCCGTAGCTCAGGAATACGCCCCAGCCCAGCAGTAGGCCCGCCCCGGCGGCCGTCAGCCCGGGAAAGCGCGTTCGCGCGTGCACGCCAACCGCCAGCAGCGCGATACCCCACGCCACGACGCCAGCGAAATATCCGTCGGCCGACACCGCAACCCAGATCGCCGTCGGCGCCACCGCGACAAAAGGGGCGGCGCGCCGCGCGGTGTGCTCGCCGGCCAATGCGCGGACCGCGATCACCACCGCCGCGGCGGCACTGGAACCGACCAGCAGGCACAGCAGCCCGGCCCACGCGCCACCGTGCAGGCCGAGCCGGTCCAGCCACACAAACGACAGCAGCGCAGCCGGGGGATGCCCGGAAACGTGGGTGGTCCAGGAGTTCGGCTGGAAGTCGACAATCCGGCTGGCGAAGGTGCGCACCGTGGCCGGGATGTCGGTGACGCGGGGAACTTCGGAAAGGTACTCGTCTTTGGTGGTCAAGCGCCCGGCAAAGCCGAGCTGCCAGCCGTCGATCATCGCCAGCGAAAACGCCCAGCCGCAGGCGGTGACCCAGCTGCCCAGGACCAGCACCCGCCACGAAAGACGTTGCGTCACAACCGGACCCCACACCACGACGGCCAGCGCAATCACGATCGCGGCCCACGTCCCCCAGCTGGCGTGAACATCCCAGTAACCGAAGATCGGCGCGGCGCCGGCGCGGGAGGCAAAACGCTCCAGGCCGATGTCGCGGCGGGGTTTGACCCCTAGGTTCATCCGCGGCAACACGAAGGCCGCTGCCACCAGGACGGCCCCGACCGCGACGGCTGATGTTTCCCGGCGGGCGATCCTCACGAGCGCCCAGCTTCTTGGGCGCCGGCGCAGGCGAACCGGCGCACCAACTGCGTCCGGTCGATTTTGCCGATGCCGCGGCGCGGTAGTTCGTCGACGATATGCAGTTCGCGGGGCGCGGCCGTGGGATCCAGGGCGTGAGCGACATGGGTGCGCACCGCCTCCAGCGTCGGCGCGGCACAGCCGACGCGGACCACGATCGCGGCCGCCACCCGCTGTCCCAGTCGGTCGTCGGCCAGGCCGAACACCGCGCAGTCCGCCACCGCGGGATGGCTGCCCAATGCCGCCTCGACCGGTCCGGGCAGCACGGTCAAACCGCCCGTGCTGATCGCGTCGTCCACCCGCCCCAGTACCCGCAGCACGCCCGAATCATCGACGGCGCCAAGGTCATCGGTGTGGAACCAGCCCGGTTCGGCAAACGGGTCGGGATCCACGCGGTTGCGATAGCCCTTGGCCAGGGTTGGGCCGCCCAGGGCGATCCGGCCGTCGGCCAAGATCCGTAGCAGGACCCCGTCGAGCGGGACACCGTCGTACACGCAGCCGCCCGCGGTCTCGCTCATGCCGTAGCTGCGAACCACCCTGATGCCGGCCGCCGCTGCGGCGTCCAGGACGGGCCGCGGCGCCGGTCCGCCACCGATCAGCACGGCATCGAGTTCGGCCAGCGCTGCTGTCGCAGCCGGATCGGTAAGCACCTTGGCCAGCTGCGCGGCGACCAGCGACGTGTATCGGCGGCCGGGCGCCAATTGCCTTACCGCGCCGGCCAATCGGGTGAGGTCGAAGCCCGCGGAGACTTCCAGCTCGACCGGCGGAAAACCGGCCAGCACGCTGCGCACCAGCACCTGCAGGCCGGCGATGTGATACGGCGGCACGGCCAGCAGCCAGCTGCCCGGTCCGCCGAGGCGGTGGTGGGTCGCCGACCCGCTGGCGGTCAACGCGGCGGCCGTCAGCAACGCGCCCTTGGGCGCACCGGTGGTTCCCGATGTCGTCACCACCAGGGCCACGTCGTCGTCGATCTCGTCGCCCACTCGCAAAGCGGCCCAAGTAGACTCAGTGCCTTCCCGTGTCACCACCAGCGCCGGGTCACGGCCCTCGAGAAGCCGCTGCAAGGCGGGCACCAACAACGAGACAGCGCAGCCCGGCGGGACGCTCAGCCCCCGCAGGACGGCTATGCCCGGTCCTCGCGGGTGTCGTCGAGCGGCCAGCCGTTGGCGGCCAGCCGGGCGCGGACCCGCTCGACATCATCCGGTGACGGCAGGTCATCGGTGAATTGGGTGATCACCACCCCGATGTCGATCTGGTCGAACTCGCCGCGCCGCATGAGCTCGCTGGCGACGGCCTGCACTTCGTCGTTGGTCAGTCGTCGGGCCAGCAGGGCGAGGACGGCGAAGGAGTCGGTCGGTGGAATTCCCTCGGGATAGCCCGCCCGCAGCCACGACACGATCGAGGTGAGAAATCGGTTCACGCTGATACAGCTTCCGGTTGGCCCGTCAAATGATGTCAGGACTTATCCGACGCTACGCGCGTTTGGCTCCGAGGATGCACCAGCCGAGGTGATGCGCGATGAAGTCGCGGGCGATGTAAAGCACACCGATGACGACCACCGCCAGCACCAGGGCGAAGATCGCCCAGCCGAGCACGACCAGCACCGGGCGCCGCGCCGTGGCGTGGTCCGCGATGAGGCCCGCCCCGGCGGCCTGCAGCCGCACCCCGAGCGCGAACAGCGCCGGCAGCCCGGCGCCCAGCACCAAGCTGAATACCAGGATCTTCGCCGTGGCCTCGTAGTTGAACCAGTGATTCATGAAGCGTTACCCGCCTTGAGTGCGTCGTCGGCGCCGAACTCCGCGAGGGGACCATTGGTTTGCGCTCCCGGTGGAGGTGCCAGGGGAGGTGCCGGCGGAGAAGGCGGCTGTGCGGCAGGCCTCCCGGCCCCGTCGAGCCCGGCCGTCAGGCTGCCTTCCCAGTCGGCGTTGACGTTGGTGTGGTCCACTCGTGCTTTCCGGGACTGCCGCCAGATGGCGACGGCGACCAGGCACAACAGGCCGAAACCGACCAATGCGCCCGGGTATCCGCCGATGACGTGCACCAGCTCGTAGGTGACCGCTCCGACCAGGCCGGCCAACGGAAGCGTGATCAGCCATGCGGCCACCATCCGGCCGGCGACCCCCCAGCGGACTTCGGCGCCGGGCTTGCCCACGCCGCTGCCCAGCACCGATCCGGTAGCCACCTGGGTGGTCGACAACGCGTAGCCAAAATGCGCCGACAGCAGAATCACCGCGGCCGACGCCGACTCGGCGGCCATGCCCTGTGGCGGCTTGATCTCGACCAGTCCCTTGCCCAGGGTTCGGATAATGCGCCAGCCACCCAGGTAGGTGCCCCCGGCCATCGCCACCGCACAGGACACGATGACCCACAGCGGCGGCATCGTCGCGGATTTGCTGACCGCGCCGTAGGACATCAGCGCCAGAAAGATCACGCCCATCGTCTTCTGGGCGTCGTTGGTGCCATGCGCCAACGAGACCAGCGACGCCGAGCCGATCTGACCTTGCCGAAACCCGTTTTCGGTCCGCTTGCCCGGCAGGCCGCGGATGACCCGGTACACCAGCCAGGTGCCGGCCGCCGCGACGAGCGTGGCCAGCAGCGCCGCCACCACGGCCGGTACGATCACCTTGGACACCACACCGCTCCAGATGACGCCACGACCGCCCACCGCGGCGATCGTGGCGCCCACGATGCCGCCGATCAAGGCGTGCGAAGAACTCGACGGGATGCCGAGCAGCCAGGTCAGCAGGTTCCACACGATTCCGCCGACCAGCCCGGCGAACACCAACTCCAGCGTCACCAGGTTGGCGTCGATCAGCCCTTTGGCGATCGTGGCCGCGACGGCGGTGGACAAGAATGCGCCCACCAGGTTCAGCACCGCCGAAAGAATGACTGCAGTTTTGGGCGCCAATGCGCCGCTGGCGATGGAGGTGGCCATCGCATTGCCAGTGTCGTGGAAGCCGTTGGTGAAATCGAACGCCAACGCTGTGATCACGACAATCACCAACAGGAAGAAGTCTAGGGTCACGGCTCATGATTCTGGTATCCGGGCTAATCCGTTGTCGAATAAGGAGGTACCCGAAACGCGGGTGCGCGATGATTCGTTGCCAGATATTACTTAGCCGTTAACCTGTAGTTCCGCTGCGTTCACCTCGGGTGTCTTTGCGCAGCGGGTGCCCCGGAGGAATCTCTACGAAGATCAACGTGATGCCGTCCGGGTCGATCACGTGCATCTCGTAGAGTCCCCACGGTTCGCGCTGCGGCTCGCGGGCGATCGACACCCCTCGGCCCGCCAGCTCGCCGCGCGTCGCGTCCAAGTCGCGCACCTGCAGCCACAGCGCCCCAGGAAAGGGTCCGCGGGAGTGGTCAGACTCGCCGAAGCCGGCCAGCTCGAGTAGCGACTGGCCGGCGAAAAATACGGTGCCAGAAGGGTATTCACGGGCGATCGCCAGCCCTACCTGATCCCGGTAGAAGCTCAGCGACCGCTGATAGTCGGCCGGCCGCAGCAGCATCCGACTGGCCAAGATTTCCATGATGTCGTGTCTATCACGTCGTCAGTCGGGGGTGCACCGGCTTCGTAGGGTCGGCACGCCGGGACCCGTGAGGTCCGCACACGCGGCACCCCGGCCTGTCATCGCCAGCAGCAGCGACAGCAGTGGGCCGTTGACCTCCGCGCCCTGCCCGTGCCGCCAGTCCTGATCGGTGGCCTGTAATGCCAGCCCCGATATGCGGCTCTTGGAGCCGATGAGCATGTTGGAGCCCTTGTAGAAGTCGATCACCTGCCGCACCGCATCGGGCGGGTACGAGTGCGAGATGCCCAGCGGGCGGCGGACGTCCTCGCCGTGGACAATGACCTCCCCGAGCCAGGACGTCTTCGGCCCGGGCGGGGCGGAGGTGGACTGCTGCAGACTGCGGAATTGGTTGAGGGTGGCGGCCGCGTCGGGGCCGCGGCGCTTGACGATCTGGCCGTCGGCGAATTTGCCGAAGTCAAACCCGGCCCGGGCCAGTGCGACGAAGAAGGTGGCCGGGTTGAGGGCGGCGGTCGCCGACAGGTGCGCGACGACGTCGCGCACGGTCCATCCGGCACACAGCGACGGCGTGTCCCACTGCTTCGGCGTCAGGGTGGCGAGGTGGTCGGCGAGCGCGCCGCGCTCGGCCGCGATGGTGGTCCAGATATCGCCCATGGCACACTCCCGGGTTAGTCGCCGTCGAGTTGATTGTTGCGTTGCTGCATAAGGGCATTGACCCAGCGTGGCCCGATGGTGTTGAGCGCCTTGGCCGCCAGCGCGATCCGCGGCGCGATCCGCACCGGCCGGGTCCGCGCGGCGGTCACCATCCACTCGGCCGCTTCCCGCGCAGTCAGGGCGGGCACGCCGTCATAGGCCTTCGTCGGTGCGATCATCGGAGTCGACACCAAAGGGTAGTAGAGCGTCGTGGAATGCACCCCGTATCGCCCCCATTCGGTCTCGATGGTTCGGCTCACCGCCGACAGTGCCGCCTTGGAGGCGTTGTACACCGAGAACAGTGGCGTCGCCTCCGACAACACGCCCCACGTCGCGACGTTGATGATGTGGCCGTCGCCGCGCTCGCGCATCCCCGGCGCTAGACCCCGGATCAGCCGCAGCGGGGCGTAGTAGTTCAGCGCGATCGTCCGCTCGACGTCGTGCCAGCGCTGCAGCGATTCGTCCAGCGGGCGCCGGATGGACCGCCCGGCGTTGTTAATCAGGATGTCGACACCGCCCATGCGCCGTTGCACCTCGGCCACCAGGGCGTCGACGGCCTCCAGGTCGGATAGGTTGCAAGGCATCGACATCGCGGCTCCGCCGGACGTGGTGATGCGGTCCGCCACGGCGTCCAGCAAATCCTTGCGGCGGGCGACGACGGCCACGGTGGCGCCGCGGCGGGCGAACAGCTCGGCCGCGGCCTCGCCGATGCCTGAGGAGGCGCCCGTGATCAGAATCCGCTTGCCGTCGAGGTTGACCGGTTTGATCGCGGGCCGGTTGACCAGCACTTGCGGTGACGCCGGCGGCCGCATGGTGGCCAGCGAGATCTGTTCGGCCAACCGGCGCAGCGGGCTCTTGCTCACCGTGGGGAGTCTAGGCGGGCGCGCCGCCTGGCCGACCTCGACGTCAGCCTGCCCCCCACGCTGCACCCTTAGAAGTAGCGCGGGAAGGGGCTCCAATCCGGGGGGCGCTTCTGCAAAAACGCGTCACGGCCCTCGACGGCCTCGTCGGTCATGTAGGCCAGCCGGGTGGCCTCGCCGGCGAACAGTTGCTGGCCCACCAGCCCGTCGTCGAGCAGATTGAACGCGAACTTCAGCATCCGTTGCGCCTGAGGCGATTTGGCGTTGATCTCGGACGCCCACTGGATGCCCACCGTCTCCAGCTCGGCGTGGTTGACGACTTCGTTGACCGCACCCATGTGGTGCATCTGCTCGGCGGTGTAGGGCCGGCCCAAGAAGAAGATCTCGCGGGCGAACTTCTGGCCCACCTGGCGCGCCAGATATGCGCTGCCGTAACCGCCGTCGAAGCTGCCGACGTCGGCGTCGGTCTGCTTGAAGCGGGCATGTTCACGGCTGGCCAGGGTGAGGTCGCACACCACGTGCAGGCTGTGCCCGCCGCCGGCGGCCCAGCCATTGACCAGGCAGATGACCACCTTGGGCATGAACCGGATCAGCCGCTGCACCTCGAGGATGTGCAACCGGCCGGCGCGCGCGATGTCAACGGTGTCCGCGGTTTCGCCGGAGGCGTATTGATAGCCGCTGCGCCCGCGAATGCGTTGGTCGCCGCCGGAGCAGAACGCCCAGCCGCCGTCTTTCGGGGACGGTCCGTTGCCGGTCAACAGCACCACGCCGACGTCGGGGGACATCCGCGCGTGGTCGAGCACCCGGTACAGCTCGTCGACGGTGTGCGGCCGAAAGGCGTTGCGCACCTCGGGCCGGTTGAACGCCACCCGCACCGTGGCATCGCTGACATGGCGGTGGTAGGTGATGTCGGTCAGGTCGTCGAATCCGCCGGCCGGCCCCCATACGTGAGGGTCAAAGGGGTTGTCGCTCAAGTCTTGTGGACTCCGTTCTCACGCGGGCTCGAACCGGAAGACGACGAAGCGCCCGGCCATTGCCTCGAGTTCGTCGGGGCTGCCCTGGCTGATCAGGCCGCATTGCTTCATCACCCGCACGCCGGTGGGCACGTGGGCCGGGAAGGCGCGCAGGATCGGACGGGCCTGGTCGGGCGGCAGCTCCACCAGCCGCAGACGCTCGGAGCTGCGGCCGCGGGTCAGAGTGACTTGGCCTGCGGCACGGACGTTTTCGACCCAGTCGGCGCCCGGGAAGCCGGCCACGACATAACTGGTCCCGTCGACCGTCATCGGCGTGACGGGGGTAGATCGCGGGATGCCGGACTTGCGGCCGGGCACCGTCAACACCGCCGGGCCTTCCTTGCCGTAAGCCAGGCCCAGGCGTGACACGGCCATCATGACCTTGTTGATCGCCCTCAGCCACCACGGCGGGCGGACCCGGTCACCAGTCATGGCTGCCACAGTAGTCACCACGCCCGAGCGTGACGCCACAGTCACGCCCGACCGCGAACGCGCCTGCAGCGTCACGCTCGGCGCCGCACCAGCCCAGCATCAGCCGACGGCGCGGCCCGCACCCTCCCAGAATCGCGCCCGCACCGCCTTCTTGTCCGGCTTGCCCAGCCCGGTCAACGGCAGCGAGCCGACAACCACCACCCGCTTCGGCGACTGCACCGAGCCCTTGCGTTCCTTGACCGCGGTCTGGATTTCGACGGTCATCGCCTCGATGGCCGCCTCGTCGCGGGGGGCGTCGGCCCGCAGTACCACCACCGCCGTGACGGCCTCGCCCCACTTCTCGTCGGGCGTACCGACCACACACACCTGGGCAACGCAAGCATGCTCGGCGATCACATCTTCGACCTCGCGGGGGAACACGTTGAACCCGCCGGTGACGATCATGTCCTTGACCCGGTCCACGATGTAGTAGAAGCCGTCGGAATCTTCGCGGGCCATATCGCCGGTGTGCAGCCAGCCGTCTTTGAACGTCTCGGCCGTGGCTTCGGGAAGGTTCCAGTAGCCACCGGCCAGCAGCGGTCCGCTGACGCAGATTTCGCCCGGCTCACCCTGCGGCACCGGCTTGCCGTTCTCGCCCAGCAGCGCCACCCGCGCGAACAGGGTCGGCCGTCCGCAGGAGGTCAGCCGCTTCTCGTCGTGATCGCCCTTGGCCAGGTAGGTGATCACCATCGGCGCCTCGGATTGGCCGTAATACTGGGCGAAGATCGGCCCGAACCGCGCGATCGCCTCCGCCAGCCGCACCGGGTTGATCGCCGAGGCGCCGTAATAGACCGTCTGCAGCGACGACAGGTCGCGGGTGCGCGAATCCGGGTGGTCTAGCAGTGCATACAGCATCGAAGGCACCAACATGGTGGCCGTAATGCGTTGCTCCTCAATGACTTTCAATACCTCGGCCGGATCAAACTTGGCCAGCACCACCATTTCGCCGCCCTTAATCACCGTCGGGGTGAAAAACGCTGCACCGGCGTGCGATAACGGCGTGCACATCAGAAACCGCGGGTTTTCCGGCCATTCCCATTCGGCGAGCTGAATCGATGTCATGGTGACAATCGACTGCGCGGTCCCCATCACGCCCTTGGGCTTTCCCGTGGTGCCCCCGGTGTAGGTCAGCCCGATGACCTGATCCGGCGGCAGGTCGGCGGGCACCAGCGGCTTCGGCTGGTACTTGGCTGCCTCCGCGGACAAGTCGACAGCCACCTCTTTCAAGGCGTCCGGCACCGGCCCGATGGTCAGAATCTGCTTCAGCGACGCTACCTTCTCCAGCAGCCCCAGCGCGCGCTCGACGAACATCGGGTTGGGGTCGATGATCAGCGAGCTGATCCCGGCGTCGGAGAGCACGTAGGCGTGGTCGTCCAGCGATCCCAGCGGGTGCAGCGCGGTGCGCCGGTAGCCGCGGGTCTGGCCGGCGCCGATGATCATCAGCACTTCGGGTCGGTTGAGTGACAGCAGGCCGACGGCTACGCCGGTACCGGCGCCCAGCGCCTCGAACGCCTGGATGTACTGGCTGATCCGGTCGGCCAGCTGGCCGCCGGTCAGGGTGGTGTCGCCCAGGAACAACACCGGCTTGTTCGTGTGGCGCTTGAGCGCGCCGGCCAGCAGATGGCCGTTGTGGACCGGGTTGCGCAACGAATCGTCACTCATGTGGCAAGACTAGAACGTGTTGCAATTCGGGCTTACCGCACCCTCGCCGGCCTCACCTATTACTAGGATCGCCGCTCATGGCCCCCGCAGATCTCGTCATCACCGGAACCGTGCTCACCGTCGATGAGGCGCGGCCTACCGCCGAAGCGCTCGCCGTCGCCAACGGCCGGATCGTCGCCGTCGGCAACCGGTCCGAGATCAACGAGCTGATCGGTCCCGACACTCGCACCATCGATCTGGGTTCGGGCTGTGTCATGCCGGGTTTCGTCGAGGCACATGGTCATCCGCTGATGGAGGCACTCGCTCTGTCGGATCGGTTCGTCGACATCCGCCCGGTCACCATCGGCAGGGCGGACGGCGTCGTCGACGCGATCCGCGCCGAGGTCGCCCGGCGCGGCGCCGGCGGCGCCTACTTCAATGGCTGGGACCCGCTGCTGCAGTCGGGACTCCCGGAGCCGACGCTGGCCTGGCTCGACGCCACCGCCCCCGACGGGCCGCTGGTGATCATCCACAACTCCGGCCACAAGGCCTTCTTCAATTCGCATGCCGCCCGCGTCAACGGGCTGACGCGCGACACTCCCGATCCCAAGGGCTCGAGCTACGGCCACGACGCCGACGGTGAGCTCGACGGCACCGCCGTGGAGATCGGGGCAGTGTTTTCCCTGCTCGGCGACGCGATCAAGCCCAGCGACTACCCGGGAATGCTGCGCGCCGAATGCGCCCGGCTCAACCGCGCCGGGCTGACCATGTGCTCGGAAATGGCCTTCGATCCCGAGTTCGGGCCGCTGGTCGAGCAGCTGCGCAACGACCTGACGGTGCGGTTGCGTACCTACGAGATGTCCAATGCGCGGATGTCCACCGACGCCACGCCCGGCCAGGGCGACGACATCTTGCGTCAGGTGGGAATCAAGATCTGGGTGGACGGCTCGCCCTATGTTGGCAACATCGACCTGTCTTTTCCCTACCTGGACACCGCCGCCACCCGCACCATCGGTGTGCCACCCGGTTCGTGCGGCTGCGCCAACTACACCCGCGAACAGCTCACCGAAATCGTGCACGCCTATTTCCCCAAGGGCTGGCAGATGGCCTGCCACGTGCAGGGCGACGCCGGCGTGGACACCATCCTCGACGTCTACGAAGGCGTCCTGCGCGCGCACCCGCGCGAGGATCACCGGCTGCGGCTTGAGCACGTCGGCGCCATCCGGCCCGACCAGCTGCGGCGGGCGGCGGCACTTGGCGTCACGTGCAGCATCTTCGTCGATCAGATCCACTACTGGGGTGACGTGGTGGTCGACGGCCTGTTCGGGCCGGAACGCGGATCCCGCTGGATGCCGGCCGGGTCCGCGGTGGCCACCGGCATGCGGATCTCGCTGCACAACGACCCGCCGGTCACCCCGGAAGAACCGCTGCGCAACATCAGCGTGGCCGCGACCCGGGTGGCGCCAAGCGGCCGGGTGGTGGGCCCCGAGGAGTGTTTGACGGTCGAGCAGGCGATCCGTGCGCAGACCATCGATCCCGCCTGGCAGATGTTCGCCGACGACGTCGTCGGCTCCCTGGAGGTGGGCAAATACGCCGACCTAGTGGTGCTGTCGGCCGATCCGCGGACGGTGCCGCCCGAGGAGATAGCCGATCTCGAGGTGCGGGCCACGTTTCTGGCGGGCCGGCAGGTCTATCGGCAGTGACGCCCGCGCTGGCGGACGTGCTGGACCGCGTTCACGTCGTGGCGCTGCCCATGCGGGTGCGCTTTCGCGGCCTCACCACCCGCGAAGTAGCGTTGATCGACGGCCCGGCCGGCTGGGGCGAATTCGGCGCTTTTGTCGAGTACCAGCCCCCGGAAGCCGTCGCCTGGTTGGCCGCGGCCCTAGAGGCGGGCTATCGCGAGCCGCCGCCGGTGCGGCGCGACCGCGTCCCCATCAACGCCACTGTGCCGGCCGTCGCCGCCGCCGAGGTGCCCCCGGTGCTGGCCCGGTTCCCCGGCGCCGGCACCGCCAAGGTGAAGGTCGCCGAGCCCGGGCAGACCCTGGCCGACGACGTCGAGCGGGTCAACGCGGTGCGGCAGCTGGTCCCGACGGTGCGAGTGGACGCCAACGGCGGCTGGAGCGTCGCCCAGGCCGTCGAGGCGGCTGCCGCACTGACCGCCGACGGGCCGCTGGAATACCTCGAACAGCCCTGCGCCACCGTCGCCGAGCTTGCTGAGCTGCGCCGGCGGGTCGAGGTGCCCATCGCCGCCGATGAATCCATCCGCAAGGCCGACGACCCGCTGGCCGTCGTCCGCTCCGGTGCAGCCGATATCGCGGTGCTCAAAGTTGCTCCGCTGGGCGGGGTTTCGGCATTACTGGACATCGCCGGGCAGATCGACATCCCGGTGGTGATCTCCAGCGCGCTGGATTCGGCCGTGGGCATAGGCACCGGGCTCATCGCCGCCGGGGCGCTACCGCAACTTCAGCACGCGTGCGGGCTGGGCACCGGGGGGCTGTTCGTCGAGGATGTCGCCGAGACCGTCAGACCCGTCGACGGCACCCTGGCCGTCGGGCCGGTCGCGCCCGACCCGGCACGCCTGCATGCCCTGGCAGCGCCATCGCAGCGGCGGCAGTGGTGGATCGATCGGATCAAGGCCTGCTACCCGCTGCTGTACCGTCGTTCGGGTGATCAACCTGGCTTACGACGACAAAGGGACCGGTGAGCCGGTCCTTTTTATCGCCGGTCGTGGCGGCGCCGGACGCACCTGGCATCCCCATCAAGTCCCGGCATTTCTGGCCGCCGGCTATCGGTGCATCACCTTCGACAACCGGGGCATCGGCGCCACCGAAAACGCCGAGGGTTTCACCACGCAGACCATGGTCAACGACACCGCGGCGCTCATCGAATCGCTGGGCATCGCCCCGGTGCGCATTGTCGGGGTGTCCATGGGCGCTTACATCGCTCAGGAGCTGATGGTGGTGCGGCCCGAGCTGGTCAGCTCCGCGGTGTTGATGGCCACCCGTGGCCGCCTGGACCGCGCACGCGAATTCTTTCGCAGCTCCGAGGCCGAACTGTATGACTCGGGCACCCGGTTGCCGCCCGCCTACGATGCGAGAGCTCGCCTGCTGGAAAGCTTTTCGCGCAAGACGCTCAACGACGACACGGCCGTGGCGGATTGGATCGCGATGTTCTCCATGTGGCCGGTCAAGCCAACCCCGGGGCTTCGCTGCCAACTCGACTGCTCGCCGCAGACCAACCGGCTGCCCGCCTACCGCAACATCGCCGCGCCGGTACTGGTGATCGGCTTCGCCGACGACATCGTCACGCCGCCGCATCTGGGACGAGAGGTTGCCGACGCCCTGCCCAACGGCCGGTACCTGCAGATCCCCGACGCGGGACACCTCGGCTTCTTCGAGCGGCCGGAGCCCGTCAACGCCGCGGTGCTGAAGTTCTTCGCCAGCGTCAAGGCCTGAACGCCTTGACCGCCGGTTGTGACACCCTGTACTGGTGAACCCCTCGACGACCCAGGCCCGCGTGGTCGTCGACGAGCTGATTCGCGGCGGTGTTCGCGACGTGGTTCTTTGTCCGGGGTCGCGAAATGCGCCGCTGGCATTCGCGCTGCAGGACGCCGACCGGTCCGGCCGGGTCCGGTTGCATGTGCGCATCGACGAACGCACCGCGGGCTATCTAGCGATCGGACTGGCGACCGGGGCAGGCGCGCCGGTCTGTGTGGCGATGACGTCGGGCACGGCCGTCGCGAACCTCGGCCCGGCCGTGGTGGAGGCCAACTACGCCCGGGTGCCGCTGATCGTGCTGTCGGCCAACCGACCCTATGAGTTGCTGGGTACCGGGGCCAATCAGACCATGGAGCAGTTGGGCTACTTCGGCACCCAGGTCCGTGCCACCATCAGCCTGGGTCTGGCCGAGGATGCGCCGGAGCGCCTACCGGCCCTCAACGCGACGTGGCGATCAGCGACCTGCCGAGTATTGGTGGCCGCCAAAGGTTCTCGTACCGCCAACGCCGGACCGGTGCATTTCGACATCCCGTTGCGCGAACCGCTGGTTCCCGACCCGGAGCCCCACGGCGCCGTGCCGCCGGGGCGACCGGAGGGCAAACCGTGGACCTACACACCGCCGGTCACCTTCGATCAGCCGCTGGACATCGATGTGTCGGCAGACACCGTCGTCATCGCCGGACATGGCGCCGGGGTGCACCCCAATCTGGCCGAGTTGCCCACCGTCGCCGAGCCGACGGCGCCCTACGCGCCCAACCCCCTGCATCCACTCACACTGCCGCTGCTGCGTCCCCAGCAGGTGATCATGCTGGGCCGCCCGACGCTGCATCGCCCGGTCTCGGCCTTGCTGGCCAATCCCGAAGTGCCGGTCTACGCGTTGACCACCGGGCCGCGCTGGCCGGACGTCTCGGGCAACTCGCAGGCCACCGGCACCCGGGCGGTCGTCACCGGCACACCCAACCCGAAGTGGCTGCGCCGCTGTGCGGACCTGAACCGCCACGCGCTCGCCGCGGTGCGCGAACAGTTGGCGGCACATCCGCTGACCACCGGCCTGCACGTCGCCGCTGCTGTGGCCGAGGCGTTGCGACCGGGTGACCAGCTGGTTCTCGGCGCGTCCAACCCGGTGCGCGACGCGGCCCTGGTCGGGCTGAACACCCGGGGCATCCGGGTCCGGTCCAACCGCGGCGTCGCCGGTATCGACGGCACCGTCTCCACGGCCATCGGCGCGGCCCTAGCTCACGAGACCGCACACAAAGGTCGCACCATCGCTCTCATCGGAGACCTGACCTTCGTCCACGACAGCTCCGGGCTGCTGATCGGCCCCACCGAACCGGCACCGCAGCGCCTGACGATCGTGGTGTCCAACGACAACGGCGGCGGCATCTTCGAACTGCTGGAGCAGGGTGACCCGCGGTTCTCCGACGTGTCGTCGCGCATCTTCGGCACCCCACACGACGTCGACGTGGGCGCGCTGTGTCGCGCCTACCACGTGGAAAGCCGCCAGATCGAAGCCGAACAGCTTGGGGCCGCGCTGGACGACCCCAACCCGGGCCTGCGGGTCCTCGAGGTCAAGGCCGACCGATCGTCCCTGCGGCAATTGCACGCCGCCATCAAGGCGGCCCTGTGATTTCGCCAAAGATCTTGCTGCGCATCCTGATCCACGGCACCAGCGAAGACCTGCCGGACACCTGGCCGCGACGGGTGGTGCGGTGGGTCCGCATCACCGTCCTGATCATCACCGCCTTGGTCACCCTGCAGTCGGTGCTGCTGGTGGCCGGTGCCTGGCGCAACGACCTGGCCATCGAACGCAACATGGGCGTCGCACAGGCCGAGGTGCTCAGTGCCGGCCCGCGCCGGTCCACCATCGAGTTCGTCACACCCGAGCGGATCACCTATCGCCCCGAGCTCGGCGTGCTGTATCCGTCCGAGCTGGCCACCGGCATGCGGATCTACGTCGAATACAACAAGAAGGATCCCAATCTGGTGCGGGTGCAGCACCGCAACGCCGGGCTGGCGATCATCCCCGCCGGATCCATCGCGGTGGTGGCCTGGCTGACCGCCGCGGTCGCGCTGATTGGTCTGGCCCTACTCGACCGGCGGCTGGACAAGCACCTGAACAGCGCGCCCTGCGGCTAGCCGTGCCGGCTGACGGTGTAGTCGACCAGTGCCGCCAGTGCCTGCCGGCCGGGAACATCGGGCAGCAGGTCCAGCTCGTGACGCGCCTGCGCGGCGTATTTCGCCAGCACGTCTTTGGCCTTGGCCATCCCCGGCGACGCGCGCAACAGCGCCAGCGCCTCGACCACCTCGTCGTCGTCGTGGATGGGTCCGGCCAGCAGCGCACGCAGCCGCGCGCCGTCGGGTCCGGTGTCGCGCAGTGCGTAGAGCATCGGCAGCGTCCGCACCCCTTCACGCAAATCGGTGCCGGGCAACTTTCCCGACTCGTCGGATTCGCTGTCGATGTCGATGATGTCGTCGGCGATCTGAAAAGCCGTGCCGACGATGCCGCCCAGACGGCTCAGCCGCTCGATCTGATCGCCGTCGGCGCCGGAGAACATCGCACCGAACCGGCCCGCGGCCCCGATCAGGCTGCCGGTCTTCTCGTGGACCACCGTCAGGTACTGCTCGATCAGGTCGACGCCTTCCGGGGCACCGCGAGTCTCGCGCATCTGCCCGGTCACCAGGGCAGCGAACGTGTCGGCGACGATGCGCACTGCGGCCGGACCCAACCGGGACACCAGCCGCGACGCCGTCGCCAGCAGGTAGTCGCCAGCAAGGATCGCGACGTTGTTGCCCCAGCGCGCATTGGCGCTGGGGGCGCCACGACGGACCTCGGCCTCGTCCATCACGTCGTCGTGGTAGAGCGTCGCCAGGTGGATCAGCTCGACGACCGCGCCGGCGATGATCACTTCCTCGGCCTGCGGGTCCGGGCCGACCTGGGCGGACAACACAGTGAACAGCGGCCGGAACCGCTTACCGCCGGCCTTGAACAGGTGCAGCAGCGAGTCGATCATCACCACGTCGGCGCTGCGCAACTCGGTGTCCATGAGCTGCTCGATCCGCGCGACACCGTCGCGCACAGCACTGGCGAATCCGGCGTCGCCGAAGTCGACGCCTGCCACCACCGTCGCCGGAGTTCTCATTCGACCAACATACTGGTGAGCATGAAGACCGGAGCCGACCTGGTAGTCGTGGGCGCCGGGCCGGCCGGCTCGGCGGCGGCCGCCTGGGCTGCCCGTGCCGGCCGAGACGTTCTGGTCATCGATTCGGCCGATTTCCCGCGCGACAAGGCCTGCGGTGACGGCCTGACCCCGCGAGCGATCGCCGAGCTGGAACGGCTGGGGCTCACCGAGTGGCTGGCCGGCCGCATCCGCCACCACGGCCTACGGATGAGCGGATTCGGCGGCGAGGTGGAAATCGCGTGGCCCGGACCGTCCTTTCCGGCGCACAGCAGCGCGGTAGCCCGCACGGAACTCGACGACCGCATCCGCAAAGTCGCCGAGGACTGCGGGGCGCGCATGCTACTTGGCACGAAAGTCGTTGCAGCGCATCATGACTCGTCGCGACGAGTGGTGTCGGTCAGGTTGGCCGACGGGACCGAGGCGGCCTGTGGGCAGTTGATCGTCGCCGACGGCGCGCGGTCGCCGCTGGGCCGCAAGCTGGGGCGCCGATGGCATCAGGAGACGGTCTACGGCATCGCCGCCCGCGGCTATTTGACCACCGAGCGCGCCGACGATCCATGGCTCACCTCGCATCTGGAACTGCGCTCCCCCGACGGCGCCGTGTTGCCCGGCTACGGCTGGATTTTCCCGCTGGGCAACGGCGAGGTGAACATCGGTGTGGGAGCGCTGTCGACCACCAAGCGGCCGGCCGAGCTGGCGCTGCGGCCGCTGATGTCGTACTACACCGACCTGCACCGCGACGAGTGGGGCTTTCCCGGCGAGCCGCGGGCGGTGGCGTCGGCGCTGCTGCCGATGGGCGGCGCGGTTTCGGGAGTGGCCGGGCCGAATTGGATGCTGATCGGCGACGCCGCGGCGTGCGTCAACCCGCTCAACGGCGAGGGCATCGACTACGGGCTCGAGACCGGGCGGCTGGCCGCCGAAGTGCTGGACGAGGCCGATTTGTCCCGGCTATGGCCGTCGCTGCTGCACGACCAATATGCCCGGGGGTTCTCGGTGGCACGCCGGCTGGCGTTGTTGCTGACGTTCCAGCGGTTCCTGCCCACGACCGGTCCCGTCGCGATGCGCTCCACAACCCTGATGACGATCGCCGTGCGAGTGATGGCCAACCTGGTCACCGACGACGACGCCGACTGGGTGGCGCGGTTGTGGCGCGGTGCTGGCCGGGCGTCCCGGCTGATCGATCGCCGGCCGCCATTCAGTTGATCCGGCTGCCCTCCCGCACGGTGTGACGCGGTGTATAGTCCGGCTAATGAAGGGAACGGGGCTGGCTCTTATCGCCTCCACGGCCGCGTTGACGGCAGCCGCCATCGCAGTGGCCGCACCCGCGCAGGCCGACGACTACGACTACGCGTTCAAGCAAACCGTCAACGGTTTCGGCGTTTACGGCCCACAAGACCAATTGGCCTGGCTGGCCAAGATCAGCTGCGAACGGCTGGAACGCGGCGTCGACCACACCGCCTACAACTCCGCGACCTTCCTGCAGCGCAATCTCCCGCGCGGGACCACCCAGGGGCAGGCGTTGCAATTCCTCGGTGCCGCGATCGACCACTACTGCCCCGAACAGGTCGGGGTTCTGCAACGGGCCGGCACCAGCTAATCGGGCTCGCCCGGCTTGCGCCCGGCATGCAGCGCCACGATTCCGCCGGTCAGGTTGCGCCAACGCACCCCTGACCACCCGGCCCGCGCAATGTGGTCGGCCAGGCTGGCCTGGTCCGGCCACACCCTGATCGACTCCGCCAGGTACACGTAGGCGTCGGGGTTGCTGGACACCGCCCGGGCCACCCGCGGCAATGCCCGCATCAGATACTCCTTGTAGACAGTGGCGAACAATGCGCTTGTGGGCGTGGAGAATTCGCACACCACCAGCCGGCCCCCGGGCCGCGTCACCCGGGCCATCTCGCGCAGCGCGGCCGGAAAGTCGGCCACATTGCGCAGCCCGAAACTGATGGTGACCGCGTCGAACACCCCGTCGGCGAACGGCAGCCGGGTGGCGTCACCGGCGACCTTGGGCACACTGCGCCCGCCCCCCGCGGCCAGCATCCCGACCGAGAAGTCGGCCGCCACACACCATGCGCCGGACTTCGCCAGCTCGACGGTGGACACCGCCGTGCCGGCGGCCAGGTCCAACACCGTGTCCCCGGGACCGATCTGCAACGCCGTTCTGGTGGCGCGCCGCCAGTACCGGTCCTGGCCCAGCGACAGCACGGTGTTGGTCAAGTCGTAACGACGGGCCACACCGTCGAACATCGACGCGACATCCCGAGGATTCTTGTCCAGGGCGGCGCGACTCACCAGCCAGACGCTACCCGCCTCAGGCGGACTACGAACCGCCGGCGCCATTGGTTAGCCCCCCCCCGTCAGCGCGGGCCCGTCAAGCGCGTTTTACCCGGGCTGGCCGTCGTCGCCGGTCGCCCCGGCCTGACCGGCCTGACCGGTAACGCCGGTCGACAACCCCGCTCCGCCAGAACCCCCACCCCCCGGG
>NZ_UPHT01000037.1 GCF_900566085.1 Mycobacterium attenuatum
GTGCCCGCTGCGCAGCGCCGGCGGTGACCGTCGAGGAACGCGTCAACGACACCAATTTCTGCCGATCCCCGTCACGCAGTGCCAACGGCGCAATTCGCATGCATGATTGTCCCCAACCTGCACCGTAGAACTATTTCAGACACGGCGCACTAGTTGGGCGAGGAAGTCCCGGCTCGTGGCATCGTCTCATTGGGTGCGGTCCGGCGCACCGGTGACCACGCAGCGGGTGCGGCTGTAGATGGTGGGCATGCACAGGTTGCAATGTGTGCACGCCGAACGCACCCGCTGCCCTTCGGCGGCGATCCGATTGACCAGGTCGGGCTCGGCCAGCAGCGCGCGGGCCATGGCGACAAAGTCGAATCCCTCGGCCATCGCCAGGTCCATGGTCTCCCGGTTGGTGATTCCGCCCAGCAAGATCAGTGGCATCGACAACTCGGCGCGAAAAAGCCGGGCATCGCGCAGCAGATAGGCATCGCGGTAGGGGTACTCGCGAAAGAACTTGTGGCCGGTCATCCGGATGCCCCAGCGCAGCGGCGGCTTGAAGGCTCCGGCGAATTCCTTGACCGGCGCGTCGCCGCGGAACAGGTACATGGGGTTGACCAGCGAACTGCCGGCGGTGAGTTCCAGCGCGTCCAGGCCGCCGTCGTCCTGCAGCCACTTCGCCGTGGTCAGCGCTTCCTCGGTCGTGATGCCGCCGCGGATGCCGTCGGCCATGTTGAGCTTGGCGGTCACCGCGATCTGCTGCTGCACGGCGTGACGAACGGCCAGCACCAATCCGCGGGCGACCTTGGCCCGGTTCTCCAGCGACCCGCCGAACTCGTCGTCGCGCCGGTTGATCAGCGGGGACAGAAACGAGCTCGCCAGGTAGTTGTGGCCCAGATGGATCTCGACGGCGTCGAAGCCGGCGTCGACGGCCAGGCGGGCGGCGTCGGCGTGCGCGGCCAGCGCGTCGTCGATGTCCTCGCGGGTCGCCTTTTTGGCGAACCGCATGGCAATCGGGTTGAAAAACCGCACGGGCGCCAGGGCGGCCGCCTTGTTGGATCGGGCGTCGGCTACCGGTCCTGCGTGACCAATCTGGGCGCTGACCGCCGCGCCCTCGGCGTGTACGGCATCGGTGAGCCGGCGCAGCCCCGGCACCGCCTCCGGGCGCATCCACATCCCGTCGCCGCTGGTGCGGCCGCCGGGGGAGACTGCGCAATAGGCGACCGTCGTCATGCCGACCCCGCCCGCGGCCGGCAGCCGGTGATATTCGATCAGGTCGTCGGTCACCAGCGCGTCGGGTGTGCGTGCCTCGAAGGTTGCGGCCTTGATGACGCGGTTACGCAGCGTCAGCGGACCCAGCTTGGCCGGGCCGAGCACGTCGGGGGCATCGGGCATGTCAGGAGCGTACGCGGCGGACGTGCCAGACTGTCTGCCGTGGGCGCAATCATGCTGGACGGCAAAGCCACCCGAGACGAGATCTTTGTGGACTTGAAGCGGCGCGTAGCGGCTCTGACCGCTTCCGGGTCCGCGTCGGGCCGCACGCCCGGTTTGGGCACCATCCTGGTAGGTGAAGACCCCGGCTCGCAGGCCTACGTGCGAGGCAAGCACGCCGACTGCGCCAAGGTCGGCATCACCTCGATTCGCCGCGACCTGCCTGCCGACATCGGCGCCGCCACCCTCAACGAGACCATCGACGAACTGAACGCCAACCCCGACTGCACGGGCTACATCGTGCAGCTTCCGCTGCCCAAACATCTGGACGAGAACGCGGCGCTGGAGCGCGTCGACCCGGGCAAGGACGCCGACGGGCTGCACCCGACCAACCTGGGCCGGCTGGTGCTCAACACCCCGGCGCCGCTGCCTTGTACGCCGCGCGGCATCGTGCACCTGCTGCGGCGCTACGAAGTCGAGCTGGCCGGGGCGCACGTGGTGGTCATCGGCCGCGGCGTGACGGTCGGCCGCCCGCTGGGCCTGTTGCTCACCCGCCGCTCCGAGAACGCCACCGTGACGTTGTGCCACACCGGAACTCGCGACCTGGCGGCCTTGACCAGGCAAGCCGATATCATCGTCGCGGCCGTCGGGGTGCCGCACATGCTGACCGCGGACATGGTGCGCCGCGGCGCCGCGGTCGTCGACGTCGGAGTCAGCCGCACCGACGACGGGCTGGTCGGCGATGTACACCCCGACGTGTGGGAGGTCGCCGGTCACGTGTCGCCGAATCCGGGTGGCGTTGGGCCGCTGACCCGGGCGTTCCTGCTGACCAACGTCGTCGAGCTGGCCGAACAACAATGACGGCGCGGGCCATCCTGGCGCACACGTTTCGCGCGCAGTGGCCGATCCTGCTCGTGGGGCTGATTTTCGTGATGGCGTTCGTGCTGGCCGGCGCGAACTTCTGGCGCCGTGGTGCGCTGCTGATCGGGATCGGTGTGGGGGTGGCAGCCGTCCTGCGGCTGGTGTTGTCCGACGAGCTGGCCGGCCTGCTGGTGGTGCGCAGCAAGGGAACAGACTTCGTCACCATGACGGTGGTGGGGGCCGCGATGGTCTATATCGCGTCAACGATCGACCCGCTGGGCACGGGCTAAGCCTTAAAACTGGCCCAAAACTGGCCTAAAACTGGCCTAAAGCCCGGGAATCCCCGGTATCTGCGGCAAGCCCGGCAGGTTGCCGGTCGCCACGTCCGTCATCGCCTGCGGGCAATACGTCGAAATGGCGATGCTGGTGAAAATTTCTGCCATCGGCTTGGGCATGCCCGTGCCCGCGGCGACAACGGTCGCTACTGCCGAGTTGAACGTCCCGCGCGGGCGGGACAGTGTCGAGCACACGGAGTGGCCCAAATCCACGGCACTCGCCGGGTCGCCGTAGTTCACGCCGGCGTCGTTGAGCGCGCCGATGAAAGCGTCGTCGATCGTGCCGGCCTCAGCCGGTGCCGCCAGTGCGGCGGCCGCGGTGAGCAGGACTGCCGATCCCGCCAACAAACGAATCGTGAGTGGCTGATGGCGCCATGTTTTCATGTCAGCTCCCGTTCATATCGGAGCGCACCAGGCCGTTCGGGCACACTCAGGCTTCCCTAGGAACCTTGGTGTACGGCCGTCACGTTTCGAACACGACCGCGTAAAGGTTTACCGTCGACTGCCGGCACGGGCTCAACGACACGATCGCGTCACACTGTGCCACGACACGTCGCACCCCGGCCGGTTTCACCGTGATGCTGATTGACAATGCGGCCCATGATTTCTCGGCAAGCGTTCCTTCGCGGCGCGGTGGGGGCGCTGGCGACATCGGCGGTATTCGGGCACGTGCGGGCGGCCGCGGATCCGTCCACCGGTTGGACCGCTCTGGCCTCCTCGATCGGTGGCCGGGTGCTGCTGCCGGACAGCGGCGGCTCGTTCACGTCGGGCAAGCAGGTTTTCAACTCGCTTTACAACGGCTCGAACCCGGCGGCGGTGGTCACGGTCACCTCGCAAGCCGACGTCGAGAAGGCGGTCGGGTTCGCGGCCGCCAACAAGCTCAAGATCGCCCCGCGCGGCGGCGGGCATTCCTACATCGGCGCCTCGGCCGCGGCCGGCGCCATGGTGATCGATCTGCGCGGCCTGACCGGCGGCGTGAATTTCGACAGCGCCACCGGAAACGTCACGATGCCGGCCGCGACCGATCTGTATGCGGTGCAGCAGGCGTTGGCCGGCGCCGGCCGTGCGATTCCCGCCGGCAGCTGCCCGACCGTTGGTGTGGGCGGCTTGACCCTCGGCGGTGGAATGGGTGCCGATTCCCGCCACGCCGGCCTGACCTGTGACGCGCTGCGATCGGCGACGGTGGTGTTGCCCAGCGGGGAAACGGTCACCGCATCCGCCGACGATCATCCCGACCTGTTCTGGGCGTTGCGGGGCGGCGGGGGCGGCAACTTCGGGGTGACGACGTCGATGACGTTTGCGACCTTCCCGACCGCCGACTCCGATGTGGTGCGCGTTGACTTCGCCCCGTCGTCGGCGGCCCAGGTGCTGACCGGCTGGCAGACCTGGCTGGCGGCAGCCGACCGCAACACCTGGGGTCTGGTCGACATGTCGGTCAGCGCGTCGCAAGCCAATTGCCATGTGCTGGCCACATGCCCGGCGGGATCCGGGCCCGCGGTGGCCGACGCGATCAAATCCGCAGTCGGCGTTCAACCCACCGGCGTCGAGCACAAGACGCTGAGTCATATGGATCTGGTGATGTATCTGGCCGGCGGCAGCTCGACGAGTTCACCGCGGGCCTTCGTGGCCGGGTCCGACGTCATCGGCACAGTGAATTCTGCTGCGGCACAGGCCATTGTCGCGGCGCTGGGAAAGTGGCCGCCGGCCTCGGGACGCGCGTCGGTGATCGTGGACACGCTCAGTGGCGCGGTGGGTGACGTCGATCCGAGCGGCTCGGCATTTCCGTGGCGACGGCAGTCCGCTGTCGCGCAGTGGTACGTCGAGACACCCGGCAGCGGCCAGGTTGCCGCTGCCAACAAGTGGATAGGCGCTGCACATCAAGCGGTACAACAATTTTCGGTCGGGGCTTACGTCAATTATCTGGAACCCAACACCGCGCCGGCGCGGTACTTCGGCCCGAACCTATCGCGGCTGACCGAGATCCGGCAGCGTTACGACCCCGGCCGGTCGATGTATTCGGGACTCAGCTTCTAGGCATTTGTCAAACCAGTTGCGCAACGGCGGTTTCAGCTCACGTTAGTGGTCACGGCGGGCGCCGCCGACGCACGCGGTGTGGTTGGTTCGCCCGGAATCGCTAGTGCCGCTACATAGCGGTGTGACACGAGCGCTATTGTGCCCCAGCGCCTTACGGCGCAGGTATTTGCGACCAGCCAGAGAGCGGCTGACCATGGGGCGATGCATGAGAGCGCTATCACCGGCGATAGCGCAGTCGCGGCTGATATGCAGGACACCTCGATGACGCGGTGTGGCCACTGTGACTCGCGTGGTCTGGGTGCGGTCACGCCAGCGTCCTTGGAACACCGGCGGGAAGGCCCAAACCCTGCACTTGGGCTGGCTCGGCTCGACTCCGGCGCACGGCGAGCGGGGAGTCGATGTTGAGTGGGTTGTTCTGGGCTGCGTCCGTTCTCCGGACGGCCTGTCTACTCGTCCCCTATCGTTTAGCTGTGCGTGAGAACTCAATTCCCGCAGTGCTGCAGGAACGTGCCAGTTCGCGGCCTAACGAGACAGCTTTCACGTTTGTCGACTACGAGCAGGGCGGGGCGGGCGTTGCGGAAAGCCTGACGTGGTCGCAGCTGTACCGGCGGACGCGCAACGTCGCACAAGAGCTCAACGCCCGCGGGTCGACCGGCGACCGGGCCGTGATACTTGCGCCGCAAGGACTGGAATACGTCCTGGCGTTCTTGGGCGCACTGCAGGCCGGTCAGATAGCGGTTCCGCTGTCGATGCCGCTGGGTGGCGCCAGCGATGAGCGGGTCAGCGCGGTCCTGCGCGACGCGTCGCCGTCGACGATTCTGACGACATCGGCTGTCGCCGGCACCATCGCCGAGTGCGTCAGGTCCGAAGCCGGCGACCGCGGCGCGCCGTCACTGATCGAAGTTGACGTGCTGGACCTGGACTCCCGGACCGCGCCCGGCGCCGAAGCCCCGAACCTGCCAGACGTCGCCTATTTGCAGTACACCTCGGGGTCTACCCGCACGCCGGCGGGAGTTGAGATCTCGCACAAGAACATTCACGTCAACGTCGAGCAAATTTTGTCCAGCTTGTATCGGGAGCGCGGCGAGGTCGCTCCGCCGGACACCACCGTCGTGTCGTGGCTGCCGTTCTTTCACGACATGGGTTTGGTCCTGGGAATTGCGATCCCGATTCTGGGCGGATTTGCGGGCGTGCTGACCAGCCCGGCAGCGTTCCTGCAACGACCGGCGCGGTGGATGCAATTGACGGCAAGCAACAGCTCCGTATTCACCGGCGGGCCCAACATTGCTTTCGAATTGGCGGCTGCAAAAACATCAGATGACGACATGGCCGGGCTTGACCTCGGGGACGTGCGCAACGTTGTCAGTGGTGCCGAGCGCGTGCAACCCGCGACGCTGCGGCGCTTCGCCAAGCGATTCGCCGCGTTCAATCTCGACCCCAGGGTGTTGCGGCCCTCGTATGGGCTTGCGGAGGCCACGGTGTACGTGGCGAGCCGCGAAAGCGATCAACCACCGCTAGCGGTCAATTTCGAATCCGAGGAACTGACCGCCGGCCGCGCGAAGCGGTGCGCTAGCGGCGAAGGTACACCGCTGGTCAGCTACGGTATGCCGCGCTCGCCGATGGTACGCATCGTCGACCCGGAGACCGGTATTGAGTGTCCCGAGGGAACGGTCGGGGAGATCTGGGCACATGGTGACAACGTCTCGACGGGCTATTGGCAGAAGCCGCAAGAGACGGAGCGGACCTTCGGTGCAACCCTGGTCGCACCGTCGGCTGGAACGCCCGAGGGGCCTTGGCTGAGGACCGGAGATCTGGGCGTCGTCTCCGAGGGCGAGCTGTTCATCATCGGCCGCATCAAGGATCTGCTGATCGTTTACGGCCGCAACCACTCTCCCGACGACATCGAGGCGACGATCCAGGAGATCACCGGAGGCCGTTGTGTGGCGATCGCCGTTCCCGACGACGACGGCGTCGAAAAGCTAGTCACCATAGTCGAATTCAAGTCGCGCGGCGACTCCGACGAGGCGATGCACCTGATGAGTGTCGTCAGGCGGGAGATCACCTCCAGGATTTCGAAGTCGCAGGGTCTGAGTGTGGCGGATCTCGTTCTGGTTCCGCCTCATTCGATTCCGCTGACCACGAGCGGTAAGGTCCGGCGACGGGATTGCCTACACCTCTACCTCCGCGATGAGTTCACCCGGCTGGACGGGCAGACCCGCCGGCCAGAAAAGCGCGTAGCCCAGGACAGCGCCACGAGCGCCGCGGCCGACATGACGTTGGCACAACGCCTGCGCACGCTGCGCCGCCAGCAAGACGAACTGCTACTCGGGATGGTGTGCTCGCAAGCGGCAACCGTCCTGGGCTATCCCAGCCCAGAGGACATCGACCCCGAGTGCGCGTTTCAGGACCTGGGGTTCGACTCGGTGAAAGCCACCGAATTGCTCGACCGCCTCAATACCGTCACCGAGCTGGAATTGCCACCCACCCTGGCTTTCGACTACCCCACCCCGGCCGTGTTGGCTGCCCACCTGGGCCAGCTGCTGAGCGGGTCGGTTGCGGCGGCTGCGCCGGTGCGGCCGCAGGTGGCGACGAATGAGCCGGTAGCAGTGGTGGGGATGGCCTGCCGGTTCCCCGGGGGCGCGGATTCGGCGGCGGCGCTGTGGGATCTGGTGGCCGGCGGCGCCGAGGCGGTGGGGGAGTTTCCGACCGATCGCGGCTGGGATCTGACGGATTTGTTCGATCCTGATCCCGATGCGGTGGGCAAGACCTACACGCGTGCCGGGGCGTTTCTGGCCGACGCGAGCGGGTTTGACGCCGAGTTTTTCGGGATTTCGGCACGGGAGGCGCAAACCATGGATCCCCAGCAGCGGCTGCTGCTGGAGGTGTGCTGGGAAGCGTTGGAAACCAGCCGAATTGACCCGGCCGCGTTGGTCGGTTCGGAGACCGGGGTGTTCGTCGGAGCCTGGTCGCAGCAGTACGGCGGGGACGGTTCCGATGGCGCGGAGGGATACGCCATGACCGGGACGTCCACCAGTGTGGCTTCCGGGCGTGTCGCCTACGCGCTGGGTTTGCAGGGCCCGGCTATCACCGTGGACACGGCATGTTCGTCGTCGTTGGTGGCCGCGCATCTGGCGTGCCAGTCGCTGCGCAACGGGGAGTGCGGTCTGGCCCTGGCCGGTGGTGTCACCGTGATGACCACGCCGGCGGTGTTCACCGAATTCTCCCGGCAGCGCGGGTTAGCTGCCGACGGGCGTTGTAAAGCGTTTGCGGCCGCTGCCGACGGCACCGGCTGGGGCGAAGGGGCCGCGGTCCTGGTGCTGGAACGGCTCGGCGACGCGCACCGCAACAACCACCCGGTGCTGGCGGTCATCGCGGGATCGGCGATCAACCAGGACGGTGCCTCCAACGGACTGACCGCCCCCAACGGGCCCGCGCAGCAGCGCGTCATCACCCAGGCCGTGGCCAACGCCGGCATCGGGCTCGACGAGGTCGACGTCGTCGAGGCCCACGGCACCGGCACCACGCTGGGCGACCCGATCGAGGCCGGCGCCCTGATCGCCACCTACGGTGCCGCGCGCGGGCCGGAGCACCCACTGTGGTTGGGATCGATCAAATCCAACATCGGTCACACCCAGGCCGCCGCCGGTGTCGCCGGAATGATCAAAATGATCGCCGCCCTCAACCATGAGACGCTGCCGGTGACCCGCAACGTCGATCGCCCCAGCCCGCACATCGACTGGTCGGCTGGCACTGTTCGGCTACTCACCGAGGCCGTGCCGTGGCCGCTCGCCGACCATCCCCGCACCGCGGCGGTGTCCTCGTTCGGGATCAGCGGCACCAACGCCCATCTGATCCTGCGGCAAGCCCCCACCCCGCCGG
>NZ_UPHT01000001.1 GCF_900566085.1 Mycobacterium attenuatum
TCGCGCACTGCATTCAGGAACGCAGTGGGCTGGCCATCGCCAACATCATCAAGCAACTGCGACCGCTGCGCTCAGCGACCATCACCATCAACGGCGCCAGTCAGACCTTCCCACCCGAAATCCCTGAGCCCCAGCGGACAATCCTCGCCCACCTCGGCATCAAAGTGGCTTACTAAACCAAATGTCCTAACTCAGGGGAGCAGCTGTTGGAGCGGCGCATTCTTATGGGGCCAGTCGATGGCGGGCGGCGGCGATTGCGGCAACCGGCCCGCTTGTCGGGGACCCTGTCGACGGCGATCTCAAAACGACCAGATCATTGGTACGTAAAAGACGGCCGCAAGGAAGAACAACATAGTTAGGGGCAGTCCGATTTTCACATAGTCGGTGACACGGTAGCCGCCCGGCCCCATTACTAAAGGATTTGCTGGACCAGCGGTGGGTGTCAGGAACGATGCGGTGCAGGCGATCAAGACACACACTAATACCGGAACTTGGCTTACGCCGATCGTTGCTGCGGTCGAAATGGCAATCGGCACCATAATCAGCGCAGTGACATTACCGGTCAGAAACTGACTAAAGAACACACTCGTGACGAAAATCGTCACTAGAAGCATTGTCGGTCCCCGGTTTTTCTCGGCACATTCGATAGCGTGCGCCACCCAATCGGCCAAGCCGGACTGCTTTATGGCCGCTGAAACCGGTAGCATTCCTGCGACCAGAAATACGGCGCTCCACTGGATTCGTTGATACACATCTTGCGGTGAGATCACTCTGGTGATCATTATCATACCCGCGGCTGCTAATGCGGCGAGTGCGGCGCTCAATAGCCCGGCAGCCATTACGACGACCATCGCACTGAGAATCCCGATCGCGCGGAAGGAGCCTCGACCCAGTTTAACGGCTTGTCGGCGCACATTCACTGGAGCGTCAACGAGAAGTACATCGGGATCCACAGATGTCGCCTCGAGGCTTTCCCATGATCCTTCAACTAACAGCGTGTCACCGACGTGGAGTTTTGCGGGTAAGTCCAGTTCATGACCAAACCGGTGTGCGGCCAGCACAGTCACATCTGTTCCGAACAGTTGTTGACCTACCTTGACTTGCTGTTGAACATAACGCGACCGCGGAGGAACCATTACCTCTACGATGCCGCCGTGAGCGTCGAAGAAGTTGCTAAGCGGCTCAGACCCTGAATGCTGGTCGACGATATCCAAGCTGTATTGCTCAGCATACTTTTCAATCGAGCCGCGGTCCCCGATCGCTGTAAGGAGTTCCCCTGGAGTGATAGCGCGCCCTACGCGACTCCATCGTGTGGCGCTGTAATGATTTGCCGACATCAGCTTGAACCGGCGCCCGAGCAACATCTCATCGGTGATCTGGGCACCGGCCAGAACGCTGTCAGCCGTGACACGGAGATGAATCACGTGATCAAGACCGTAATGCTGGGCCAGCGTCTCCCCGTGCCCCGATAGATCTATGGGCACGATGGCCGGTTGCCGATGAGGTAACCATCGGATGGTGATAAGTAGGATCACAATCGTAAGGGCTAGCAGCGGTGCGCCGACCAGGGCGAAGTCGAAGAAGCCTACCGCTCTGGCGCCCGAGTCCTGTATGGCGTGGGCAACTACAACGTTAATCGGAGAACCGATGACAACCAGTAGCGACCCAGTCTTCGCGGCGAAGAGCACTGGGATGAGGGTCGCCGACGGGGGAATTCCAAGGTGCTTGCTGGTCATAACCAAACCAGGGATAAAAGCAGCAACTGCGCCGGTTGTGCTGATCATAATACCCAGCAGGGCCACTACGGCCATCGTCACAAGCAACATATAGGTGCTGTTACTGCCGGTACGCGAGCTGATGATACTGGTAATCCAAGCGGAAACGCCAGTAGCATCAATAGCTTCGGCAACCACGAGCAATGCGCCGACAAGAATTACTGTCGAATTTGAGAATCCTTCAATCGCTTGATTTGGTGAAATTACGCCCGAGATGACTAGTATCAAAACCGAGCCTAAGGCAATCATCTCTGATGGCCATTTGCTGATTGCGAGACCAATTATCATGGCGATCAACACCAGCAAAGTAATCCACCCGGCGCTCGGCAACTTGCTCTTCTTTCTGGACTCAGCGCATCTAACAATTTTGCTGAATGTCATCGATTACCACAGCTCACCAACGACTTCATTAACTGCGCTATTACCGCGTTATCATAACCTGAACACAAATATGTTGTTTCCCTGTCGTGATGCAGTTATCACTGGAATTATCGGTGGCAGTGAGGTTATTCTTAAGATGGAGCGACCAGCCCGGCCGTAGTGATGGTTAAACTACATTGCCAAATCATGATCGTTGTTTTGCCACCCAGCATCGAGATCGGATCGCTCATGAGCAGACCAGCGGTCGTCGCATCCCTACCGCGCCACAAATCAAGATCAAAATCAACAATTCACGCCATAGCATCCATCCGTGGATCGTGGGTTAGTTCTTAAAGCCATAATCATCTAGCTCTTCATCGGTGAGCTCTATGTTATTTTGCAGTCTAGGCATTACAAAATATTCTTCCGTTGAGGGCGCCTGAGGGTCCCAAAACCGAGGGTCATCATTGGCGTAATATTTATCACCTCGAATCAGAAATCCGTCCATTTCATAAGTGTGTGCCGCCATATTCTCGCGAGAATCTTCAGAAAACCTGGCACTTTCAAAAGGATTACTGAAATCCGCAAAATCATCCAGCCCGCGAATCGGCTCGGAATTACCACTGTTGTTGTCTTCAATTGTATTGTTTTCGATTATCAATTCGTTTGGTCTTGGAACATTGTTTTCGATTATCAATTCGTTTGGCTTTGAAACTGAATAATCGTAGTCTTCGAAGACCAATACTTCTACGTTAGCCAGTGTTTGTTGACTCGGGAGCTGAGTCGTTTCATTGGTTATAGACGTTGGGTCGTAAGGCAAATTGGTAGAGCCGCTATCGCTACCGCTACCGCTACCGCTACAGGTGTCTAATTTGAAAATATCATGAGCTAGTAAGGCGATATCAAGTCGTCCGATCTTTGAGTTACTGGAGGCGGTGGGCTCTATTCCAGTTCCAGTTACCGCACCGGTAAAAGCAAGGGTATCCATCGCGGCGATTGCAACTTTGGTTATCCGACCTTGAACTTTCCGATCTCGTTTTCCGCTTAAGGTTATTGAATCGCTTACTTCTAACCGACAAGTGTCAGCCGGCTCGGTAGACAAAGCTGTCGATTGCGTGGCACAAGGATGTTTCCGTCGCATAAATTATTCCTTTCACTTTACTTTCTATTTACTCCACGCAAGTTCGTCAGTTAAACGCGCGTAAAAGCGTGAATGTCAGTCAATCATTTCCAGCATCGCTCGCAGCAGAAATTTTTCCATATATGTACCCCGCATCACTGCCAATAACGATGGGCAATTCCTCTGTCATCAATGCGGATACGTAACCAACCCAGTGCCGCTGACGCCTGGCCCTGGGTCGCCCCAGAGGTGCCCTATTACCTCGTATTGGCTTATTATTGGTTGCATTTCTTAGCTTCTTTCCTCGGCGCCCCTCGCCCGGTTCATGTATAATAACGACAAAACTAGATGGGGTACTCTCTACCTGCAAATTATTATTTTGATGAAGCCATAAACTGCGTTTATTGTTTAGCACCTTGCCACTGTTGCGGATCGCGCCTGCAATTTCGCAGGTCGAACGCTTGATCAACACTTTCCGAGACCGGGAATGTCAACCCTTCTGATCCCGAGTTGCCGTACAATAGCCCGCCCATGCCGCCCGCACCGCCACGCCCGCCGTCGCCGCCGTCGTCGCCGAGCAATCCTGCGGCGCCACCATTACCGCCAGTGCCATGGCTATGAGCACCAACAGTCCCACCGTTTCCCCCATTGCCGTATAACACCCCACCCTTACCGCCATCACCACCGTTACCGGATGCCTGGTTTCCGGTTCCGCCTGCTCCGCCGTTGCCGCCGTTCGGTTGCCGCGCATTGCAAAGCGTGCGGCGCGATGCTCACAAATGACACAGCTGCTCCTCCTGAGATCTATCTATATCGCTGGTCTCTCGTAGTGAATACTTTAAATCAACCCAATTCTTGATTTCAACGACCGTCAAGAACAGACCTGGGCAGCCATGGTATTTCGAGATCTAGTCATCGTCGTGATAGTTGCTGTTGTTATCTTTGCTCAATTGTTTATTTTTATGTGCACAATCTCGCGATTTATGTCAGGCCGAGCCATTTAGAGCGATCCGCCATTATATGGAATCCCTAATTCGAATCTGGGGTCAGCCTATCGGTAAATTAATGCAGAAGACAATCTAAAAAGATAATGAATCTATTTATTCTATTTATGGGATTTCGAAGCGGCCCGGTCGCACCCCAGGGTCCCGGAAGGGTCGGCGCGCAGGTCTGTGACCTCGGAGTTTGTCGTCGTGTGATCGGCGTGGCTGCTGTGATGGGTGTGACCAACGGGCTTGGATACAGGTTGCGATGCCAACCATCCAAGCCCGAGGCCACACCCGCGTGCCATCTTCACCGACACCGCCCGCCGATACGAACCCGACACGCCACGAGCGACTGCTGCAAGCCCTTGAGACCGTACCCGATCCACGCGACCGACGCGGGGTCCGCTACTCATTGGCCGGAATGCTGGCATTGGCGGTCACCGCCACCGTCGCCGGCTGCTGCTCGTTGCGGCGATCGGCCAGTGGGCCGCAGAAACCGTGGCCGACAAGCTGGCCTTGTTCGGACTCAGCGGCGGTAGCGCCCCAGACGAGTCGACGTTGCGCAAACTGTTCGCCCGCATCGATGCCGACGCATTCGACCGGGCGCTGGGTGTGTGGATGTGGATCCGAACCTTCATCGTCGACCAGCGCCGCGTGATCGCCGTGGACGAAAAAACGATCCGCGGTGCGCGTACCCGCCCCGAGGGCAAGGCGCCACACCTGGTGGCAGCGTTGAACCACCGTGCCGCAGTGATGCTCGGACAGCTCGCCGTCGACGTCAAGAGCAATGAAATACCCGCCGCGCGAACTCTTTTGGGACACTGCGATCGCGACGGGGCGGTGGTGGCCCTCGATGCGATGCACACCCAGACCAACACCGCCACCGCGATCACCGATGCCGGAAGCGACTACATATTCGGCTCTTCGCAGTTAGCAGTGGCGTTGGTGCCGGCTGGGTGTGACTCGCCGTGATCAGCGGGTGCAGGCTCGCCGTACTCGGCGGCGTTGGTGGGCGGGGTTGCGGAAGCCGAACGCGATGCGCCCGATGTGCTTGACGATGCGGTTGTAGCCCTCAGTGCGGGCGTTGGTCAGCCCGGCCTGCACGGCGGCGATAATCGAGTCCTGCCAGGTCTCGATGCTGCGGGCGAAGCTGATCACCTCGGGCACCTTGCAGGCCGCGCAGAATTGGTAGAACCGGTTCAGGGCGGCGGTGATTTCGTAGCGCAGCCCACCGCGGTCGGCGTACGAGAGCAGTTCGCGCAGCATCTCTTTGGCGATCCATGCCGCTGCGATGTCCTCATTTGGGTCGGCACCCAGCAGCTTGGCGAACAGCGTGGCGCGTTGCTCGGCGGTGAGCCGCTCCGCGCCGCGCACCAGCCGGCGGCGGTTGATCCACTCCACATCAGCCTTGCGGCCCCGGCGGCCCCGCTGGATCCAGGTGACCCGCCGGCGCACCGCATCGACCATGTCGTTGGCCTTCTTGACCAGATGGAACCGGTCAGCGATCACCACGGCCTGAGGCAGCGCCTCGCGAGCGACGCGGGCGTAGGCCGGGGACAGATCAATGGCCACGTGGTGCGTTGACGTCCTTCTTTCGCAGTGCTGGCGAATGGGATATGAAATCGGAGTCGGCGCTCCACCCGCCAGCGACCAACGTTGAGATCACCGTCTTAGGATCGGCCGGTCCATCGCGCGAGACACCGCACATCCAAAACGACAAGTCCACCACCCCACGACCGGGGGCTCTCCCTGGTCATTACATGATTGGTAACTGAATGTCGCCTCGGTCACCTCGGGGTGAAGGGAGTTGACGATGTCGCGGCCGCATCGACAGCCTGGGCACGCGCCTACTGCGGCGAAATCGGGTGATGCACGACTTCAGCACATCCGCCGAGCGCAAGGCCGATTCCGATCGCCGCGACGGCGATCCGGACTGGCAGGGTCCCCGTTGGTCGCCGATCGCAACGCTTCGAAGTCGAACCACTCCCCCATCTCGTATTCACCACGATGCTGCGAGGTCATCCCCTCGCGCCGGTAGCGCACCCCCGTGACCGGAAACCACGTCAGAGATGCTGAACAGCGATTCTGATCCGTGGTCGAAGTAGTGGGAATGGTCATCGACCGGATTGCCGGTGTAACCCGAGACTTCGGAACGCCATAGCGGACCCACGGGCTGACTGCGTGCCGTTTCGCGACTTTGAAAAAGTTGGGAGGAAGTGACGAGGCGCTAAATCGGAAATCTGTGCGGGGCCGCCCACTTTGGAGGCTGGAGTCAATCGCCCAGGGATCACCGCCGGCCTCGCCGATCGATAACGGAATGCTTATGTAGCGGAGCTGCATCGCACCGCCCGCAACTGCGCGGCGTTGCGCTCATCCATCCCGGTGAACCCCACCGCAGCTCGACGCGCTTTGCCGCCGACCGCGGTGAGCGCATCTTGGTGTGCCTGCAACGTTTTCACTTGCTGAGCATGCGCCGAGGTGACCGCGCCATGAAATGCCTCGGCTGCGGCAAACTCCCCAAACATCCCCGACAGGAGTGGTCCGCTAGACAGACAGCCGGCTCCGTCCTGGGCATGGTCACCCGCACGGTGAGAATCGTTGGCCCCCAAGCGCAGTGATCCAGTGTCAACGAACATCGCCACCTCTTTCGGAGAGCATTGATGCCGGCTTGGCTTGGCAGTTGCGGGCCAGGCTAACGGCAGTGCGTGTGCCGGTCAATTCACAAGGGGCTGGCGCCGTCGGCGGCGCCATCGCCGTCGGCATCGCGCAGCCGTACGTCCCAATGCCCGTCCCCGTCGGTGTCGACATACGCGGTCACACCCTCGTCCCCGGCACACAGCACCCGGTCGGCCAGTCCGTCGCCGTCGCCGTCGATCAACCTGTCGTCCACATGGCCGTACCCATCGAAGTCGACCAGCGGACCGCCGGTGTGCTCGACGCCATCCAGCCCAAACCAGCGCACCTGTCCGCCCCGATCGAGCGCGACCCCCCACGTCCCCGACCCGTCATCGGTGAAGTAGCTCTCCGGCGTCCCGTCATTATCGACATCCAGAACGGCATGATCGGCCATCCCGTCGCCGTCGAAATCGGTCAGCGCATCGTCGCGCATCCCGTCGCCGTCCAAATCCAGCGCTATCGCATCGAGCCGGCCGTCACCGTCGAGGTCGAGATCGACAGCGCGATTCCAGATGTCCGCGGATCCGTCGTCGGCGCCCAAGCAGTAGTCCATAACCGTTCTGACGCAACGCCCGAGCTACGGGTTCCCCCGAGTTTTCCACCAGGCCAATAGTTCGGCGGTAGCTTCTTCGGTGCTCAGCGGCCCGCGATCCAGTCGCAGTTCTTTCAGGTGGCGCCACGCGTCACCCACCAGCGGGCCCGCCGGAATGTCGAGCAGCTTCATGATCTGGTTACCGTCGAGATCCGGGCGAACCCGGGCCAAATCCTCTTGGGCGGCCAGCTCGGCTATCCGCTCCTCCAGCCGGTCGTAACTGGCCTGGAGCCGGGCCGCCCGGCGCTGGTTGCGGGTCGTGCAGTCGGCACGCACCAACTTGTGCAGCCGTGACAGCAACGGTCCGGCGTCGGTGACATAGCGGCGCACCGCGGAATCGGTCCACTTGCCGTCGCCGTAGCCGTGAAACCGCAAATGTAGGTACACCAGCTGCGAGACGTCGTCGATCATCTGTTTGGAGTATTTGAGCGCGCGCATCCGCTTGCGGACCATCTTGGCGCCGACCACCTCATGGTGGTGGAAGCTCACCCCGCCGTTAGCCTCGTGTCGGCGGGTGGCGGGCTTGCCGATGTCGTGCAGCAGCGCCGCCCAGCGCAGCACCAGGTCCGGCTCCTCGTCTTCCAGCGCCATCGCCTGCCGCAACACGGTCAGCGAATGCTGGTAGACGTCCTTGTGCTGGTGGTGTTCGTCGATCGCCATCCGCATGCCGCCGACCTCGGGCAGCACCACCTCACCCATTCCGCTCTGCACCATCAGGTCGATGCCGGCGACCGGGTCGTCGCCGAGCAGCAGCTTGTCGAGTTCGGCGCCCACCCGCTCGGCGCTGATCCGGCCCAGCTGCGGGGCCATTTCTTCGATCGCCGTCCGCACCCGCGGCGCAACGGTGAAGCCCAGTTGGGAGACGAACCGCGCGGCGCGCAACATGCGCAACGGGTCGTCGCCGAAGGACTCCGACGGTGGTGCCGGAGTGTCGAGCACCTTGTCCCGCAGCGACGCCAAACCGCCCAGCGGATCAAGGAATTCGCCCGGACCTTTCGGCGTGACTCGCACCGCCATGGCGTTCACGGTGAAGTCGCGGCGCACCAGATCGTCGTGGAGGCGGTCGCCGAAAGACACCTCGGGATGCCGCGACACCTGATCGTAGCTGTCGGCCCGAAAGGTGGTGATCTCCAGCCGGTAGGCGTCCTTGCCGACCCCGATGGTGCCGAAGTCGATACCGGTGTCCCATACCGCATCGGCCCAGGAGCGCACGAGCTTCTGCACCTGTTCGGGACGGGCGTCGGTGGTGAAATCCAGATCGGGGCTCAACCTGCCCAGCAATGCATCGCGCACCGAACCGCCGACCAGATACAACTCGTGGCCCGCTTCGGCGAATGCCGATCCGAGCTCGCGAAGCACGGCGGTATGCCGATTGAGGGCGACCGCGGCTGCGGTCATCAGGTCGGCGTCCTGGACGGTGTCGGGCACGTTCGATCAGCCTAATGGGAATCGATCAGCGTGGCATCGAGAGGTAGCTGAGGGGTATCTGCCGGCTCGTCGAGGGAGGCCGATCAACCGAGCGGGGTTCAGTCGGATGGCCGCGGCGCAGCCGCGCGAAGCTGAGCATCGCGCGTCCCACCAAATCAGAGACTCCTGTGACGTAAGTGGCCGACGGGACTCGCCTCGTCCAGGGCCGGCCACCCACCAGCGTGCCCGCGCGCGACCTGGCCACCCGAACCTGCACCAACGATCCGGCCCACGACGGCGAGTACATCCGGTTGACCAGCCCGTGCCAGCTAATATCGCTTGGGTGTCGCAGGGCGAACAAGCCAAACCACGTCGACGCCGGGGCCGGCGCCGCGGTCGTGGCGTGGCGGGTTCCGCCGAAAATGCTACGGACACCCAAGCGGCCAGCAACGGCGCCCCCACGCCGGCATCGGCAAAACCGGCCCGGCAGCGCTCCCGTCGCGGCCGTCCGGACCGGCTGCGCACGGTCCACGAAACATCTGCCGGCGGACTCGTCATAGACGGCATCGACGGACCGCGCGATGAGCAGGTCGCGGCGCTGATCGGCCGCATCGACCGACGCGGACGCATGCTGTGGTCGCTGCCCAAAGGGCACATTGAAATGGGCGAGACCGCCGAGCAGACCGCGATCCGTGAGGTCGCCGAGGAAACCGGAATCCGCGGCAGCGTGCTGGCCGCACTGGGTCGCATCGACTACTGGTTCGTCACCGACGGCCGCCGGGTGCACAAGACCGTGCATCACTATTTGATGCGCTTTCTCGGCGGCGAGCTTTGCGACGAGGATCTCGAAGTCGCCGAGGTGGCCTGGGTGCCCATCCAGGAACTGCCGTCCCGGCTGGCCTACGCCGACGAACGCCGCCTAGCCGAGGTGGCCGACGAACTGATCGACAAGTTGCAGACCGACGGCCCGGCCGCCCTTCCGCCGCTTCCGCCGAGCTCACCGCGGCGACGGCCGCAGACCCACTCCCGCACCCGGCACGCCGACGGATCGCCGCCGAGCCGAAATAACTCCCACGGGCCGTGACTGCGTTGCGAGTGCCCTGGGCCGGTTTGTGGCGCCTCGCCGCAGTCGTCGGCATCGTGGCCGGTTTCGTGGCGGTGCTCAACGTACCGCGCGCGACCGCGGGTGAACCCAGCCCCACACCATTTGTGCAAGTCCGGATCGACCAGGTGACCCCGGACGTCGTCACCACCACCAGCGACCCGGTAATCAGCGTCAGCGGCACGGTGACCAACATCGGTGACCGCCCGGTCCGTGAGGTGATGGTCCGGCTAGAGCACGCCGCGGCCGTCACTTCGCCGGCGGCGTTGCGCACCTCGCTCGACGGCAGCACCGACCAGTACCAGCCGGCCGCGGAATTCCTCACGGTGGCCCCGGAACTGCAGCGCGGACAGGGGGCGGGGTTCACCCTGTCGGCTCCGCTGCGCTCGCTGACCAAGCCGTCGTTGACCATCGACCAGCCAGGCATCTTCCCGATCCTGGTCAACGTCAACGGAACACCGGACTACGGAGCGCCCGCCCGCCTCGACAACGCCCGGTTCCTGCTGCCCGTGGTGGGCGTGCCGCCCGACCGGGCAGCCGATTTCGACTCCGCCGTGGCGCCGGAGACCACCAAGCCGGTGTGGATCACCATGCTCTGGCCGCTGGCTGACCGACCCCGGCTGGCCCCCGGTGTCCCCGGCGGCACCATCCCGGTCCGCCTCGTCGACGACGACCTGGCGAACTCGCTGGCCAACGGCGGCCGGCTGGACACCCTGCTGTCCGCAGCCGAACTCGCCACCACTCGCGATGTCGACCCCGAGGGCGCCGTCACCCGCGCGCTGTGTCTGGCGATCGACCCGGATCTGCTCGTCACCGTCAACGCGATGACTGCCGGCTACGTCGTGTCCGACTCCGCCGACGGATCCGGACAGCTGCCCGGCACCCCCACCCACCCGGGAACCGGCCAAGCGGCGGCCACCGTCTGGCTGAACCGGCTACGGGCACTGGCTCATCGCACCTGCGTGGCGCCGCTGCCCTACGCCCAGGCCGACCTGGACGCCTTGCAGCGGGTCAACGACGCCGGGTTGAGCACGATCGCCACCGTGAGCGCCGCCGACATCGTCGACAAGATTCTCGACGTCAACTCCGTACGGGGCGCGACTCTGATGCCCGATGGGCCGTTGACCAGCCGCGCCGTCGACCTGCTCAGCGCCGACGACGGCATGGTCGCGATCGCGGCGGCCGACTTCTCCGCCCAAGACGGGACCCGCGGCACCGCCGACATCACGCCACGGCGGCTGTCCCCGCAGCTGGTCGTCGCGCCGTTCGACCCGGCCGTCGGCGCCGCCTTGGCCGCGGCAGGCGCCAATCCGATCACTCCCACCTACCTGGACTCTTCACTGTCGGTCCACATCAGTCACGACTCGGCCACCGCCCGGCGCCAGGACGCTGTGGGCGCGGTGCTGTGGCGCAGTCTGTCCCCCGACGCCGCGCCACGTACGCAGATCCTGGTGCCACCGGCGACGTGGAACCTGCAGGGTGACGACGCGCAGTCCATCCTGACCGCACTGGCCACCACCATTCACGCCGGGTTGGCCGTGCCGCGTCCGCTGCCGGCACTGATCGCCGACGCGGCGGCGCACACCGAGCCACCACAGCCCCTGGGCACCGAGGCCAACCCCGCCACCGCTCGCGGCCGGTTCGGCGACGACATCACCGCGCAGATCGCCGGCCAAGTCGGCCGCCTGTGGCGGCTCACCGCGGCGCTGTCCACCGACGACCGCACCGGCCTGACCGGCGTGCAGTACACCGCGCCGCTTCGCGAAGACATGCTGCGCGCGCTGAGCCAGTCGGTGCCCCCGGACACTCGCAACGGGCTGGCCCAGCAGCGGCTGGCCGTGGTGGGGGACACCATCAACGACTTCTTCGGTGCGGTCACGATCGTCAACCCGGGCGGCTCCTACACCCTGGCCACCGAGCACAGTCCGCTTCCGCTAGCGCTGCACAATGGCCTCGCCGTACCGATCCGGGTCAAGCTGCAAGTCGATGCTCCCCCTGGCATGACGGTCACCGACATGGGCCAGATCGAGTTGCCGCCCGGATACCTGCCGCTGCGGGTACCGATCGAAGTCAACTTCACCCAGCGGGTCGCCATCGACGTGACCCTCAAGACCCCCGACGGCATGGCGCTGGGCGAGCCGGTGCGGTTGTCGGTGCACTCCAACGCCTACGGCAAGGTGCTCTTCGCCATCACTCTCACCGCCGCTGCGGTACTGGTGGCACTGGCCGGACGGCGGCTTTGGCATCGGTTCCGCGGCCAGCCCGACCCCGCCGACCTGGACCGCCCCGACCCGCCCCCGGCCAGGCACCGCGAACAGCACACTGCGCTGGATCGTCGGGTCGAAGAAGAGCACCGGGTATGAAACCGGCGCCGCGGCGAGTGCATCCAGCGCCGCAGCCCCCGGATCACCAGCCGGCGCCCCGCCGCACCGAGCTATCAGATGCCGCCCTGGTGTCACGCTCGTGGGGAATGGCCTTTGCGACGCTGATCAGCCGGCTCACCGGGTTCGCCCGCATAGTGCTGCTGGCCGCGATCCTGGGCGCCGCGCTGTCCAGCTCGTTCTCGGTGGCCAACCAACTGCCCAACCTGGTCGCCGCGCTGGTCCTGGAAGCCACCTTCACTGCGATCTTCGTGCCGGTGCTGGCCCGCGCCGAGCAGGACGACCCCGACGGCGGCGCCGCGTTCGTGCGCCGGCTGGTGACGTTGGCCACCACGCTGCTGGTAGTGGCCACCGCGCTGTCGGTCGCCGCCGCGCCGCTGCTGGTGCGGTTGATGCTGGGCCGCAACCCGCAAGTCAACGAGCCACTGACGACCGCCTTCGCCTATCTGCTACTCCCCCAGGTCCTCGTCTACGGCCTGTCCTCGGTGTTCATGGCAATCCTGAACACCCGCAACGTTTTCGGCCCGCCGGCGTGGGCGCCCGTCGTCAACAACGTGGTCGCTATCGCGACCCTGGGGGTGTATCTGGCCGTCCCCGGGCAGCTGTCGGTCGATCCGGTCAAGATGGGCAACGCCAAGCTGCTCGTGCTGGGAATCGGCACCACGTTGGGGGTGTTCGCCCAAACCGCCGTGCTGCTCGCGGCGATTAAGCGCGAGCACATCAGCCTGCGGCCGCTGTGGGGAATCGACCAGCGGCTCAAGCGATTTGGCGCGATGGCCGCCGCGATGGTGCTGTATGTGCTGATCAGTCAGCTCGGTCTGGTCGTCGGCAACCAGATTGCGAGCACCGCCGCGGCGTCCGGCCCGGCGATCTACAACTACACCTGGCTGGTGCTGATGCTGCCGTTCGGCATGATCGGCGTGACTGTGCTGACCGTGGTCATGCCGCGGCTGAGCCGCAACGCCGCCGCTGACGACGTCTCGGCCGTACTCGCCGACCTGTCGCTGGCCACCCGGCTGACCATGATCACGCTGATTCCCGCGGTGGCGTTCATGACCGTCGGCGGGCCGGCGATGGGCAGTGCGTTGTTCGCCTACGGACACTTCGGTCAAGTCGACGCCGGATACCTGGGTGCCGCGATCGCGTTGTCGGCGTTCACCTTGATTCCCTACGGGCTGGTGCTGCTGCAACTGCGGGTGTTCTACGCCCGCGAGCAACCCTGGACCCCGATCGTCATCATCGTGGTCATCACCGGCGTCAAGATCCTCGCCTCGCTGCTGGCCCCGCACGTCACGGGTGACCGTGAATTGGTTGCCGGCTATCTGGGCCTGGCCAACGGCCTCGGTTTCCTGACCGGCGCGACGGTCGGCTACTACCTGCTGCGACGGGCGCTACGGCCTCGCGGCGGCCAGCTGATCGGCGCCCACGAGGGGCACACCATTCTGGTGACGACCGCCGCCTCGTTGCTGGCCGGCCTGCTCGCCCATGTCGCGGATCGCCTGCTGGGCCTCGCCCGGTTGACCGCCCACGGCGGTGGGGCCGGTTCGCTGCTACGGCTGCTCATCCTGGCGCTGATCATGGTGCCGATTCTGGCCGCGGTCATGCTCGGCGCACAGGTCCCGGAGGCTCGGGCGGCGCAGCGGGCGATCCAGCGCCGCCTCGGCGTTAGGCCTGGCCAACCTGTTCCGGGCAAGGTCACTGCGGCGGATGCATCATCCGGCCGTTACCGCGTCACGTACCCTGAGCAAAGAAAGTCGTCCCCGCCGGGGGAAAGTGCGGTCCATCATCCGATCCGGCGCAGCCCTCCGGCAATCAGAGCCGGGATAGCGAAAGGACCGGAGGTGACCGACCGCCCATCGGATAGTGCCGCCTCGTCCGACTCGGTGCCTGGCGCCGACCTTCCGCGGCCCGTCGCCGACGATTTCCAGCCCGACATTCCGGCCGACCCCGATCGGGGCGGGGCTTCGCGGCCCCGCCGGCCAGACCGGCTCAACGGCGATGCCGACGCCCGTGGGCCGATCCCGTTCGATGCGCCCCGCGAACGCGGTCCCGAACCGGCGGTGGCCCGCGACGACGTCAGCCTGGTTCCGGGGGCCCGAATTGCCAACGGGCGCTACCGGCTGCTGATCTTCCACGGCGGTACTCCGCATCTGAGGTTCTGGCAGGCGCTGGACACCGCGCTGGATCGCCAGGTGGCGTTGACGTTCGTCGACCCTGAGGGGGCCTTGCCCGAGGAGGTCCGCCAGGCAATCCTGGCCCGCACGCTGCGGCTGAGCCGCATCGATAAACCCGGTATCGCGCGGGTGCTCGACGTCCTGCACACCGGCGCGGGCGGCCTGGTGGTCGCCGAATGGATCCGTGGTGGTTCGCTGCGTGAGGTTGCCGACACCGCGCCGTCGCCGGTCGGGGCCATCCGGGCGATGCAATCGCTGGCCGCGGCCGCCGATGCGGCCCATCGCGCCGGGGTGGCCCTGTCGATCGACCATCCCAGCCGGGTGCGCGTCAGCATCGAAGGCGACGTGGTGCTGGCCTACCCGGCCACCATGCCCGACGCCAACCCGCAAGACGACATCCGAGGGATCGGCGCCGCACTGTATGCCCTGCTGGTCAACCAGTGGCCACTGGCGGAGTCCGGGAGCCACAGCGGGTTTCCCCCGGCCGAGCGGGACGCGTCCGGTGCACCTGTCGAACCAACCGTCGTCGACCGCGACATTCCCTTTCAGATTTCCGCCGTTGCAGTGCGGTCGGTACAGGAAGACGGCGGAATACGCAGTGCATCAACACTTTTGAACCTGCTGCAGCAGGCTACCGCGGTAGCGGACCGGACCGAGGTGCTGGGTCCGGTCGAGACACCCCCATCGGCCTCCCCCCGCCGCTCCTTCGCGGAGGACAGCGAAGCCTACGCGCGGCGTCGCCGCAACCTGCTGATCGGCATCAGCGCCGGCGCCGCAATTCTGCTGGTCGCCCTGCTGGTCCTGGTCTCGGTGATCAAGCAGGTATTCGGCAACGTCGGCACCGGCCTCAATCGTGATCAGCTCGGCCTGAACACGCAGACCTCGTCGGCGTCGGAGCCCAGTTCTGCCCCCGCCGGCAGCGTCGTCAAACCCACTAAGGCCACCGTTTTCTCCCCCGACGGGGAAGCCGACAATCCGGGCCAGGCCGATCTGGCTATTGACGGCAATCCCAGCACCGCCTGGCAAACCGACACCTATACCGACGCTGTCCCCTTCCCGGCCTTCAAGAACGGCGTGGGTTTGATGTTGCAGCTACCGAAGCCGACAGCGGTCGGTGCCGTCACCATCGACATTTCCAGCACGGGGACCAAGGTTGAGATTCGCTCATCGCCGACGCCCAACCCGTCGAAGCTGGACGACACCACCGTGCTGACCTCCGCCACCGCGCTCAAGCCCGGTCACAACACCATTGCCGTCAAGTCGGCATCGCCGACATCGAACCTGCTGGTGTGGATTTCAACGTTGGGCACTACCGACGGCAAGAGCCGCGCCGACATTTCCGAGATCACCGTCCAGGCCGCTTCCTGACTTCCGCACAGCGCCACCGGAAAGTGAAGTGCTTTGCGGCTACCGATTGGTTACTGTCCGGCCGTGGGTCTTGGGGGCGGGCGGGAACGCAGTGACGCCGAACTGCTGTCGGCGTTCGTCGCCGGCGAGCACCGCGCCTTCGAGCAGTTGTTCCGCCGCCATCGACGCCACCTGTACCGACTGGCCCGGCTCACCAGCCGCACCCCGGAAGACGCCGAAGACGCACTACAAGAGGCGATGATGTCGGCGCACCGGTGCGCTGCCTCGTTCCGCAATGACGCGGCGGTCAGCAGCTGGCTACACCGCATCGTGGTCAATGCCTGCCTGGACCGGCTGCGCCAGGCCAAGGCCCGGCCGACCGCCCCGCTCGACGACGTGTATCCGGTTCCGGACGCCACGGGCCGAGTCGAGACGGCGATCCTGGTGCAGCGCGCACTGCTACAGCTTCCGGCTGAGCAACGCGCGGCGGTGGTCGCTGTCGACATGCAGGGTTATTCGATCGCCGACACGGCACGAATGCTGGGTGTGGCCGAGGGCACCGTCAAGAGCCGCTGTGCCCGCGGCCGGACACGGCTGGCGCGGCTGCTGGGCTACCTCAACACCGGTGCCAGCGCCGTCGACGCCGGTTAGGACCAACGAGCCCACCGGGTTGCTGCGCGGGCCGCACATGGTGACCGACCTGTGCATGACGGACACTGGGGCGGATGACCGGCACCGACCACGAATCCGACGCAAACCCGCCGCTGACCGTCGAACTCCTCGCCGACCTGCAGGCCGGTCTGCTCGACGACGCCGCCGCCGCTGACATCCGCCGACGAGTCCGTACCGACCCTGCGGCCGCGGCAATTCTGCGCGCCCTGCAGCAGGTGCGTCAGGACGTCGCGACCGCCGGAACCGATCCGAACTCGGCGCCGGACCCCCCCGCCGATGTCACGGCCAAGATCGCGACGGCCCTGCGGGCTGCCGCTGCCGGCGAGTCGCGCGTCGCTCACGCCTCCCGCCCGCACACCCGCCCGGCGAAAATCCTTGCCGGCATCGCCGGATTCTGCGCGGCCGTCGCGGCGATCGGCGTCGGTACCGCCGCGTTAATCAGCTCGCCCGCACCGGCACCGAATACCCCCACCACCGCAATGCACATCACCATATCGACGTCGCCGCCGGTGGTCGCGCTGCCGCCCGACCAACTTCTGGATCTGCTGCGGCGCCCACCCGACTACGGCCCTCTCGCCGATGCGTCGCGGCGGGCATCCTGCCTGAACGGCCTGGGCTACCCGGCGTCCACTCCGGTACTGGGCGCACGACCAACCGACATCAACGCCCGCCCCGGTGTGCTGCTGGTAGTACCCGGTGACACCCCGGACACCCTGGCGGTCTACGTGGTGGCGCTCAACTGCAGCGCCGCCGATACCGGCCTGTTGGCCAGTACTACGGTTGTCCGGGTTGTGCGGAGCACCGGCTCATAACGCCATGTCGATACCGTCCAACGCGCGAACGGGAACACCAGTGCCTACGCTGGCGTTCATAAACGTCCGAGACCAGCTATCCCTCCCCGAAAGGCCCGCATGACCGCCGCCTCCGCTAATCCAGACACCGTTCACAATGTGATCGTCATCGGCTCCGGTCCTGCCGGATACACAGCCGCTCTTTACACGGCCCGGGCACAGCTGGCTCCGCTGGTGTTCGAAGGCACCTCATTCGGCGGCGCACTGATGACCACCACCGAGGTGGAGAACTATCCGGGTTTCCGCAACGGCATCACCGGTCCCGAGTTGATGGATCAGATGCGCGAACAGGCGCTGAGGTTCGGTGCGGACCTGCGCATGGAAGATGTGGAGTCGGTATCGCTGGGCGGGCCGGTCAAATCGGTGGTCACCGCCGACGGGGAAACCCACCGCGCTCGGGCCGTGATCCTGGCGATGGGCGCGGCGGCACGCTACCTGCACGTGCCCGGCGAGCAGGAACTCTTGGGCCGCGGTGTGAGTTCGTGTGCCACCTGTGACGGGTTCTTCTTCCGCGACCAGGACATTGCCGTCATCGGCGGCGGTGACTCGGCCATGGAGGAAGCCACGTTCTTGACCCGGTTTGCCCGCAGCGTCACACTGGTGCACCGCCGCGACGAGTTCCGCGCCTCCAAGATCATGCTCAACCGTGCCCGGGCCAACGACAAGATCCGCATCCTGACCAACACGCTCGTGGACGCCGTGGACGGCGAGACCTCGGTCACCGGATTGCGCTTGCGCGACGCCGTCACCGGGGAACACACCGCGCTGCCGGTAACCGGCGTCTTCGTCGCGATCGGGCACGAGCCTCGGTCCGAGCTGGTGCGCGACGCCGTCGACCTCGACCCGGACGGCTACGTGCTGGTTTCAGGCCGCACCACAAGCACTTCGCTGGACGGTGTATTCGCCGCCGGAGATTTGGTTGACCGCACTTACCGGCAGGCGGTCACCGCGGCCGGCAGCGGCTGCGCCGCTGCCATCGACGCCGAACGCTGGCTGGCCGAACACGAGGCAACGGGGCATGCCGACAATACCGACACGCTGATTGGAGCACAACAATGACCGATTCCGAAAATGCCGGCGCCACAATCGAAGTTTCCGACGCATCCTTTTCCACCGAGGTGCTGTCAAGCAATAAGCCTGTGCTGGTCGACTTTTGGGCGACCTGGTGCGGTCCATGCAAGATGGTTGCGCCGGTGCTCGAAGAGATCGCCGCTGAGCGTTCGGGAAGCCTCACGGTAGCCAAGCTCGACGTGGACGCCAACCCGCAAACGGCCCGTGACTTTCAGGTGATCTCGATTCCCACGATGATCCTGTTCAAAGACGGCCAGCCGGTGAAGCGAATTGTCGGCGCCAAAGGGAAAGCGGCGTTGTTGCGCGAGATTTCAGACGTGATACCCAACCTGAGCTAGTAACTCATAACTCGGCCGAGGCCCAATTGACGATCCGTCGGGGTATAGCGGCGATGCCGCTCGCAGTCCGTCCGCGACGGTCCTGACTCGGGATGCGCGGGGTCGGTGCTCACACAGCTCCGGTCCGGTGGCGGCCCTCTGCTGCGCGGCGACCATCACCGGACCGGTGGTCTCGGCTGCCTGCATGCGGCGAATACAATGGTGAAATCTACTCAGAAACAACGCTTCTGGATCCCATCGGACGGTCGGCGTGCGCAACCAGCTCCCGCCGGCCCACGAACTCTCGAAGACGCAAGGGGCAAGTTGTGTGGCTCAGGTGCACGGCCTGACATGATCTCTTCTCTCCCGCAATCGGTTTCGCATCGGAACTGGAGCGCCGCTCGGTACCCGCCGAGATAATCCGTATCCGCACCGCCGACCGCGGCAACCGACTTGCGCCAACGCCCAGCGTGTCAGAGTCTTGACTTCGCCCGTCGGTCAGCACGGCTGCGTTCTTCGGTCACCTTCGCTTTGTCGCTCGAACTTTGTTATCTGTCAGCGGGATTCGGGGCTGAAGGCAATCGCTCCATTCTCCGAGAGCCGCGATCCGCGCCGTAGCACGTTGATTATTTCTGCTTATCACCCGAGTTGGTGAATGTATCGGCACATCATTGCCCCGAGTGGGCGGACATGGTGCAATCGTGCGTCGTAGGGTTCCGCGAATTCGCACGATGTCCGCAAAACTGCGGAGTCATAAAGCATGAGAAAGAGGAGTACCGAATTGACATTGCGAGTGGTTCCTGAGGGTTTGGCGGCTGCGGCTGCCGCGGTTGAGGCGTTGAGTGCACGGTTGGCGGCTGCCCATGCTGCCGCAGCGCCGGTGATCACCGCGGTGGTGCCACCGGCGGCCGATCCGGTATCACTAGCTGCTGCAGCGGGGTTGAGCGCCTGCGGTGTGCAGCACGTGGGGATCGCCACCGAGGGTGTCGAAGAGTTGGCCCGCTCCGGCGTGGGCATCGGTGAGGCAGGGGTCAGTTATGCCGTTGGTGATGCCGCCGCAGCGCTGACGTATGCCCCTGCCGCTGGTTTGACATGAACTACCCGAGTCCGATCGTGATGCACGGCGGCAGTTTTATGCAGGTTGTGTGGTTTGCCTGCCCGCCAGAGATCCATTCGGCATTGCTGAGCGCAGGCCCGGGACCGGCTCCGTTGGTGGCGGCCGGCGCGCAATGGTTGTCGCTGAGCGCTCAGTATGCCGACGCGGCCGAGGAACTGGGTATGGTGCTGGCCGCGGTGGCGGCCGGGGCTTGGCAGGGTCCCAGCGCGGAGCTGTGCGTCGCGGCCCACGCCCCATATCTGGCCTGGCTAATACAAGCCAGCGCCGATAGTGCGGCGGCGGCCGCCGCACACGAGACCGCGGCCACCGCCCATGCCACTGCGCTGGCGGCAATGCCTACGTTGGCGGAGTTGGCCGCCAACCACACCACCCACGCGGTGCTGTTGGCCACGAATTTCTTTGGCATCAACACGATCCCCATCGCGGTCAATGAAGCCGACTACGTGCGCATGTGGATCCAAGCCGCTACCACCATGAGCGGCTACGCGGCGGCCACGGCGACCGCTTTGGCAACGACATCCGACACACTTCCGGCACCAGTCATCCTCAAACCCGGCAGCACCGCCGTTGCCGCAGCTGCCCAAACCGCCCTCACCCCCTTCCCCTTCTGGGAGATTCTCAATCTCATCGCAGGAATGATCGTCGGCGAAGCAGTGATGTTCGCATTCTTTTGGGCGAGCGCATCTGTGCTTCTGATCTCGCCTCTACTCTTGGTTGCTGCTGGCGTGGCGGCTTTGTTGGGAGATTACACCGTTGCGCTTTATCTGCTGGCGCTACCTTTAGCCGCGCCAATCATCATGGCCGTTATGGGCACCTTCTTTTTCGTAACGCCCGTGGTGGTGTTTTTTCAGGGTGTCATGCTGATTGTCAACTGGATTATCGGCAATCTCGCACTCGCTGGTCCAGCCTTATCGACTTACGTTGCTTCAGGGTTGGCCATTCCGGCCGCTGCCGCAAGCGCCGGCACCGCGGTGCAGGTCGCAGAGGTGGCCCCGGTGTCGGCTGTCGCAGTCGATGCGGCGCTGCCGGTCGTAAGCGCGCCGGCGGTAGTGTCGCACGCCCAGTTGGCCTCGGCGGTTTCAGCGCAAAGCGCGCCGGCTGGACCCGTGGCTGCAGGCAATCAGGCCGCTGATGGTCTGGGGTTTGCCGGAACACTGATCAATGGGGTTGGAAAACCCGTTGCCGGGTTGGCCACCATCGGTGCAGAGTGCGGTGGTGCGCAGATTCCGATGCTGCCGGCCACCTGGGAGCACAGGCTAGTCGGAGCGCTCGGCGATGGGGGGTTGATCGGCGTAGCGGTGTGACCGTGAGATAACCAGGAAAAGCCCCCGGAAAATCGAGTCCAAGGAGAGTTGTTGTGAGTTTGTTGGATGCCCATATTCCGCAGTTGGTGGCGTCGCAGTCGGCGTTTGCCGCCAAGGCGGGCCTGATGCGTCACACCATCAGTTCGGCCGAGCAGTCCGCGATGTCGGCACAGGCGTTTCATCAAGGTGAGTCGGCGGCGGCATTTCAGGCCTCGCATGCCCGCTTTGTGGAGGCGGCCGGCAAGGTGAACGCATTGTTGGATATCGCGCAGGCCAATCTGGGTGACGCCGCCGGCACCTATGTGGCCGCCGATGCCGCTGCAGCGTCGGCCTATACGGGATTCTGAGCCCCAGCACCATCGTCAATTCTTGAAAGGGTTTGTGATGTCGCAGATTATGTACAACTACCCCGCCATGATGGCTCATGCGGGGGACATGTCCGGGTATGCAGGGACACTGCACAGCCTGGGTGCCGACATAGCCACCGAGCAATCCGCTTTGTCCAATGCATGGCAGGGCGACACCGGGCTGACCTATCAGGGTTGGCAGGCACAGTGGAATCAGTCCATGCAGGAACTGGTCAGCGCATATCAATCGATGGCCTCCACGCATGAATCCAACACGTTGGCGATGAACGCCCGCGACATGGCCGAAGCCGCCAAATGGGGCGCCTAGCCTAAGCATCCGGTGGAGGCCAGTCCGGCGGGACTGCTCGAGCGAGGCGGGACAGTCGCCAGTCGGCCAATCGCGACTCGAGCAGTCCCGCGGGCTGGCCTCCACCGACTTTGAAGCTGTGCGCTGGCGGTTCAAGACCGTCATTTCGGACCCGGCTGACAATGCAGCAAGCACATGGACGCCACCCAGCCGACCTCAACACATTCGCGACGGCCCAAGCCACTATTGGCGCGATCTTCGGACCAATGATCGACCAACTAAGCGACCGCTGATCGAGGATTGAAAGCTGCAGCGTGTGCCCGCTGCGGGCAGGGGCATCAGAAATCCGCCCGGTTTCGGTTGCAAGAACCTTCGCGCACCGCAATGCGGCCGCACCTTACGTCGTCGTCGCCCTGAGTTAGGACACCTCTGTTGGATTTCGAGCTCAGAATTGCTGTGACCTGCTGGTTTGTGTGGCGGAGGGCGGGTTTTGGCTTACTAACCGGGTAGGGTCCGGTGAGTGTTTGTGCGCAAGGTGCGCACCGCTTCGGGTGCGGTGGCGGTGCAGGTGATGCGCAAGTCGGGCC
>NZ_UPHT01000043.1 GCF_900566085.1 Mycobacterium attenuatum
GCCCCCGGCCCCGCCGGCCTGCCCCGGCGCACCCGAACCGCCGTCGCCGCCATTGCCGATCAAGATCCCGCCAGCACCACCCTTGGCGCCGGTGCCGGGAGCCCCGTCGTGGCCGTTGCCGATCAGCGGACGGCCCAATAGCAGGTTGGTGGGGGCATTAATCACCGCCAGCACGTCATCGACCAGGGTCTGCAACGGAGTAGCACTGGCGGCCTCGGCGGCTGCATAGGCATTCCCGGCTCCGGTCAAGGTCCGCACAAACTCGGCATGAAACCGCGCCACCTGCTGACTGAGCACCTGATATTCACCCGCGTGGCGGGAAAACAACGCCGCCACCGCCGCCGACACCTCATCACCACCAGCAGCCAACAAATCCGTCTTCGGCGCCAACGCCGCCGCATTAGCCGCCCCCACCAGCGAGCCAATACCGGCCACATCAGCAGCCGCCGCCACCAACGCCTCGGGCACCGCCACCAGATACAACACGCAAATCCTCTCATCGAGCCGACCCGACCACCCCAGCGCAAACCTCGAAACTTCAGATCTACCATCCCCCCGCCACAGCGGAGCTGCTTTTGCCATTCTCGGAGCCGCACAAACCCAAGTGCTCCGCAGCTAGGTGGAGTGCCGAATAAGGAAACGGGGGTCTATCGCTATTCGGTATCAGTGGTTTCGATCGCCCTCGACGTGGGGCACAAGTAATGACGGCAATCTCGACGTAACCAGTTTCAATCAAGGCGGTAGCGGATCAACCGAGAACTGTTGGCCACCACCGCAACCGAGGATGCGTTGTGCAGGATCGCGGCCAGCACCGGGGACAGCGCGCCGCCCGCCCCGATCAGCAGTCCGGCGGCATTGACCGCAATGGACATACCGTAGTTCTGCCGGATCACTTCCACTGCCCGCCCACCCAGGTCGCGCACGTCGAGCAGCCGGTGCAGATCGTCGTTGGCCAGCGCCACATCCGCAGTCTCGACGGCGACGTCAGTTCCGGCCAGGCCCATGGCAATCCCGATGTCGGCGGCGGCCAGCGCCGGAGCGTCGTTGACGCCGTCGCCGACCATCCCGACGACGTAACCGTCGTCCTGCAGCTCCCGCACCACCTCGAGCTTGTCCTCCGGCATCACCTCGGCGCGCCACTCGTCGATGCCCAACTCCTCGGCGACCACCTTGGCGATGTCCGGATGGTCCCCGGTGAGCATGACGATCCGGCGAACGCCGTTGTCCCGCAGCTGCTTCAGCACGTCAGCCGCCTCGGGCCGCACCTCGTCGCGCAGGCTGATCAGCCCCACCAGGGTGCCGTCCACGGCCAGCAGCAGCGGGGTCTCCGCCTGGCGCCGCAGCGTGTCGACCCATTCCGAAGCCTTCTTGGAGACCTTGACGTTCTCCGAACGCAACAGCGACGGGCTGCCCAGCAACAAGGTCCGCCCGTCGGCCCAGGTGCGCATGCCCAGGCCGACCAGCACCTCGCATTCCTCGTGCGGCGGGATGCTGATCCGGCGCTCCTCGGTCGAGCGGATCACCGCTTCGGCCAGCGGGTGCCGGGAGTGGATCTCCGAGCTGGCGGCATAGGCCAGCACCTGTTCGGGCTCCCAATCCTTATGCATGGCAATGATATTGGTGACCACCGGCCGCCCCACGGTCAGCGTTCCGGTCTTGTCGAACACGATCGCGTCGACCCGGCCGGCCTGCTCGAGGTGCGAGCCGCCCTTGATCAGGATGCCGCGGCGCGCCCCGTTGCCGATCGCCGCGCTGATCGCTGTCGGGGTGGACAGGCCCACGGCGCAGGGGCAGGCGATCAACAGCATGGTCATGGCCCGCCGGACATCCCCGGTGATCAGCAAGGTAATCGCCGAGACGATGAACGAGGTGGGCACGAACCGGCGGGAGAAGTTCTCGCCGACCGTCTGGATCGGGGCACGATCCTGTTGTGCTTCTTCGACTCTGCTGATGATGCGGCCGATCGTGGTTTGGTTGCCCACCGCCTGGGCGCGCACCACCAGGCGGCCGCGCACCACCACCGAACCCGCGTGCACGTGTGTCCCAACGACGACGCTGACCGGCAGGTTCTCCCCGGTGATCGCCGACTGGTTGACGATGGCCTCACCGTCGACCACCTCGCCGTCGACGGGGATCGCGACGTGGTCGTGCACGACGACCTCGTCGCCGATCTGTACGGTGTCGATGGGCACCTGGACTTCGGTGCTGTCGGGCAGCCGGATCCAGGCCGTGTCCTGGTTGCCGCGCAGCAGCTCCGAAATCGCCCGCCGGGTCCGCCGCAAGGTCAGATCCTGCAGGTATTCACCGATGTTGAGCAGCCACAGCACGGTCAGGGCGACGACGTTCTCCCGCAGGATCAAGCTGGCGACGGTGGCCGCCGAGACCAGTGCGTCGGTGCCCGCTTTGCCGGAGCGCAGTGACCGCAGCGCGCCGCGCAGGAACGGGTAGCCGGTGAAGATTGTGACGCCGGTGGCGACCATGCGGCCGCTGGGGCCCAGCAGCGGCGGCCGCTTGAACACATAGCGGCGCACCCCGAGCAGGGCCAACGCAGCACCGCCGATGACCATGCGCAGCACGTCGGCGTTGCGGATCTCCGAGGAATGCGGCGCCCTTGCCGGAATGAACTCCGCCGCGACGTGCTGCGCGTCGCTGATCGCCTGCAGCACCGCCGAGCGGTCGCAGCGCCGCGGCGAATACCACACGACGACCGACCCGGTGCGTGGATAGGCGTGCACCACCCGCACGCCGTTCTGCTTGGCGACGGCCTCTTCGACCGCTACCGCCCGCCGGGAGTTGCCGCGGACCCAGCCCACGTGGACCCGCATCCGTCCGGCGGCGTCGGATACCACTTCATCAGGTTCATGAGGCATCACTGGAGGAATAGCCAGGGTCATGTCGTCGGTCAGTGGTCGTGGTCGTGGTCGTGAGCAACGGCGGGAGTGGGAGCCTCCTCGCCGATGCGCTCCCGGGCCTCGGCCATCACGTCGGAAAGCTTGAGCCGCGCCGACTCCGCGGCCTCCTCGGCCTTACGAGTGCCACGCAGGCCCAGCTCCGCAGCCGACACAGCGGTCTGGTGCAACGGGGCCTTGGCCGCCACCTTCTTCAACACCTCGTAGGCGGTGACCCCGGCCAGACCAGTGATCACCGTAGTTGCTGCCTTCGCGAAGAGCGCCTGCACTGCCATTGCTTGAACCTCTCTTTTGGTCTTGTCGTCACCCTGTGGGCTAGATTGCGGTGCCGAAATTAACATAGAAATATGGCGATATCAATATGTATTGCCGCTCGGGACGTCGAACCGGCGATCGCCGGTGTCGCCCGCCGAGACCTTCGCTCGCGGCGCAGCAAAATCGGCATCTGTCGGTAACCGGCACGAGTCCGCGTTCCCTGCGGCATAGTTGGGATCGGTAGCAACCACGATGCACTGAAATGGCTTCCGGCAGGCGCGTCATCGGGTCGCGCCGGGCGCTAAGGAGACATCATGAATGGACTGCGGGCAGTTGCGGCCACGGTGGCCGCCAGTTTTGCCGTGGCGGTATTTGCGTCGGGCACCGCCCAGGCGGACGGCCCCAGCTACCAGGGTGGGAACTGCCCGCCGGGAATGACCTGCACGCACTGGTTCCCTGGTGACCCCGCTCCTCCGGGAAGTCAGGTGCTCAGCTGGGACTGGAATGTTCCCCACGACTGGTACTGGAATTCCGAGGGCATTGTCGACGTGACGACCAAGACGATGTACCCGTGGCGGGGCAGCCCGCATCCGACGCCTTAACCCAGCTTTCGCCGGGTGCATCGTCCTGCGGTCCGCCCGGGTGCTCGAGGCAGATCGTGTCGGCTTCAGCCCGCCATGCTGCCGGTGGGTGGTTACAGGACTCGGGTGACCTTTTCCGTCTCGATCCGGCGTTGCAGCACCCCGGCGTCGGGATTGGCCACCTGGACCAACGAGGCGCCGACAACGAAAACCGCGAGCAAGCCGTCCACCAGCTCATCGGGTGTGGCCCAGGACGCGCTGGAAAGCACCGACAGCACCCGATCGGCTGCCGTCAAACCTCTCGCCGCTGCTGAGTCCCGGCAGTCGGCCAGGACCTGGGCCACCGATCGGCCGGCCAGCGCCGGCCCGGGGCGGCGCTCGGCAATGATCTGGTCGCCGTGCACCCGAACCGCCGTGGCGTAGTCGGTGACCCCGATCGGCAGGTCGGGTGCCGGCCGGCCGAAGGGATCCAGCGACAGCACCGCCACCTCGCCGCCGGAAACCGCGGCGTCGGCCTCGTCGAGCCGCTGCGGGGTGCACAGAGCCAGGTCGGCTGGGCCGTCGAGCACTACCTCGGCGCCGATCCACCACACCCCCAACAGCACGGCCGCTGTCTGCCAGTGGGCCGGCAGGAACACCCCGACCCGGCTGGCCGGCCCGGCGGCCAGCTCGTCGCGCAGCAGGTTCCCGGTCTTGGCGGCCCAATTCGCCAGGGTTGCCGCCGACAGCTCGATACGCTCGCCGGTCATGTCGTCGTAGTAGGTGATGCGGGGGCCGACCGGGTCGGCCCGCAGCATCGGGTCGAGGATCGCTGCCGACAGCGTGGTCAGTTGATGCACTCCGGATTATCTGAGCCGGCGGTCAGGATCGGCGAGGGCGGGGGAGCGGTGTCCGAGTTGCCGGCATTACCGGCATTCGAGGCGCGGGCAGGCGTCACGGCGCTACCGCTCACGTTGCCGCCGAGACCCGAACCGGGTCCGGTGTAGTCGTTGGCCAGTACCACCCGGACCGTTCCCGGCGGTACGGACGAGTCGGCGACGACGGGTAGCCCGCCCAGTTCCTTGGCTACCTGCTGCGCGCCCAGGTCATCGGTCTTGGCGGCGCGCACCTGACTGCTCTTGACGTGGCCGCTGTCGTTGTTGCCCACCAAACCGGTGCCGAATCCCTTGGCGCTCAAGACTTCCGAAACCGCCGCGGCCAGTCCGTTGATGTCGGTGTCGTTGGCCACGTCGGCGGTGGTCTTGGCCGGTGCGTAGGCCAGCTGCTCGGTCTTGCCCTCATCCTGCTCGTGCAGCAGCCCGCCGACCCAGTCCGCAACCTGGTGCGGGTCCACCCGCACCACGCTCTGCATCCCGTCGTCGCTCCAGCCGGCGCCGTCGAGCACCGGGATGGTGGCGAAGGCGATGTTGCCGCCGGACAGGCTTTGCATCTGTTTGACGAAATCCATGATGTCCCAACCTGACGACAGCACCACTGAACGCTGCACGGCCTGCTCCAGTCGCCTCAGCGTGGCGGGGCTGGACATTGTCTTGCTGGAGATGATCCGGTGGGCTAGCGACGCCATCACTGCCTGCTGGCGCACCACCCGGTCCAGGTCGCCGCGGGGCAACTCGTGGCGCTGGCGGACGAAGCTGAGCGCTTGCGGCCCATTAAGCTTCTGCCGTCCGGCGGGGAAGTCGGCACCCGAAAGTGGTTCGTAAACAGGCTCTTTGAGGCAGACGTCGACGCCTCCGAGCGCGTCGGCGATCAACGCGAAGCCGAGCAGGCCGATCTCGGCGTAGTGGTCGACGGTGACGCCGGTGAGGTCGGCGACGGTCTTGATCAAAGCCTCGCGCCCGGCCTCGGTGCCCGCCGCGGCGGCCTCGGCCGCGGAAGCGCCCGCCTGGACCAGCCCGGCCCGCTTAGCTTCCCGAGTCTGGCCGTAGACACCGTTGATCTTGGTCTTGCCCAGTCCAGGAGCCTGGACGTAGGAGTCGCGGGGGATGGATATCGCGGTGGCCGACTTCCCGTTGTTGGGGATGCGGATCAAGATGATCGTGTCGGTGTTGGTGGCTTCCTCGTCGCCGGCGTGCAACGTCGCCAGTTCCTCGGCCGACAACGGGTTGCCGTGGGCGTCGGTACGGCTGTCCAGGCCGACCAGCAGAATGTCGATCGCCCCGTCGTCGCCGCCATGCCCCAGCGAGGGCGCGGACATGTGGAAGATGCCGTCTTCGAACGATCGGACGTTGGTCCAGGCCAATCCGGTGCCGAGGACGACCGCGACGGCCAATGCGGTGCATACCGCACGAACCACACGTTGCACAGGCATCACTGTAGGCTACTTGTGTCACAGCTACTTTCCTTGTAACGCGGTCCGGCGTGCCAGACTCGATCGCATGTTGGGCAGGATCCTGGTCACCGGTGCGGGCGGGCAGCTGGGCCGCGTTGCGGCTGCGCAGGCGGCTCGCGCGGGCCGCGAGGTGCTGGCCCGGACGTCGTCGCAGTGGGACATCACCGACCCGGGCACCGCGGGCGCGATCATCCAAACCGGCGATGTCGTGCTCAATTGCGCGGCCTACACCGACGTCGACGCCGCCGAGACCGACGAAGCACGCGCCTACGCCGTCAATGCCAGCGGCCCGGAACACCTGGCGCGGGCCTGCGCGCGTGTCGGTGCCCGGCTGATCCACGTCTCGACCGACTACGTGTTCAACGGTGACTTCAACGGCGCGCAGCCGCATCCCTACGAGCCCGGCGAGGCAACCGCGCCTCGGGGTGTGTATGCCCGCAGCAAGCTCGCCGGCGAACAGGCGGTGCTGGCGGCGTCGCCCGAGGCCGTCGTGGTGCGCACCGCCTGGGTCTACACCGGCGGCGACGGCAAGGACTTCGTGGCCGTCATGCGCCGGCTGGCCGCCGGCGACGGCCCGATCGACGTGGTCAGCGACCAGACCGGATCACCGACCTATGTGGCCGACCTGTCCGCGGCATTGCTCGAGGTGGCCGACTCCGGCGTGCGCGGGCGGGTGCTGCATGCCGCCAACGAGGGCGCGGTCTCCCGGTTCGGGCAGGCCCGCGCGGTGTTCGAAGAATGCGGTGCCGACCCCGCCCGGGTGCGTCCGGTCAGCAGCGCCCAGTTCCCGCGGCCCGCGCCGCGGCCGAGCTACTCGGCGTTGGGCGGCCAGCACTGGGCCGCGATCGGTTTGACCCCGCTACGGCCCTGGCGCAGTGCGCTGGTCGCAGCGCTGGCGACAGCGTGCGGCGCAGCCCCGGGACATCCCGCGCAGCGACCGTTACCCTCTACGCGTGACTGACGTCTTGCCGGTCGTAGCGGTGACCTATTCGCCGGGACCTCACCTGGAGCGGTTCCTGGCGTCGTTGTCGCTGGCCACCGAGCGTCCGGTCAGTGTGCTGTTGGCCGACAACGGTTCTACCGACGGCACCCCGCAGGCCGCCGTCGAGCGCTACCCCAATGTGCGGCTGCTGCCCTCGGGGGCCAATCTCGGCTATGGAACCGCGGTCAACCGCACCGTTGCGCGGCTCGACCAGCTCGGTGACAGCTGGGTCGAGGACTGGGTGATCGTGGCCAACCCGGATGTGCAGTGGGGTCCGGGCAGCATCGACGCACTGCTCGAGGCCGCCGAACGCTGGCCCAACGCGGGTGCACTGGGTCCGCTGATCCGCGATCCCGACGGGTCGGTGTACCCATCGGCGCGTCACCTGCCCAGCCTGATCCGCGGCGGCATGCACGCGGTGCTCGGGCCGGTGTGGCCGGGCAACAGGTGGACCAAGGCCTACCGCCAGGAGCACCTTGAGCCCAGTGAACGGGCTGTCGGCTGGCTGTCGGGCTCGTGCCTGCTGGTGCGGCGCTCTGCCTTCACCCAGGTCGGCGGGTTCGACGAGCGGTACTTCATGTATATGGAGGACGTCGACCTGGGAGATCGGCTCGGCAAGGCCGGCTGGCTCAGCGTGTATGTGCCCTCCGCCGAAGTCCTGCACCACAAGGGCCATTCGACCGGACGCGACCCGGCGACTCATCTGGCGGCGCACCACCAGAGCACCTATATATTCCTGGCCGATCGGCATGGCGGCTGGTGGAATGCGCCGCTGCGCTGGACGCTGCGGGGATCGCTGGCGGTGCGTTCCCGTCTCATGGTGCGCAGCTCGCGCCGGAAGCTAGCAGAAGGGCGGCACTGAGGTGACAACTCGGCAAGTCGATGCGGTGATCCTGGTCGGCGGCAAGGGCACCAGGCTGCGGCCGCTGACGCTGTCCGCGCCCAAGCCCATGCTTCCCACTGCCGGCCTGCCGTTTCTCACCCATCTGCTGTCGCGCATCGCCGCTGCCGGAATCGAACACGTCATCCTGAGCACGTCCTACCGGGCCGAGGTTTTCGAAGCCGAGTTCGGCGAAGGGTCCAAGCTGGGTCTGCAGATCGAATACGTGACCGAGGAGAACCCGTTGGGCACCGGGGGCGGCATCGCCAATGTCGCCGGCAAACTGCGCTACGACACCGTGATGGTGTTCAATGGCGACGTCCTGTCTGGGGCCGACCTGGGCCAGCTGCTGGATTTCCACGACACCAACCAGGCCGACGTCACCCTGCACCTGGTGCGCGTCGGCGACCCGAGGGCCTTCGGCTGCGTGCCCACCGACGCCGACGGCCGGGTCACCGCCTTTCTCGAGAAGACCGAAGATCCGCCCACCGATCAGATCAATGCCGGCTGCTATGTGTTCAAGCGCGAGATCATCGGCCGGATTCCACGGGGCCGCGAGGTCTCGGTGGAACGCGAGGTGTTCCCGGCATTGCTCGCCGACCCCTCAGTCAAGATCTGCGGCTATGTCGATGCCACGTACTGGCGCGACATGGGCACCCCGGAAGACTTCGTGCGCGGGTCGGCGGACCTGGTGCGCGGCATCGCCCCGTCGCCGGCCCTGCACGGCCATCGCGACGAGCAGCTCGTACATGACGGCGCGGCGATCTCGCCCGGGGCGCTGCTGATCGGTGGCACGGTCGTCGGGCGGGGCGCCGAGATCGGACCAGGAGTCCGCCTGGACGGCGCGGTCATCTTCGACGGCGTCAAGGTCGAGGCGGGCAGCGTGATCGAGCGATCGATCATCGGCTTCGGCGCCCGCATCGGGCCGCGGGCGCTGATCCGCGACGGCGTCATCGGCGACGGCGCTGACATCGGCGCCCGCTGCGAGTTGCTGCGCGGCGCCCGGGTGTGGCCCGGGGTTTCCATTCCCGACGGCGGCATCCGCTACTCGTCCGACGTCTGAGCACCCTCCAACATGACGCCAGCGTCACGCTCGACCGCGAACGTGACGCTGGCGTCACGCTCGGCGGGGCGCTTGAGTCGCTTGGGCGACCAGGTACGCCAGCGCGTGATCGGATCCGGGTGGTAACTGCTCGGCTGGCCACCACCGCAGGTCCTCGGACTCCTCGCTGATCGCGATCTGCGCCCCGGCCGGCGCGTGCGCCATGAACTGCAGGTCCAGGTGGCGCGTCGGAACCCCCAGCGAGCAGGTGACCGGATGGACGTGCACCGCAACGAGTTCGGGCGCCAACCGCAAACCGGCGATCCCGGATTCCTCGGTGGCCTCGCGCAGTGCCGCGGCGACGACGTCGCGGTCGTCGTCCTCGCAGTGGCCGCCCAGCTGCACCCAACGACCGAAACGGCGATGCAGGCACAGCAGCACCCGGCTGCCGCTGTCGTCGAGCACCAGCGTCGAGGCGGTGACGTGGCCGGCTTCGCACTCGCGCCGGCACGCGTCGGCGCGTGCATATACGAACGCCAGCACGGCATGCCGCAAGGAATCCTGGCCCGGATCTGGAGCCTGCCAATCGGTGAGCGTGGCGATCACCGAATCCCGGACGCTCAACGCAACCCCCGCTTGCCTCGGCGATCGCGCAGCGTCAGCCAGGCCGCTCGGCAGTCGGCGACCAGGCTGGCAGGCACACCCAGCCGCTCGATGAGAACGTGACGATCCACCACGTCCAACGCCTTGTCGATCTCGTTGGCTTTCAGGAACAGATCGACATCCCGGGCCAGCTCTGCGCTGACGTTCGCGGGCGACGGCATCGGCAAGTCCTCGGCTTCGCGAGGCTCTAGTTCCAACACGCCACCGCCGTAACTGCGGCCCATGATCTCGGCGAACGCGAACGTCACGCTGTTGTGGAAGGCAGCGGCGAGCAATGCCGGATCGACGGTGGGGTCGACTCGCACCCGATGCACGGTATCGGTGCTTGTCGCCGCGGCCGCATTGACGGTCAGACGCGGCGCGTGGTGGATTTGGCGCAGCATGAACAGGTCCGGAATCCACAGCGACGGCGTGCGCCACCACGGCGTGCGGATAGAGCACTTGTAGCCCAGATGAACTCCGGCGGCCTCGCCGGCGGCAATGTGGGCGGCAACAGCGGGATCGGCGGGGGTAACGGGAGCATCCAACAGCCAGGTTCGGTGCCCCGCGGCGACATCGCTGGCCCGGCAGTCTTGGTCGTAGACCAGACCGCTGAGCTGGGCACTGCGGGAGACCAGCGCAACGCAGTGTTGGCGCAGCCCCAGGGCGCCCGCCTCGGCGTCGGTGAAGGTGAAGAAGCTGTTGCGGCCGGTCACGATGCCCACATCCACCTGAGCCAGACAACCCAGCGTGGTCATCGTCTCGGACCGGCGGAGCTCGCGTAACCGCTCGATCTGACGTGGATCGAGGAAATAGGTGGTCCACTTCTCCTTTTCGTGAAGCAGCGCCGGAGCGGTCTCGCCGGTGAGTCCCACGGCTTCCAGCCCGCCCGCATCGGCGAGGTTGACCGTGCGTACCCGTGCCGGCCCGGCCCCGGCGACACCGCAGAACAGTACGACTTCCTGCAGGATGCCGTCGAATACCAAACGCTCGAAGGTGACCAGGGTGATTTCGCGGTAGTGGCTCACCAAGAAGTCCCGTAGCTGTGCCGCGTAGCCGACTTGCAGCAATTCCGCCGGCACCACCAGGCCCACCCGTCCGCCCTCGCGCACCAGGGCGGTGCTCGCGACGACAAAAGGAACCCAGGCGTTGGTCAGCTTCGTCGGACGCAGGCCCGCGCTTCGCATCAGGTCCAGGGCGGGTTCGCGTTGATCGGATGCCCAGTTGCCGAAGCGGATGTAGGGCGGGTTGCCGGCGATGCCATCCCAGCTGCCGGGCCGCGCCGTGTGCAGCCAGGTGAAAAAGTTGCCGACGTCGACACACGCGTATTCCCGCGACTTGCCGGCCTCGGCTGCGACGAGTTCCACACCGTGCGCCTGGGAGGTCAGGGCGGCGAGTTCGCGCAGAATCCGGCCGTCGCCGCAGGAGGGCTCTAAGATTCGTGGGCCGGCCTCGCAGACCCAGCACGCCAGGAACCGGGCCACCGCCGGCGGCGTGTAGTAGCCGCCGCGAACCTTCTTAGCCGACGCCGCGGCCTTGCCCGCGAACGTTGTCATCTGCGGACCAGCAGGTCCTCGGCCGGCACCGGCTCACGTGGCCCCGGCGACTCCGGCGGGTAGCCAATCGCAATGGCGCCCAACGGCTCCCAGTCGGCGGGCAGCTGCAGCTCCGCCCGCACCAGGTCGGCGGCGAAGATCGTCGAGCCGATCCAGCAGCTGCCCAGCCCACGCACCGCCAAGGCGACGAGCAGGGCCTGCACGGCGGCTCCCACCGCGACGGTGAACATGGTGTGTTCGGCCTGGCTGCGGGCCGCGTCGGGGTAGGTGTGGGCGCCCTCGGGCACCAGCATCGGGATGATGACTTCGGGTGCGTCGTAGAGGATCTGGCCGCGCGCAACGCGGCGTTCGACCGTGTCGGGCGGCTTACCGTCGACGGCCAGATCGCGGCGCCACCTGTCTTTCATCCGGTCGAGCAGCCGGATGCGCAGCGCAGGCGTCTGCAGCCACACGAACCGCACCGGCCGGGTGTGATGCGGGGCCGGTGCGGTGAGTGCCTCGGCGACAGCGGACTCCACGAGCCCCGGCGGCACCGGTTCGGCGCCGAACCGGCGAACCGACCTGCGCAGCAGCTGGGCCTGTCGATGGCCCAGATTCACGGCCTCGGCTGCGCCCAGCCAGAACAGATCTTCGGCACCCGGCCGGACTAGTTGCCGGGCCGTCGAGCCATTGTCGGTCACCGCCAGTCCGCGGACCACCGCCACCGGCATCGCGGTCAATTTGCCCTTGACCAGATCGGCGGCGGCGGCGATTTCGTCGGCGACCGCGATCTCGGTGACGACCAATTCGTTGCCGTGCCGGTCCAGGCTGCCTGCATAATTATGCAATACCGCCAGGCCCGCCGCACCGACCGCGGCATCGGTCTGGCCGTTGCGCCAGGCGCGGCCCATGGTGTCGGTGATCACCACGGCGACGGTGACACCGAGGCGCTCACCCAGCCCGGCGCGCAGGGCAGCCGCACTGGCGTCGGGATCGACGGGCAGCAGCGCCAATTCGTTCCGGTTGACGTTGGATCCGTCCACCCCGGCGGCGGCCTGGACCAGCCCGAGCCGGTTCTCGGTGATCAGGGTCTTGCCCTTGCGGGCCAGTACCCGTACCGCTTCGTCGTCGATCAGCTTGCGCCGCAGCCGGTCTCGTTCCTCTTCTGCCTCCGGCGCGGGTACCAGCCGGCCCTCGCACTTGGACACCACCTTGCTGGTGACCACCACGACGTCGTCGTCGCGCAGCCATGGGGCGGCCGTGGCGATCGCCGCGCTCAGGTCATCGCCGGGACGGAATTCGGGAAGCCCGGTGACAGGCAGGATTTCGACGGCCGATCCGGTGCCGTGCTCGCTCACGCCGCCACACCCGCGAGCTCCAGCCCGGCGCTTACCATCTCGGCGGTGGCCTTGGGGTCGCTCATCAACAGCGGTATCGATTGCACCGAGACGCCGTCGATATCGGCCTGATCTCCCTCGGCGATCAGCCAGCAATCGAGTATGCCGGTGCCGGTGCGTGCGCCGTAGTGCTGGCCCACCGCCGCCGCGGTGGACTCCACACCGATGACCGAAAGACATGCGTCGGCCATGCCGCGCAACGGTTTTCCGCCGATGATCGGCGAGTATCCGACGACCGGCGCGGCGGTGGCCCGCAGTGCGGCGCGGATTCCGGGAATCGCCAGGATGGCGCCGACGCTGACCACCGGGTTAGACGGAGCCAGCATGACGATGTCGGCCTCGGCGATCGCCGTCGTCACTTCTGTTGTGGCAGTGGATTTTTCCGCCCCGATGAAGGCGAAACTATGGGTCGGCACCTGGGCGCGGTAGCGCACCCACCACTCCTGGAAGTGGATCGCGCGGGAGGACTGGTCCACCGGATCGGTGATCACGACGTGGGTCTCGCATCGGTCGTCGCTGACCGGGAGCAACGTCGCGCCCGGCTGCCAGCGGTCACACAGCGCGGCGGTGACCTGTGACAGTGGGTAGCCGGCCCGCAGCATCTGGGTACGCACCAGGTGCGTGCCCAGGTCCCGGTCGCCGAGCTGAAACCAGTCCGGCTGCACGCCGTAGCGGGCGAGTTCTTCTTTGGCGTGCCAGGTTTCGTCGCGATGACCCCAGCCGCGCTGCGGGTCCACACCGCCGCCCAGGGTGTACATGCAGGTGTCCAGATCCGGGCAGACCCGCACCCCGTGGATCCAGGCGTCGTCACCGATGTTGACCACAGCGGTCAGTTCGTGGCACGCGTCGTTGCCTCGTATGGCAAACTGTCCCAGGCCAAGCAACTGCTGGACCCCCAACAGAAAGCGGGCGCCGCCGACTCCCCCGACGAGAACGGTGACCTTCACATCGCAGGACAGTACTCGCCAGCGCCGGCGGATCCGGGTGGGGTTGCCGCGCTCGGCGTCGGCCCACGGCGAGCATTGTGACGAAGTGCACGAGACACGCCGTAGCCCGAACCAAAACAGAATCGCCGAAATTTGATCACGAGATGGTATGGAAATGCGCCGGAATGCTTGACCCAGCTGCCCAATGCGTGTCTAATCACATCAGTGTCATTTCCCGGTTGGCCGGCCGGTTTCGGTGTCGCAGACCGAGATTCGATCACTAGTTCGAATTGGGTTAACGACACATCAAAACAGCGGCAAACCATTCACTCTCTATTTAGGCGAGGAGGCGGACGCATGTCCTATGAGCACCTTCGGGGCGTAATGGGAGGCACACCGCACGCCGCTGCCGGCTCCGCGACAGTGTCATCGATGGGGAGTGCCCGACCGCACTTGAGCCTGGTTCCCGACGCGTTCGAGCCCCAGCCGCTGCCGGTGCCTACCGAGCCGCCCGCCGACCAGTGGCAGGACCGCGCCCTTTGTGCCCAAACGGATCCCGAGGCGTTCTTCCCGGAGAAGGGCGGCTCGACCCGCGAGGCCAAGAAGATCTGCCTTGGCTGCGAGGTGCGTCACGAGTGCCTGGAATACGCGCTGGCTCACGACGAGCGTTTCGGCATCTGGGGTGGGCTGTCCGAGCGTGAGCGCCGTCGCCTCAAGCGTGGCATCATCTGAATCCGGTCCGGGACAGCTGGTCAGTCGTCGTCTATCGTCGGGTCGACCACCGTGGGCTCGACATCCAGATAGCTGGCCACCTGGGCCACCAAAATTTCGTGCAATAATTCGCCAAGCTCCAGGGTGTCTTTCGCGCGTCGTTCAATTGGCTTGCGGAATAAGACAATTCGTGCACGCGTGGCATTGCCGCGGACGTCCACACCAGCCGGGATCAGGCGGGCAAGCGGGATCGGCCCGTCGGCGATGACCTCGGGTGGCCACTGCACGCTCTCGGGGTCCTTGGCCGAAATACGGGGGATCTCGTCGACCGCGACGTCCAGCTCGGACACCCGGTCCTGCCAGCGCCGCTCGATGGGTTCGTAGGCTTCCAGCACCGCCATGTCGAACCGCTCGGAACGGCTGCGCCACCCGGGCACCGTCGGCGGCAGCAGCGGACCACGCCACTCGCGCCCCCGGCGCCTGGCCCGGCGTGCCGCGGATGCTACACCCGGCCGGCCGCTGCGCGGGTAGCTGCGGGAATCGCTCACGCGCCGATGGTAACGGTTACACATCGCGCCGGGAACGGATGCGCGTGTCCGCCGCTTCGGCAGGGTTTCCGCACGATAGCCTTTCGATCGTGAACGTACCCCGTCGCTGCTGCCGGCCCGGGTGTCCGCACTATGCAGTGGCGACGTTGACGTTCGTCTACTCGGACTCGACGGCGGTTGTGGGTCCGCTTGCTACCGCACGTGAACCGCATTCGTGGGATCTGTGCGTCAGCCACGCCGGCCGCATCACCGCACCGCGCGGGTGGGAACTCGTGCGTCATGCCGGGCCGCTACCGACCAATCCCGACGAGGACGATCTGGTGGCGTTGGCCGATGCGGTGCGCGAAGGCGGCCCCGTCGGTGCCGGCGTCTACTCGGTGGTCCATCCGGGCGGGAACGGCTCGCCGCGCAACGGCTTCTCCGATCCCGCTGTACACCACGCGGGCGTTTCTGCCGGTGTTCATGCTGGTGTTCATGTGAAGGCCCCGAGTAGCGGCGTGTTCGCACCATCCGAGCATCGCTCCGGACGTCGCCGTGGACACCTGCGTGTGTTGCCCGACCCACCCGACTAGCCCGAGACTAGCCCGGGCATCCTCGGGTCGCGACTGTGGCGGGCCGATAGGCTGGCGGCCAAGGGACAAATAACCTCAGTCGTCAGGAGCCCCGCCATGTCTTGGCCCGCCGCGGTTATCAATCGTGTTATCAAGGCTTATGACGTGCGCGGGTTGGTCGGGGAAGAGATCAACGAGTCGCTGACCGCGGACGTGGGCGCCGCCTTCGCCCGGCTCATGCAAGCCGAGGGTGCACGGCAGGTGGTGGTCGGCTACGACATGCGCGACAGCTCGCCGTCGCTGGCCGCCGCGTTTGCCGACGGGGTCACCCGACAGGGCCTCGATGTGGTACGCATCGGGTTGGCGTCGACCGATCAGCTTTACTTCGCCTCGGGTCTGCTGGACTGCCCGGGCGCGATGTTCACCGCCAGCCACAATCCGGCCACCTACAACGGCATCAAGCTGTGCCGCGCCGGAGCCAAGCCGGTAGGCGCCGACACCGGGCTCGGCGCCATCCGCGACGACCTTGTCAACGGCGTCCAGTCCGCCCACGGATCCGTCGGCACCATCACCGACCGGGACGTGCTGGACGACTACGGGAAGTTCCTGCGGTCGCTGGTCAGCACGGCCGACCTGCGGCCGCTGCGGGTGGCCGTGGACGCCGGCAACGGAATGGCCGGTCACACCGCACCGGCCGTGCTGGGCCCCGTCGGCTCGATCACGCTGCTGCCGTTGTACTTCGAGCTCGACGGCTCGTTTCCCAACCACGAGGCCAACCCGCTCGACCCGGCCAACCTGGTGGACCTGCAGACCTATGTGCGCGACACCGGTGCCGACATCGGCCTGGCCTTTGACGGCGACGCCGACCGCTGCTTCGTGGTCGACGAGACCGGCCATCCCGTGTCGCCGTCGACGGTGACCAGCCTGGTGGCCGCGCGCGAACTCGGCCGGGAGATCGGCGCCACCGTCATCCACAACGTGATCACCTCCCGCGCGGTGCCCGAGCTGGTCATCGAGCGCGGCGGCACACCGCTGCGTTCCCGGGTCGGCCATTCCTATATCAAGGCGCTGATGGCCGACACCGGCGCAATCTTCGGCGGCGAGCACTCGGCGCACTACTATTTCCGCGACTTCTGGGGCGCGGATTCGGGAATGCTGGCCGCACTCTATGTCCTGGCCGCCCTAGGGGAGCAGGACCGGCCGTTGTCAGAGCTGACCGCCGACTACCAACGTTATGAGTCGTCCGGCGAGATCAACTTCCACGTGGCCGACGCCGAGGCGTGCGTCGAGGCCGTACTGAAGTCGTTCGGCAACCGAGTGCAATCCATCGACCATCTCGACGGGGTCACGGTGGATCTGGGGGAGGACAGCTGGTTCAACCTGCGCAGCTCCAACACCGAGCCGCTGCTGCGGCTCAACGTGGAGGCCCGCACGGCCGAAGATGTCGACGCGGTGGTGAAACAGGTCAGCGGGGAAATCGCGGCTGCGCCCTCGGCGGAGGCGGGACCATGAGCGCGCTCCAGTCGGTCGATCTCGAAGACGCCGACGGCCTAATCGCCGCCGACCGGGACGGCCTGTTGCGGGCCGCGTCGACCGCCGGTGCGCAGGTGCGTGCCATTGCCGCCGCACACGACGAAGGCGAACTGGACTTACTGCGCGCCGGCGACCGGCCGCGCACGGTGATCTGGGTGGCGGGGCGGGGTACCGCCGAGACCGCCGGGGCCATGCTGGTCTCGACGCTGGCTGGCGCGGCCGCCGAGCCGATAGCACTGGCCAGGGAGGCGCCGCCCTGGGTGGGTCCGCTCGACGTGCTCGTCGTCGCCGGCGACGACCCCGGTGATCCCGCGCTGGTCGCAGCGGCCGCGACCGGGGTACGCCGAGGTGCGCGGGTGGTGGTGGTGGCGCCCTATGCGGGTCCGCTGCGTGACTCCACGGCCGGTCGCGTCGCGGTGCTGGAACCACGACTACGGGTTCCCGACGAGTTCGGGTTGTGCCGCTACCTGGCCGCGGGCCTGGCCGCCCTGAGCACCGTGGACCCCAGGCTGCGCATCGACCTGGCCGCGCTGGCCGACGAGCTCGACGCCGAGGCGCTGCACAACAGTGCCGGTCGCGAGCTGTTCACCAACCCGGCCAAGACGCTTGCGGCGCGCGTAGCTGGGCGCCGGGTCGCGCTGACCGGTGACAACGCCGCCACCCTGGCCCTGGCCCGGCACGGCAGCTCGGTGCTGCTGCGGATCGCGCATCAGGTGGCGGCGGCCGCCTGGCTGGCCGACGCGGTGGTGGCGCTGCGGGCGGGTGCGGCCGCCAGCGATGCGGGTTATTCCGGGGATTCTTTGTTTCACGACGAGCAGATCGACGGCCCGCTGCCCGAGCGGATGCGGGTGCTGGCGCTGACGCTGGCCGGGGAAGCAGCGGTGGTGGGTGCCCGCATCGCCGGGCTCGACGATGTCTCGGTGGTCATGGCCGAGGGCGGGGCGCAGGACCCGAGCCTGGCCGGCTCTGATGGTGTGCTCATACCGGCCGATGCTCAGCGTGCCGAACAGCAACTGGCAATATTGGCCGTTCGGCTGGAGATGGCCGCGGTGTATTTGCGACTGGTGCGGGGATAGATACAAGGTGGAACTGCTACGCGGAGCGTTACGGACATACGCCTGGGGGTCGCGTACCGCTATCGCCGAATTCACCGGGCGGCCGGTGCCGGCCGCCCACCCGGAGGCCGAACTCTGGTTCGGTGCGCATCCCGGTGACCCCGCCTGGCTGGAAACCGACGCGGGCGAAACCTCGCTGCTGGAAGCCGTGAGTGTCGATCCGGAGGGGCAGCTCGGACACGGGGCGCGCGCCCGGTTCGGCGATGTGCTCCCGTTTCTGGTGAAGGTGCTGGCCGCCGATGAGCCGCTGTCCCTGCAGGCCCACCCCAGCGCCGAGCAGGCGGTCGAGGGTTACCTCCGGGAGGAACGGCTGGGCATTCCGGTGGCGTCACCGGTGCGCAACTACCGCGACACCCGTCACAAGCCCGAGTTGCTGGTGGCATTGCAGCCGTTCGAGGCACTGGCCGGATTCCGTCAGGCCGCCCGCACCCGCGAATTGCTGCAGGCGCTGGCGGTGTCCGACCTCGACCCGTTCATCGACCTGCTTAGCGACCAGTCCGACGCCGACGGGCTGCGTGCGCTGTTCACCACCTGGATCACCGCGCCCCAGCCCGACATCGACGTGCTGGTGCCCGCCGTGCTCGAGGGCGCCATCCACTACATCAGTTCCGGCGAGACGGAATTCGCGGCGGAAGTCAAGACCGTGCTGGAGCTGGGGGAGCGCTACCCCGGGGACGCGGGGGTGCTGGCGGCGTTGTTGCTCAACCGGATCAGCCTGTCGCCGGGGGAGGCGATCTTTTTGGCGGCCGGCAACTTGCACACCTATCTGCGTGGCTTTGCGGTTGAGGTAATGGCCAACTCCGACAACGTATTACGTGGTGGCTTGACGCCCAAGCACGTCGACGTGCCGGAGCTGCTGCGGGTGCTGGACTTCACCCCCACCGTCGAGTCCGAACTGCGGCCCGCGATCCGGCGCGACGGGCTGGAGCTGGTTTACGACACTCCGGCGAAGGAGTTCGCGGTCGGGTTGCTGGCGCTTGACGCGGATCAGCTCGGCCACGAGATCGACGCGCCCTGCAGCCACGAGGGCCCACAGATCCTGTTGTGCACCCAGGGTTCGACGATGGTTCATGGAAAGTCGAAGTCGTTGACTCTCAAGCAGGGCATGGCCGCCTGGGTGGCCGCCGACGACGGCCCGATCCGGCTGCTTGCGCACGAGCCGACGAAACTGTTCCGGGCTACCGTAGGGCTGTGACGGCCTGACGCCGGTCTTTGACGGCTTGACGGCGCTCGCCGAGCCACAGCCCCATGTTGTGGGCCATGGCCCGGCCGACGATCCCCGGCGGCGGAATCATGTACAGGCTGTCGAGCAGCGAGAACCGGCGCAGAAACCATTCGGCCAGAACGGGATTCGTTTCGGCAGCACCGAGGAATTGGTCGAACAACTTACCGGATGGCCGCCACCACCACGGGACAGGCCCGGCGACACCGTGATGGAAGGTGATGTCGCCGATGGCGTTCATCATCCACACCGGGTAGGTCGTTTTCCTGGTGAGCCGGGTGAATTCGGCCGCAAGGCTTTTCGTGGGAGATCGCAGGGCGCGGCGCAGATTGCCGGCCTGCAGCGACGTCATCGTCATGCCCTGCCCGAAGGTGGGGTTGAAGCTGGCCACGGCGTCACCGAACGGGATGATGCCCGCCGGGAAGTGCTGCAGCTTGTCGTAGCGGCGCCACCTGCTGGCCGGGAATGCGTGGAACACCGGGCCGCCGAGGGGTTCGGCCTGCGCCAGCGCGTGCGTGAATCGGGCCGGCAGCAGCCGCTCGGCAAGCGCACGCATGTCGGCGAAGGTCGACGGCGGCTTGGCGTGGGCTACCCCGAAGGTGGTGAGCACCCAGGTGCCGTCCTCGTAACAGAGCATGCCCAGCCCCAGCGACTGGTCATGTGAGGCACCGGCGACCACGACCTTCTCCCGCAGCAGCCCGTCGGGGATGCGGAACTGGTGGCTGGCGTAGTTGATGCCGATGTCTACGGTTTCCTCGACCGGGCGCTGAAACCCCCACTGCGCCAACCACACCGGTAGCCGGGTGCCCCGCCCCTCCGCGTCGACGACAAGATCGGCAGCCCGGAATTCGGGATCGCCGCAGCCACCGTCGTCACGGGGAGCCAGCAGCACCCCGCTCACCCGCTGACGGGCGGGCTCGAAGCGCGGCTCGGTGACCAGTCGTCGCACGATCTCGACGTTGTCGATGCCGAGCACTCGCCGTCGCAGCTGCCATTCCAGATGCGGCCGGCTGGGCACATAGGCGGTGAACTCTCTGCGCAAGGTGTGCCCGGTCCCCAGGACATGGCCCGCGGCGCCGAAGTAGATGCAGTCCGGCCGGTTCTCCAGCATGGGCACCCCGGCGGCGACCATGTCGTTCAGTAGGCCTGGGAAGAGGCTCTCGAATTCGTCTGCGCCGCGGGCCATCAGCATGTGCAGGTGGCGGTCCTGGGGAACCGTGGCGCGGTTGGCCGGTGCGCTCGGCAGCTCGTCACGCTCGAAAACGGTCACCCGGCCGAAAAAATCGGACAGCACGCGCGCCGCGCACAAACCCGCGATGCTGGCGCCGATGACGACGGCGTGGTCTCTGGTGTTGGCCGTTCCGGCTATGCTCCCCCGCATTCCCGCAGCGTACCGGCTAGCGCCGGCCATGCCGCCGCTCGCGGAGCCACAGCCGCAGATTGTGCGCCACGGTCCGGCCGATAATGGGCGCCGACGGCACCGTGTACAGGCTGTCGAGCAGCGAGATTCGACGCAAGAACCATTCGGCCAGAACCGGATTGGTTTCAGCGGCGCCGAGGAACTGGTCATAGAGCGCGCCGACCGGCCGGTACCACCTGGGCATGGGTCCCTCGGCGTGTTGGAAGCACCGGTCGGCGATCGCGTTCATGGTCCACACGGGTCTGGTGATCTGGGCGGTGGCGCGGTTGAAGTCGCCGGCCCGCTCGCTGTTTGCGGATTTTGGCGGGGATCGCAGCGCCTGGCGCAACCGGCCGGCCTGCAGTGCGATCATGGTCATGCCCTGCCCGAAGGTCGGGTTGAAACTGGCCACGGCATCCCCGAGCGGGATGATCCCGCCCGGGAAGCGACTCAGCTTGTCGTAGCGGCGCCATCTGCTGACCGGGAAGGCGTGGAAGGAAGGCTCGCCGACGGGCTGGGCCTGCGCCAGCGCACTTGCGAATCGGGCCGGCAGCAGCCGGTAAGCGAGCTCACGCATCTCCTCGAAGGTCGCGGGCGGCTTGGCGTTGGCAACCCCGAATGTCGTCAAGATCCAGGTGCCGTCCTCGTTGCACAACATGCCCAGGCCCAGCGATTGCGTCGGGCCGACACCGGTGACCACGATTTTCTCCCGGATCAGCCCGTCGGGGATGGCCAGCCGGTGACTGGCGTAGCCGATGCCGACGTCGACGGTTTCCTCGGGCGGGCGCTGATATCCCCACTGCGCCAACCACACCGGCAGCCGACTGCCGCGACCGGTCGCATCGACAATCAGGTGGGCCGCGACGAACGCCGGATCACCGGCCGGTAGCAGCACACCGGTTACGCGCTCGCGGGCGCTGTCGAAGCGCGGCTCGCCGACGTTGCGGTGCCGGATCTCGACGTTGGCCAGGGCACGGACCCGTCGCCGCAGCTGCCATTCCAGGTGAGGACGGCTGGGCAGGTAGGCGGTGAATGGCTGACGCAGTTGCGCGCCGATGCCCAGGACGTGGCCCACCGCGCCGAGGTAGATGCCGTCTGGGCGGTTGTCCAGCATCGGCACGCCGGCTGCCACCAGGTCCGCCAGTAAACCGGGGAACAGCGCCTCGAACTCCAGCGCGCCGCGGGCCATCAGCAGATGCAGATGCCGGTCCTGGGGGACCGCGGCGCGATTCGACGGTGTGTCCGGCAGGTCGTCGCGCTCGAAGACGGTCACGTTCCGGTAGAAGTCGGCGAGCACCCGGGCCGCGCACAACCCGGCGATGCTGGCGCCGACGACCACCGCGTGGTCCCGGGGGTTGGCGGCGCTGTTTGCGACGCTCGCGCTCATCCCCGGCAGCGTACCCAAGTACTGTGCGGTCACAGCTCGCAATGGGAGGGACGCATCCATGGCCGGTCGATGGCGCACGAAGTCGGTAGAGCAGTCGATTGCCGACACCGACGAGCCGGACACCCGGCTGCGCAAGGATCTCACCTGGAAAGACCTGGTGGTCTTCGGTGTTTCGGTGGTGATCGGGGCCGGTATCTTCACGGTTACCGCCTCGACTGCCGGTGACATCACCGGGCCGGCCATCTGGGTGTCGTTTCTCATCGCGGCGAGCACCTGTGCGCTGGCGGCCCTGTGCTACGCCGAATTCGCCTCGACGCTGCCGGTGGCCGGCAGCGCATATACCTTCTCCTATGCGACTTTCGGTGAGTTTCTGGCGTGGGTGATCGGCTGGAACCTGGTCCTGGAATTGGCCGTCGGAGCGGCCGTGGTGGCCAAGGGCTGGTCCAGCTACCTGGGCACAGTGTTCGGATTCGCTGGCGGCACAATCCGTCTGGGATCGATCAGCTTCGACTGGGGCGCCTTGCTGATCATCACGGTAGTGGCGACCCTGGTCGCGCTCGGCACCAAGTTGTCGTCGAGGTTTTCTGCGGTGGTCACCGCCATCAAGGTGTCGGTGGTGGTCTTCGTCGTGATAGTCGGCGCGTTCTACATCAAGGCCGCCAACTACTCGCCCTTCATTCCCGAGCCCGAACCCGAACACCAGGGCAGGGGCGCCGACCAGTCGGTGCTGTCGTTGCTGACCGGAGCCCACGGCAGTCACTACGGCTGGTACGGCGTGTTGGCCGGAGCGTCGATCGTGTTCTTCGCATTTATCGGGTTCGACATCGTGGCCACGATGGCCGAGGAGACCAAGTACCCGCAACGCGATGTTCCGCGCGGGATCCTGGCGTCGCTGGGCATCGTCACCCTGCTCTATGTCGCGGTGTCGGTCGTGTTGTCCGGCATGGTCTCCTACACCCGGTTGCGCACCGTGCCGGGCAGCGGCCAGGCGAACCTGGCCACCGCCTTCAAGGCCAACGGGGTGTACTGGGCCAGCGGCATCATTTCCGTCGGGGCGCTCGCCGGGCTAACCACCGTGGTGATGGTGCTGATGCTCGGGCAGTGCCGGGTTCTGTTCGCCATGGCGCGCGACGGCCTGTTGCCCAGACAGTTGGCCAAGACCGGGCCGCGCGGCACGCCCGTGCGGATCACCGTGCTGGTCGCGGTGGTGGTGGCTGCGACGGCGTCGATCTTTCCCATCACCAAGCTCGAAGAGATGGTCAACGTGGGCACTTTGTTCGCGTTCGTCCTGGTGTCCGGCGGTGTGATCATCCTGCGCAAGAAGCGGCCCGATCTAGAGCGCGGATTCCGCGCGCCCTGGGTCCCGTGGCTTCCCATCGCTTCGCTGTGTGCGTGCCTGTGGCTGATGGTCAACCTGACGGCGCTGACCTGGATCCGATTCGGGATCTGGTTGGTGCTGGGCACCGCGATCTACGTGGGCTACGGCCACCGGCACTCGGTGCATGGAAACCGGCAGGTGGCGGAGGCGGCCCGAGACACTTAGGGCGCCTTTGAATACGTAGTGTACAAAGCGACGTCTGGTGTCTAGACATCAGACGCAGGAGCCGGTATTGTCAACCTCAAGCGTGGTGTGACTCACAAGGAGGTTTGGCATATGACCACCCAATTCAGTTCTGAATTGGCGCAAGCTCCCGAAGCGGAGTGGCGCGATAAGAAGCGCCACCTGTGGCTGCTCGGATTGATCGCCCCGACGGCGTTGTTCGTGATGCTGCCGGTCGTGTGGGGGCTGAACCAGCTCGGCTGGCACGGCGCGGCCCAGGCGCCACTTTGGATAGGACCGTTCTTGGTCTACATCCTGTTGCCGCTGCTGGACCTGCGCTTCGGGCCCGACGGGCAGAATCCGCCCGACGAGGTGATGGAGCGGCTGGAAAACGACAAGTACTACCGCTACTGCACCTACACCTACGTCCCGTTCCAGTACCTCAGCGTGGTGCTGGGGGCCTACCTGTTCACCGCCGCAAACCTCGGCTGGCTCGGCTTCGACGGTGGCTTGGGCTGGGCCGGCAAGATCGGTGTCGCGCTGTCGGTGGGCGTGCTCGGTGGCGTCGGGATCAACACCGCGCATGAAATGGGACACAAGAAGGATTCGCTGGAGCGCTGGCTTTCCAAGATCACCCTGGCCCAGACCTGCTACGGCCACTTCTACATCGAGCACAACCGTGGGCACCACGTGCGGGTGTCCACTCCGGAGGACCCGGCGTCGGCCCGCTTCGGCGAGACCTTCTGGGAATTCCTGCCCCGCAGCGTCATCGGCAGCCTGCGCTCGGCGATCGGGCTCGAGGCGCAACGGTTCCGCCGCCAGGGCGTCAGCCCCTGGAACCCCAAGACGTACCTGCGCAACGACGTGATCAACGCATGGCTGATGTCGGTGGCGTTGTGGGGAGTGCTGATCGCGATCTTCGGCCCGGGCCTGATCCCGTTCGTGGTCATTCAGGCGGTGTTCGGCTTCAGCCTGCTGGAAGCGGTCAACTACCTCGAGCACTACGGACTGCTGCGGCAGCAGCTCGACTCGCCTTCCGGCAAGACGCGCTACGAGCGCTGCGCGCCGGTGCACAGCTGGAACTCCGACCACATCGTCACCAATCTGTTCCTGTACCACCTGCAGCGCCACAGCGACCACCACGCCAACCCGACCCGCCGCTACCAGACGTTGCGCAGCATGGACGGGGCGCCGAATCTACCCAGCGGGTACGCGTCGATGATCTCGCTGACCTACTTCCCGCCGCTGTGGCGCAAGGTGATGGACCACCGGGTGCTCGAGCACTACGACGGCGACATCACCCGGGTCAACCTGCACCCGCGCGTGCGCGACAAGATGCTGGCCCGCTACGGAGCAGCGGCATGATGGCGGCCTATCGGTGCCCGGTCTGCGACTACATCTACGACGAGGCCAAAGGTGAAGTCAGGGAAGGGTTTCCAGCCGGCACCCGGTGGCACCAAATTCCCGACGAGTGGTGCTGCCCGGACTGCGCCGTCCGGGAGAAGCCCGATTTCGAACAGGTCTGAAGGTCTGAAAGTTCTGAAAGGGAGACAACCATGAGCGACTACAAACTGTTCCAGTGCGTCCAGTGCGGCTTCGAGTACGACGAGGAACTCGGCTGGCCCGACGAGGGCATCGCGCCCGGCACCAGGTGGCAGGACATCCCGGATGACTGGAGCTGCCCGGACTGCGGGGCCGCGAAGTCCGACTTCGTGATGGTGGAGGTGGCCCGGTCGTGATCGAGGCCAAGGTGCTGGCAGAAACAGATATGGTCGCGCGTGTGAAGCGGATTCCCTACGCCGAAGCATCTCGGGCACTGTTGCGCGATTCGGTACTGGATGCGATGCGGGATCTGCTGCTGACCCGCGACTGGTCGGCGATCACCCTGTCCGACGTGGCCCGCGCCGCGGGGGTCAGCCGGCAGACCATTTACAACGAGTTCGGCTCTCGGCAGGGCCTGGCGCAGGGCTACGCTCTGCGCCTGGCCGACCGCCTGGTCGACCGGGTGCATGCCGCCCTGGACGCCAACGTGGGCAACATCTTCGAGTCGTTCCTGCAGGGGTTTCGGGCCTTCTTCACCGAGTCGGCGGCCGACCCGCTGGTGATCTCGTTGCTCAGCGGCGTCGCCAAGCCCGATTTGCTGCAGCTCATCACCACCGACAGCGCGCCCATCATCAACCGTGCCGCGGGCCGGCTGGCGAGTGCGTTCACCCAGACCTGGGTGGCCACCAGCGACGACGACGCCAACGTGCTCTCGCGCGCTATCGTGCGGCTGTGCCTTAGCTACGTGTCGATGCCGCCGGAGGCCAACCAGGACGTGGCTGCGGACCTGGCGAGGTTGATGACGCCGTTCGCAGAGCGCCACGGGGTGATCAATATCCCCTGACCTGCGAGGCTGCGGGCCGGCGGCTACAGTGGCTGAAGAGCATACCTAGGCTATGTCGCCTCGCTCAGCTTCCCGCAGGCCCACAGTAAGGATCAAACACGCTATGACGACGACCGAAACTTCGTTAACCCCCGACGTTCGTAACGGCATCGACTTCAAGATTGCCGATCTGTCGCTGGCGGATTTCGGTCGTAAGGAACTGCGGATCGCCGAGCACGAAATGCCCGGCCTGATGTCGCTGCGCCGTGAATACGCCGAGGTGCAGCCGCTCAAAGGCGCCCGCATCTCCGGCTCACTGCACATGACCGTCCAGACCGCGGTGCTGATCGAAACCCTCACCGCGCTGGGCGCCGAAGTCCGGTGGGCGTCGTGCAACATCTTCTCGACCCAGGACCATGCCGCCGCCGCCGTGGTCGTCGGTCCGCACGGCACGCCCGAGGAGCCCAAGGGCGTCCCGGTGTTTGCGTGGAAGGGCGAGACGCTCGAGGAGTACTGGTGGGCCGCCGAGCAGATGCTGACCTGGCCCGACCCGGACAAGCCGGCAAATATGATCCTCGACGACGGCGGGGACGCCACCATGCTGGTGCTGCGCGGGATGCAGTACGAGAAGGCCGGCGTGGTGCCGCCCGCCGAGGACGACGACTCCGCGGAGTGGAAGGTCTTCCTCAACCTGCTGCGGTCGCGCTTCGAGACCGACAAGGGCAAGTGGACCAAGATCGCCGAGTCGGTCAAGGGTGTCACCGAGGAGACCACCACCGGCGTACTGCGCCTATACCAGTTCGCCGCGGCCGGCGACCTGGCCTTCCCGGCGATCAACGTCAACGACTCGGTGACCAAGTCCAAGTTCGACAACAAGTACGGCACCCGGCATTCGCTCATTGACGGCATCAACCGCGGCACCGACGCGCTGATCGGCGGCAAGAAGGTCCTCATCTGCGGCTACGGCGACGTCGGCAAGGGCTGTGCGGAGGCGATGAAGGGCCAGGGCGCTCGCGTCCAGGTCACCGAGATCGACCCGATCAACGCGCTGCAGGCGATGATGGAGGGCTTCGACGTCGTCACCGTCGAGGACGCCATCGGCGACGCGGACATCGTCGTGACCTCGACCGGCAACAAAGACATCATCATGCTCGAGCACATCAAGGCGATGAAGGACCACTCGATCCTGGGCAACATCGGCCATTTCGACAACGAGATTGACATGGCCGGTCTGGAGCGTTCCGGCGCGACGAAGACCAACATCAAGCCGCAGGTCGACCTGTGGACCTTCAAGGAGACCGGCCGTTCGGTCATCGTGCTCTCCGAAGGCCGGCTGCTGAACCTGGGCAACGCCACCGGCCACCCGTCGTTCGTGATGAGCAACAGCTTCGCCAACCAGACGATCGCCCAGATCGAGCTGTGGACCAAGAACGACGAGTACGACAACGAGGTGTACCGGCTGCCCAAGCACCTCGACGAGAAGGTGGCCCGCATCCATGTCGAAGCCCTTGGCGGCAAGCTGACCAAGCTCACCAAGGACCAGGCCGAATACCTGGGCGTCGACGTCGAGGGCCCCTACAAGCCGGACCACTATCGCTACTGACATAACCGGTTTTCAGCCGCTCGGCCAACCTGGTGCGTTGCCGTTTACGCGTACCGGCCGGCATAACTCGGTGGGTCATCTCGGGCGCGGGCCACTTGCGGCCGCCGCGGTAACGAGTTGTACCGCCTGACGCGCCCAGGGAAGTGTCTGCGCCCCTTCAGGGCTCCCGGGGCGTGGCCGAAACCGCTCTGGTCTGCCTTGGTTGCCGGTGATCAGCCGTTGGCGCCGGGAGCGCCGGGCGTCCCGTCAGGCAGGCCGTTGGTGCCAGCCTGCCCGGGATTGGCGATGCCGCCGGTGCCGTTGAATGAGTTGCTGCCACCGCTTCCGCCCTGGCCGCCGTCGCCGCTGCCGTTGCTGCCGGCCGATCCGCCGTCGCCGCCGTGGCCGCCGGCTCCGCCGATGCCGGTGGCGTTGGTCGACGTCTGACCGCCGGATACCAGGAGGTTGCCCCAACCGCCGGTACCGCCGTCACCGCCGAGTGCACCGCCGGTGCCATTGAGCCCGCCATAGCCGCCGTCGCCACCGATTGCGGTGCCGTTGGTGATGCTGGACCCTTGGTAGCCGTTGAATTCGTCGTAGGTGATGACCCAAGCGTTACCGCCGTCGCCGCCGTTACCGCCGTTGCCGTCGCCACCGTCACCCGCCGTAACGGTGCCGGTGGTGCTGCCGTACAGCCCGGTCAGGTTGGCGCTCCCACCGGCGCCGCCGACCGCGCCGCTGCTGGCCGCCCCCCCGGAGCCACCCGTCGCGGTGCCGCCGGACGAGCCGTGGTCGCCCGCGCCCATCACCAGTCCGTAGCCGCCGTCACCGCCGGTGCCGCCGCCGCTGGCGTCGCCGCCGTTGCCACCGATAGCGGAACCGGTCGCTACGCCCTCGAAGTGGTCGCCACCGTTCACGCCCAACCCGTCCACGTAGCCCGCTTGAACCCAGGCGTCGCCGCCGGTGCCACCGGTGCTGCCGGTGCCGCGGGCGTTGCCGCCGCTGCCGCCGGTCGCGGTACCGGCGGCCGTGCCGTCCTGGTTGGCATTGACTTCGCCCAACCCGCCCGCGCCGCCGACGCCCCCGTTGGTACCGGCGCCGCCGCTGCCCCCGGTTCCGGTACCACTGACGCCGGCTCCGGCGCCAAGGGTATCGACCAGTCCGTCACCGCCGGCCCCACCCGTGCCGGCATTGGTGCCATCACCGCCTGCGCCGCCGACGGCGGCGCCGCTGACGCTGCAATTTGTATCGTTTGCGGAGACGACGGCGGCGCCACCGGCACCGCCGGCGCCGGCATTGATGCCGTCCCCTCCGTTACCGGCGGTAGCGAAGCCGATAACCTTGCTGGCCGCGGCATGCGATGCGACGGTGCTCACCCCGCCGTCGCCGCCGGTAGCGCCGTTGGTGCCGCCGTTACCACCGCTGCCGCCGGTGGCGGTACCGGTGGCGGTGCTGCCGACACCGTCGGCCTCGATGACCGCGTCACCACCGCTGCCGCCGCGGCCGCCGGCTGCGATGGTCGTGCCGTGACCACCCCCGCCTCCCGCACCCCCGGTAGCCGTACCGCTGGCAGTGCCGCCATTGACGGCTTGAACGCTGGCGGCTCCACCACCGCCGCCGCCGCCACCTCCGTGAC
>NZ_UPHT01000002.1 GCF_900566085.1 Mycobacterium attenuatum
TCGCGCACTGCATTCAGGAACGCAGTGGGCTGGCCATCGCCAACATCATCAAGCAACTGCGACCGCTGCGCTCAGCGACCATCACCATCAACGGCGCCAGTCAGACCTTCCCACCCGAAATCCCTGAGCCCCAGCGGACAATCCTCGCCCACCTCGGCATCAAAGTGGCTTACTAAACCAAATGTCCTAACTCAGGTTGAAAGCTGCAGCGTGTGCCCGCTGCGGGCAGGGGCATCAGAAATCCGCCCGGTTTCGGTTGCAAGAACCTTCGCGCACCGCAATGCGGCCGCACCTTACGTCGTCGTCGCGGCAGTTGCGGTGGCACGACTAACCGCCAGCTTGACGACGCGTCGTGGCCCGGATCAGCCTGGGGTTTTCCCGAAATTGGGAAGCGTCTGCGACAATAGCGGCTAGCTGTGTTGCGTTTGTCAGCGAGATCAGTGAGTCCTGGAGGGCCTTTGGTATGCCGAGTCCGCGCCGCGAAGACGGCGACGCGCTGCGCTGTGGTGACCGTAGCGCCGCTGTCACCGAGATCCGCGCTGCGCTGGCCGCGCTGGGAATGCTGGACAATCCCGACGAAGATCTGACCACCGGCCGACACGTCGCGCTCGAGGTGTTCGACGCCGAACTCGACCACGCGGTGCGTGCCTTTCAGCAGCATCGCGGCCTGCTCGTCGACGGCATCGTCGGCGAAGCCACCTATCGGGCGTTAAAAGAAGCTTCCTACCGACTCGGCGCTCGAACGCTGTATCACCAATTCGGTGCGCCCCTGTACGGCGATGATGTGGCGACACTGCAGGCTCGGCTGCAGGATCTCGGGTTCTACACGGGGCTGGTCGACGGATATTTCGGATTGCAGACCCACAACGCGCTGATGTCGTACCAGCGCGAGTACGGACTTTCCGCCGACGGTATCTGCGGGCCGGAAACGTTGCGGTCCTTGTACTTTCTCAGTTCACGGGTCAGCGGCGGCTCGCCGCATGCGATCCGGGAGGAGGAGTTGGTCCGCCGTTCCGGACCGAAGTTGTCCGGCAAGCGCATCATCATCGATCCCGGGCGCGGCGGTGCCGATCACGGTCTGATCACTCAAGGCCCGGCCGGGCCGATCAGTGAGGCAGACGTCCTGTGGGACTTGGCGAGTCGCCTCGAAGGACGCATGTCGGCCATCGGCATGGAGACCTTTTTGTCCCGCCCCGCCAACGGTAGCCCGTCAGACGCCGAACGCGCCGCGACCGCCAATGCCGTTGGGGCAGACCTGATGATCAGCCTGCGCTGCGAAACCCAGGCCAGTCCTTCGGCCAACGGCGTCGCCTCGTTCTATTTCGGTAACTCGCACGGGTCGGTGTCTACCATCGGCCGCAATCTGGCTGACTTTATTCAGCGAGAAGTTGTGGCGCGCACTGGGTTACGCGATTGCCGTACACATGGTCGGACCTGGGATCTGTTGCGGCTGACTCGGATGCCCACCGTTCAGGTCGACGTCGGCTACATCACCAACCCCCGAGACCGGGAAATGCTGGTCTCAACGCAGACCCGCGACGCCATTGCCGAAGGTATTCTCGCCGCGGTCAAACGGCTCTACTTGTTGGGCAAAAACGACCGGCCCACGGGCACTTTCACCTTCGCCGAGTTATTGGCCCACGAGTTGTCGGTGGAACGGGCCAGCAGACTCGGCGGTTCCTGAATAGCCGGTTACTGAATTGGCCTGAGCCCCAAAACGTCTCGTTGCCGGGACCTAGAGGGACTGCTGGCCGTAGAACCGGCCGCTGCAGCCGCCCCCACGGGCTGTTGCAGCTGGGCACTTTCCAGCAACCGCTCCAAAGCGGCCTCTACCTCAGCCTTCCACCCGAAGCCCTTATCGAGTTCCAGCCGTAACCGCGGGAAGTACCGGTGCGGTGCCACCACCACAAAACCAGTGTCCATCAAGAAGTCCGCGTCGATGACACAGTGGTCGACGGAGCAGTCACCGACAACCTCAAGTACCGGGCGCACGTCGGGTTCGACCAGCCGGGGATCCTGTAGATCGGCGGCCGCCGCCGTACGGCCGAAAGCCTCCAGCGCCCGCACCCCGCGACGAACCAGTTCGTCGATGACCCGAGCGATCAGGCTATGCGGCAAGTCATCAGAGGCCTGTCCACGTTCGATACCCATCGAGGTCAACAACACCGCGTCGGCAGACACCGGCGCAGTCGGAAACAGACGGGCCCGCGGCACCGCCCGGGGCGGGGCGTAGAACACATATCCCAGACACGGCGGTTCAGCATCGCTGCGTTCGTCCGGGATTGCCGTCGCCACCTGGCCGCACGAACCCCATTCCAACATCACCATCGACAGCCAGGCTTCCTTTTCGAATTCGGGGTCGGCAAGGTGGTGATCGTTACCCAGGGTCGCGGGGTCCACTTCCCAGTAGACGCACCGGCGCGCATGCTTGGGAAGCTGCTCGAAGGCTTCGAGCCGCAGCGCTGTGATACGAGCAGACACTAGTCTCCTAGCCTCCGTGCGGTACTGCGGCTGTCAGCCCCGCGTCTCTTACCGACCGTTCGGCCCGCCGTGTCGCACGGCCACGCCCACGGCCTCGTTCTCCCCCGGCTGATGTACACCAGCAACCTCTCTAGGATAGGAGAGTTGGCAACGGTTGGGCCAGTATCGGTTGTCCGCCAGGGCCGTCATCGGCCGGTGCCGCGTCACGACAGGTCCCGCTGATCACAACGAACCGGCCGCCTCTCGAAATCGCTTGACGCACATGGAGTCTGCGTCGAAGTGCACCACACGAAATGTTTCCTCCCTGTTCCGGAGCCGCCTCAGTGTCACAGTGACGTAATTACCTGGTGTTGCGGGCTCACGCCTTGACATCGGTGATCAAGCCGACAATGCGCTGCAAATCGTCCACCGAGCCGAACTCCACCACGATCTTGCCCTTGCGCTTGCCGAGACTTACCGTCACTCGGGTGTCGAAGGCGTTGGACAGGCGCTCGGCGACATCTTGGAGTCCGGGCATGTGAATGGGTTTGCGTCGCGGCGGGGTCGGTGCTGTGGCACCGCCGCGGTTGGCCAGGGTGACCGCCTCCTCCGTGGCCCGCACCGACAAGCCTTCGGCCACGATCCGGCTCGCCAGTTCCTCCTGCGCCTCCGGCCCAGCCTCCAGCGACAGCAGTGCCCGGGCATGGCCGGCCGACAGCACACCCGCGGCTACCCGCCGCTGAACGGGAATCGGAAGCTTGAGCAGTCGGATCATGTTGGTGATCAACGGACGCGACCGGCCGATGCGCGCAGCCAGTTCATCGTGGGTGACACCGAACTCATCGAGAAGCTGTTGGTAGGCAGCCGCTTCTTCCAGCGGGTTCAACTGGACCCGATGGATGTTTTCCAGTAGGGCATCGCGTAGCAGATTGTCGTCGCCGGTTTCGCGCACGATCGCGGGGATCGTAGCCAGGCCGGCCTCCTGAGCCGCCCGCCAACGCCGCTCCCCCATCACGATTTGATAGTGCGCGCCACTTGACGACGTCTCGACCGCCCGCACCACGATCGGCTGCAGAAGTCCGAACTCGCGGATCGAATGCACCAATTCCTGCAATGCCTCTTGGTCGAACACCTGGCGCGGCTGCCGGGGATTGGCCTCGATGTCCGACGGCGCAATCTCGCGGTACACCGCCCCTATCGATCCCCCGTCAAGGGCGGGTCCGCCGATCACGACGTCGGCGGTTGCCGATCCCATTCGTGGGCCGAACGACGACCCGGACTCACCGTCGCCGGGACCCGTGGGAATCAGCGACGCCAGTCCCCGTCCAAGACCGCCCTTCCGACGTGACGGCTGAGTCATGGTCGTCCCCTCCCGGCCGATGGCCGATCACGATCGGCGAGTTCACGACTGGCGTCCAGGTAGCTCATCGCCCCACGCGAACCGGGATCGTAATCGATGATCGTCATGCTGTAGCCCGGCGCCTCCGATACCTTGACGCTACGGGGAATCACCGTGCGCAACACTTTGCTTCCGAAGTAACGGCGGACCTCTTCGGCCACCTGGTCGGCGAGCTTTGTCCGGCCGTCATACATCGTCAGGATGACCGTGGTCACTTCGAGCTCGGGGTTGAGGTGCGCCTTCACCATCTCGATGTTGCGCATCAGCTGGGACACCCCTTCCAGCGCGTAGTACTCGCACTGAATCGGGATGAGTACTTCCGGAGCGGCGACCAATGCGTTGATCGTGAGCAGTCCCAACGATGGCGGGCAGTCGACGAACACATAGTCGAAGTCGAGGTTGTCGAGTTCGGCCAGCGCATTACGCAACCGGTTCTCACGCGCCACCATGCTCACCAGTTCGATCTCGGCACCGGCAAGGTCGATCGTCGCCGGAACGCAGAACAGTCGCTCGCTGTGCGGGCTGCGCCGTATCGCCTGTCTCAATGACACTTCGCCGATGAGCACTTCGTACGACGATGGCGTTCCGGATTGCCGCTCGGTAATACCCAGGGCAGTGCTTGCGTTGCCCTGGGGATCGAGGTCGATCACCAGAGTCTTGAGACCCTGGACGGCCAGTGCCGCGGCAAGGTTGACGGCGGTGGTGGTCTTGCCAACCCCCCCCTTCTGGTTGGCGACCGTGAAAAGTCGCCGCCGCTGTGGCCGACGCAGTGGCTCGTGGGTGGTGTGCAGGACACGCATGGCTCGTTCGGCGGCGGCGCCTATCGGAGTATCGATTTCGGTTGATGTTTCACGTGAAACATTCACTGTGGGATTGTGCGTTGTTCCCGGCGCCGACGCCAACTCAGCGGCCAGGACCCCGACCTCGCTTGGGGTAACCGCACCGGCCGGCGTCGCGGCCGCGGGCAATCTCTTCGGATGCCCGGTCATCATCGACCATGGGCCGGACGGTCGCGGTGCGCTGGGCGCAGCCGACGCTATCGAAGCGGGCGCCCCTGCCCGCGCGAGCGCGGGCAGGGGCAGCGGTACAGGGTCGCCCATGGGAACACCCGGATGCGGTGCCGAAGCGCGTCGTGTCGGTTCGGACGAAGGCGCCAGCGTCGTCGACGGGTTCACGCCTTTGCCCCATTCGTTCGCCGAATGGGTTGATCCGGACCTCCGCGCCGTGCCACCACTACGGTTGCGGGTGGTCGTAAATAGTTCGCGCCACATTCCACTACCCTGACATCACCCGCACCCGATGCGGCCATCACACGCCGGTACTTCTCTACTTCGTCGGCAGCCCGCTCTCCTTTGATCGCGAGCATCCGGCCCTCCCGTTTCACCAACGCCATACTCCACTTCGCTAGTTTGTCTAATGCGGCTACCGCTCTCGACACAGCGACATCACCGTCACCACTTCGCCGCCATATTCTCGGCTCCTCGACACGGCCGCGCACCACCTCCACGGTCAGACCCAGATCCGCGACCACCTCAGATAGAAATTCGCTGCGTCGCAACAACGGTTCCAGGAGGATGATCTGCAGATCGGGCCGAGCGATGGCCAGCGGTATGCCGGGTAGCCCGGCTCCGCTACCAATATCGACTACCCGCTGCCCGGGATCAACGAGTTCGCCGATTACGGCGCAGTTCAAGAGGTGTCGCTCCCATATGCGCCCAGCCTCCCGGGGTCCCAGCAGTCCCCGCTCGACCCCTGGACCCGCCAGCCAGTCGGCGTATCTGCGGGCAATCTGGAGTCGCTCCCCAAAGATCGCCGCCGGCGCATCGCACACATCCGGGTGCATCGGCTCCACACCGGGTCGTCGTGGGTCGGGGATCCGTCCATGTTTCACGTGAAACATTCTCCGATCTTCCCGAGCTTCTCCCACGGGCCCGGCCCGCCCGGAACTACATATCTGTAACTCACGTCCCCGACATTGCGGACGGGTCGCGGTCGGATAACGGGTTAGTCGCGCAGGACCACAACCCGCCGCGACGGCTCGACGCCCTCGCTTTCACTGTGTACGCCGGACACCGCCGCCACGGCATCGTGAACAATCTTGCGCTCAAATGGTGTCATCGGCGCAAGCTCCTCGCGTTCACCGCTGTCGGCAACCCGCCGCGCTACTCGCTCCCCCAAGGCCGCCAGTTCCTCTCGGCGTCGCCGGCGCCAGCTCGCAATGTCGAGCATCAACCGACTCCGCACGCCGGTCTTCTGATGCACCGCCAGCCGGGTGAGTTCCTGCAGAGCATCAAGTACCTCTCCCCCGCGACCCACCAACTTGTTCAGGTCGTCACTGCCGTCGATGCTGACCACAGCGCGGTTACCTTCGACATCCAGATCGATGTCGCCGTCGAAGTCCAACAGATCCAGCAACTCCTCCAAGTAGTCACCGGCGATCTCCCCCTCTGCGACCAATCGCTCCTCGAGATCATCGGCCGCATCAGCTTCATCGGCACTAGCCTTCGCTGCCATCATGTCTTCTGGACCATCTGCGACATCCTCCGCCGCTGTCTTGCTCTCCAAGTCCAGCTCGGTGGTTTCGGCATCGGTCATGGCTTGTCTCCCTCACTCACGGTCAGTGTTGGCGATGTTTCGCACTCTTCTGCTGAAGGCTTCGTTGGCGGTCATCCCGCTGCTCCCGCGCGCAAAAAGTTGTGACGCGCTTTTATCGTTTGCGCTTCTTCGGTCGCGCGCCCGGTCGCGGCGTACGACCGACCGGGGCACTGTTACGGCCCGCCTGAGTCGGTCCGCCAGCCTGGTTACGGGGCGCCTTACCCGGCTTCCCTTCGGGGTTTTGATCCGCCGAGCCCGCATCCTCCCCGCCGACTTCGGTACCGGCCTGCGCCGCGGGCTCTGGCGCCGGCCCATCAGGGCCACCCGAGGCGGTTCTGGGAAGGCGCTTGGGCTTAGCCCCCGGCGCCGGCGCATTGGCAGCTCGGCGCTGCAAAACTTCCTGCCTCTTGGCTTCGTCTTCTTTCTCAATCATGCCGAACACGTAATGCTGCTGGCCGAACGTCCAGATGTTGTTCGAGAACCAATAGAGGATGATCGCCAACGGCAGGAACGGGCCGCCAACTACGACGCCCAGCGGAAAAACATAGAGTGCCAGCTTGTTCATCATCGCGGTCTGGGGGTTCGCTGCCGCCTCCGGACTTTGCCGGGCGATGGACGCGCGACTGTTGAAGTAGGTCGCGATACCGGCCAGGATCATCACCGGCACACCGACCGCGATCACCGCGGGCCGACTGAAATCGACGAACGCGTCCAAGCCACCGCGCTGGGTCATCGACGCCCCGATCGGGGCACCGAAAAGGTTGGCATCCAGAAAGTGGCCCACGTCGGTCGGGGTGAAGACGTAGTTGCCGGTCAGCCGGTTCTCCACCACCGACATCTGCGGCTGACCGAAACCGCCCGTCGTCCGGTTGAACGAACGCAGCACGTGATACAGACCTAGGAACACCGGGATCTGCGCCAGCATCGGCAAGCATCCCAAAATCGGATTGAACCCGTGCTCGCGCTGCAGCTTCTGCATCTCCATCGCCATGCGTTGGCGGTCCTTACCGTACTTCTTCTGTAGCGCCTTGATTTGCGGCTGCAGTTCCTGCATCTGGCGCGTGGTACGGATCTGGCGCACGAACGGCTTGTAGAGCAGGGCGCGCAGCGTGAACACCAAGAACATCACCGACAGCGCCCAGGCCAAGAAGTTGGACGGCCCGAACGCCAGCGCGAACAGCTTGTACCAGACCCACATGATCCACGAGACCGGGTAGTAGACGAAGTCGAGGCTGAAGAAATCAAACAAAAGACTCACGCTCCCCTTGCTTCGCCAACAGGTCCCCGCGGACATCGCAGTCCGAATATCGCTGGCGCTCTGGTATCGGATCCCATCCTCCCCGATGCCAGGGTCCACACTTAGCGAGCCTGGCCATCGTCAGCCAGCTCCCCCGGATCAGACCGTATTCGGTCAGCGCATCCACGGCGTACTGGCTGCAGGTTGGAAGAAAGCGACACGAGGCCGGCCGCAGCGGAGAAACCATGTGCCGGTAGAGATTGATCACGAAAATCAGTGCGCGGACTGTCCACCGCCCAGTGGCATTCACCACGCTCGCGGCACTCCACGCCGACTGGGTCACCGGTCGGCACCCGCCGATTCGAAGGCTCGGCGTAAGCCGCGCCGCACCTGTTGTTCCAGACGCACCGACGAGACCTGCCGACTGCTGGGCAGTGCCCGAATCACCACCTGGTCGCACGGATGCAGGTTCCCGAGCAACGGCCGGGCAACGTGTCGCAACCGGCGTGCAACGCGATGCCGGTCGACCGCGGTACCCACCGATTTGGCGATGATCAATCCCACCCGCGGACCGCTACCATCCACTGCCTGGTTGCTGCGGTGCACATGAACGACGACATCGGGCTGTACGGTACGGATTCCGTACTTGACCGTTGCGTCAAACTCGGTTGACCGCCTCATGCGGTTGCGTGCGGACAGCACCGCTAAGAAACCTGACGCGACGATCAGGCAGTCAACGCGCGGCGACCCTTGCGGCGCCGGCCGGACACAATGGCTCGCCCAGCCCGGGTACGCATCCGCAGCCGAAAACCATGAACACGGGCTCGCCGCCGGTTGTTCGGTTGGAAGGTCCGCTTGCCCTTGGCCACGGCGTTCTCCTCGATCTGTCTCGCATACCATCCGTCCGCGCATCGTGCATACTCGGCGGCCGGAGGTGGTCTGGCAGCTGGCCGGCGCGGTCCCCGGACTCCCATCCAGGTCGCAGCCGTATCGCCGACGTTCGGGCGACTGTTTGAGGGTACTGACGAGCCTTAGCCTGGTCAAACCTCGCCAGTCCCAACAGACTCAGCCGGAAACCGGCCCCGCCCGAAATGTGGCTGCCGCTAAGGGACTCCGTGTTGCACACATCTACAACAAACGGCAACGGAAAACGAAAGAACTGTTGGCAGCCGCACCGAAAACTGTTAGCTTCGGGCAGTGCTGTTTCGGACTGAGACGGCGGCCGACGATGAAGCGAGGATGGCGGATCGACTAGCTGCCCAGACAGCCGAGCGGCTGGATGCAGCGCGGAGATCGCGGGCCGTGGCCGAAAGGCTGCGGAACGTAATCGACCGTCCTTTCCACAACTGTGGATAACCATGTGGACAGTTTGCTTGTCGCCGACAATGTCACCTCGATGTCGGACCAGGGGGATGCGTCGTTGACCGATGATCCCGGGTCGGGTTTTGCCACGGTATGGAATGCCGTCGTCTCCGAACTCAACGGGGAACTCACCACTGATGGCATCCCGGGCGGAGCCGGCAACGGCACCACCCTCACCACTCCGCTCACCCCGCAACAGCGAGCTTGGTTGAACCTTGTCCAACCCCTCACCATCGTCGAGGGATTTGCGCTGTTGTCAGTGCCGAGCAGTTTCGTCCAGAACGAAATCGAGCGTCATCTGCGCACGCCGATCACCGACGCATTGAGCCGGCGGCTCGGCCAGCAGATCCAACTCGGGGTGCGCATCGCGCCACCTCCGTCGACCGCTGAGGTCGACGACACCGCATCAACAGCAAGCGACGATCTCGACCCCGACATGTCACGTGAAGCAACCCGCGAAACCGTCGTGGACTTCGATGACGCCAGCGAACTCGAAGAAACCACTGACGGGCCCCGGCCGAGCTGGCCCGCGTACTTCACCAGGCGGTCCTCCAGCGCCGACACCGCGGCGCCGAGTGGTGGAACCAGCCTCAACCGCCGTTACACCTTCGACACCTTTGTTATCGGCGCTTCCAATCGTTTCGCTCATGCCGCCACCCTGGCCATCGCCGAAGCTCCGGCGCGCGCCTACAACCCGCTGTTCATCTGGGGCGAATCGGGCCTGGGCAAGACTCACCTCCTCCACGCCGCCGGCAACTACACACAACGACTGTTTCCGGGGATGCGGGTCAAGTACGTCTCCACCGAGGAGTTCACCAACGACTTCATCAATTCATTGCGTGACGACCGCAAGGTCGCCTTCAAGCGCAGCTACCGCGACGTCGACGTCTTGCTCGTCGATGACATTCAGTTCATCGAAGGCAAGGAAGGCATTCAGGAAGAGTTCTTCCACACCTTCAACACGTTGCACAACGCGAACAAGCAGATTGTCATCTCCTCCGACCGGCCGCCCAAACAGCTGGCCACGCTTGAAGATCGACTCCGGACCCGGTTCGAGTGGGGCCTGATCACCGATGTGCAGCCCCCCGAGTTGGAGACCCGCATCGCCATCTTGCGCAAGAAGGCACAAATGGAGCGACTGGCGGTGCCCGATGACGTCCTGGAACTCATTGCCAGCAGCATCGAACGCAACATCCGCGAACTCGAGGGTGCGCTGATCCGGGTCACCGCTTTCGCCTCGCTGAACAAGACCCCGATCGACAAGGCGCTGGCCGAGATCGTGCTGCGCGACCTCATCGCCGACGCCACCACCATGCAAATCAGCGCGGCGACCATCATGGCCGCCACTGCGGAGTACTTCGACACCACCGTCGAAGAGCTACGCGGCCCGGGCAAGACCCGATCGCTGGCCCAGTCGCGCCAGATCGCGATGTACCTGTGCCGCGAGCTCACCGATCTGTCACTGCCCAAGATCGGCCAGGCTTTCGGCCGCGACCACACCACGGTCATGTACGCCCAACGCAAGATCCTGTCGGAGATGGCCGAGCGCCGCGAGGTCTTCGATCACGTCAAAGAACTCACAACAAGGATCCGGCAGCGCTCGAAGCGCTGAATCGGCTGTTTCCGCTCGCTTCGCCGCAAAAAACTTCTCTACCATCAGTCACAGTAGCCACACGCCGCCGCTGTGCGCAGTGCTGTGGACAGCCACTCGAAATTCACGTGCAGATCTCGGCCCTTCTGAACACACCCGCCGATTCATCCCCAACGCCCCACATCCACCACACAGCCTGCGATGCCGTCATCCACACCCCGGTTGGTCGCCCACCAGCACCGACAGCGAACTATCCCCAAAACTCACACCCCTTATTACTGCTATTGAAATCTATTCCTGGGTTGTCCTTAGAAAATCGGGCTTGGGGACACCCGACTCCCAGGGTCCCTCGCGAGGGCGCAGTGCCCGCGATGTCGGCGTTGACGATTAGCTTTCAACTTGGAGCCAGACGTTCTACGGTTGTTGTTCGACCGCCGTTGCGGGGATTCGTCACGGGTGGTCGCAATGCCGGCGGCGGGGCTGGCTCATGGATCTAGGGATCGAACTCACTGTTAGGTGAAGGGACGCAATGGACGCGGCTACGACCCAGGCTGGTCTCACCGACTTGAAGTTCCGTTTGGTGAAAGAGTCGTTCGCCGAGGCGGTGTCGTGGGTGGCAAAAAACCTGCCGACCAGGCCGGCGGTGCCGGTGCTTTCCGGTGTGCTGCTGACGGGCTCGGACGATGGTCTGACCATTTCCGGATTCGACTACGAAGTTTCAGCCGAAGTACAGATCGCTGCCGAAATCGCTTCTCCAGGAAGCGTTTTGGTATCAGGGCGGTTGCTGTCCGACATCACCCGGGCATTGCCTAACAAGCCGGTCGATTTCTACGTCGACGGCAATCGGGTCGCCTTGACCTGCGGAAACGCCAGGTTTTCGTTACCGACCATGGCGGTCGAGGATTATCCAACACTGCCGACCCTGCCCGATGACACCGGGACGTTGCCGTCGGATCTGTTCGCCGAGGCCATCAGCCAGGTCGCCATTGCGGCCGGCCGCGACGACACCCTGCCCATGTTGACCGGTATTCGCGTCGAGATCTCCGGTGAGACGGTGGTTTTAGCGGCAACCGACAGGTTCCGTCTGGCGGTTCGGGAATTGACGTGGACCGCACTGTCGCCAGACATCGACGCGTCGGTGCTGGTGCCGGCCAAGACGCTGGCCGAGGCGGCCAAAGCCAACAGTGACGGATCCGATGTGCGGTTGTCCTTGGGTGCCGGCAGTGGCGTCGGAAAGGATGGGCTACTGGGCATCAGCGGTAGCGGCAAGCGCAGCACCACCCGCCTACTGGACGCGGAGTTTCCGAAATTTCGCCAGCTGCTGCCCGCCGAGCACACCGCGGTAGCCACCGCTGATGTGGCAGAGCTGACCGAGGCGATCAAGCTGGTCGCGCTGGTCGCTGATCGTGGCGCGCAGGTACGCATGGAATTCGGCGAGGGGACGTTGCGGCTTTCCGCCGGCGCCGATGACGTCGGGCGGGCTGAGGAAGACCTTGCCGTCGACTTCGCCGGTGAACCGCTGACAATCGCGTTCAACCCCACATATCTGACTGATGGTCTGGGGTCGTTGCATTCCGAGCGGGTGTCGTTCGGCTTCACCACCCCGGGAAAGCCCGCCCTACTGCGTCCCGCATCGGCCGAAGACGTCACGCCGACTGGTAACGGTCCGTTCCCGGCGGTGCCGACAGACTACGTCTACCTCTTGATGCCGGTTCGGTTGCCGGGCTGATCGCTGGGGTGCCGAAGTAGGTGTACGTCCGGCGTTTGGGACTGCGTGATTTCCGCTCGTGGGCGCATGTGGATCTCGAATTACATCCGGGCCGTACGGTATTCGTCGGTCCCAACGGATTCGGTAAGACGAATCTTATTGAAGCACTGTGGTATTCGAGCACCATGGGTTCGCACCGAGTGGGCACCGATGCACCGTTGATCCGGGCGGGGGCCGACCGCGCGGTGATCTCGACGATCGTAGTCAGCGACGGTCGGGAATGCGCGGTGGATCTCGAGATCGCCGCGGGACGGGCCAACAAGGCCCGGCTGAACCGGTCTCCGGTGCGCAGCACCCGTGAGGTGGTCGGGGTATTGTGCGCGGTGCTGTTTGCTCCTGAAGACTTGGCGCTGGTCCGCGGCGATCCGGCGGACCGGCGTCGTTACCTAGATGACTTGGCGACGGTGCGGCGTCCGGCCGTGGCTGCGGTGCGCTCCGACTACGACAAAGTGCTGCGGCAGCGGACCGCGTTGCTGAAATCCGCAGCAGGCGCGCGATACCGCGGGGACCACGGTGTGCTGGACACACTGGACGTCTGGGACAGCCGACTGGCTGAGCACGGCGCCGAATTGATGGCTGCTCGTATGGATTTGGTGCGGCAACTGGCCCCGGAAGTGGAAAAGGCGTATCAGCTGTTGGCCCCGGGTTCGCGCCCGGCGTCCATCGACTATCGAGCCAGCATGGCCGCTGTCGTGCCCGGACATACTCTGGCTGATGGAACGCCCGGGGCTGCCGATCGTGACCACCTAAAGGCCGGGCTGCTGACGGCGCTGGCCGCGCGGCGCGATGCCGAAGTGGAACGTGGTGTGTGTCTGGTTGGTCCGCACCGAGACGACCTGGAACTGCGACTAGGTGACCAACACGCCAAAGGCTTTGCCAGCCACGGAGAGTCATGGTCGATGGCGGTGGCGCTGCGATTGGCGGCCTATGAATTGCTGCGTGGCGACGGCAGTGACCCGGTGTTGTTGCTGGATGACGTCTTTGCTGAACTGGACGCCCAGCGCCGTCGTGCCTTGGCGGCCGTGGCGGAGTCGGCCGAACAGGTGTTGGTGACCGCGGCGGTGCTGGAAGATATTCCAGTGGGTTGGGACGCGAGACGGGTGCCGATCGATTTGCGTGCGGGTGACGACGGGCCGGTATCGGTGGTGTCCGCGTGACCGGCGAGCAATCAGCAGACCAGATCCCACAACTCGACGCCGGCATCGACCTGGTTCGACGCACCTTGGCAGAGGCCCGGGCCGCCGCGCGGGCCCGGGGACGTGATGTGGGCCGCGGATCGGTGGCGCAACCGGTTTCGTCGCGGCGCGTCGCCGGACAGCGTCGCGGGTGGTCGGGTCCGGGCCCCGACTCCCGAGATCCGCAACCGCTGGGCAAGTTGGCTCGCGAACTGGCGAAAAAGCGCGGTTGGTCCGGACGTGTCGCCGAGGGCACGGTGCTGGGCCAATGGGCCGCAGTGGTTGGCCAGCAGATCGCCGAGCATGCCACTCCCGCCTCGCTGGACGACGGGGTGCTCAGCGTGACAGCTGAATCGACGGCCTGGGCCACGCAATTGCGGATCATGCAGGCCCAACTCCTGGCTAAGATCGCCGCCGCGGTCGGCAACGGCGTGGTGACGTCGCTGAAGATCACCGGTCCCGCTGCGCCGTCTTGGCGCAAGGGGCCTCGACATGTCGCCGGTAGAGGGCCGCGCGACACCTACGGCTAAACCACATGCGGGCGGTCCAACGGTTACGTGGAGCCTTAGTTGTCCAAGTCCTGAAATCCACCAGGACGAAGTGAACACGCACCTCAAACGTCCGGACGCGTCCTCAAGGAAGATATCGTGCGCACGGCGCAGTTAGGTAGGTAGAAACGCGCCTAGAGAATCGGTGCGGAGACGCGCTCACGGTAGAGTAGGTGTGCGACCCGCTGCGGTGACTGAACCGCTCGCATGCAACCCCGAGGAGAGCATTCGGACCGTGGCTGCCCAGAAGAAGAAGGCCCAAGACGAATACGGCGCTGCATCGATCACCATTTTGGAGGGGCTAGAGGCTGTCCGTAAACGTCCGGGCATGTACATCGGCTCGACCGGTGAGCGTGGTCTGCACCACCTCATCTGGGAGGTGGTCGACAACGCGGTCGATGAGGCGATGGCCGGCTACGCGGCCGTCGTCAGTGTCGTCCTGCTCGAGGATGGCGGCGTCGAAGTCACCGACGATGGCCGCGGCATCCCGGTCGCGATGCACGCGTCCGGGATACCAACCGTCGACGTGGTGATGACCCAGCTGCATGCCGGCGGGAAATTCGACTCCGACGCCTATGCGATATCGGGCGGGCTGCACGGTGTGGGTGTGTCGGTGGTCAACGCTTTGTCCACCCGGCTCGAGGTGGAGATCAAGCGCGACGGCTCCGAGTGGTCCCAGGTTTACGAGAAGTCCGAGCCGATGGGGCTCAAAGAAGGCGCGCCGACGAGGAAGACCGGCACGACGGTGCGATTCTGGGCCGACCCCAACGTTTTCGAAACCACCGAGTACGACTTCGAAACCGTCGCCCGACGATTGCAGGAGATGGCGTTTCTCAACAAGGGGCTCACCATCAATTTGACCGATCAGCGGGTGACCCAGGAGGAGGTGGTCGACGAGGTGGTCAGCGACGTCGCCGAGGCCCCGAAGTCGGCCCGCGAGAAGGCGGCCGAATCCGCCGCTCCACACAAAGTCAAGAAGCGTACCTTCCACTACCCCGGCGGCCTGGTTGACTTCGTCAAACACATCAACCGCACCAAGAACGCCATCCACAGCAGCATCGTCGACTTCTCTGGTAAGGGCCCGGGCCATGAAGTCGAGATCGCGATGCAGTGGAATGCCGGCTACTCGGAGTCGGTGCACACCTTCGCCAACACGATCAATACCCACGAGGGCGGGACCCACGAAGAAGGGTTCCGCAGCGCCTTGACGTCGGTAGTGAACAAATACGCCAAGGATCGCAAACTCCTCAAAGACAAGGACCCCAACCTCACCGGTGACGACATCCGCGAAGGGTTGGCCGCGGTGATTTCGGTCAAGGTCAGCGAGCCGCAATTCGAGGGTCAGACCAAGACCAAGCTGGGTAACACCGAGGTGAAATCATTCGTGCAGAAGGTGTGCAACGAACAGCTCACCCATTGGTTCGAAGCCAACCCCGCCGATGCGAAAACCGTTGTCAACAAGGCTGTTTCATCGGCACAGGCGCGCATTGCGGCCCGCAAAGCGCGAGAGTTGGTGCGCCGCAAGAGCGCCACGGACATCGGCGGATTGCCCGGCAAGTTGGCCGATTGTCGCTCGACTGACCCGCGCAAGTCCGAACTGTATGTAGTAGAAGGTGATTCAGCCGGCGGCTCGGCAAAGAGCGGTCGCGACTCGATGTTTCAGGCGATCCTGCCGTTGCGCGGTAAGATCATCAACGTCGAGAAGGCCCGCATCGACCGGGTGCTGAAGAACACCGAAGTCCAGGCGATCATCACCGCGCTGGGTACCGGTATCCACGACGAATTCGATATCTCCAAGCTGCGATACCACAAGATTGTGCTGATGGCTGACGCCGACGTCGACGGCCAGCACATCTCCACGTTGCTGCTGACGTTGTTGTTCCGCTTCATGCGTCCGCTGATCGAGAATGGTCATGTATTTCTGGCTCAGCCCCCGCTATACAAGCTCAAGTGGCAGCGCATCGATCCCGAGTTCGCCTACTCCGATCGCGAGCGTGATGGGTTACTGGAGGCTGGGCTGAAGGCGGGCAAGAAGATCAACAAGGAAGACGGTATCCAGCGCTACAAAGGTCTGGGCGAAATGGATGCCAAGGAGTTGTGGGAAACCACCATGGATCCTTCGGTGCGGGTGTTGCGTCAAGTGACGCTGGACGACGCCGCGGCGGCCGATGAGCTGTTCTCCATCCTGATGGGTGAGGACGTGGATGCGCGCCGAAGCTTTATCACCCGCAACGCCAAGGATGTTCGTTTCCTTGATGTGTAAGTTGTCGGTGCGGGCCTGCGCGGGGCTGGGCGCAAGCGTGCTCTTGCTCGCGGGTTGTTCCCACGGGCCGACCGCGCGGGAAGGCGAGCCCGATCGCGGGGATCTCGTGATCAGCTACACCACGCAAGTCGCACAAGTCAATTCGATCCACATCATGAAGGCGGATGGCAGCGGGGATCGCGTTCTGAGGCCACCCGACCCACCGGCGGAGTCGGCGGTGTTCTCCTCCGACGGGCGCAAGATCGCGTACATCGCTGGTAAGCCCGCGCAGGTATTCGTAACGGATTCCGACCTGAAGAACGCACGGCCGTTGACCAAAGCAGTTTCGGCACAATCGCATATCAACGATTCCGTCGCCTTGGCCTTTTCTCCCGACGGCAAAATGGTGGCCTACGTCGAAAGTGTGACCGGGGATAGCTCGATCTACGTCGTGGACGTCACCGGCGGTGAGCCACGGCAGCTAATGGCCCCCTTCGGGGCGCCCGTGTCCGTTCCGCCGCTGCGGGTTGTGTTCACGCCCGACAGTCGGGCGGTGGTGTATGACAGGTTCGTCAAAGCGGGCTTTGGCCAACGGCTGGTCTTCTCCACGATCGCCGACGTTGTCCAGGGCGACAAGACCGATGAGCTGGCGCTTCCGGTTCCAGATGGAATCATTGCGACGCGAGAGGAGTTGCGTGGCATCCCTGCCCAACTGGCTTATTCGCGAGACGGCAAAAAGATCGTTTATCAACTCAGCGTGAGCCAGGGCAGAAACGCCCTGTTTGTCGCGGATGCCGACCTGACAAAGCCGCGCAAACTCGCTGATCTCAAAGACCCGCGTGCGGAATGGACTTTGCCTACCTTCTCGCCAGACGGAAGCCAGATTGCCTATACCGACACGTTGTTCGATATCGGAGCGCAGGCAATCTTTGTGGTGAATACCGACGGTACCGGTCAGCGTCAAATCTCCAAGCCGCAGCGCGGTGAATACCACGCTTCCCCCAGCTGGGGATATGCCGCGCGTCACAACTAACACCAAAACGAGGAATAGATGACAGACACGACGCTGCCGCCCGACGACTCCGTCGAGCGGATCGAACCGGTCGACATTCAGCAGGAGATGCAGCGCAGCTACATCGATTACGCGATGAGCGTGATCGTCGGCCGCGCGCTACCCGAGGTGCGCGACGGCCTCAAGCCGGTGCACCGGCGCGTGCTCTACGCGATGTATGACTCCGGGTTCCGTCCGGACCGCAGCCACGCCAAATCGGCGCGGTCGGTGGCCGAGACGATGGGTAATTACCACCCGCACGGCGACGCGTCGATCTACGACACCCTGGTGCGTATGGCGCAGCCGTGGTCGCTGCGCTATCCCCTGGTCGACGGTCAGGGCAACTTCGGCTCACCGGGCAACGATCCGCCAGCGGCGATGAGATACACCGAGGCCCGGCTGACCCCGTTAGCCATGGAGATGCTGCGTGAAATCGACGAGGAGACAGTCGATTTCATCCCCAACTATGACGGCCGGGTGCAAGAGCCGACGGTGCTGCCCAGCCGCTTCCCGAACTTGCTGGCCAACGGGTCGGGCGGCATCGCAGTGGGCATGGCCACCAACATCCCGCCGCACAACCTGCGTGAGCTTGCCGATGCGGTGTTCTGGGCGTTGGACAATTACGACGCCGACGAGGAGACGACGCTGGCCGCCGTCATGGAGCGGGTGAAAGGACCCGACTTTCCCACGGCCGGACTCATTGTCGGATCCCAGGGCATCGCCGACGCCTACAAGACCGGCCGGGGCTCTATTCGGATGCGCGGAGTCGTTGAGGTGGAAGAAGATTCACGCGGCCGCACCTCGCTGGTCATCACCGAGCTGCCCTATCAGGTCAACCACGACAACTTCATCACCTCGATCGCCGAGCAGGTCCGCGACGGCAAGCTGGCGGGCATCGCCAATATCGAAGACCAGGGCAGCGAGCGGGTCGGCGTGCGCATCGTCGTGGAGCTCAAACGTGACGCGGTGGCCAAGGTGGTGCTCAACAACCTCTACAAGCACACCCAGCTGCAAACGAGCTTCGGCGCCAACATGTTGTCCATCGTCGACGGGGTACCGCGCACGCTGCGACTCGATCAGCTGATCCGCTACTACGTCGAACACCAACTCGACGTGATCGTCCGGCGCACCACCTACCGGCTGCGAAAAGCCAACGAGCGGGCCCACATTCTGCGCGGCCTGGTCAAGGCGCTCGACGCGCTGGACGAAGTGATCGCCTTGATTCGCGCATCGGAGACGGTCGACATCGCCCGGGCCGGGTTGATCGAGTTGCTCGATATTGACGAGATCCAGGCTCAGGCCATTCTGGACATGCAGCTGCGGCGCCTGGCGGCCCTGGAACGCCAGCGCATCATCGACGATTTGGCCAAGATCGAAGCAGAGATCGCCGATTTGGAAGACATCCTGGCCAAGCCGGAGCGGCAACGCGGGATCGTGCGCGACGAACTCGGCGAGATCGTCGACAAGCACGGCGACGACCGTCGGACCCGAATCGTCGCAGCCGACGGCGACGTCAGCGACGAGGATCTGATCGCCCGCGAGGATGTCGTCGTCACCATCACCGAAACCGGGTATGCCAAGCGCACCAAGACCGACCTGTATCGCAGCCAGAAGCGCGGCGGCAAGGGTGTCCAGGGTGCCGGTCTCAAGCAGGACGACATCGTCCGGCATTTCTTCGTCTGCTCCACCCATGACTGGATTCTGTTCTTCACCACGCAGGGCCGGGTGTATCGGGCCAAGGCTTACGAGCTGCCGGAGACGTCGCGTACCGCGCGTGGTCAGCATGTGGCCAACCTGTTGGCGTTCCAGCCCGAGGAGCGCATCGCTCAGGTCATCCAGATCCGCAGTTACGAGGACGCGCCGTATCTGGTGTTGGCCACCAAGAACGGGCTGGTCAAGAAGTCCAAGCTGACCGACTTCGACTCCAACCGCTCTGGTGGAATCGTGGCGATCAACCTGCGCGACAACGACGAACTGGTGGGGGCCGTGCTGTGCTCGGCCGAGGAGGACCTGCTGCTGGTCTCGGCCAACGGGCAATCGATCCGGTTCTCGGCGACCGACGAGGCGCTGCGCCCGATGGGCCGGGCCACCTCGGGGGTGCAAGGCATGCGGTTCAACGCCGACGATCGGCTGCTGTCGTTGAACGTCGTCCGCGAAGCCACCTATTTACTGGTCGCGACGTCCGGTGGGTACGCCAAGCGCACCGCGATCGACGAGTACCCGGTGCAGGGCCGCGGCGGTAAAGGCGTGCTGACCGTGATGTACGACCGCCGCCGCGGCAGACTGGTCGGCGCGTTGATCGTCGACGACGACAGCGAGCTGTACGCGATCACCTCCGGCGGCGGGGTCATTCGCACCGCCGCGCGCCAGGTTCGTAAGGCGGGCCGTCAGACCAAGGGTGTTCGGCTGATGAATCTCGGTGAGGGTGACAACCTGTTGGCGATTGCCCGCAACGCCGAGGAAAGCGAGGACGTGGTCGGGGAAGCCGACAGCGACGACGGATCGGGCAAGTAGGGGCTCTTCGGGGCGGCTCGACGCCCCGGACGACGAAATTGCTCGATTGTCAGGCGTATTCGGTGCAGTCAGTGCATGCGGAGGTCGCAGCGGTGTGCGGCTACTGCTATCCACATTGGCGGGTGTTGGGGACAAAACGTGCCAACACTAGACCTACCGGAACATGCCGGCTAGGTCGCGGGACGTCCCACCCGGCCGGCAGCGCGCCGTGCGGCCTCTTCGTGTTCGGCCGCGCTGACGACGACCGCGTCAGAACCCGGGTACACCGTCGCCTCGTGCCCGGTCACCAGCCAACGCACCACGTATGGCGGCGAGCCGTCTTGGGAACGCACCTCGGTGATCTCCGCGTGCTGGTCATGTCGCTCGGTGGTGGTGCCCTTAACCACCAGGTAGTCGCCGACCTTAGCCTTCATCGCCCGCCGCCTTCCCGTTTTGTGAGACCGCCGACATCTCCATGGTGCGCGCGACGGTCGCCAAACGGAAGCACGACCTGGCGTCGAGTGTGCGTGGGTGGCGTCGAGTGTGCTGCCAGGGCGATCCACCGCGGATGTTGGCGCCCTACATGCACACTCAAAGCCCTCACCGCTCGCTCGAGACCGCGACACGGCCGCCGACCCGGCGCCGCTACGTACACCCCTTCTCGGGGCACCTCTGGGCACCTCGGGGCGGAACCTATCGACGTGCCGCAATCCGACGCCACGGTGACACGTTGGATCTGTCCCGGAATACGCTTGAACCGCTGTTTAACGGCCGCTTCGGATGACGATCCGGACGGCGGATCGGCCTCCGAATACCACGGCAACTAGACTCAGCGACCTGGGTACACATGTTAGGAGTCGGGGTGACCTCACCGAACGAGCCGGGCGCCCCCAATACGGGCGACCTACCGAATGGGGATGCTGTGGCCGAGCGTGCCGGTGCACACCGGGCAACGACCGGACCTGGCCGGGTTACAGATCCCGGAGACTCTCCGTCGCGGCGCCGCAGCGGCACGTGGCCGTCCCAGCCGGGGCAGTGGGAACCCAACGATCCGCCGACAGACGTGCGGCCACCCGGCCCGAGTTCGGCCATCGATGCCCGGTTGAACCGCTTTATCACCGGAACCTCAACACCGGCGGCTGCCCCCTCCGCGCCGGTGGCGACGACTCCGCCGGAACCCGACCAACTTCCGGCCCGCGGCGACGGTCCACCTGTTGAGGCTTACGCCAGCGAGCTGCCCGATCTATCGGGATCTATCCCCCGGGCGCAGCGCAGGGCCGCGCCCGACCGTCCGGCAGAACCGTCGACGCCGACGCCCACCGGCCGTTCGGCAACCACGGAACCCCGTGAATCCCGGGTACAGGTATCGCCGCGGCGAGGCCGCGGACCGGTGCGGGCCAGCATGCAGATCCGCCGGATCGATCCGTGGAGCATGCTGAAGGTGTCGCTGCTGCTGTCGGTGGCGTTGTTCTTCGTTTGGATGATCTCGGTGGCGTTCCTGTACCTGGTGCTCGGCGGCATGGGCGTGTGGGCCAAGCTCAACAGCAACGTCGGCGACCTGCTGAACAACACCAGCGGAAGCAGCGCAGAACTGGTCTCCAGCGGCACCATCTTCGGTGGGGCCGTGCTGATCGGCTTGGTCAACATCGTCTTGATGACCGCGATGGCCACCATCGGGGCATTCGTCTACAACCTCACCACGGATCTGATCGGCGGCATCGAGGTGACGCTGGCCGACCGGGATTAGCATTTTGGGGGTCGGGCGGCGATTGCGGTAATCTCGTCGCTCGGCCGTATTCCGGAATCCGGGCCTATAGCTCAGGCGGTTAGAGCGCTTCGCTGATAACGAAGAGGTCGGAGGTTCGAGTCCTCCTAGGCCCACGACCATGTGTTCGTCAAGACGTTGTGTGCGGCTCGCGCTATCACTGGCAGTGGCTGCTGCGGTGGTGGCCGTGGTGCGGGCCCGCCGAAACGCCGAAGTGTGGCACGCGGCGCCGGATCCGGTGCCTGGTCACCCGTCTCGGGACGCGGTTCGCAACGAGGAGGGGCCTTAGCTCAGTTGGTAGAGCACCGCCTTTGCAAGGCGGGTGTCAGGGGTTCGATTCCCCTAGGCTCCACAATTGTGATGAGTCGCGTCATGGGTTACAGATTCCCCGGCCATCGGCCGGGGTTTTTGTTTTGGTTGCGCCAGTAGTTTTTGTCGGGGTCGATGATGTGGCTGCTGAGGATGTGGTGGGCGGTTTTGCTGATGACGGTGACGGTTTTGCTGGTGGCCAGGATGAGTATTGGGGTGTGGGCGTGGGTGCCTCCGATGCCGAGGTGGTGTGGGCGGCTGGCGTGGCGCAGGGTGAGTTTGCCGGATTGGTCGACGATGTCGTGGCGGATGCGAAAGTGTGGGTTGGGT
>NZ_UPHT01000034.1 GCF_900566085.1 Mycobacterium attenuatum
CACGACGTTCGTTCCGTACCGCCCCACCCGCCGGCCCCGCCAGCGCCGGACCGCCCTGAGGCACCACCGGTGCCATGACTACCGGCGCCGCCGCCCCGCCGTTTCCCCCATTGCCGAACGTTCCGGCTTCTCCACCGTTACCGCCGTGAGCTCATAGGCCCACCAGTTGCGCCTGATACGCCGTGGCCATACAACACTCCACCCTTACCGCCGTTACCGGAGCTCTGGGTCCCGGTCCCGTCTGCTCCGCCGTTGCCGCCGTCGCCGAGGAGTCCGGCTGCTCCGCCGTTGCCGCCCCTGCCGCCACCGGCTGATCTGCCCACACCGCCGGCTCCGCCGTTGCCGCCGTTGCCGATAAGTCCGGCTGCTCCGCCGTTGCCGCCGTTCCCCCCCGTTCCGCCGTTGCCGCCGTTACCGCCTACTCCGCCGTTGCCGATCAATATTCCGCCTTCGCCGCCGTCACCGCCGACTCCGCCGACTGGGCCGGTTCCGCCTGCTCCGCCGTGGCCGCCGTTGCCGATGAGTCCGGCTGCTCCGCCATTGCCGCCGTTGCCACCGCCACCTCCGGCTCCCGGCCCGGTTCCGCCGTTTCCTCCGTTGCCGCCGTTACCCATCACGAGGCCACCTTGGCCGCCTTGGCCACCGTGGCCGCCGAGGTTGGGGATATGGGGACCATGGACCGCGGTTCCTCCGGTGCCGCCGTTGCCGCCGTTGCCAATGAGTCCGGCTGCTCCGCCGTTTCCTCCGTTGCCGCCGTGGCCGAAGAATCCCACGGCGCCAGTTCCGCCGTTTCCTCCGTTACCGCCGTTGCCGATGAGCAGTCCGCCGTTGCCGCCGTTGCCGCCGGTTCCGCCGGTGCCGCCGTTACCGCCGTGGCCGAAAAGTCCGGCTGCTCCGCCGTTTCCTCCGTTTTGGCCGGATGCGCCTGATCCGCCGTTGCCGCCGTTGCCCCAGAGCCATCCACCGGCCCCACCGTTTTGTCCGGTGCCATTGAGCCCGTTGGCGCCGTTGCCGATCATCGGACGTCCGATGAGCCATTCGCTGTCGGCGTTGGCGGTGTAGATCGCATTGTGCGCGGCGTTGTCGACCTCGGTGACCCAGTATTTCTCGGTGCTGCCGTTGAGCACGTCGACAAATGTCTGGTGCAGCCACTCATAGTCGCGGCTCAAGGCCTGCCAGGTTAGGCTCCGGTGGGTCAGTAAAACTGTTAGCGCTGCCGATACCTCATCAGCGCCGGCGGGCAGTAGCCCTGTGGTCGGGATGGCCGCATCAGCGCTTGCTTCGCTAAACACCGACCCGATGGCAGCTAAATCGGTTGCGGCATATTCCAATGCGTGCGGCGCAATGCTCACATATGACACGGCTGGTCCTCCTAGGGTCACCGATGTCGTTGCCTGGCAACGGGTATGGGCATTATGGTGGCGCTATCCGATCCCAGAGTGCGGCGAAGCCCACAGGCGCGGAGCAAAAGCGCTTGTTTGCGTGATCCTTCGTGGTGCAGTTTAGGCCGTCAGCGCGCGCTGGTCGGTGTTGGGGGTTCGGCTGCGCCGGCCAGTGCGGCGTGGGCGCGGGCGCGCACATCAAGGCCCAGGCAGCTGCGGCCTTCGATCCATTCGTCGTGCCGTTCAGCTAACATCGCGCCGACGAGGCGGATGATGGCGGTGCGGTCAAAGAAGATGCCCACGACGTCGCTCCGGAGCCGAACCTCTCGATTGAGCCGCTTTGAGTCGCTCCTTTATCCGGCCCTCGGGGTGGTGGTCATCCCGGTGTTGGGTTGCCGGCTTCAACATTCGAGTCGTTGGAGATGGTCGGGGACGGCATGGGCGCCGCGGTCTTGGCGGGCTGCTTCGTCGGCACAGCCGCGGTTGTCGCAGGTTTCGCAAATGTTGGCATCTGGGCAGGCAACGGCGGTTGGGTGGCGCGCGCAGTAGCCTTGCCCGACAAGGGTGTTCAACATCTCACTGATTAGTCAGCTGAGCTTGTCCGGCAGGATGGGTCGACCGACCGGGGTGAGAGTGTACTGGCGACGCATCTTGCCCATGGCGTCGTTGTAGGCGGGCGAGGCAAGGGTGGTGTAGCGGATCGTCATCTGTGGTGTGACCTGTTGGATCAACGCCATCAACGCTTGCATACTCATTCGGGCATTCGCGAACTCGGTAGCCCAGCGATTGACGGAAACCGACTGCCACAGGTTAGTTCACGCGGGCGTTGGTAAGCTGACGGGCCAACCGCGCAGTGAACTCGGCGACCCGCGCCGGACTGTCGAGTGCGAACAGCGCCGCCGTGGCCCGGTCACCATCTTCATTGTGCCGCACCACGATCGGCACCCCGTCGGGCCGGACGGCGTCGAACGCGTCTTCGTCGGTGATGTCATCACCCAGGTAGATCGGCACCAGGGAAGTTGCCGGGGGGGCAGTGCGTGAACGCAGGTGCTCGATCACCCAGCGCAGCGTTTTTCCCTTGTCCCAGTCGATATCCGGGCGCAACTCGATCACTTCGCGGCCGGTCGTCACCCGAAGCGCATCGCGTTGGCCGGCGGTGCGTACCGCCGCGGCGACGTCGCCGACGCGGTCTCGTGCCGCGTTGCGGTAATGCACGGCTACGCCAAACCTCTTGTGCTCCACCACAACACCGGGAATAGACCCGAGTCGCTCACGCAGCTGAGCGGCCGCCTGCTCGAGCACCGGTATGGCCACCGCGGCTGCCTCGTTCTGGTGATGTGTTCCGTCGGGTGCGGTCAGCTCGAAACCATGGCTGCCGGCATACCAGATCCCGGGGACGCCCAGCCGCGTTGTCACGTCGGCGAGGTCGCGGCCGCTGAGCACCGCGACGGGGCACTGCGCGGCCAGCTGGATGAGCGCCTCGGCCGCACCGGCGACGGGCCGGGCCGCGTCGGGATCGTTGACGATGTCGGACAGGGTGCCGTCGAAGTCGAAGAACACCGCGGGCCGGTGGGCGGTGAGGCCAGGTGCCTGCAGTGCGTCCGGAAGTTCGGACATGCGGCGGTCGCCGGTGCGTACCCTTACATCCCTCAGATCGGTGACGACGGCGTCGGCGCCGCAGTAACGCAGCGCACCGCCGTGTCCGTTCCGGTCGACCGCGATCACCAGCGCGAACCCGCTCTCGCGCGCCGCCGTGGCGCCGGCAGGGTCGACGGCGACGACGACGCACCTGCCCGGCCGCACCGCCAGCCGATTGGCCGCGTCGTTGAGGACATCTCGGCAATCACCGCTGGACGAAAACACCCCCCTACCGAGCCGGGCTTCGCGTAGCTGCTCGATCAGCGGCTCGGCGGAGTCAGCTGACGAGTCGAAAGAAGAGTCGAACAGGACCGCATCATGGCGGCGCGGGTCGATGGTGACCGACATCATCCCACCTTCTCACGGTGGTCAATGCCTCCGGATCGGGCTCAGCGGCGCACCGGGGACGCGGACGTGCGGCCGCGCGCACCGCCGGCCCGGGTACCGGCGGCACGCCTGCGGCGGTCCCTGGAGAACAGCAGAACGGAGTCTTGGCTGAGTGCCACCAGACGCGCCATCCCGAGCTCGATACCGGCGGCAAGTTGCGCGATGTCGGGCTCGGCGTCGTAGTCGGCGGTGATGCCGAATACCAGCTCGTCGCCGTAGCTCAGCACCGCGACCCCGGTGCTCAACTTCTGGGCGGTCGGTGGGATCGGCAGCAGCCGCTCCAACGTTTGGCTCATCAGCCGTAGCCGGTGGCGCGGCCCGGTCATGTCGGTTGCCAGAGTCACCACGCTGCGCGGCGAGAGCCGAGTCAACGCTTGAATCACCCTGACACACAATGAAAAAGGCGCGTACTGCGAAAGCCCTGCGGGGTTGTCACGGCCGTTCTGGCGGCCCAGGTGCAATTGGGCATGTACCGTGCGCAGTCGCTTGATCAGGTCTTCCTGCTCGACGGGCAGATACGGCAGTTGGGTTGCGATCTGCGGGTCGGTCTTGTCGAGAACCCGCAATGAGGCCGGACGCGGTTGGTTGCCGCGGTTCAGTAGCAGGGTCCGAACGCCCTCACTGATGGCCGTGAGCGCGACGTCGTCGGCCGTGACCCCGAACTTGCGGCACACCCTGTCGACGTCGACGAGCGGAACTCGCACTGTGTGATAACGCCGCATGGTGATCAGCGGTCCGGTCAACGACGTGCGCGCCACCGGCCAGGTCACAGCGCGGGCGGCCGTCTGGAACAGGGTTGTGGTGACGGCGGCGGCAGTTCGCCACAGCGCATCGGTCTGGCTGCGGGTGCCGGTGTGCGGTGCCGGAAGCGGTGTCACGGCAACGCGATTGGCGAATGTGTCGCTGTCGGCGTCATCGCAGAGGCCGGCGAGGAGCTGCGCGGCCGAGATGCCGTCCGCCATGCACGGATGAATCTTGAGCAGGATCGCCCAGCGGTTGTCGTTGAGGCCCTCGATGATCCAGCATTCCCACATCGGGCGGTCCACGTCCAGGGGACGGGTCAGGGCGTGAGCGATCGCCCGGAACAATTCAGCGTCGTCGCCCGGGCTGGGGAGCGCCATCCGTTGCATGTGCTGGGCCGGATCGAATCGCGGATGTTCGACCCACTCGGCCCGGAGCACCTGCGCGTATCGTGGTATTGATCGAAGCCGCTGGACCAGAACGTCTTTGAGTAGATCGAAATCAGGCACGACGCCGTTGACGACCGCCACCGCACCGGTCGCCAGGCTCGGGTGCCACTGCGAATCCCCAGCCTTGAGCAAGCCGGTGTCCAATGTGGTCAGTTGTGCCATGCCGGGTTCCCCACCGCCTTTGTGAATCCGTCCAGTATCCGTCGTGAACGCCCGGGTGCGCTAGGCCTGTCAGGTTAAGAACGCGCTTTTCGAGTTAACGAAGGGTTTACAGCGGCGAACGGGCGGCGGTGATCAGCCTCCTCGACAATCGAACAAACGTGGCGCTCCTCGGGTTGTGTGGGCGCCATTTCTGCTGTTCAGCGTGAAATGTGTTGTTGGCGACAGGGCTCGGCGTTTCGCCGGTCAGATGAGTAACGCGCATAGGTCTCCAGAGGTCTCCAGGTTTCGGGGTTACCACACCAACCTCGACCTGAAGGATCCGCAACGCGTGCGCGTTACAAGTGCATTTACCCGTCTGCTCAGAATTCGTGGCGCTCAATGTCTGCGGTGTCGATCACTGACATCGACGTCGAGGTGGTCCTGCGCCGTCGCAGTCGCCGGCTGCACTGCCCGCGCGGGCAGTTCGTGACCGCTACCTACGACCGCTGCAGTCGTCGCTGGCGGCATCTGGATCTGGCCACCCACCGATTGTGGCTGGTTTACGAGATCCGCAGGCTCCGGTGCCCAGACTGCGGGGTCCGCACCGAGCAGGTGCCCTGGGCACGGCCTGGGGCACGGCACACCCGCGACTACGAAGACACCGTGTTATGGCTGGCCGCCCGCACCGACCGCACCGCGGTGGCCACGTTGCTGCGCTGCGCCTAGGAGACGGTGACCGCGATCATCGACCGCACCGTCGATGAGCTGCTTGACTCACGCCGGCTCGAACAGATCTACCGCATTGGCATCGATGAGATCTGCTACCGCCACCCACACAAATACCTGACCATCATCGGCGATCACGGCACCGGCACGGTCATCGATGTTCAACCCGGCCGAGGCCTGGAATCTCTGAATGCCTTCTTACGACAAGCTCACCACCGATCAACGCGCCGATATCGAAGCGGTATCCATCGACGAAGCGACAGCCTTCGTTCCGCCACCCAAACCGCACTGCCCGAAGCGACGATCGGTTATGACCCCTTGCACGTCATGCAGTGGACCAACCGGGCACTCGACGAAGTGTTCTGCGCAGCGGTAGCCACCAACCGCGACGATTTCAACATGTCTTCGGGTCAATGGCGCAAAGCACGAACCGCGCTGCGTACCGGCGCTGAACGCCTCAAGCCCGACCGCCAAGAACTCCTCGCCACGATCACCACCCAAAACCACGACATCGGTGCGGCGTGGCGACTCAAAGAACAACTGCGCCAACTATTCTGGATCACATACCCCGCACGATCCCCACGCTATCTGCGTCGCTGGATCCAGCGCGCCGGCGACAGCGGATCCGCCCATTCGTCCACCTCGCCCGCCGGCTAGAAGCCCACTTCGACGGCATCATCAACACCATCAAACTCGGCCTGACCAACGGACTCATCGAAGGCATCAACCCCAAGATCCGCCCCATCAACGCCCGCGGTTAGGTACACCACACCGCCGAATCACTGGCCTCAATGATCTACCTCATGCTCGGCGGAATCAGCCAAAACTACCTACCCCGACAATCGAACAAATATTCGATAGACTGCTCGGCATGAGCTGGGGTAACGGGCCGCCTAGCTGGGCGGAAATGGAGCGGGTGCTGGACGGCAAGCCGCGCCATGCCGGTGCACCGGTTGCGGCCGAGCCGGTTGACGATGGCGGCTTGGAAGGTCCGTGGTCGCGCCGGCGGGGGACTTATATACCAAAGCCTGACGGTGACCGGGTTCGCGCGTCGGTCGCCTATGCCGAGCTGCATGCGCATTCGGCGTACAGCTTCCTCGACGGGGCAAGCACGCCGGAGGAGTTGGTGGAAGAAGCGGCCCGGCTGGATCTGCGCGCGCTGGCACTCACCGACCACAACGGCCTGTACGGGGCGGTGCGCTTCGCCGAGGCGGCCGCCGAACTCGACGTGCGTACCGTGTTCGGCGCCGAATTGTCGCTGGGCTCCGAAGCCCGCACCGAGCAGCCGGACCCGCCCGGCCCGCACCTGCTGGTCCTGGCCCGCGGCCCCGAGGGTTACCGACGACTGTCCCGGCAACTGGCCGCAGCCCATCTGGCCGGTGGTGAGAAGGGAAAGCCGCGCTATGACTTCGACGCGTTGACCGAGGCCGCCGGCGGGCACTGGCACATCTTGACGGGATGCCGCAAAGGCCATGTGCGCCAGTCGCTCTCCGAAGGCGGCCCGGACGCGGCGCAGCGGGCGCTGGCCGATCTGGTGGACCGGTTCGGTGCGCGCCGGGTCAGCATCGAACTGACCCACCATGGTCAGCCGCTCGACGACGAACGCAACGTGACGCTGGCCGGACTGGCGCCGCGCTTCGGTGTCGACGTCGTCGCCACCACCGGAGCGCATTTCGCCCATCCGTCACGCAGCTGGATGGCCATGGCGATGGGCGCGATCAGGGCCCGGCAGTCCCTGGATTCCGCGGCCGGGTGGCTGGCGCCGCTGGGTGGCTCGCACCTGCGGTCCGGCGACGAGATGGCCCGGCTGTTCGCTTGGCACCCCGAGGCGGTGACCGCCGCCGCCGAGCTGGGCGGGCAATGCGCTTTCGAGCTGGCGCTCATCGCGCCGCAGCTGCCGCCATTCGATGTGCCAGACGGGCACACCGAAGACAGCTGGCTGCGGTCGCTGGTCCTGGCGGGTGCCCGCGACCGCTACGGGCCGGCCGCCGCCGCGCCACGCGCATACGCCCAAATAGAACATGAGCTGAAAGTCATTGCCCAGCTGAAGTTTCCGGGCTATTTCCTGGTGGTACACGACATCACCAAGTTTTGCCGGCGGAACAACATTCTGTGCCAGGGCAGGGGGTCGGCGGCCAACTCCGCGGTCTGTTATGCCCTCGGCGTCACCGCCGTCGACCCGATAGTCAACGAGCTGTTGTTCGAGCGTTTCCTGTCGCCGGCCCGCGACGGCCCGCCCGACATCGACATCGACATCGAATCTGATCAGCGGGAAAAGGTCATCCAGTACGTCTACGACAAGTACGGCCGCGACTACGCCGCCCAGGTCGCCAATGTCATCACCTACCGGGGACGCAGCGCGGTGCGCGACATGGCCCGCGCGCTGGGCTTCTCGCAGGGCCAGCAGGACGCGTGGAGCAAGCAGATCAGCCACTGGAACGGGCAAGCCGCCGACATGGAAGGCATTCCCGAGCAGGTGATCGACCTGGCCACCCAGATCCGAAACCTGCCGCGGCATATGGGTATTCATTCCGGTGGCATGGTGATCTGTGACCGCCCGATCGCCGACGTGTGCCCGGTGGAGTGGGCCCGCATGGCAAACCGCAGCGTCCTGCAATGGGACAAAGACGACTGTGCGGCCATCGGTTTGGTGAAGTTCGACCTGCTCGGTCTGGGCATGCTCTCGGCGCTGCACTATGCGATCGATCTGGTGGCCGAGCACAAAGGCATCGAAGTGGACCTGGCCCGCCTCGACCTCTCCGAGCCGGCGGTATACGAGATGCTGGCCCGCGCCGACTCCGTCGGCGTGTTCCAGGTGGAGTCGCGCGCGCAGATGGCCACCTTGCCCAGGCTGCGGCCGCGGGTGTTCTACGACCTGGTGGTGGAGGTCGCGCTGATCCGTCCCGGACCCATCCAGGGCGGGTCGGTGCACCCGTATATCCGGCGGCGCAACGGCATCGACCCGGTCGTCTACGAACACCCCTCGATGGCGTCGGCCTTGCGAAAGACACTGGGAGTGCCCCTTTTTCAGGAACAACTGATGCAGCTGGCGGTCGATTGCGCGGGGTTTACCGCCGCCGAGGCTGACCAGCTGCGCCGCGCCATGGGCTCCAAACGCTCGACCGAACGCATGCGACGGCTGCGCGGCCGGTTTTACGACGGCATGCGCGCGCTGCACGACGCCGACGACGAGGTGATCGACCGGATTTACGAAAAGCTGGAAGCATTCGCCAATTTCGGATTCCCGGAAAGTCACGCGCTGAGCTTCGCCTCGCTGGTGTTCTACTCGTCGTGGTTCAAGCTGCACCACCCGGCGGCGTTCTGCGCGGCGCTGCTGCGCGCCCAGCCGATGGGTTTCTATTCGCCCCAGTCGCTGGTGGCCGACGCCCGCCGGCACGGCGTGGTGGTGCACGGTCCCGACGTCAATGCCAGCCTGGCGCACGCGACTCTGGAGAACGCGGGCATGGAGGTCCGGCTGGGGCTGGGCACCGTCCGCTACATCGGCGACGACCTCGCCGAGAAGCTGGTCGAAGAGCGAAAGACCAACGGCCCGTTCGCCTCTCTGCTGGACCTGACATTCCGGGTGCAGCTTTCCGTGCCGCAGACCGAAGCGCTGGCAACGGCCGGAGCGTTGGGCTGTTTCGGCATGTCACGTCGCGAGGGGCTGTGGGCGGCCGGCGCCGCCGCCACGCAGCGGCCGGACCGGCTGCCCGGGGTGGGTGCCCAGGGTGCTGATGGGTCGCGCATCCCGGCGTTGCCGGGAATGAGCGAGCTGGAGCTGGCCGCGGCCGACGTGTGGGCTACCGGCATCTCCCCGGACAGCTATCCCACGCAGTTCCTGCGGGCCGATCTGGACACCATGGGGGTGCTGCCCGCCGCCCAGCTGTTCAGCGTGCCCGACGGCGACCGGGTGCTGATCGCCGGTGCGGTGACCCATCGGCAGCGGCCCGGGACGGCTCAGGGGGTGACCTTCATCAACCTCGAAGACGAGACGGGGATGGTCAACGTGCTCTGCACACCGGGGGTGTGGGCGCGGCACCGCAGGCTGGCACACACGGCGCCGGCATTACTGATTCGTGGCCAAGTCCAAAACGCCAGCGGCGCAATCACCGTCGTGGCCGAGCGAATGGGCCGCATCAGCCTGGCGGTGGGCTCGAAGTCCCGCGACTTCCGCTAAAGCCCTGGTGCCGACTGTGAATCCTGTGACGTGACGCGCCGATCCGGCGTCGTGTAATTCACTTTCGGGCCAGCACGATGGCGGTGGCGTCGGGTCTACGTCTGCCGGGAAGGGCACTCGGTAGCCTCCACACATGACCCTCAATCTGACCGTCGACGAAGTTCTGACCACCACCCGCTCGGTCCGCAAACGCCTCGACTTTGACAAGCCGGTGGCGCGAGAGGTGCTCATGGAATGTCTCGATCTGGCGCTACAGGCGCCCACCGGGTCCAATTCCCAGGGCTGGCGGTGGGTATTCGTCGAGGACGCCGACAAGAAGAAGGCGATAGGCGACGTCTACTTGGCCAATGCCCGGGCATACTTCAGCGCACCCGCAGCCGAGTACCCCGAGGGAGACAGCCGCGGTGCGCGGATGGGCCGGGTCAGAGATTCGGCGAGGTATCTTGCCGAGCACATGCATGAGGCGCCGGTGCTGATGATCCCCTGCATCCAGGGTCGAGAAGATGAGTCGCCATTGGGTGGCGTGTCTTTCTGGGCCTCGCTGTTCCCGGCGGTCTGGAGCTTCTGCCTGGCGCTGCGCTCCCGCGGCCTGGGTTCCTGCTGGACGACATTGCACCTCCTGGGCAACGGCGAACAACAGGTAGCCGACGTGCTCGGCATCCCCTACCGCCAGTACAGCCAGGGCGGGCTGTTCCCGATCGCCTACACCAAGGGCACCGACTTCCGTCCCGCTCAGCGTTTGGCCGCCGAGAGCCTGACGCACTGGAACAGCTGGTAATTCGGCCCCGGATCAGCCCGGGTTGCCGTTGCGGCCAGCGCTGCCGTTGAAGGTGCCGCCGCCGAGGCCGGCCTTGCCGTCCGAGCCCGATGCGTTGGTACCGAAGGCGCCCGCGCCGCCATTGCCGGCTGCGCCGTGGGTGCCGCCACCGCCGCCGGTGCCGCCGCCGCCGGCAATGCCCGCGGTGCCCAGCTGACCGCTGAGCCACCCGCCACGACCGCCCATACCACCATGACCGCCGTCGCCCCCGTCGCCACCGGTTCCCCCATGACCGGCGTTGCCGCCGGCGCCGCCATTACCGCCGTCGGTCAAATAGCGTTCGCTGAATGCGGTGGCGCCGGGGGCGCCGGCGACACCGTCACCCCCGACGCCCCCGACGCCCCCGGCGC
>NZ_UPHT01000106.1 GCF_900566085.1 Mycobacterium attenuatum
CCCATCATCAAACCCGGCACCACCCTCACCACCACCGCCGCCCAAACCACCCTCACCCCCTTCCCATGGCAGCAGATCACCGAACTTCTTGATTACGTCGGGTTGTTGCTCTCAGAAATCCTTCCAGCATTACTATCGCAGCTCATCCCTGTCGGGTGGGCGGTCTTCTGGCTTGCCTTAGATGTCTTGACTTTGAACATCATTGGGCTGGTAATCCAATTCATTGAAGATGCGCCGCTTTTCTTCCAGTTTGCCGTCAATTGGTTGTTGGTCGGGTACGCCTTGGCCTACGGCTACTTCGGGATCCTAAAAATCGTCCTGGAGTGGGTGGTCGGGAATTTATTGGGTTCTTCCCCATTGCTAGCCGCGATGTTGGTTGGCGGTGTCGCTCCCCAGATGACTGCCGTCCCGGGGGTGAGCCTGGTCCCTGTGACCGCGCCATTGACGACTGTGGCTGCGGCAGCTCCGTTGGCGGCCGCCGATATTGCCGCGGTGGAGCCGGTGGCCGGTGTGTCGGCGGCGATATCCCAGTCACCGTTGACGTCGGCAGCGGCCGGCCACCAGGGTGCCGGACCGTTGGGATTTTCCGGTGCTGCCGAACAACGGACCGAGGTGCCGGCCGGCGGGTTGGCCAGCGCGCGAGGTGTCGAGTTCGGTCACCGCGCGCAGGTGCCGATGTTGCCGGCCACTTGGCACCCGCAGCCGGCGGGGGTGTAGCTGACTTATCTCCGGCTCTCGTGCTGGTCGATCCAAAATTGCCGGCGTCGATCGTTAACGTTTTGACGAACTGCCGCAATTCGTTCCGCCGAGGACCCGGCCGGTCGGACCGCTTGGACAGCGCTTGATGGCGACGGCTGGGTTTTGGTCGACATGTGATTGGAGTGAGCCTCCACATACAGGAGCTGCTGCGAACGCACCAATCGATCTCTTCGATGAACCTATAACCAGAATTTATTGACTTACATCGGTTCACAGCTGTTATTCCGCGGACCGGCAGTCCACATTCAGTCAATACCACTAACATCGACGCGTGATTGAAACATCCAAGACTCCAGTCAATGAATCTTCTGACACAGCAGCACCTGCACCAACAATGGTGTCAACAAAATCGGAGACTCCAAAGATTTTCAAAGCCGCGGCGTGGGTGGCCGTTGTCGCCGGGACCCTAGCGATCGTTGCCGGAATATTTTTCGCTGGCTTTGGGATGGCAATCTATAGCGAACACGCCAGCGGCTCCCATCACCGTCAGCACGGCTACCCCGCGATGGTGATGGAAATTCCGAACGGCGGCCACGGAGCACCCAACCACGCGCAGCCTTCGCCCGCACCTGCTCCCACGCCAGGCCGTTAGAATCGCTCAATCCGAATAGCCCAGTGCTCAGTGAGCACTGGGCTATTAAACTATTTCGGTCCTGCCAGCAAAGACGTCAATCACGCAGGCACGCCGAGTTGCTTTCTACGGCGGCGAGCATCTTGGTGGCAAGCTCGGCAACGCTGGCCCGAGTAGCCCCGGCTAGTCGGGCTGCTCTCAGCACCGTCCCAATCACGGGCTCGGGCCGGCACATTGTGATTCCTTGCGTTTCCAGCTGACGCAGGTCTTTGCTGTCAAGGAAGCTGTAGTAGCGGGCGGCCGTATCGTCTTGCGGAATTCTGGCCAGAGTGCCTCCGGTTGCCGCAGTCCGAATCGCCGACCACACGAGATCCGTCGCGCAGGGCACCGAGCGCAGCAAATTCTCGTGGACGGATTCGGCGTAGTCCAGCGGGACCTCGACGCCGTCAACGATCGCGCCGGTGTCGAAATCGACGTCGATGTGGTGAAGGGTCCACGCCGCGCGTTCGTCCTGGTTCAACATCGACCATGCGAATGGATTGACGCCGCGATATGACGGCAGCCGGCCTGGGTGCAGGTTGAGGAACGGCCGGCACGGCGAGGTGGAAAGGGCGGCGATCGTCGTCGGAGTGAACTTCTGATAGCAACGCACCGACACCGTGACGTCCGGTCGGATGCGGTCGAGCAGTTCGTGGCTGTGGATGCCGTTGACATCAACGAGCTCATAGGCGTCGATGGCCCCGCCGGCGCAGGACCGCCAGCCATTAATCGTGTTCAGAAGCGGCTGGGTCGAGCCGGGGAAGGGGTGCCGCCGCAAGTGCCGGTAGGCGACCGTTTGGAGGAGTTCATGCTCGATGAGAAATAAGCGCTGCAGCTGCGGAGGGGCTGTCTTGCGGATCCGCGTGCGGGTAAACAGCAATGTGCACCGGCCACCGTTGGCTATTGTTCGCCAAGCAATTTCGCCACTGATGAGATGACTGACAACATCGCCCCCAACGATGAGCGCGACGCTGGAAGTTGCAGGAGATTGCGAAATCTTACTCTCCAATTTGATCGCATTACGACTGGTATTTCCGGTCGAGTGTCCGGGCCTCGCGACAGCCGGTCGGAGCACTCTATCCGTACAGTTATTGCAGCCGGAATCCGTACGCGATGACTCACTGAGAGTGATCAGGCGAGCAAATTCGTTGCTGCGTTCACAAACGGCACCGCAGAGCATTTGCCGAGTGATTACAGCCAGGGTATGAGACAGATCCGGATTATCACTGCAGATTGCATGACAGTTTGCTGAAAGTCCTGGTTGACCTTGCCGCAGGGACTTACGACTGCCGCAGCGGGGTCCTTGTGCCCTGGCCGGCCGCGCGCTTCGCCGGAGAACATTTCCGTACGAGCCTCGCCCCGATAGCGCTTAACCGGCAAGCATTTCGGATGGGAGCCACACGATGACCAAACCGATTCCGCCACTGGATCTTTCATGGCTGTTGCTGGAGTCGCCGGCCGGCACCACGCACGTCGGCGCGATGCTGCTGTTCAAAAAGCCTGCCGGTCGCGACCCCGTGACCGAGTTGGTGCAGACCTATCGGGAGTATTCTCCGGCACCGCCGTTCAACTATGTGCCCGAACTCCTGGTTCGCGGGGCGCCCCATTTCAGGGAAGTTTCGGCCTGGGATCCGCATTACCACATCGGACACCTGTCGCTTCCTGCCGGCGCCTGCTACGACGACCTCTTGCGCCTGGTTGCCGATTTGCACGAGCCGCAACTAGACCGGCACCGGCCGCTATTCCGCTGCTGGGTGATCGACGGACTACCGCATGAGATGTTTGCGATCTACACCAAGACTCACCACTCGATCATCGACGGCGAATCCGGCCTGAAGCGACTCTACGCAGGCCTGAGTACCTCCGATCGCTCCCCCATCTTTGAGCCGGCGTTCGCGCTGGGCGCGCCGGCAGCGCAACCGCACTCGTCGACTGGACTCAACCACAAGGTGGCCGGTTCGATTCGAGGCGCAGTCACCGAACTCGTGGCACTCAACCAGGTCGCGGTCGGTGCGTTACGTAAGGTGCTCGCCGGTCTGCTCGGCTCGCATCTCGAGGGCAACCTCCCGTTCGTGGCGCAGCATGCTCCCACCAACGCTCCACTCGAAATGGGACGGCGATTCGCCACACTGACGTTGCCGCTCGCCGAAATGCGTGCGGTCGGCCACCACTTCGGCGCCACCCTCAACGACGTCGCGGCCAGCGTCATCGACGGCGGTCTGCATGCTTACCTGCGCGAGACCGACCGCGCGTTCGGGCACCCGTTTATCGCGATGTGTCCGGTGTCGCTGCGGAGCGAAGACGACACCGCGATCGGCACCCGGGTGTCGGCGATGTTCGTGCGACTCGGCGAGCCGCGAGCGAGCATGCCGGAACGCATCGGCGAGGTCGTGGATTCGGTCGCCACCGCCAAGAAGGAACTCGCCGCCATGTCCAAGCAGGCCGCGATGACCTACGCGGTCGGACTCGTCGCGCTGGCGGGCTTTGGCGCGTCCACACATCTGGATCGCATCGGCCATCCGGCATGCAATCTCGTCATCTCCAACGTCGCAGGCGTCAAGGAAACCCGGTACCTCAACGGAGCCCGCCTGCTGGGCATCTACCCGGTCTCGGCGCTCGCGGCCTCGATCGGGCTCAATGTCACCATGGCGTCATACCACGACAGTATGGATTTCGGCTTCATCGCCAACGCTGCGGCGATCGACGACCCTACGCACCTCGCCCGCCTGACGCTGCAGGCCTACCAGGAGCTGAAGGAGGCCGCAGCAACACGACCCGCGCGACCGAGCCGCACATCTTCGTGAAGCCGGCGTCTCAGCCACCCCCATGGTCAGCGAAACTTGCTGCCGCACGAAGTGATACAACAGCGCATACTCGGCCGGCACTTCGGATTCGACAGCCCGTGATTGCCGCAGCTAGTCGGCCGGCGTAAACCGGACCACGGCCCAATTCAGTCGTTCGGCCGCCTCGGCAAACTCTGCAAGGGTGGGTATGCGCTTGTCGCGGAACTTCAACCCGATGATCAGTTGCGCGCGCCGCAACCCATAGGACTCGGCGCAGCGGTGCACCATCTCGGCGACGGTCGCGCGATCTTGGATGAGTTCGCCACGCATGGACATCGGCTTGCCGTCGTGGTGGATCTCGGCCGGGGCACCGTCGCGAAAGTTGTTCTTCCATCGCATACGGGTGAGGACGAAAAGACCGTCGTCCGACCAATGGGCGCTTATCGGTATCGAATACTGACGACCAGTCTTGCGCCCGGTGAAACTCAACACCATGAAATGCTTACCCGCCGAGCCCCCAAAAGGGTTGCGCAGCAACAGGTTTACGAGCGGGCGAATGATGGTGAGCGCACGCTGCCCCCCGTCGCTGACACCTTCGACCGCATGCAATTGCTTTGACATGCTAGATGTTATATCAGCTAAGTTTCTCGCTCGCCACCCGAGGGCTTAGCAGACCTACCTGGACGTGGCCGTTGTTGCCGGCGCGTGAGCTGCGCCGTTGAGGTCAGCCGAAACCGTCGGGCAAGGCACCTTCACCGCCGCGGGACCCATCAGTCACCCGGCAACGCGCGGCTTGGGCCGTCGCTTGCCCCGCCGCGCCCGGCTGATCTCGAGAAGCCGTGCCACCCCAGCCTCGATGCCTGCCGCCAGCGCCTCGATATCGGGCGCGGTGTCGTAGTCGGCCATGATGCCGAACACGAAATTGTCGGCGTAGCTGACCATCGCCACGCCGGTGCGCAATTGCAAGGCGATCGGCGGGATCGGCAGCATTTCCAGCACCCGTCGCCCCATCAGCTTCTGTTCGTGTCGCGGACCGGGCACGTTGGTCGCCAACCCCACCACCGCCCGCTGCGGCAGATGACTGAGCAACCGAATCGTCCACGCCGAGAACATAAATGGTACGTTCTTGGCCGCCGCAGCCACGGCGTTACCCCCTTCGCGTTGGCCGCTGCCTTTAGCGCGGGTGAGTCGACTGTGCACCAGCCGAAGCTGCTGCACCGGGTCCGGCTCATCGACCGGCAGCAACGGCAGCATCGCCGAGACCTGATTGTCGGTCCGGTTGAATTGATTCACCCCGCGCACCGACACCGGAACAAGAGTGCGCAGCGAGTCGCGGCCGGGGTGTTCCCCCCGCGCAAGCAAAAGCCTGCGATAGCTGTCGGTGATCGCCGCCAGCGCAACGTCATTGAACGTCGCTCCAAACGCCTGGGCAACTTCGCGTACGTCAGCCAACCGCACCCGGGCCGCATGGTAGCGCCGCATCGTCGTGACGCGCCCATGCAACGACGAGTCCGGCGCCGGGCTGAGCAGACTGCCCGCCAGTTCGGCCGCGCCCACCGCGACATGCTCGACTACGGCGGCCGCGTCCAAGACACTGCGCACCATCCCGCTCACCCAGTTCAACGGATTGAGGCTGATCTTCGGCAGCCCAAGCCCACGTCGATCGGGTTCCTTCGCGGCCCGGATATCGGTGGCGAAAGAATCGCTGCTGCCCCCGTCATTGCCGCCGTCGTTGAACCGCGCCAACATCTGCGCGGTCGCAATGCCGTCGGCCATGCAGTGGTGCAGCTTGGTCAGCACCGCCCAGCGGTCATCGCTGAGCCCCTCGATCATGAAGCAGTCCCATAGCGGGCGCTCGCGGTCAAGCCGATGCTCCATCACGGTCGCGATCATTTCGAAGAGTTCGACGTCTCCGCCGGGGTGCGGCAAAGCGAGGCGATGCAGGTGCCGCGAAATGTCGAAACGGGGGTCATCCACCCACTCGGGTGGACCGAGATCCAGCGGATGCGTCCGCAGGATCTGCTTGAACCGCGGAATCACCGCAGCCCGCTCGACCAGACCCGAGACGAACTCTTCGAATGCCGGGACCGGCCCTTCGATGATCGACAAACCGCCGATCGCCAGGCTCACATGCGGATCGGAGTCTTCGACCTCGAGAAAAGCGGCATCAAGGGCGGTCAAATGCTCCATTCCGCTACTTTCCGCCGTTGCGCCCGCCGCGATCAGAGTCGGAAGTCCTCACCTTGAGGGCCAAACGAAAGCAGCACAACCGCACAACGAGTCATATCGTCAGCACCATGACGTCCGGTGACGCCGATATGCTCGCGCCCCGCGGCGACCTCACAGCCCTGCCCGACCTGCTGCACGGGCAGCACCGTGCGGGGCCGGTGCGTGACCGCCGTCCCGTGTACGTCGACCTGCTGCCGCCATGCAACGCCGGATGCCCGGCCGGGGAAAACGTCCAGGCCTGGCTAGCCCATGCCCGGGGCGGACGCCATGAGCAGGCGTGGCGCCAACTCGTCGCCGACAACCCGTTTGCCGCCATCCACGGTCGTGTCTGCTATCACCCGTGCGAATCCGTCTGCAACAGAGCACAACTCGATACCGCGGTCTCGGTGCACGCGGTGGAGCGGTTCCTCGGCGACACCGCACGCGACCGCGGCTGGCGGTTCGGGCCCGCGCCGCAGCCAACCGGCAAGCGGGTGCTCGTCGTCGGTGCCGGTCCCAGCGGGCTGTCCGCCGCCTATCACCTGGCTCGCCTGGGCCACCACGTTGAAGTTCGCGACGCCGGCGCCGAGCCGGGCGGGATGATGCGCTACGGCATCCCGAGCTATCGACTGCCCCGCGACGTGCTGGATGCCGAAATCGAACGTATCGTCGCGCTGGGCGTGCAGCTGGTCTGCGGGCATCGCGTCGACGACCTCGCCGCTGAGCGTCAAGCCGGCAACTTCGATGCCGCGTTCGTCGCGGTGGGCGCACACCTCGCCAAACGTATCGACATCCCGGCTCATGACGCGGGACCGATGATCGACGCGGTGTCGTTCCTGCGCGCGGTCGCCGCCGGCGAGAAGCCCGACCTCGGCCACCGCGTGGCCGTTTACGGCGGTGGCGACACCGCCATGGACGCCGCCCGCGTCGCCCGCCGCCTCGGCGCCGAAGACACCGTGATCATCTACCGTCGCACCGCGGCCCAGATGCCCGCACACGAACACGAAGTCCACGAAGCCAAACGCGAAGGCGTGCGGATCAATTGGCTACGCACCATCACCGCCTTCGACCACACCGAGCTCCAGGTTGAGCTGATGGAACTCGACGAATCCAGACGCCTGCGCCCCACCGGGCGATTCGAGACCCTGGCCGCCGACACGGTCATCATGGCGCTCGGGCAGGAAGCCGAATCCGCGTTCATGCGCAGCCTTCCCGGAGTCGAGTTCGACCGCGACGGCAGCGTGCGGGTCTCACCGACGCTGATGACGGGTTGCCCCGGCGTGTTCGCCGGCGGCGACATGGTGCCGTGCGAACGCACAGTGACCGTCGGAGTCGGACACGGCAGAAAGGCCGCCCATTACATCGACGCGTGGCTGCGCGGCGCCTCCGGCGAACGCCCGGCAAAGCATCCGGTGGCCGGCTTCAACGCGCTGCACCTGTGGTACTTCGGCGACGCCGGCCAGCGCCGCGAACCCGAACTTGCTCCGGCACAACGGATTACTGGGTTCGATGAAGTCGTCGGTGGCCTTTCGGCACCGGCTGCGACGTTCGAGGCCGGCCGCTGCCTGTCGTGCGGTAACTGCTTCGAGTGTGACGGCTGTCTGGGCGCCTGCCCGGAGGACGCGGTGATCAAGCTGGGACGCGGTCACCGCTACCGCTTCGACTACCACCGGTGCACCGGCTGCGCGGCCTGCTACGAGCAGTGCCCGGTGCACGCCATCGAGATGATGCCGGAGCCCCGATGACACGCATCACGGTGGATGGCAACGAGGCGGTGGCATCGGTGGCCTACCGCCTCAACGAAGTCTGCTGCATCTACCCGATCACACCGTCCTCACCGATGGCCGAGCTGGCCGATGCGTGGTCGAACCAACGCCGGCCGAACGTGTGGGGCGCCGTGCCGACAGTGGTGGAGATGCAAAGCGAGGGCGGGGCGGCCGGCGCCCTGCACGGCGCCCTGCAGGGCGGAGCGCTGGCGACGACGTTCACCTCGTCGCAAGGCCTGTTGCTGATGATCCCCAACATGTACAAGATCGCCGGCGAGCTCACCTCGGCGGTGCTCCATGTTGCCGCGCGATCCATTGCTGCCCAGGGCCTTTCGATTTTCGGTGACCACCAGGACGTCATGGCGGTGCGCCAGACCGGCTTTGCGCTGCTGTCGTCGGCTTCGGTGCAGGAGGCCCACGACTTGGCCCTGGTCGCGCAAGCGGCCGCCCTGCGCACCCGGGTGCCGTTCGTGCATTTCTTCGACGGCTTTCGCACCTCGCACGAGCTCAACACCGTCGAAGCGCTCACCGACGACGACCTGCGGGCGCTGGTCCCGCAGGCATTGGTCCTGGCCCACCGCGACCGCGCCCTGTCGCCGCGGCGGCCGGGTATCCGCGGCACCGCGCAAAATCCCGATACGTATTTTCAGGCGCGCGAGACCGTCAACCCGTTCTACGCCCGGGTGCCCGACGTTGTCGAGAACCTGCTGGGCGAGCTCGCCGAGCGCACCGGACGCCCGATGCGCATCGTCGACTACACCGGAGACCCGCACGCCGAACGGGTGCTGGTGTTGATGGGTTCCGGCGCCCAGACCGCGGCCGAAACCGTGGCCGCATTGGTCGCGCGCGGTGAGCGGGTCGGCGTGGTCCAGATCCGGTTGTACCGGCCATTTCCGGCCGCTGCACTGCTGACCGCACTGCCGCCGACGGTCCGCGCCGTCGCGGTCCTGGACCGCACCAAGGAGCCCGGATCCCACGGCGAGCCACTGTATTTGGACGTTGCGGCCACCCTGGCCGAGGCCCATAGCCGCGGCGAACGATCGTCGCTGCCGCTGGTGTGCGGGGGACGCTACGGCCTGTCGTCGAAGGAATTCACCCCCGGCATGGTCGCCGGCGTTTTCGAGGAGTTGGCCCGCGAGCGGCCGCGCCCCCGTTTCACCGTGGGTATCGACGACGACGTCAGCGGCACCAGCATCGGTTATGACGCGGGGTTCGACATCGACTCCCCCGCAGTCACCAGTGCCGTGTTCTTCGGCATGGGCTCCGACGGCACCGTCGGCGCCAACAAGAACACCATTAAGATCCTCGGCGCCCAGGACCACGTCTACGCCCAGGGCTACTTCGTCTATGACTCGAAAAAATCCGGCTCGCAAACTGTTTCGCATTTGCGCTTCGGGCCGCAGCCTATCAAGGCGCCATATCTGGTGCAGCGCGCGACTTTTGTCGGCTGCCACCACCAACGGTTCCTGAACAAGGCCGATGTGCTGGGCCGCGCTGCCCAGGGTGCGGCACTTTTGCTCAACAGCTCCCGGACACCCGAGCGGGTGTGGGACAGCCTGCCCGGCCCGGTCCAACGCCAGATCATTGACAAACATATCCGGCTTTACGTCGTCGACGCCGCAGCCATCGCCCGTGAGGTGGGATTGCCCGGCCGGATCAACATCGTGCTGCAGACCTGCTTTTTCGCGATCGCCGGTGTGCTGCCGGTGCAGACCGCGATCACCGAGATCAAAGACAGCGTCGCCAAAACCTATGCCGGGCAAGGCACGGACGTGGTCACCCGTGAACTCGACGCCGTCGATCGAGCCCTCGTCGGCCTGCACCGGGTGGACGTGCCCGGCAACGCCACCTCCACCCGGGAGCTCGACCCGCCGGTGCCTCCCGATGCCCCGGCTTTCGTGCGAACGGTGACCGCGGAGATGATCGCGGGGCGCGGCGACGCCTTACCGGTCAGCCTGCTTCCGGTCGACGGAAGCTATCCCAGCGGTACCGCGGCCTACGAGAAACGCAACATCTCCGACCTGGTCGCAGTGTGGGATCCCGACACCTGCATCCAATGCGGTAACTGCGCATTCGTGTGCCCGCACAGCGTCATCCGGACCACGTTCTACCACCACGACCGCCTGCACGACGCGCCGGACACCTTCCGGTCGGCACCGCTGAATACCGTCGGCCTGCCCGACACCCGCTACACGCTGCAGGTGTATGCCGAGGACTGCACGGGATGCAACCTGTGTGTCCAAGCCTGCCCGGCCGTGGTTCCCGGCATGCCGATCACCAAGGCCATCAACCTGGCGCCGCGCGAACCGCTGATTGCCGAGGCACGCCAGAACATCGCGTTCTTCGAAACCCTGCCGGTGGCAAACCGCTCGATGGTCGACTTCGGCACGGTGCGCGGCGCACAGTTTCTGCAGCCGCTGTTCGAATTCTCCGGCGCCTGCGCGGGATGCGGTGAAACGCCCTACCTCAAACTGGTGTCCCAGCTGTTCGGCGACCGGTTGATGATCGCCAATGCCACCGGCTGCTCGTCGATCTACGGCGGAAACCTGCCGACCACGCCCTGGACCGCCAACGCCGCCGGCCGCGGTCCCGCCTGGTCCAATTCGCTGTTCGAAGACAACGCCGAATTCGGCCTGGGCATGCGTCTGGCCGCCGACACGCACCTGCATCAAGCCCGCCAACGGCTGACCGAACAGCGCGAGCGCCTCGGCGCCGAGCTCGTCGACGCCATCTTGACCGCCCCGCAACGGCGGGAATCAGAGCTGCATGCCCAGCGCCAGCGGGTGGCCGAACTGACCGACCGGCTGGACCGGCTGCCGTCGCAGGTCGGTGACGAACTGCGCAGTGTGCTAGACCATCTCATCCGCCGCAGCGTGTGGATCGTCGGCGGCGACGGCTGGGCCTACGACATCGGCGCCGGCGGGCTCGACCACGTTCTGGCCAGCGGGCACAACGTGAATGTGCTGGTGCTCGACACCGAGGTGTATTCCAACACCGGCGGGCAGATGTCGAAGAGCACACCCCTGGGAGCGGTGGCCAAGTTTGCCGCGGGCGGCAAGACCGTACCGCGCAAAGACCTTGCATTGCAAGCTATTTCGTACGGCAATGTCTACGTGGCGCGCGTCGCGATGGGCGCTGATCCGCAGCAGACGTTGCTGGCGTTGCGGGAAGCCGAGGCCTACGACGGGCCGTCGCTGGTGATCGCCTATAGCCACTGCATCGCCCACGGCTTCGAGCTGCGGTATGGCCTAGAGCAGCAATACCGCGCGGTCGCCAGCGGGCACTGGCCGTTGATCCGCTACAACCCCGTGTTACGCGCGAGCGGCAGAGCGCCGTTTCTGCTGGATTCCCACCGCCCTCGGGTGTCGCTAGCCGACTTTCGCAATCGTGAGCTGCGCTATCGCAGCCTGGCCAACTCCGATCCCGAGGAGGCCGAACGGCTGCTCGCGCTTGCCCAGGAGTCCATCGACCAACGCTGGGAGGTCTACGAGGACATGGCTTGCCAAGCGCCACACCGATTTCCCTCCGACGCGCGACGGGAGCGCTGATGGACCTGTCTACCCGCTACCTCGGGCTGAACCTGCGCAACCCACTGCTGGCCTCGGCCTCCCCACTGAGCCACACCGTCGACGGTGTCCAGCGGCTCGCCGACGCCGGCGTGGGGGCGGTGGTACTGCACTCGCTGTTCGAAGAACAGCTGCGTCGTGAAGCTGCGCACAACCAGCGGATGGCCAGCCAGGGCAGCGAAAGCTTCGCCGAGTCGCTGACCTATTTTCCCCCGGACAGCGGCGAGAGCGGCGGCGCCCAGCGGTATCTGCGTCTGGTCGAGCGCGCTGCGGCCGCCGTCGACATCCCGGTCATCGCCAGCTTGAACGCGTCGACCCCCGGCAGCTGGGCACGCTACGCCGGGCGGATGCACGACGCCGGCGCGGCAGCGATCGAGGTGAACATCTACTACCTTCCCGGCGATACCGGTGTCGACTGCAGCGCCGTGGAGCGGCGCCATCTCGACGTGCTGGCCGCAGTCAAAAGCGCGACCACCGTCCCGGTGGCGGTCAAGCTCAGCCCCTATTTCAGCGCGACCGCCGACATGGTGCACCGCCTCGACGCCGCAGGTGCCAACGGGTTGGTGTTGTTCAACCGGTTTCTGCAACCCGACATCGACCCCGAAACGCTGAGCACCGTGCGCACGATCACGCTGTCGACGCCGACGGACACCCGATTACCGCTGACCTGGATCGCGTTGTTGCGCGGGCGGATACGCGCCTCGCTGGCCGCCAGCACCGGGGTCGAGCACGCCGCGGATGTGGCCAAGTACCTGCTCGCCGGAGCAGACGTGGTGCAGTCGGCATCGGCGTTGCTGCGCCACGGTCCCGAGTACGCGGGTGTGCTGTTGCGGGGACTTTCGGACTGGATGAGCCGCAAGGGCTTTGCGACCCTCGATGAGGTACGCGGGCTGCTGGCGGCCTCGAGCGCCGAGGACTCCGATTCCCGCGAGCGCGCCGACTACGTCTGGGCACTGCGAAAAGCCAATTACGGACTGTACGAACCCTACTGAACACACGGAGGAAGTCATCATGAGCACGTTCACCTACATTCGCTACTTCGAAGAATTCGGCATCGAGGACGTGCCGCTGGTCGGCGGTAAGAATGCCTCGCTCGGCGAGATGTACCAGAAGCTGTCCGAGCAGGGCATCCGCGTGCCGCACGGGTTCGCCATCACCGCGCAGGCCTACAAACACATGCTGGACAGCGCCGGCGCCTGGGACGCGCTACACGCCGAGCTCGACGACCTCGACCCCGACGACGTGACCGCGTTGGCGCGCAAGGGCAAGCGGGCACGTGAAATCGTTTACGGCGCCGGGCTTCCCGACGACCTCGCGGCTGAGATCGTCGCCGCCTATCGCACGCTGCAGGAGGAATACGGCGAGGAGGTCAGCCTCGCGGTGCGCAGCTCGGCGACCGCCGAAGATCTGCCGACGGCCAGCTTCGCCGGCCAGCAGGAAACCTTCCTCAACATCACCGGGTCGGAGAGTCTGCTCGACGCATGCCGCCGCTGTTTCGCCAGCCTGTTCACCGACCGGGCCATCCACTATCGCATCGACCAGGGCTTCGACCAGTTCAAGGTGTCGCTGTCGATCGGCGTGATGAAGATGGTGCGCTCCGATCTGGCCTCCTCGGGGGTGATGTTCACCATCGACACCGAATCCGGGTTCAACGACGTCGTTTTCATCACCGGCGCCTACGGCCTGGGCGAGAACGTGGTCCAGGGTGCCGTCGACCCCGACGAGTTCTACGTCCACAAGCCGACGTACCGGGCCGGTCACCGAGCCGTGCTACGCCGCCTGGTCGGCGACAAGGCGGTCAAGATGGTCTTCGTCGAGGGCGGCACCAAACACACCACCCGCAACATTCCCACCCCGAAGGCCGACCGTGCCCGATTCTGCATCACCGACCAGGACGTTCTGGAGCTGGCCGGCTACGCATGCACCATCGAGCAGCATTACGGGCGGCCGATGGACATCGAATGGGCCAAAGACGGGCTCGACGGCAAGCTCTACATCGTGCAGGCCCGTCCCGAGACCGCCGCATCGCGGCGCAGCCTGACGACGGTGGAAACCTATGTGCTGGAAGGTTCCGACATGAAGCGCGAGGTTCTCACCGAGGGCCGCTCGGTCGGCGAGAAGGTTGCCAGCGGCGTGGCGAAACGGATCGACAACCTCGAGCAGCTGTCGGACTTCCGGCCCGGTCAGGTGCTGGTCGCCGACACCACCACGCCGGACTGGGAGCCGGTGATGAAGACGGCCGCCGCCGTCGTCACCAACCGCGGCGGACGAACCTGCCACGCGGCCATCATCGCGCGCGAGCTCGGTATCCCGGCCGTGGTCGGCGCGGGCGATGCCACCAGCAGGGTGCCTGACGGCCAGGTTGTCACCGTGTCGTGTGTGGAAGGCGACACCGGGCGGGTTTACCGCGGCGAGTTGGGCTTCCACGTCGACCGCACCGAGGTCGCCGACCTGGCGCGGCCGCAAACCCAGATCATGGTCAATCTCGGCAACCCCGATCTGGCGTTCAAGACGTCCTTCTTGCCGAATGACGGTGTGGGACTTGCCCGGATGGAGTTCATCGTCAGCGAATACATCAAGGTGCACCCGCTGGCGCTGCTGCATCCGGACAAGGTCGACGACCCCGATGCGCGGCACACGATCGAGCGGCTCACCCGCGGCTATGCCGACGGCAGCGAGTTCTTCGTCCAGCGGCTGTCGGAGGGAATCGGCACCATCGCCGCGGCCTTCTGGCCCAAGCCCGTGGTGGTGCGGATGTCGGATTTCAAGACCAACGAATACGCCAGCCTGATCGGCGGCAGCGGCTTCGAGCCGGTCGAGAGCAACCCGATGATCGGCTTCCGCGGCGCGTCACGATATGCGCACCCGGCCTATGCCGAGGGCTTTGCGCTGGAATGCCGTGCGATGCAACGGGTCCGCGACGAGATGGGCCTGGCCAATGTCGTCATCATGCTGCCGTTCGTGCGCCGGGTCGCCGAGGCGGACCTGGTGCTGGCGACGATGGCCGAACACGGCCTGCAGCGTGGTCACAACGGGCTGCAGGTGTATGCAATGTGCGAAATCCCGAACAACGTCATCCTTCTCGACGAGTTCGCCAAGCGCTTCGACGGATTTTCCATCGGCTCCAATGATTTGACTCAACTCACGCTCGGCGTGGATCGCGACAGCGAGATCGTGGCCTTCGACTACGACGAGCGCGACGAGGGTGTCAAGGAGATGATTCGCCTGGCCGTGCAAGGCTGCCGCCGCAACGGAATTCACTCCGGGCTGTGCGGGCAAGCGCCCTCGGATTACCCTGACATGGCCGAGTTCCTGGTCCGCCTCGGTATCGACTCGATCAGCCTCAACCCTGACGTGGTGGTGAAGACGACGCGTCAGATCCTCGAGCTCGAGCAGCAGGTGGCGTCGCGGCACTGAATTCGCCTGCATCGGCTCACGCCGAAATCGACAGTGCAAGAGGCTATGACGTCGACCTCGGCGGAGGTATCAGTCGATCGTGCTGTGGCTGGGCATTTCGTCGCCGAAGTTGATTCCCATGTCACGCGCGGTCAGGATCGAGTCACAGTCGAGCGGGACGGTCTTCTGCCGGTGGGTGGCCTCGACGAGCGGTACGTAGTCCACGGTCGGGGGGTTGAGCGCCACCATGACCCCGCTGTGGCCCTCGTCGAGTGCCCGCACCGCCGCGGCGCCGAACCGCAGGCCCAGCAACCGGTCGAACGAGGTCGGCGAACCGCCCCGCAGCAGGTGGCCGAGCACCACCGTGCGTGCTTCTCGCCCGGTCATCCGCTCGAGCTCCGCGGCGACTTTGGCGCCAATACCGCCGAGGCGTTCGGCCTGCCCCACCGCCTTGCCGACGATCGATACCTCGCCGCCGACCGGCCGGGCGCCTTCGGCGACGCAGACGATGGAGAAGTTCGCGCCATGCCGTTCCCGGTCGGTGATCACCGCCGCCACCGGTTCGAGACTGAACGGGATCTCGGGGATCAGGATGGCGTGCACCCCCGAGGCCATGCCGGCATTGAGTGCGATCCATCCGGCATATCGGCCCATCACCTCCACCACGATGATCCGGCCGTGCGAGGTAGCGGTGGTGAACAGCCGGTCGATGCACTCCGAGGCGAAGTCGACAGCACTGTCGAAGCCGAATGTCGAGGTGGTCTTGTCCAGGTCGTTGTCGATCGTCTTGGGCACCCCGACCAAGCGCAGCCCGGCCTTGTGCAGGTGCTGGCCGATCGCCATCGATCCGTCGCCGCCGACCAGGATCAGGGCATCGATTCCGCGCTCCTCGAAGCGGCCCAGCAGCTCCACGGTGCGGTCCACTTCGATCCAGCTGCCGTCGCTCTGGCGCACCGGATAGGCGGTCGGGTTGCCTCGGTTGGTGGTGCCGATGATGGTGCCGCCCTGGTGGATGATGCCGCGCACCCGGTCCCGAGTGAGCTCGATCAGCCCACCGTCGGGATAGGCGTCAGGCAACAACAAGCCGTTGAGACCGTCGCGGATGCCTACCACATCCCAGCCGCGGTTTCGTGCCGCCAGGGTGGCGGCATGGATGACGGCGTTGAGTCCGGGCGCGTCGCCGCCGCCGGTGCTCAGCGCAACCCGTCTGATCGAAGATGCCACGAGGCGCAACCCTACGCGCCCGGCCGGGGCGCCGCTGCACCCAGGAATTCCCTACCGCGGACGCGGCGGCAATGCCGCCAGCCACCGATCCGATAGCAGTTCGAGCAGCTGGCCATCCGGATCGCGGATCATCGCCGCTTGCTGCGACACCGATCCGTCGACCACCGATCCGCCGCAGCTCTCGACGCGCGCCACCACGCCGGCCAGATCGGCTACCGCAAACGAGATATGGGTAAGCCCCACCTGGTCCATGACCCGCGGGGCTCCGGGGTGAACCGCGCGCCCGACGTAGTCCAGGAGTTCCAGCACCAATCCGTCCCGCACCAGATACGTCGCGTGCAGCCCGATCGGCGCTGACAGCTGCAGCAGCTGATCGGTGCCCTCGTCGGGCGCGTCCAGTTCCCACCAGAACTCGAACTCGAGCAGGCCCTCATAGAATCGGCGCGACCGCTGGCGATCGCTGACGCACAATCCGACATGGTTGAAAATCGTTCTATTGCTTGACATTACGACCTCTCTACCGCATCAGCGTTGTCCGCCTGCTTTGACGACAACGGCGGCCCGCTTCAGGCATCCTCCCACGCCCGCCACGGCGGCCCAGGCTGGCGCACAATGCGCACTATGTCTTCCACCAGCAGGGCTTTGCTCTTAAGTGGTCTTGCCCGTTAATTCGTCGTCGGGGTGATGCGGCAGCGCTGGGGTTGTCTAGTCGGATGAGGTGTTGGTGCAGATCGGTGCTGGTATGGGGCGGGAATGGATGTTGCTCACGCATTGCCTTGCGAACGTTGGCTTTTGACGGCCGAAATCCAAGCTGACACGATCCGCGCCGCCATGGCTGCGCGCGCGTTGCGCTACCTCGTCACGGTAGCCGTGGCGGTGGCAGTGCTTCCTTTTCGGGGGCTCGCCTCCGAGCGTAAGGGAGCCGAACACGTGCCTGTACCGGCGTCACCGGCGCATTCGCGTTCTGACCTTCCCGCCGGTCTGCGGTGCCTGCATGCGTCAGTGCTTAGCGGGCCGACCCCTGTGCCGCGACGAAAAGTCTTGGGGCACGTTAATTGCGAGGCTGGCCACGCTGCGGCCGTAAAGGGACAGCAATGCGGCCCGGTAACCACACCGCTCCCGCGCGTCACACCCGCGCTATCACAGGTCGAACGTCCACTTCACGGTTTTCCGAGACCGGGAAAGTCAACCCCTCTGATCCCGAGTTGCCGTACAGTAGCCCGCCAATACCTCCCGTACCGCCCCACCCGCCGCCCTGTCCGCCGGCTCCACCGGCACCACCGTCGCCGAACCATCCCGCGGCACCACCATTGCCACCAACACCGGCAACGCCATTATTGCCGCGGGCTCCGCCGGTTCCGCCGTTGCCGCCGTTTCCAAAAGCTCCGGCTTGGCCACCGTTACCACCGTTGCCGCTAAGCCCGCCGGTTCCGCCGTTTCCGCCTGCTCCGCCATTTCCGCCGTTGCCAAACAACACCCCACCCTTACCGCCGTTACCGCCGTTACCGGATGCCTGGTTGCCGGTTCCGCCTGCTCCGCCGTTGCCGCCGTCGCCGAAGAGTCCGGCGGCTCCCCCGTTACCGCCGCTACCGGCGTCGCCGGTACTGCCGCCCGAGTTTCCGCCCGCACCGCCGTTGCCGCCGTTGCCGATCAATATTCCGCCTTGGCCTCCGTTGCCGCCGACTCCGCCACTGCCACCGCCGACTCCGCCGGCGCCGCCGTTGCCGCCGTTTCCGATGAGTCCGGCTGCTCCGCCGTTGCCACCGGTGCCACCCCCGCCACCGCCGGCCGCTCCGCCCATACCACCGTTTCCGCCGTTGCCGATGAGTACGCCGCCTTCGCCGCCGTTTCCGCCGACTCCGCCGTCTGGGCCGGCTCCGCCGGTTCCACCGATTCCGCCGTTGCCGATGAGTCCGGCCGAGCCCCCGTTGCCGCCGACTCCGCCGATACCGCCGGCTATGGGCCCGGCTCCGCCGTTCCCGCCGGCGCCGCCGTTGCCAATCAATAGTCCGCCGTTGCCGCCGTTGCCGCCGTTGCCGCCGATGTTGGGAGCATTGGGACCTTGGACCGCGGTTCCGCCGGTGCCGCCGTTGCCTCCGTTGCCGATGAGTCCGGCTGTTCCGCCGTTGCCGCCGTGGCCGCCGGTGCCGCCGGTTATGGTTGCGCCGCCGCCGTTACCGCCGGCGCCGCCGTTGCC
>NZ_UPHT01000071.1 GCF_900566085.1 Mycobacterium attenuatum
GGTCATCGCGGTCAGCCCGATGACCGCGATGACCCGCCGCGCGAGGCGTGGCCGGCCTGGGTTCGGTATCTCGGGTAGGAGCAGGCTGACGTTGTCGTCCGGCCGATGCCCGGCGCTGGCTCCGGTGACCATCCGAGTTCGTGGCTTGCTTGCCTCGCTGTTGCCGATGAGGTCGATCGCCATGGCGGGTGGTGCTCCGTATCTCAGGAAGGTTGCTCGGCCGCCGGTCCTCCCGTGGCCCGCGGGTAGCCCGGCGTCCACACGCTTCTCTACCCGCCAACCGCGCAGATAAACGCCGACCATGCCGTGCGTGCCGGCCTGCACCGCGGCCGGCCTGTACTGCAGCCGGGCGCTGAGCCCCCCGGGGGTGTCCGAGACGCCGAACAGCGCGCGGTGTGTGCCGGTCCACTGGGGGTTCAGCCCCACCGCCGCGTGTCATCGCTTGTTCGGCGCTGAATGGTCATGAATGGTCCTGAAACGGTGTTGGCCCGATCCGCGTCGGGTACCTGTGCGGAGACCCACCTCAGATATGAGGGCCGCCGATTCACTCAGGCAGCAGCCACATGAGCGATTCCGACGCCATCATCGACACATTGCACGAGACTCTCGACAAGGAACCGAGGCTTGCGCAGCGGCTGGAGCGGTCCTTGGTGACGGCGCGGGACTGGGCCGAGGCCGAGTCGGACTCCCGTTGTTTGACGCGTTGGAGTGGCCGTGCGACATCGGTGAGTATGAACAGTATCTGAAGCGCTTCATGCGATGGGTGCCGCACGAATCGAACGCTGACGCATGGAAAACGAGGAGACCCAACGGGTGACCAAGCCGGCATCGGCAACCGGTGGCGGCGGCCGGTAGGCCGACGGGTCGTCTAGCCGGCCCGGCCCGGCTGACAGTTAAGCTCGTCGAGGTGACGACTCAACGCCCGGTGCGATGACCAACGCGATCGTCGTCGGTGCCGGACCCAACGGCCTGGCCGCAGCGATCCATCTCGCTCGACAGGGTCTCGACGTGCAGGTGCTCGAGGCCGGCGACACCATCGGCGGGGGAGCGCGTTCGGGTGAGCTGACGGTGCCCGGACTCATCCACGACCACTGCTCGGCGTTTCACCCGCTCGGTGTCGGTTCGCCGTTCTGGCAGGAGATCGACCTGCAGCACTACGGGCTGACCTGGAAGTGGCCGCAGATCGATTGTGCGCATCCGCTCGACGACGGTAGCGCGGGCGTGCTGTTCCAGTCGATCGACAAGACCGTGGCGCGCATGGGCCCGGACGCCAGCCGGTGGCGACGCGCAGTAGGAGACCTGTCGGGCGGATTCGATGATTTGGCAGGCGATTTGCTCCGGCCCGTGATCAACGTGCCCCGACACCCGCTGCGTCTTGCCGCCTTTGGTCCGCGTGCGGCGCTGCCGGCCACCGTGATGGCGCGCTGGTTTCGTACCGAGCAGGCACGGGCGCTGTTCGGCGGGGCGGCCGCGCACGTCTATACGCGTCTGGACCGGCCGTTGACGGCATCGCTCGGTCTGATGATCCTGGCCAGCGGCCACCGGTACGGCTGGCCCGTTGCCCAGGGCGGATCGGGTTCGATCACGCGGGCACTGGGCGCGGCTCTGCAAGCCCTCGGCGGCGACATCACCACCGGCGTGACTGTCAGCAGCCGCAGCGACATCCCGGATGCCGACATCGTCATGCTCGACCTGAGTCCCGCAGCCGTCCTGGCACTGTACGGCGATGTGATGCCGGCCCGGATCAAGTCATCCTATCGGCGATATCGCGAGGGGTCGTCGGCGTTCAAGGTCGACTTCGCCATCGAGGGTGATATTCCATGGACGAACCCTGATTGTGCGCGCGCCGGCACTGTCCACCTGGGCGGCACCTTCGCCGAGATCGCGGACACGGAACGTCAACGCGCACAAGGCGAAATGGTGCGGCGGCCGTTTGTTCTGGTGGGACAGCAGTACCTGGCCGACCCGTCGCGCTCGGCGGGCAGCATCAACCCGGTCTGGGCCTATGCGCACGTGCCGTTTGGCTACACCGGCGACGCTACCGCGGCCGTCGTGGACCAGATCGAGCGGTTCGCTCCCGGTTTTCGCGACCGCATCATCGCCACCGTCAGCAAGTCCACCGCCGAATTGCAGGCCTACAACCGGAATTTCATCGGCGGCGACATCATCGGCGGCGCCAACGACGGGCTCCAGGTCATCTTCCGGCCGCGGATCGCCGTCAACCCGTATGTGATTGGGGTGCCTGGTGTTTACCTCTGCTCGCAGTCCGCGCCGCCGGGTGCCGGCATCCATGGACTGTGCGGGTACCACGCCGCACAATCAGCGTTGCGGTGGCTGCGTAAGCGGCGCTGACGTCCGTCGGCCCGGGCGCGATCACCGTCACGTGCCCTTGATCTGACTCGACAAAGCCCACGCAGGAACGTATTTGGGTCGGGATCCTGCGCCGGCGGCGACTGGCCAGGTTAGTTGGGTGTTGGTGGCGGTTGGGGAGAGAAGGGTTGATGCCACCACCAGTGGGCGCGTTCGCCGGTGGGTTCTGGTCCCCACCCGCACGGCCTCTTCGCGCTAAAGCATTTGCGCTCAACGCTTTAGCGGGTACCGCTTCCGGGCGCCAACACAGGCACAGCAGGTTAATTCGACGGGGTATCCGCCTACCGGCGGCACGTCGATGCCCGCCCCGCGCAGATGCTCGACAATGGCGGTGTAGGCCAGGACATCGTGCCCTTGTGACGCCCTTTTCGCCAACAGCCCTCTGACCGGTTGCGCAGCAGCGATGCCGCCTGGCGGCGGAACCGGCGACCAGTCGATGCCGTTTTGGCGGCAGCGCCTACCGATGGATTGCTCGACCTCGCGTGTCTGGTGTCGCTGCCGTGTACCGTCGGTGATGTACCACCAGGCCAGAGGGCTGGCACCGCGATCGATCTCACCTTGCTTGCGACCGGACGGGTGCGCGAACACCAGACGCCACTCGCTAATAAATCCTCGAACCGCAAGCGCCTCTAGGGCATCCCCGATGTGATGCTGCCGTTCCGACCTGTAGCGGTAACGGGGTTCCTCACGTGACACGAATCTGCACTCTAACAACCCCGAGCCAGGGCACTAAGCAAATTGTCCTAACACAGGAGACAGCTGTGACGGTTGCGATGAAGGCGACTGGGAGCCGACGGTGTGTAATTTCAGCCAACGGCTACCCAATGGTCCCCGGTCGATTCCGCAGTGACAGAACGCATCTCGCCGGGCGCTTCGCGAGCTTGTCAGCTGGATCACCCGCCGACCAGACTGGGCTGCCAATTGGTCGGCAGCATCGGTACCCCTGCACCGGCGTCAAGCTCACCGCTGCCGACCGTGGTCAATCCGCCGGCGGGTACGGCCGCCGCGCCGGACGTAGTCCCGGCAAACCCCAGCACCCCAGCGCCTTGATCGGCAGCTACCACCGACGCCGGTACCGCGGGCGCCGCCGCCGAAGCGAAGACTGCTTGCGGCTGAACCGCTGACGCACCCGCCAACGGTGATAGCGCACCAACGGCGACGTCGGCCACGGGCGTAGCCGCCACCCCGCCCAGGTTCGCGCCTGCAGAAGCCGCCGTTGCACCGGTGGCCGACAACGCCACTGCGTCCGCCAAGGGACTGGTCATGGCCCCAACCGCGCCAAAACCCGCGCCACCACCCCCAAGGATCCATTCGATCACCGCATCGATAACCAACAAAGGATCGGTCACGAATTGCCACGCCGGCACCACGACGAAGTGATACCAGAGAAAACCGTAATACCACAGCATGAAAAATCCGGCGGCAAAGTGCAGGGTCAAGAAGTCCACAAGGGCCTCGAGCGGGATCCTAAGTCCGATCGTGGGCAGCATCAGGAGGCCGATAACCATTTCCAGGACATTGAGATACTCGGCCACAATCAAGGTGAGTAACTCAATCAATAGTTCTTCGATGGGCGTCTCGGTGAGGGCCTGGGCGATACTGGCGGCCATCTCGGTGTTGGCGCCCGGTTTGATGATGATCGGTGCCGGGGCGGTGTGTGGGGTGGCGGCCAGCGTCGCAGTAGCAACCGCGTCGTACACACCCATGGTGGTGGCGGCTTGGATCCACATCCGTACGTAGTCGGCTTCGGTGAGTGCGATGGGGATGGTATTGATACCGAAGAAGTTGGTGGCGACCAGCACCGCGTGGGTGGCATGGTTGGCCGCCAACTCGCTCAACGTCGGCATCGCCGCCACCGCGCAGACGTAGGCTGTTGCCAGATTCTGCTGGGCCGCAGCGGTTTCCGCGCTGGCGGCGCTGGCGGCTGCCAACCACGTCAGATAGGGGGCGTAGGCCGCCACGCAGAACTCTGCGCTGGGACCGTCCCAGGTGCCGGCTTGGACCCCGGCCAGTATGACGGTCAGTTCTGCGGCCACCGACGCGTACTCGGAGCTCAATGATGTCCAGGCTTGTGCCCCGGCCAGCAACGAGTCCGATCCAGGTCCCGCGCTAAGTAGTGCCGAATGCACCTCCGGCGGCGCGGCCATCCATATCGGCGCCGTCATTGTGGGCCACTTGCGCGCAGATTTGGTACATCGAGGCAACCGGTGAGTCTCACAGCGCTATGCGGCACTACCGGAGCGTCCGCTGCGGACGGCGCCAACACAATCATTGGTGTCGCGGCGAGATGCGCGGTACTCCGGCCAATAGCCGGGGTGTGCGCAGCCGGATCGGGGGTCGTCAACCCGGCACGAAACATTCGTTGCGTCAACGCTTATCCTTCGGCTTATTCGCATTGTGTCGCCCGGTCACGCAGCCATTGCGCTGCGCGTCGTTCGCTCGAAACGAGGTTTCATTAAATCCAACGCCGTGCTATGCGGACAACACCTCGCCAATTCATTTTCATGTTCAGGTCATTAACACAAATTATGAACCGTAATTTTGCTGGTTGCAGCGGCTACCTGCGGTGATCCCGGGCTAGAACGGGTTGGCTCCGTGGCGGGCAAGCATGTCGCCGGGTCTGCTCGACGTGGCCAGAGGAAGCTGGGTTGTATCGAATTGCGTAGGTGTGCTGGAACTTCCACGCTTGACGGTGCACTCACTGCCCAGCGTCCGGCCTGGGCCAAGACGGCCGGCGAGATACGGGCCAGCAGCGTCAGCTACTGCGTTCGCTGGTGGTGCCCGGCGGGTGGGCACGAACCCGCAGAGTTGACTGTCAGAGCCGTAACTCAGCTCGCCCCAGCACCCGAAGGACCCGGCGCAACGGGCTGACCGGGCGCGGGCCCACCGGCCGGTGCCGGACTAGTTGGCGAGCCCTTGCCGGTTCCCGACATGTCGATGATCGGAGCCCCAGCCAGCGCCGGCGCG
>NZ_UPHT01000035.1 GCF_900566085.1 Mycobacterium attenuatum
CCACAGCCCGGCGGCGCCGCCCGCCCCCCCATTGCCGCCGCTGCCGCCGGCGACCACCGCATTCCCGCCGGCGCCGCCGTCGCCACCACTGCCGCACAACCAGCCGCCGTGACCGCCGACTCCGCCGGCCGCACCCGCGCCGCCGGCCCCGCCGATGCCACCATTGCCGATCAATCCCGCACTGCCGCCGTTGCCGCCGGCCGTTCCGGCGGTGGCGCTGGCGTTGTAACCGGCGCCGCCGTTGCCGAAGAGCAGGCCGCCCTCTCCTCCGTTGGGGTTGGCTGCGGTACCGGCTGCGCCGTCGCCAATCAACGGCCGTCCGAGCAAGGCTTGAGTGGGCGCATTGATGACCTGCAGTGCGTCTTGCTCCAGGGTCTGCAGCGGGGAGGCGTTGGCCGCCTCGGCATGGGCGTAGGCGCCCGCACCGGCGGTCAATGCCCGCACGAATCGACCGTGAAACGCCGTCATCTGTGCGGCGACCTGTTGGTAGGCCAGCCCGTGTGCGGAAAACAGCGACGCGATGGCCGCCGAGATCTCATCGCCACCGGCGGCCAGCAATCCGGTGGTGCCAAGTGCCGCCGAGGAATTCGCGTTACTGAGCGCCGCGCCGAAGCCGGCCACTTTCGCCGCTGCCGCACCGACCGCATCGGGGATCGCCACCACGTAAGACATCGCTGTCCTTTCGGGCCACCACTGCGAAATCCGCCCTAGTTGACCGTATTGCCGTCCCGGCCGGCCGGGACGGGGTTTGTCGTGAGATCACAGTCGATTCGCAGGCGACGGGCGCCTGACTCACAGGAAGCGGCGTCAGCGGGCTCCGCAATAGCTATGCTGCCGCCACGCCTCGTACACGGCCACTGCCGCGGCGTTGGACAGGTTCAGCGAACGCCGGCCCGCCAGCATGGGGATGCGCACCTGCTCGGTGATGTGTGAGTCGGCCAGGGCCGCTTCGTCCAGCCCGGTGGGCTCCGGCCCGAACATCAGCACATCCCCGGCGCGGTAGCGGACGGCGGAAAACGGCGTCGTGGCCTGGGCCGTGAAGGCGAACACCCGCGCTGGCAGCACCGCGTCCCACGCCGCCGACAGCGATGCATGGACGGTGACCGACGCCAGATCGTGGTAGTCGAGCCCGGCGCGGCGAAGCTTGGGCTCGGACAGGTCAAAGCCCAGCGGCTCCACCAGGTGCAGTTCGCAGCCGGTTGCGGCGGCGGTGCGGATGGCGTTTCCCGTATTCGGCGCAATACGGGGGGAAACAAACATCAGCCTGAACACCACGCCATCCTCTCAGCGCAGGAGCCCACCTTGCGGCGGCTGGATCCACTTCCCGCCGATTAGCCGATTAGCCGATAAGCCGATAAGCCGATAAGCGGCGCGATCGCCGCCAGCCACAGGCGACCAACCGCCGGTACGGTTGAGTAGTAGGCAGTATCAGCAGCCGCGCCATATCGGATGCAGGGGGCCCGGGCCGCGTGAGCGTGGCCGTAACGGTGACTTGACCGCCGCGGCGAAGGGGCGAAGAAGTGCGGTGCGAGATCTCGATTTCGGCGGGACCGGCGGCCCGGGCCAAGCCGTCGTTTCGTCAACGGGCGCGCCGTGCGACACACGATCTCGATTTCGACAGCAGCGATGTCGCTGAGACTGAGCATTTTCTCGCCCGGGCCTACACCAGGATGCGTATCAACGGCGACGGCGGGCACTGCCGGGCCCGTATCCGGCGGCGTTGCCTGGGCGCGGTGAGCTTGGACGAGCTGGCGTTCAGTTACGACATGAGCTACGACGCGAACCCGTTGGGGAAGGTCTTGCTCTGCTGGGTCCGTAGCGGCCGGATCGAAGAGAACTTCATCGGCGAACCGCAGCACGTGTTCGGTCCCGGTGAGCTCGCCCTGATCGGCCCGCCGGAGCTGCCCCATTCGGGGCGGATCCGTCAGGCCCGCTACCAGCTGACCGGGTTCGATCCCGCCTTGCTGGATCGCGTGGCGGCCAGCGCCCCGGACGGGGCCGACGAGCCGGTCCGCCTGACCGGCCATCGACCGGTCACGGCTGCGGCTGGCAACAGGCTTAGCGCCTTTGTCGACTATCTGCGCGACCACGTTCTCGCCGACCCGGGCGCTTGCTCGTCGCCACTGGTCATCGAGACCGCGGCAGCGCACCTGGCCGTCGCCGCCCTCAATGCGTTTCCCCGCACCGCGTTGCTCGACCCCACCGCGACCGACCGGCGCGACTCGGCCCAGCCGGTCTTGCTGCGCCGGGCCATCGCCTTCATCGAGGAAAACGCCCACAAAGACGTCGCCTTGACCGACATCGCCGCCCATGTCTACGTGACCCCGCGCGCCCTGCAATACATGTTCCGCCAGCGTCTGGACTGCACTCCGATGCAGTACCTTCGCCGGGTCCGGCTGGAACGGGCTCATCGGGAGCTGATGAGTTCCTCCCCGGCGACCGCCACGGTCAAGCAGGTCGCCAATCGATGGGGTTTTACCCACATCGGCAGGTTCGCCATCTACTACCGGCAGGCCTACGGCCGCCCACCCCACGCCAGCCTGCGAACTTGAGACCGGCGGCCGCGCTTGGCGGCCCGGTTCGTCGCGCTAGCGGTGGTTGAGCTCGATCAGCTTCTCGGCGATCTCGACGATCTTGGTGTTGGATTCCTGGGACAGCCGGCGCAGCAGTTCGAAAGCGGCCACCCCGTTGATGTCGAACCGTTCCATCAGGATGCCCTTGGCCTGCCCGATCAGATCGCGGCTGGCCAACGCGCTGCGAAATTGCTGCTGGCGGCGGATCAGGTTCCAGACCACGGTGGTGTGAGCGGCGAAAACCAGTCCCAGCTCGATCGATTCGTCGTCGAAGGCCCGGGCGGGCTCCGCGTAGAAGTTCAGGGCGGCCAGTGCGTTGTTGCCGCCGAACAGCCGGAACGACATGATCGAGCGCACCGGAGTGCGCTCCAGCGCGGCGATGCGATAGCGCGGCCAGCGCCCCTCGGTCGCCAGATCGTCGATGCGGATGGTGTGCTGCTCCCAGGCTGCCGACAGGCACGGCCCTTCCCGGAATTCGCGCTGCACGTCGTCGAGCAAGGACGGGTAGCGGTGCGTGGCAGCCAGGGTCGTGATGGACCCGGACGTGTCGACGACGGTGACGCCGAGGTACTGAGCGCCGGGCACCGAGGCCACGGTGATCGCGTTGATGTCGCGCAGCGCCGACTCGAAATCCGTTTCGCCCCGGCGCTGCAACTCGTCGACCTCGCTGAGCACCGTGTACATGTGTTGGCGCTCAGGCGACAACGCCGCTTCAGGCCGTCGCGCTGAGCGCGAGCCGGCGCCCTCGCCGCCGCGCATGAATCCGCACCCCCTCCCAACCGGCACCCGGGTATCCACCCTCACGCAGGACTATCCCATCAGCCGACCGGGCCGACAACCGGCGCTACCGACCGCGCAGTGGCAGCAGCGATCTCTAAAACGTTGCAGCACAAAACAATTCGATCGAGAAGACGATGCTGCTTCGTATCCCGGATTGCTGTCCACCACGCAGTCTTCGCATTACGGACAACCATCGTTGCTCGGGTGCGTTGCCCCGGACGTTATCTGCTCAGTAACAATTGTGGAGGCCTCGGCTTTGTTCACAGGTGAGCCTGTCATACTCGTCGGATTGCCAGGCGTTTGCGTTGGCTCCCAGCTGCCGGGGCGGGCGGAACAAGGCAGGAAGTTTGATGAGTCTTCGGTCTCTGCGAGCGCGACGAATCAGGGGTGCGGCCGGTTGCCCGGCCGCGACAACGTGACCATGTTCGCCCGCCCGACCACCCCGGTCGCGGCGGTCCCCCCCGGCGCGCCCGCTGTCCCCGGCGCCGAGCCCCGGCCCACATCACGCCGGCCGGGAAAGCGCCGCCCGGCGGCCTGGTCGCTGAGCAACTGGCCGGTTGGCTGGAAAGTCGTGGCGATCGCCCTGGTACCGCTGGTGTTGGCGACGGTGTTCGGGCTGTTGCGGGTCGACGCCGCGATGGGCAATTCCGGCAATCTGCGCCTGGTTGCCGCGCGGGCCAACGTGATTCCGGCGATCACCAAGTACATGTCGGCACTGGACGTGGCATTGCTGGCGAGTTCCACGGGACGCGACGTCGAGGGGGCCAAGAAGAACTTCGCGGCCCGCAAGTACGAGCTGCAGACCCGCCTGGCCGACACCGACGTGATCCCCGACGTCCGGTCCGGGGTCAACACCCTGCTCAATGGCGGCCAGGCGTTGCTGGACAAGGTGCTCGACAACAGCATCGGTCTGCGGGAGCGGATCACCACCTACGCGCCGCTGCTGTTGACGGCCGAGGATGCGATCAACGCCTCTGTGCGGGTCGACAGTGAGCAGATCCGTGCCCAGGTTCAAGGCCTGAGCCGCGCCGTCGGGGCCCGCGGGCAGATGACGATGCAGGAGATCCTGGTGACCCGCGGCGCCGATCTGCCTGAGCTGCAATTGCGCACCTCGATGATCACCCTGGCCGGCACCGAACCGTCGACGCTGTTCGGGATGAGCGAAGTACTCGGCGTCGGCTCGCCGGATGCTAAGGATCTTCAGCAGCAGATGCTGACCCGGATGGCGATCATCTCCGATCCGGCCAGCGAGCTGGTCGACAACCCGGAACTGCTGCGTTCGATCAAGGTCACCGACGGGATTGCCGAACAGGTCATCAAGGACGCCACCGCGTCGGTGACGAATTCGGTCCAGGCCCAGGCCGGCGCGCGGCGCGACGCCGCCATCCGCGACGCCGTACTGGTGCTGGCCGCCATCGTCATCGCACTGGCCGTGGTCCTGCTCGTGGCACGAGCGTTGGTCCGGCCGCTGCGAGTACTGCGCGACGGCGCGCTCAAAGTCGCCCACACCGACCTCGAGGGCGAAATCGCCCGGGTGCGAGCCGGCGCCGAGCCGGAGCCAGAACCCCTGGCGGTCTACACCACCGAGGAGATCGGCCAGCTCGCCCATGCGGTCGACGAACTGCACACCCAGGCGCTGCTGCTGGCCGGAGACGAGGCGCGGCTGCGGCTACTGGTCAACGACATGTTCGAAACCATGTCGCGGCGCAGCCGATCGCTGGTCGACCAGCAGCTGTCGCTGATCGACCGGCTCGAACGCAACGAGGAGGACCCCGACCGGCTGGACAGCCTGTTCCGGCTGGATCACCTGGCCGCGCGGCTGCGCCGCAACAGCGCCAACCTGCTGGTCCTGGCCGGCGCGGAGATTTCCCGCGAGCGCCGTGAGTCGGTTCCGTTGTCGACGGTGGTCAGTGCCGCGGTGTCGGAAGTCGAGGATTATCGCCGCGTCGCCGTCGGCGGCGTGGCCGATTGCACGGTGATCGGTGCGGCCGCTGGCGGCGTCATCCACCTGCTGGCCGAGCTGATCGACAACGCGCTGAGCTACTCGCCGCCGACCACGACGGTTCGGGTGTCGGCGGTGCGTGGCAGCGCGGGTGGGGTGCTGCTGCGAATCGCCGACGCCGGCTTGGGCATGACCGACTCCGATCGGCGCATCGCGAACATGCGGCTGCAGGCCGGTGGCGAGGTGACCCCGGACAACGCGCGCCACATGGGTCTTTTCGTGGTGGGCCGGCTGGCGGCCCGCCACGGTATCCGGGTGGGGTTGCGCGGCCCGGCGGCCGGCGAAGGCGGTAACGGCACCACCGCCGAGGTCTACCTGCCCGTTGCCGTGCTGCTGGACGAATCGCCGGCGGCCCAACCGGGCACTCCCGCGCCGCGGACGTTGGTAGTCAAGCCGCCCGCCCCAGAAACTGGCGAAGCTGCGGACCCGCCCGCAGCGGCGCCGTCGTTCCAGAACGGTGCCGACAAGCCGGTGCCGCCGGTGACCTTGCTGCCGCGCCGCAGCCCGGGTTCCAGCGGCATCACCGACATTCCCGCCCGGCCGGGCGGGCAGCAGTCGCGGGGCCGGCGCGAACTGAAAACTCCCTGGTGGGAGACGCGGCACAACACCAGTCAGACCCCGGCCAAGACGGCGGCCACCCCGGCCAACCCGGCTGCCCCGGCCACACCGGCCAAGACGGCGCCCAACCCGGCCAACACCTCGGCGTTCTTCACGCAGCGCGTGGCCGCCGCCCGGGCCAGGCCCGCCGAAGCGGCGCCCACGCCGCCGATGCCGGCCGATCCCAGCGATGACGACGTGATCTACCAGCGGATGCTCTCAGAAATGCTGGGTGACCCGCACGAGCTGGCCCGAAGCCCCGATCTGGATTGGCGGTCGGTGTGGGACCGCGGCTGGTCGGCGGCCGCTGAGGCCCAGGACAAGCCGGTGGATTCGCGTACCGATCACGGCCTGCCGGTGCGCACCCCCGGCGCCCGGCTGGTGCCCGGTGCCGCCGATCCCGAACCCGAGCCCGGCGCCGGACCGCATGCCGCCCGGCAGCCGCGGCAGCCGGCTGCCATGCGCGATCCCGACGCGGTCCGCGCCTCCATCGGCAGCCATTTCGGCGGTGTGCACTCCGGACGGGCGCACGCCCGCACGACCAGTCAGGAACCCGATCAGCGATGAACACTCGTGCGTCGAACGGCCAACTCGACTGGCTGGTGTCGAAGTTCGCCCGCGAAGTGCCCGGTGTGGCACATGCCTTACTGGTGTCGGTCGACGGACTGCCGCTGGCCGCCAGCCAATATCTGCCCCGCGAACGCGCCGACCAACTGGCCGCCGTGGCGTCCGGGCTGGCCAGCCTGGCCACCGGCGCGTCCCAGCTGTTCGAGGGCGGCCAGGTGTTGCAGTCGGTGGTCGAGATGCAAAACGGCTTTCTGCTGCTGATGCGGGTCGGCGACGGCTCACATCTGGCCACCCTGGCGGTGGCCGGATGCGACATCGGGCAGATCGGCTACGAGATGGCCATCCTGGTGGAACGGGTCGGCAGCGTCGTGCAGTCCTCCCGCCGGGCCCAACCCGAGCCGCAATGGACAGACGCGACCCGCCGCTAGCCCGGGCGGAGGCGAGCCTGGTCCGCCCTTACACCCTGACGGCCGGCCGCACCGGCACCCACATCGACCTGCCACTGGAAGCGCCGGTGCAGGCGCTGCCGGCGGGTTCGGCTCACCGATGGCCGCCGCACGACATGCGAGGCAAGATCATCCGGTTATGCCTCGACAGCCCGTCGGTGGCCGAGATCGCCGCCCGGCTGCATTTGCCGGTCGGTGTCGCGCGCGTCTTGGTGGGTGATCTGGTCAGCTCCGATTACCTTCGGGTGCATCGGACCCTGACCGACCGCTCGCCCAGCGATGAGCGCCGCGAACTCATAGGAAGGACGCTGCGTGGCCTCCAAGCACTCTGAGGCGCATCCGCGGGACGCCGCGGCCCATGCCTCCACGAAGATCGTCATCGCGGGCGGATTTGGCGCCGGTAAGACCACATTCGTGGGCGCGGTGTCGGAGATCATGCCGTTGCGCACCGAAGCGATGGTCACCGATGCCTCGGTGGGCGTCGACATGCTCGACGCAACCCCGGAGAAGCAGACCACTACGGTGGCGATGGACTTCGGCCGCATCACCCTGGGCGAGGATCTGGTCCTGTACCTGTTCGGCACCCCGGGCCAGCGCCGGTTCTGGTTCATGTGGGACGACCTGGTGCGCGGTGCCATCGGCGCGATCGTCCTGGTGGACTGCCGTCGTCTGGAAGACAGCTTCGCCGCGGTCGACTTCTTCGAGCACCGCAACCTGCCCTTCCTGGTTGCGGTCAACGAATTCGACGGTGCGCCAAGGTATCCGGCCGCCGAGGTGCGTCAGGCGCTGACGCTGCCGCCGCATATCCCGGTGCTCAGCATCGACGCTCGCAGCCGCCGGTCTGCCACCGACGCGCTCATCGCGGTCAGCGAGTACGCGCTGGCGAGCCTGAGCTGACCGCGTGCCGACCTGGATCGACCGCGAATTCACCGGCGAGGACTTCCGCGACCAGGACCTGAGCCGATTGTGCACCGAGCGCGTCGTGTTCAGCGGATGCGACTTCAGCGGCGTCAACCTGGCCGAGTCGCAGCACCGCGAATCGGCGTTCCGTAATTGCACTTTTGAGCGAACAACGTTGTGGCACAGCATCTTTTGGCAATGCAGCCTGCTGGGTTCGGTGTTCGTGAGCTGCCGGCTGCGGCCACTGAAGTTCGACGAGGTCGATTTCACCCTCGCGGTGCTGGGGGGCAACGACCTGCGCGGTGCCGACCTGAGCGGGTGCCGGCTGCGTGAGACCAGCCTCGTGGAGACCGACCTGCGCAAGGCCGTGTTGCGCGGCGCCGACCTGAGCGGTGCCCGGACCACGGGTACCCGGCTGGAACAGGCCGATCTGCGCGGCGCCACCGTCGATCCGTCATTGTGGCGCACCGCGTCGCTCGCCGGTGCGCGCATCGACGTACCGCAGGCACTGGCGTTCGCGCTGGCCCACGGGTTGCGGCTGGACGCTTGAGGGCTTAACGCTTGAGCCTGATGCGCCACAACACGAAGCCGGCGTAGACCGTAGACAACAGGCCCAGCATCGCCATGTCGAGCAGCCAGGCTCCGGTGGTGTGATGCCAGTGGCTGTCCTTCGGGCTGAACGGGCTTGGTTGCACCGTGTTGAGGTCGATCGTCGAGGCCGACGCCGCGAAGCCCCACCGCGCCGGGGTCAGCCAGGACAGCTGGTCGAGCACCACGCGGTTGGTGACCGGAATGATGCCGCTGGAGAACACCAGCTGCGCCATGATCGCGACCACCAGCAGCGGCAGGATCTGGTCGCTGGAGCGTGCCAGCGCGGACATGCCCATGCCGACGATCGCCGAGGCGAAGCAGGTGGCGGCGACGGCGACAAACAGCTCGAGCGTCGGATTGCCCAGCAGTACGGCTCCCCGGGTAGGAGCGCCCTTGCCGATCACCGCGATGGTGGTCACGATCGCCGCCTGCGCGGTGGCGAACATCGAGAACACCGCGATTTTGGCCAGCAGGTATGCCTGTGTCGACAAGCCGAAAGCTTGCTCACGGTGAAAAATGGGCCGCTCGCCGACCAGGTCGCGGATGGTCAGCGCGGTGCCCATGAACACGGCCCCGACGCACAGCAGAACCAGTATCTGCGCCGGCTCGGCGGGCGTCTTACCGTTCGGGTCGGCCACGCCGAAACCGCTGTGGCCCGGCACCGTCAACGTGAGCAGCCCCAGCATGAACGGCAGCGCGGCCAGAAACACGGTGTACCACCGATCCGAGACCACCAGCCGGACCTGGCGACGCGCGACCGTCGAGAACTGGTGCCACACTTCGACGCGCACCGGCTCGCCCAGGTCCCCGGGCTCGGCCCGCTCCGAGAGCTTCGGCTCCGACCCCCGCTGCGCCAGGAACCGGCGCTTGGCCTCGTCCGGATCGGCGCCCACCCTGACGAAGATGTGGGCCCAGTTGCTGGTCCCCATCACCGAGCCCACCTGGTCGGGCGGGCCGAAGTAGGCGGTCTTGCCCCCGGGCGCCAGCAACAGCAACTGGTCGCACAGGTCCAGGTAGGACACCGAGTGGGTGACCACCACGATCGTGCGACCCGCGTCAGCGAGCTTGCGCAGCATCATCATGACCTGGGAATCCAGCGCCGGGTCCAGGCCGGTGGTCGGCTCGTCGAGAATAAGCAGCGACGGCCCGGTGAGCAGTTCCAGCGCCACCGAGGCGCGTTTGCGCTGCCCGCCCGACAACTTGTCCACCCGGGTGTCGCCGTGCTCGGTCAGCTCGAGTTCCTCGAGCACCTGGGCGACGACCTTGGCCCGGTCGGTTTTGCTGGTGTCCGGTGGCAGGCGCAACTCGGCAGCATAACCCAGCGCCTGATTCACCGTCAGCTGTCGGTGCACTACGTCGTCCTGCGGCACCATCCCGATCCTGCTGCGCAGGGTCGCGTATTCGGCGTGGATATCGTGGCCCTCGAAGGTGATCGAGCCGGAGCTGGGTCGGGTATAGCCGGCGATGAGTCGGGCCAGCGTGGTCTTGCCGGCACCCGACCCGCCGATGATGGCGGTCAGGGTGCCGGGCCGGGCGGCCAGCGAGATGTTGTCGAGCAGCTGCTTGCCGTCGATCTCGAACTGCACCCGGTTGACCTCCAGGCCGCCGGCGGGCGTCCCGGCGCCGGCCTGACGGGTCAGGGTGCCGCCGGAGAACACCAGGTCGATATTGCCGATGGTGACCACGTCGCCTTCGCTGAGCACCGCCGACCCCACCCGCACCCCGTTGACGAACGTGCCGTTGATGCTGCGGGCGTCCCGGATCTCGGTGCCAATGCCCGTTTGGACCAGGAACGCGTGGCGTCGCGACGCCAAGACGTCGGGGACGACGATGTCGTTGTCCTGCGCCCGGCCGATTGTCACTGCACCAGCCAGCCGGTGGTTTCGGCCAGACTCCGGCCACAGCGAGCGAATCACCTTCGTCGCCAGGTTCGAGGTGTCGCGCGAGGCTGCGGGTGGGCGTGACCTCGCGGCATCCGGGGCGATGGATGGCCCCGCCCGGTGCGTGGCCGGCGCAGCCATCTGGGACGGCGGCGGGGGAGGTCCCGGGAGCACCGGGCCGAGCTGGGTCGGCGG
>NZ_UPHT01000079.1 GCF_900566085.1 Mycobacterium attenuatum
CCACCCATCAGGGCGCCGGTGCCGCCCTTACCCCCGGCACCCCCGGCTCCACCATTGCCGATCAGGCCGGCGTCGCCCCCGGCACCGCCGGCCTTGCCGGCAGCACCAGGCGCGCCGTTCCCGCCGTTGCCGAGCAACAGTCCACCGGCCTGTCCGGCTGCGCCCGGCGCGGTCCCATTGGCGCCGTCGCCGATCAGCGGTCGCCCCAGCAGCAGATTGGTGGGCGCATTGATGAGATTGAGCGCCTGCTGCGACAAGAGCTCCAGCACGTTTGTGGTCTCAGCGCTGGCGTAGTCACCCGCGCCGGCGTGCAACGCCGCGACAAACTGCTGATGAAACGCTTCCATCTGGTTGCTGAGCGCCTGATAGGCCTGCGCCTCTGTGGAAAACAAGGACGCGACGGCCGCCGATACCTCGTCGGCGCCCGCCGCCAGCATCGCTGTTGTGGGTGTCGCGGCCGCCGCGTTCGCCGCGCTCAGCGCTGCGCAGAGATTCGCCACATCCCCCGCCGACGAAGCCAATATTTCTGGGACCGCCACCAGGTAGGACATCGCAGTACTCCCACTCGGTCATCATCGACCGCCGAAACCACCAGCGTATTCCCATTTCCGGCAGCAGAGTCGGCTAACCGAAGACTTTATGAAGCCGCTCGACTTGGGGCGCCGGATGCAGCTCTCAGTGGAACGCATAATCCCGCTATATGGGTGTAGAGAACTACATCACAGGATTATTTGTTGACTGACACGCTGGAGCACTCGTACGATCTCTCACATAACGGGTGTGGTAGCCCGTATGACGGGAATGGGCGAACAGATGGAAGAGGCGGTGACGATGACGCAGCAAGCGCCAAGTCGGAGCATGACGCGGTTCAGCGTGCAAGACAAGTCCATATTGATCACCGGGGCCACCGGTTCACTGGGCAGCGTTGCCGCCCGGGCATTAGCGGATGCCGGTGCCCGGCTGACGTTGGCCGGCGGTAACGCCGCCGGACTGGCCCAACTGGTCGACGCCGCCGGCATCGACAGGGCGGTGGTGGTTGAGCGTCGGCCCGAGACGTCGGCCGACGCGCAGGCCATGGTGGATGCGGCTATTGCCCAACACGGCCGTCTCGACGGGGTTCTGGTGGCTTCGGGCATGAACCACGTCGCGCCCATCAACGAGATGGCCGTCGAGGACTTCGACAAGGTGATGAACGCCAACGTGCGTGGTGCCTGGCTGGTCTCCCAGGCCGCCGGGCGGGTGCTGCTCGAACAGGGCCTCGGCGGCAGCGTTGTGCTGGTCTCTTCTGTTAGGGGTGCGCTCGGCCACGCGGCCGGCTACAGCGCCTACTGCCCCTCCAAAGCGGGTACCGATCTGCTCGCCAAATCCCTGGCGGCAGAATGGGGTGCTGCGGGCATCAGGGTCAATGCGTTGGCTCCCACGGTCTTCCGTTCCGAGCTGACGGAGTGGATGTATGCCGACGACGAGAAGGGGCGCACCACCCGGGAGGCGATGTTCGCGCGGATCCCGTTGCGCCGCTTCGCCGAGCCAGAAGACTTCGTCGGCGCACTGATCTACCTGCTCAGCGATGCGTCAAGCTTCTACACCGGCCAGGTGATGTACCTGGATGGGGGGTACACCGCATGCTGACGTCTCATGAGTTTGCTCGTGCCGCGGTGATCGGCGCCGGTTTGATGGGCCGCCGCATCGCCGGCGTGCTGGCATCGGCGGGCCTCGAGGTGGCCATTACCGACATCAACGCCGAAATCCTCAGCGCCGCAGCGGCTGAAGCCTGTGAAGTCGCCGGTGCACAGCGCGGATCTGTCAGTGCTGCAAGTGATTTAGCGGCGGCCGTATACCAGGCCGACCTCGTCATCGAGGCGGTCGTCGAGAACCTGACCGTCAAACAAGAACTCTTCCAGCGGGTTGCAGGCTTGGCGCCACAAGCGGTATTAGCGTCCAACACATCGGTCCTGCCGATCGGCGCGGTCACCGAGCGAGTTGACGACGGCAGCCGGGTCATCGGAACGCACTTCTGGAATCCGCCCGACTTGATCCCCGTCGTCGAGGTGGTGCCCACGGCGAGGACGGGCCCCGACACGGTGGAGCGTGTCACGGCGCTGTTGACAGAGGCGGGCAAGATGCCGGTGCTGGTCGGATGCGATGTCCCCGGATTCATCGGCAACCGGCTTCAGCATGCGCTGTGGCGTGAGGCGATGGCGCTGGTCGCCGAAGGCGTGTGCGACGCTGCGACGGTGGACTTGGTGGTACGCAACACTATTGGGCTTCGTCTGGCCACGCTGGGTCCGCTGGAGAACGCCGACTACATCGGCCTCGACCTGACGCTGGCCATCCATGAAGCAGTGCTTCCCAGCATCAACAGCGACCCGCATCCCAGCCCGCTGCTGCGCCGGTTGGTTGCCGACGGGCAACTCGGGGCGCGCACCGGACACGGTTTCCTCGACTGGCCCACGGGTGCCCGGGAACGCACCGCGGCACGCCTTGCCCAGCACATCGGTGCGCAACTCGGCCAAGACCCAATGAAGAAAGGAAGCAATCAGCCATGACTTTCACGTGGCCCCTCGGTGATGCCGAGTCCAAGCTGGAGTTCTTTGACCTGTCGCACCCGTGGGGACACGGGGTGCCGGCTTGGCCGTACTTCGAGGATGTCAAGATCGAACGGCTGCACGGCATGGCCAAGAGCCGGGTGCTGACCCAAAAGATCACCACCGTCATGCATTCCGGCACCCACATCGACGCGCCGGCACACGTGGTGGAAGGAACGCCGTTCCTCGACGAGATCCCGCTCAGCGCCTTCTTCGGCACCGGGGTGGTCATGTCGATCCCGAAAAGCAAGTGGGGAGTGGTGACCGCCGACGATTTGGAAAAGGCCAGCGCCGTCGGGCCTGAGATCCGTCCCGGTGACATCGTCATCGTCAACACCGGCTGGCACCACAAATATGCCGACAGCACCGAGTACTACGCTTACTCTCCAGGCTTCTACAAGGAAGCGGGAGAGTGGTTTGCGGCCAAGGGCGTCAAGGCGGTCGGCACCGACACCCAGGCGTTGGACCACCCGCTGGCCACCGCGATTGCGCCACACGGCCCCGCCGAAGCGCAAGGCGGCCTATTGCCTTGGGCGGTAAGCGAATACGAACAGGAAACGGGCCGTAAGGTGCTCGACGACTTCCCGGAGTGGGAGCCTTGCCACCGCGCGATCCTGTCCAGGGGCATCTACGGCTTCGAGAATGTCGGCGGAGATCTGGACAAGGTCACCGGCAAGCGCGTCACGTTCGCCGCCTTCCCGTGGCGTTGGGTGGGCGGCGACGGCTGCATCGTGCGGCTGGTGGCGATCATCGACCCCACCGGGAGCTACCGGATCGAGACGGGCTCATGAACGTGACCAGGGCGTCGCAGGCGCCGGAATACGTTGCGCCGCTGCACCGCGACGTGCTCACGGTGCGGCTGCAGGGCCACGAGGCCGGACCCACGGAGCGCTTCTGGGTGGGGCTGTCCACCTACCAGCCGGGCGGGATCGCCGAAACGAGCGCGACCCGCGAGGAAACCGTTTATGTGGTGATAGACGGCGAGCTGGTGGTCACGGCCGAGGGCGCCGAGACAGTCCTGGGCCGGCTCGACAGTGTGCACTTCGCCAAAGGTGAGGTGCGTTCGCTGGAAAACCGTTGCGCCCGTGAAGCGCTGCTGCTGGTGGCCATCGCTCATCCGCAGGAGTCCGGGTCATGAGCGTCATCATCACCGTGGCCCCCACCGGGCCCATCGCGACCAAGGCCGACAACCCGGCATTGCCCACCACACCCAAAGAGATCGCAACCGCGGTCGAACAGGCCTACCATGCCGGAGCGGCGGTGGCACACATCCATCTGCGTGACGGAAACGAAAAGCCAACAGCAGATCTGAACATTGCGCGGCGGGCCATGGATCTGATCGGCGAGCGCTGCCCGATCCTGATCCAATTGTCAACCGGTGTAGGGCTTTCCGTGCCGTTCGAGGAGCGGGAAAAACTCGTGGAACTCAGACCGCGGATGGCCACGCTCAACCCGTGCTCGATGAGTTTCGGTGCGGGCGAGTTCCGCAACCCGCCGGATGCCGTGCGGCGACTGGCGGCGCGGATGCGCGAGCTCGACATCAAACCGGAACTGGAAATCTACGACACCGGACATCTGGAGGCGTGCCTGCGCTTGCGGGAGGAAGGGCTGCTGGCCGCGCCATTGCAGTTCAGCATCGTGCTCGGTGTGCGCGGAGGTATGGCCGCCACCGCCGATAATCTGCTGACGATGGTGCGCCGGCTTCCACCTGAGGCGATCTGGCAAGTCATCGCGATCGGCCGGGCCAACCTGGAATTGACGGCGATGGGCCTTGCCCTGGGCGGAAATGCGCGAGTGGGTCTAGAGGACACCTTGTACGTACGCAAGGGGGAGCTGGCACCCAGCAATCTGGCCCTGGTGTCGCGCACGACGCGTCTGGTTGAGGCCATGGACTTGCCGGTCGCGTCCGTCGAAGAAGCCGAGGCGTTGCTGCGCCTGCCCGTCAAGTGCTGAAAGGAGCTCATCGGTGAGGGTTGCTGGCGAAGGAACCGATGCCCGCAGTGGCGGCATCCAGGTGATTGCTCGGGCGGCCGAGATTTTGCGGGTGTTGCAAGCTCACCCCGGGGGGCTCAGCCAGGTCGAGATCGGGGAGCGGGTCGCAATGGCCCGCTCCACGGTAAGCCGGATCCTCAATGCATTGGAGGACGAGGGGCTGGTGGCCGCGCGCGGCGCTCGAGGTCCCTACCGACTGGGGCCCGAGATTGCGCGGATGGCCAGTACCGTGCGGCTGAGTGTGGTGGCCGACCTGCATCCGTTCCTCACGGAGTTGTCGCGCGAACTCGACGAGACCGTGGACTTGTCCATCCTGGATGGGGATCGCGCCGACTTCATCGACCAGGTGGTTCCGCCGCGGCGCCTGCGCGCGGTGAGCGCGGTCGGGGAGTCGTTTCCGCTGTACTGCTGTGCCAACGGCAAGGCGCTGCTGGCGTCGCTGCCGCCGGAGCGGCAGGCGCAGGTCTTGCCCAGTCGGTTGGTGCCGCTGACCGCGCACACCATCACCGATCGCGCGGTGTTGCGCGAGGAGCTGGCCCAGATCGCCCGCGATGGCGTCGCCTACGACCGCGAGGAGCAGACCGACGGCATTTGTGCGGTCGGGAAGGTGCTGCACGGCGTGACCGAGCAGCCGGTGGCCGTCAGTGTGCCGGTGCCGGCGCAGCGGTTTTACGGCCGCGAGGAAGAACTTGCTCAGGCCCTGTCGGTGTGGTCGGCGAAAGTGAACAGCTGGTTTGCAGTCTGATGAGGAGCACTGGATATGTCAGAAACATTACGTGACAAGCTGATTGGCGCCTGGGAGCTGATCTCCTACGTTGAGCGCGACAGTCCCGACGGCCCGGCGCGCTACCCCCATGGTGAGGACGCGCAAGGTCTGATCATGTACACCCCGGACGGGTACATGTCGGCGCAGATCCAGGAATCCGGTCGGCCCGACTACGACCGGCCGCTGGCCAGCGGCGGCACCACCGAGCAGGCAGCGGCCGCGGCATTGGGGTATCTCGCCTACAGCGGACGCTACTTTGTCGACGAGTCGACGGGCGATATCCGCCACGAGGCGAAGCTGTCGCTGGTGCCGAACTACCTGGGCAAGTTGCATCTGCGGCACAGCGATCTCGACGGGGACCAGTTGACCTTGTCGTCGGAGTTGACCCTGCCCGACGGGCGGACGGTGTACTCGGCGCTGTTGTGGCGGCGGGCGGGGCGGGCCGACTCGCAGGTGGCGTAGGTGGTGGCTGGGCCTGGAGTTGGTTTGCGGTAGGCTGTCGACCTGCTGCCGGTGGTTTTCGGCGGCACCGGGCTGTGGCGCAGTTTGGTAGCGCACTTGACTGGGGGTCAAGTGGTCGCAGGTTCAAATCCTGTCAGCCCGACTACAAAAACGCCATCTGAGCTGCGATAACGCAGATTCTCAACCTCAACTGTCGCGTGTTGGTCGACCCACTCTGGGACCACATGGGTGCTGGCGGCGCGCTTGACGGGCTCATTCAGGGGAGTTTCGGTCACTTTGACAGCACGCCGTGCACGCTATGCGCGCCTGTGCACGTTATCCGGCTGCCGGTGGCGCTGTCCTTGGGCCAAAGCTGTCCGCTGGTCAAGTGGGGTGGTAGCACGTAAGTCCTATCAGCGTCATGCGCGGGTCAGGCAAGCTATCGCGAGGTTGTCGGCGTTTGGGGGCCTTGCCCCGGCGCAATTCGGCGACTGCTCGGCGCGCTTCGCGAAGCCGCCGGCGAACGAATTCTGGGTCGTCCTCGGCATGGCTGAAGCCTTCAGTTCCCGCCGAGCGCCCGACGCGCCAATGCTGCTGCCGCAGGACTCACGATATTCCGCCGCGCCCGGGTGGCGGGCTGGTCGGTCACGTTGATCAGGACTTCGTAAACGGGGAGTTGACGCAGGGACGATTCCGAGAGAGACCGACCGTCGGAGTAGCGCCAGCCGAGATCGGCCAGCAACGCCGTCATCTTGTCGAACGGCAGTTCGGAACCGGCCGAAGCCGCCGCAAAGGTCAGCATCAGCATGGTCGCTTGTGCGTCGAACTTCTCTTCGGACTTGGGAATCAGCCGACCGGCCAGATGCTCCCACAGTCTGTCGGCGTCACGCTGGGCCACTATGCCAGCCTTGGTCAGCAACAGCGTGCCCTTGTGCTTACGCAGCAGTCCCAACGACTGCACGCCTTCGCGGAACCGCAGCAGTGGATAGCATTGGATCTCGCGGTTGTTCTTGCCAATCCAATCATCCATTGCAGGAACGACTTTCGAGGCTTCCTCGACGTCAGCCGGTTTAAGGTATCCGGCGGTCGTCAACGGAATGCCGCAGTCCTTGGCGCGATCCAGAAACCACCGATACGCCCGCAGATTGTCGGCAACAGCGACCGTGTCCAGCGGTCGCGCACCGACCAGCGTGAGCGCCGCCTTGGTCAGGTCGTCGCCATACTGGGTGAACGTGAGCCGATGAACCAGGTCGACCAGGCGCACGTCGATGCCTGCCTCGCGCAGCACGAAGTACGCGTTGCCGAACCCCTTGTTGACCCGTTCCGGCTCGAACAGAGCGGGGTCGGGGAGCACCTCGGAGAGGCTGTCGGCATCGACCAGATGCCCGCAGTCTTCTGGCGGCGCGGCGCGCTCACCATCGACGATAACCGCTGGGGGACAGTCACTCTCGGCGGGAAGCGTTTCTTCGAGACGCAGCGTCAGCTCCCAGTTGTCGCCGTAGTCGTAGAGGTAGTGCAGGACATCGCCGGGCTCACTGAGGGTTTCGTCGAGTCGAGTCTCGACGGCGGGCAGGCCGTCGTAGTCTTCGGGCCACTCCTTGTTGTCCACGTCGTAGGGGCACAGGAACAGCTGGCTGTGGCGGTCGAAGGCGCCGCCGCCGATTGAGAAGCGATGCAGGTGCGAGTCGGTCCAGTCGAACGCCACCTGCAGGACCTGGTGCAGCAGGTCCAGCGTTATGTTGGAACGCAGGTCCAACCGTCGCCAGATCGTTGGATCGCTGTCGTCGAGGTGCACCCGGACCCGGTACACCACGGCGTCACGCGGGCGCGCGCGACGCAGATCGGGGCGCGACACCGGTTTTGGTACCGGGCGCAGGAAGGGGCGCTCAGTCATGCCGCTCACCTTAGAGCTGTCGCCGAGTCGATGGGGCACCATGTCGATATGCCGTTGTCGGAGAGGGCGCTGCTTGAGGGGGCCGGTGACCGGAGCTATGCCCGAGGCGAAGACTATGTCCGGTACGTCCGAGGATTGCGAGCGACGGCCGGGAGAGCCTACGCGTCGGTCCAAGCCAAGCGGGTCTACGACGTCGAGCTCGAGTGGTCCGGTCAGCAACCTGATGGTGTCTGCACGTGCCCGCACGCCGCCGACGGTCATTTCTGCAAGCACCTGGTCGCGGTCGGCCTCGCCGTGATCGACAGCGGCGCCGTCGACGACGCCGCTGGGGCGGCATCGGCACTGAGGCGACTGTGCAAGCGATGGACGTCGACGAGCTTCGCGAGCTCGTCCTGACCCTCGCCCACCGCGACGGCGAAGTGCGCCGCATGCTGGAGGTTCGCGCCACGGCCGCCTCCGGTGACAACACGACCGCGAAGGCCGAGTTCGAGGCCCTTGTGCGAAACGCTCTGGACTTCCGCGGATTCGTCGACTATCGCGAGTCCTACGCGGTCGCGGAAGGGGCCGGTCAAGTGCTCGACGAACTCGAGATTCACCTCAACGGAGGGTCCGCGGAAGTCGTGCGGCCGGCCCTGCTGTCCGCGCTGACTGTGCTGCGCACAATCACCGGGCAGGCGGACGACTCGTCGGGTGTGATTGGCGCTGAATGCCAGCGGGCTGCCGACCTGTACGCGCAAGCGTGTCGACTGGGTGAACCAGACCGAGCCGAACTCGCACGATGGTTGGCGACTTTCCGTGCGACCTCGCCGGGATGGCCGACGCTGACGCTCGCGGATTTCGTCGACGCGTTCGACGACGATGCGCTCGCGATCTACCGCGGCGCGGTCGCGGACTTGGACCGTCAGCACGCAGGTCGCGACCACTGGCGCCGGCTTGAGGTCGACGCCATGTTGCTGGAACTCGCCGATCACGACGGCGATATCGACCGGGCTGTCGACCTTCTGTACGACCGGGACCACCCGCAGTACGGGGCGATCATCGCCCGCTTGCGGGCGGCCGGACGTGACGCCGAGGTAGTGGCGTGGATCGATCGGGCGGTTGCCGAAGGGCGCACCAGCAGTCACGGCGGCGGTAATAGCTATTGGCTGAACCCGTCCGACGTCGCCGACACGTACCGGGGAATTGGCCGCATCGACGATGCGATCGCCGTTCTGCGTGCCGACTTCGTCCGGCAGCCTTCGGTCCGCGCCTATCGAGTACTGCTGGACTTCGCCGCCACGCACGATCGCGCCGAAACCGAACGCGCCTGGGCGCTTGACCACGCGCGGGAATTAGCTGCAGGCCCCGGCGCGGGGGCGGTTCTGGTCCAGCTCTACCTGAGTGAGGAAGACGTGGACGCCGCCTGGGAGGCCGCCGACCGTTATGGTCCGGGCTGGGCGTGGAAGGAACTCGCCGCGCAAGGGGCCGAGGCTAGGCCGGTAGCCGCTGCAGATCTGCACCGGCCGTCGCTCGAGAACGACCTGCGGTATCCCAACACCAAGCTCTACCCGGGCATTGCCGCGACGCTGGCAACAATGGCCAAGCTGTATGAAAGAGGCGGTCGCAGTGCTGATTTCGCGCAATACATCGCAAAGGTCCGGCAAGACTATGGCAGGCGGCCCTCGCTGATGAAGGCGCTCCAAGCGAAGGGGCTCTGAGCGACCTCGCTCGCGAGGCGAGCGTGTGAGGAGCACTCGCTGCGTTAACCCCACCTACGGGGACATTGCCAATCCAGGGAACCGCCATATTCTAGGCGTGCGTCCGTCGCACTTACCGCCGCCAGCGCTCGCCGAGCGCTTTCGCCGCTGTGGACACCTTCATCACCAGCCGGCGCTCGCGATTGCGGACGGGAACGAAGTGGTAGTGCTCGTAGAAGGACTGCGCCTCTTCGTCGATGGCGTCAACGACGATGAGCCGGCCGCCACCGATTTCGGATGCAGCGACGGCTTTGCCTAGGGCGTCGAGAAGTAGCTGCTCGCCGTATCCCTGACCCTGCAGCGACCTGTCGATGGCCAGGCGGGCGATCAAGTATCCGGGAATGCGGGAATAGCCGCCGGCCATCGATCCGGCGAGCCCGTCGTCGTTGCGCACTACCTCGGTGGGACAGATGGCGAAATAGGCGCTGACCTTCTGCTCGTCGAGCGGGGTCCACACGTAGACGTGCGCCACTCCGCTGGTGTCCGCGCGACGGGCCTGGGTAATGAGCCAGGTATTGAGTGACTCTTTGCCGCAGTCAAATCCTTCGAGTAGGTGGGCGTCAGTGAGTCGCGCGGACTCGAACATCCTTCAACGCCTAGTGAAGACCGCCGGTTTGGGTGCTGCGGCCGCCAACCGCGGCGCATCGTCAGCAGCATCGAGGGACGACATCAGTGTGTCGAACTGGTCGGATTCCATTGCCGTCACCAACTCCTGACGCAGGATGTCTTCGGCCCGTTGCATCGCCGCTTTCCGCACGAACTCCGACGTCTGCTCATGGACAAGGATGGCGGCGCGCTGGATGCGCTCCAAGGTCGCTTGCTCCGCGCGAAGCTCAATGCGCTTCGTTTTCCCTGCCACAGGGATACCTCCTTTTCCCTCAGTCAATTTTGCTCGCAGCGGCCGATCACCTCATTGTACGGTAAATGTACGTACAATGCTGGTAGGGGTGCGGTCAACACGCTGGGGACCATTTTGGGACCACACGTCATCCGCGATGGTGAACGACCTGCGCGTCTGTGCACGTTATGCACGATCGGCTTTTAGCCAGCTACGAGCGCTGAGCTTGACAAATGCGTTACCGCTCCTTGCTGGGGGTCAAGTGGTCGCAGGTTCAAATCCTGTCAGCCCGACCCATGTGATGTGTTAGGACATCGGAATAGCTCTGAACCTGCATTTTGGGTTCAGGGCTTTTTCTTTGGGCGGTCGCTGGGCAGTCCTCGGGGTTGGTAGTTCCTGGTCGGGTCGATGGTTA
>NZ_UPHT01000176.1 GCF_900566085.1 Mycobacterium attenuatum
CGCCCGATCCCCCGCCCCCGCCGGCGGCGCCGTTGGAGACCAAGCCACCGCCGGCGCCGTCGCCACCGTTGCCGCCGCTACCACCACTGCCACCCTGGCCAGAACCGCCGGTCTCGTTTCCGCCGGCTCCGCCGTCTCCCCCGTAGCCACCGACACCGCCGATGCCGCTAAGCAACCCGCCGTGGCCCCCGGCGCCGCCGTTCCCCCCGGTGCCACCCGTGCCTGCCGGTTGGGACCCGCTGGAATGGGCGCCTGCAACGCCGTTACCGCCGGCGGCGCCAGCTCCGCCATTGCCGAACAGCAATCCGCCGCTGCCGCCGTTACCGCCGTTACCCCCGCTGCCGCCGGCACCCGTGCCGGAACCTCCCGAACCGCCTGCCCCGCCGTTGCCGATCAACCCGGCAGACCCGCCGTTACCACCGGCCCGGCCCGAGCCAGCCGGCCACGAGTAGCCGTTGCCTCCGTTGCCGTACAACAGTCCGCCCGGCCCGCCGTTCGGGTTGGTCGCCGTCCCGTCGGCGCCGTTGCCGATCAGGGGCCGTCCCAGCAGGGCGAGAGTTGGTGGGTTCACTGCATTGAGCAGTACCTGCTCGACGTTTACCGCCTCGGCACCCACATACAGCTCGGCGCCCGCCGTCAATGCCTGTACCAACCGATCATGAAACGCCGTGGCTTGACCCCCGAGGATCTGATATTCGCGAGCGTATGCGGCGAACACATTGGCGATCGCGGTCGATATTTCGTCGGCCGCCGCCGGCAGCACTCCCACCGTCCGCGTCGCCGCCGTGACGTTGGCCACGCTGACCGCTGAACCGATAGCCTGCAGGTCTCGGGCCGTTGCGACCAGTGTGTCCGCGGTCACCACCACAAACGACATCCGCCCGACCTCCGTTTGCCCGCGCGGCCGACAATCGGCTGCCAGCCGACCCGACTAACCCACGGTCACCGTAATGCCGCTCCTGGCGCGAGTGCGGGTATTGAGGAAAACCATCGCCCCGGGCTAAACCACCGGCTGCAACACCTCGGTACCCACGAACGGGACCAGCGCAGTGGGCACCCGCACGCTGCCGTCGGGCTGCTGGTGGTTCTCCAGGATCGCGACCAGCCAGCGGGTGGTGCCCAGAGTCCCGTTGAGCGTTGCCGCAATCTGCGGCTTGCTGTTGGCGTCGCGGTAGCGCATCGCCAGCCGGCGTGCCTGAAAGGTGGTGCAGTTCGACGTCGAGGTCAGCTCGCGGTAGGCGCCCTGGGTGGGCACCCAGGCCTCGCAGTCGAACTTGCGCGCGGCCGACGAGCCGAGATCGCCTGCGGCGACGTCGATGACCCGGTACGGCACCTCGATCAGCCCGAGCATCTCGCGTTGCCAGCCCAGCAACCGCTGATGTTCGGCCTCGGCGTCGCCAGGCAGGCAGTAGATAAAGCCCTCTACCTTGTCGAATTGATGCACCCGGATGATGCCGCGGGTGTCCTTGCCATGGCTTCCGGCCTCGCGCCGAAAGCAGGACGACCAGCCCGCGTAACGCAGCGGCCCACCGGACAAATCCAGGATCTCGTTGGCGTGGTAACCCGCCAGCGGCACCTCCGAGGTGCCAACCAGGTAGAGGTCGTCGGCCTCGAGTCGGTACACCTCGTCGGCGTGGGCGCCCAGGAAGCCGGTACCCGCCATGACCTCCGGGCGCACCAGCACCGGCGGGATCATCGGGATGAAGCCGTTGGCGACGGCCAGCCGAACCGCCAGCTGCAGCAGCCCCAGCTGCAGCAGCGCGCCCCGGCCGGTCAGGAAGTAGAACCGGGAGCCGGACACCTTGGCACCGCGTTGCATGTCGATAAGACCCAGCGACTCACCCAATTCCACGTGATCTTTCGGGTCGGCCAGCCGCGCCGGCTCGCCGACGACGTCAAGGATCGCGTAGTCGTCCTCCCCGCCGGAGGGGACGCCGTCGAGGATGACATTCGGGATCGCCAGATGCGCTCCGGTGAACGCCGCCTCGGCCGCGGCCTGGTCCGCCTCGGCGGCCTTGACCTGCTCGGCGAGTTCCTTGGCGCGCTGCAGCAGCGCCGGACGCTCCGCCGGGGATGCGGCGCCGACGGTCTTGCTGGCCGCCTTCTGTTCGGCGCGCAGCGCATCGGCCGCCGAGATCGCGGCACGGCGCGCGGCGTCGGCCGTCAACAGGGCGTCTACCAGCAACGGGTCTTCGCCGCGACTGAGTTGGGAGCGGCGCACGGCGTCAGGATCTTCGCGGAGCAACTTCAGGTCGATCACGGCCGCAAGACTACTTTTGACCGCCAAACTGGGTACTGTCAGAGGCCCGGCACCGGCCCGGGTATCACATCTGCAACATTGGTAACGCCACTGGGCGGCCCCTGTCACAATGGAACCGATGTTGGACGCGCCCGAGACGGAATTGCCGGCCGAAAGCTCACCCGAGGGTGACGCCGACGGCACCTCCACCGCGGCAGCGGCAAAGCCGCCGCGCACCCGTTTTCACTGGCCGCGTGCGCTGCAGGCGTCGACGACCAGGCGGGCGCTGCTGCTCACCGCGTTGGGTGCACTGTTGATCGCCGGGCTGGTCACCGCCATACCCGCGGTCACCACGGGGCCCGGGCGCCTGGCCGGCTATATCGACAACAATCCCGTGCCCAGCACCGGCGCCAAGAGCAACGCCGCCTTCAATCGCGCCGCCAGCGGCGACTGCCTGACCTGGCCCGACGGCATGCCGGAGGCCGCAACCATCGTCAGCTGTTCCGGTGACCACCGGTTCGAAGTGGCCGAGTCCATCGACATGCGCACCTTCCCCGGTTCGGAGTACGGGCCCAACGCCGCTCCGCCGTCGCCGGCGCGTATCCAGCAAATCAGCCAGGAACAGTGCGAGGCCGCCGTCCACCGCTATCTGGGCGCCAGGTTCGATCCGAACAGCAAATTCACCATCAGCATGCTGTGGTCCGGCGACCGGGCGTGGCGACAAGCCGGTGAACGCCGCATGTTGTGTGGTCTGCAGCTGCCCGGCCCCAACAATCAGCAGACCCTGTTCAAGGGCAAGGTGGCCGACCTCGACCAGTCCAAGGTCTGGCCGGCCGGCACGTGTTTGGGCATCGACTCGAGTACCAACCAACCGGTTGACGTTCCGGTCGATTGCACGGCCCCACACGCGATGGAGGTCACCGGCACCGTCAACCTCGCCGAGAAGTTCCCGAACGCGCTGCCCGCCGAACCCGAGCAGGACACCTACATCAAGGACAACTGCACCCGGATGACGGACGCCTACCTGGCGCCGATCAAGTTGCGCACCACCACGTTGACCCTGATCTACCCGACGTTGTCGTTGCCCAGTTGGTCGGCGGGAAGCCGTGAGGTCGCCTGCAGCATCGGCGCGACACTGGGCAACGGGGGCTGGGCCACGCTGGTGAACAGCGCCAAGGGTCCGCTGCTGATCAACGGCCAGCCGCCGATTCCGCCCCCCGACATCCCCGAGGAGCGGCTCACGCTGCCGCCCATCCCGCTGCAGGTGCCGACCACGCAACCCGCGGCCCCGGCCCAGGAGATCCCGACCACCCCGCCCGGCAACCAGCATCTGCCCAATCAACAGCCGGTGGTGACGCCGTCTCGCGCGCCTGCCGCCCCGGCCACCACCCAGGCACCCGCCGCGACTGCGACACAGGCCCCGCCACCTGATGGCGGTGCGCCACCGGCGGCCCCGCCTCCCGAAGCTCCGCCACCGGCCGAGCCCGCGCCGGAGGGTTAGCCCGTGGCGGTGCGGATGGCCCCGCAGCGGTTCGACGAACTGGTTTCCGACGCACTCGACCTCATCCCGCCAGAACTGGCGGCCGCGATGGACAACGTTGTCGTCTTGGTGGCCGACCGCCACCCCGGCGACCGCGACCTGCTGGGCTCGTACGAGGGGATCGCCCTGACGGACCGCAACTCCGATTACGCCGGAGCACTGCCCGACGCCATCACCGTCTACCGCGAGGCACTGCTAGATGTCTGCGAGTCCGCCGACGAAGTGGTGGAGCAGGTGGCGATCACGGTGATCCATGAGATCGCCCACCACTTCGGCATCGACGATGCCCGGCTGGACGAGCTGGGGTGGGGCTGACCGAACCCGGCCCGAGACGGGCGCGGCATCCCGGATTTGTCCGGGGCCGATGCTATGAACACATCATGAGCACAGTCTGTCGCGACTGCCGGACAGGCGTCTATCACTGCCACGGCACCATCATTCGCCATGCTCTGGGCCGGGCCGAATGCACCGAAACCGATTGCGACGGGCCGGAGATATCAGTGCACACGTTCGTCATCGACTGCGATGCTGTTGGCTGCCTTTGTACCGACCTGGGCGACGGGGCGGTCCGCTCACCCCATCGGGTCAGTGCTTGACGTCACGGCGTCCACCACCGGAGTGGGTGGGCCTTGCACGGGGTCGGGGTAGAACGGCGGTCGCAGCGCTGCCCACTGGACACAACTCCACCGCCCGTCGGTGATGGGAGCCAACACCACGCATTCGGCATTGCCCAGATGGTTGTCCAGCACGAAGGCGCCGTCCACTCCGGCCAGCACCGCGGAGGTCAGCCGGATCGCCGCTCCATGACCGACCACCACGATGTCACCGTCCCAGGCGGCGTCGTCAAGGTAGCGCATCCGCAGTTCGGTGAGCACCGGTACGTAACGGTCCAGGACGTCTTCGCCGGACTCACCGCCGGGCAGCGGCACGTGCAATTCACCGCGATGCCAGCGCTCGTAGATCGCGTTGAATTCGGCGACGGCCTCGTCGTCGTTCCGATTTTCCAGCTGCCCCACCTGCACCTCGTGGATGCCGTCGAGCTCGAGGGGCGCCAACCCGAGTTCGGCCGCGATCACCGCCGCCGTTTCCGACGCCCGCACCGCCACCGAGTGCCCAAGCAGGGCCGGGCGAGCGTGGCCGCCACGCGCGAATCCACGGGCCTGTTCGCGTCCCAGCGGCGTCAGCGCCGTGCCCGGTGGTCGGGTGTCCAACCGGCGTTCGACGTTGCCATGGGACTGGCCGTGCCGCAGCAGCACCAAACGACCGCTCATCGCCCAAACTCCCGGGACGGCCCGGGCTGGCCCGCCTTCAGCCGCTCCAGCCAGATCGATGCATCGTCGGGCGGTGGCGGTTGCATGCCAACCGCTTGTCCCGTCGGCCAGGAACCCAGAAATCGCACATCAGCACAACGACGATGCAACGCCTTGAGTGCCTCGGCCACAGCGTCGTCGTCGATGTGACCAATGCAGTCCACGAAGAACACGTAGGTGCCCAATTCGGTACGAGTCGGCCGGGATTCGATTCGGGTGAGGTCAATGCCGCGCATGCCGAACTCGGTCAGCGCCGCCACCAGCGCACCGGGTACGTTGTCGAGCCGCAAGACCGCCGAGGTGCGATCGGCCCCGGTGCGCGCCGGAGGCCGGCCGGGCCGGCCGATCAGCACGAAGCGGGTTCGCGCGCTGGACTCGTCGACGACACCGTCGGCCAGCGAAGCCAAGGCCCAGTGCGCGGCCGCCAGCGGTGACGTCACCGCGGCGTCGACTCGTCCCTCGGCGACCTGGCGGGCCGCGTCGGCATTCGAATACGCGGGGCGCATCTCGACGCCGGGCAGCTTCGCGGTCAGCCACTGCCGCACCTGCGCCGCGGCAACCGGGAAAGCGGCCAGGGTACGGACGTCGGCGGTGCCGCGACCGGGCTGCACCACGATGCTGAACGCCACGTCGAGCGTCGTCTCGGCGAACACCTGCAACGGCGAACCGATGGCCAGGCTGTCCAGCGTGGGCGCCAACGACCCGTCGATCGAATTCTCCATGGGCACGCAGGCGAAATCCGCCGCGCCGTTACGGACAGCATCCAGGGCGGCGGGCGTGCTTTCGACGGGCCGGCGCTGGGGCGATTCCGTTAGCTCCGCTTCCGCGCCGGGCACCAGCCCCGCGGCCGTCACCTGCAGCAGCGCCGCCTCGGTGAATGTCCCCTCCGGACCGAGGTAAGCGATGCAGACCACCCTGACAACACTAATGGCGAGACGCGTCCTTGCGGCGAAGGAGCCCCGTAGCTTAAGTTAGGCTTACCTAACTCACGGACCCAGGAGTCTGCCGCGATGTTGACGATCACCAGCCCGAGGCCCACAACGGCCGAACGGATTCGCACCGTGTGCGCCCGCGCCGGCACGGGCCTGCTGGCGGTGGAGCCCGAACGACACCCCGAACGACACCCCGAACAAGCCCCCGAAAGGCCCATTGCCACGCCGCTGCATCACTTGATGCACGACGGTTCCTTCGTCCTGGCCGTTCCCGGCGAACGGGCCGCCGCGGCCCGCTACGGGTCCGGCGGCGGTTCGCAGGCCCTGCTCGAACTCACCGACTACGCCCCGCTGCCGCTGCGGGAACCGGTCCGGTCACTGGTGTGGATCCGCGGCCGCCTGCGCCAGGTCCCGTGGGGATCGGTGACCTCGGTGCTCGACGAAATCGCCACCGAGAACCCGGATCCGACCCTGCTACAGGTCCATACGCCGCGATCCGGCTCCGCGCTGAAGCAAGAGAACCGGTACGCATTGCTGCGGCTGGAGACCGAATCGGTGGTCGTGACTGACCCCACGGGGGCCGCGCCCGTCGGTGTCGCGGAGCTGCTGGCGGCCCGGCCGGATCCGTTCTGCGAGATCGAATCGACGTTGCTGTGGCACCTAACCACCGCCCACGGCGACGTGGTCGCCCGGCTGGTGTCCCGGTTGCCGTCCCAGTTGCGTCGCGGCCCGATACGTCCCCTCGGGCTTGACCGGTACGGCGTGCAGTTTCGGGTCGAGGGCGACGACGGTGACCGTGACATCCGGCTGCCTTTCCACCGGCCGGTCGACGACATGAACGGGCTGGGGCAGGCCATCCGGGTGTTGATGGGATGCCCCTTCGTCAACGGCTTGCACGCCCGGCGGCGCCGCGCTTCGTAACCCGCGGTCGCGACCGCCTGCGTTGCCGGGTCGGGCCACGTACGTTGTCCAGGTGAACGGCGATCGAACACCGGAGCCCGGAGGCCCTCGAGGCCCGGTGCCGCCGGAGCCGTCGCAGGTCATCCGGCGCGAAGGTCCGCCGCCCCGGACACCGGGCGGGCCACACCGCACATCGGGATCCACACCGCGGGCAGCCGATCAGCCGCCAGGATCCACAGGCCGGAGCGGACGACAGCACGGTCGCGCCACGCCGACGCCACCCTTGCGGCCGGCCTCGCCGAAGGGGCGCCATAGCCGGGTCAAACGACGCTGGGGCCGGATCGTGACGCTGGGCGCGCTGATCGGTCTGTTACTGGCCGGCTCCGGCATCCTCGGCGGCGCCCTGTGGCTGGACACGGCGCTGCGCCGGGAGCCGGTGTTCAGCGATTACGCCGATCGCCCGGCAACCGGCCGCGGCACGAACTGGCTGCTCGTCGGCTCTGACAGTCGCCAGGACCTCACCGCCGAGCAACAGCGCAGCCTGGCCACCGGCGGCGACATCGGCACCGGACGCACCGACACCATCCTGCTGGTGCACGTGCCCGGGTTCGGGTCGAGCAACCCGACGACGTTGGTGTCCATACCGCGCGACTCCTCGGTGCCGATACCGGGTCACGGCCGCGACAAGATCAACGCCGCGTTCATGATGGGGGGCTCGGCCTTGCTGGTGCAGACGGTCGAGCAGGCCACCGGGTTACGTGTCGACCACTACGCCGAGGTGGGGCTCGGCGGCTTCGCCGAGCTGGTCGACGCGCTGGGCGGGGTCGACATGTGCCTGCACGAGCCGATCCGCGATCCGCTGGCCGGTATCGACCTGCCGGCCGGCTGCCAGCGACTGGACGGTCGACGAGCGCTGGGTTACGTCCGGTCTCGCGCGACACCGCGGGCCGACCTCGACCGCATGCTCAACCAGCGCCAGTTCATGGCGGCGTTGCTGCATCGCGCCGCCAGCCCGGCGGTATGGCTCAACCCGTGGCGCTGGTACGCGGTGCCGCACGCGGCAGCCGGCGCGTTGACCGTCGACCAAGGCACCCATGTCTTCGACTTGGCCCGCCTGGGATGGGCGCTGCATGAACACCCGACCGCATTGACGGTTCCGATCGGTGAGTTCACCGACAGCGATGTCGGCTCGGTGGTGGTATGGGACCACGACGCGGCGCGGGAATTGTTCGATGCGCTGGCTTCCGACGCCGCCGCACCGGCATCCACGATCGACGGACAGCCTTAATCGCACCGGGTCACCCGCAGACGATTATTTTGGTTAGGCAAACCTGGCTTTAATCAACGGCGTTATTTCGAGGTGTACATCGGTTAGGAGATGCTTTCCTCACTAAGTGATACCTTCGTTGCAAGCACCCTTCTACCTGCACTAACCTGTCGTCATGACTGACTACGACGGACACAAGACTAAATTTCATGCGTTATTGCAGGAGCAAATTTTCAACGAATTCACGACTGCACAGCAATATATTGCGATCGCGGTCTATTTCGACGGCGAGGACCTGCCACAATTAGCGAAGCATTTCTACGGCCAAGCGGTCGAAGAGCGCAACCACGCGCTGATGCTGGTGCAACACCTGCTCGACCGCGGCCTACGCGTCGAGATACCGGGCGTCGACACGGTCCGAAACCAGTTCGACAAACCGCGTGACGCGCTCGCACTGGCGCTGGACCAGGAGCGGGCGGTCACCGATCAGGTGAGCCGGCTGGCCGCGGTGGCCCGCGACGAGGGTGACCTCCTCGGCGAGCAGTTCATGCAGTGGTTCCTGCAAGAGCAGGTCGAAGAGACCTCGCTCATGTCGACCCTGCTGCGGATCGCCGACCGCGCCGGCTCCAACCTGTTCGAGCTCGAGAACTTCGTCGCCCGCGAGGTAGGCCGGGCGCCCTCCGCCGCAGGCGCGCCGCGCGTCGCCGGCGGCAGCCTCTAGCCGCGGGTCTGGCCGGCCTGCCCCTGCTGCAACCAGGCCTTCGTGCGGGCGGGGTGATGTGTGGCCATCCACGCCACCCCGACCTCACGGCAGAATTCGACGTCGTCGTATTCGTCGACGTTCCAGCAATAGACGGCGCGTCCCTGGGCGGCCGCGCGGTCGACGAGTTGCGGGTAGTCCTTCAACGCCGGCAGCGACGGTCCGACCGCGGTTGCGCCGACGGCCGTGGCCGCGCTGCTGGCCAGGTACCGCCCCGTCTTGCCGAGCAGCACCGTCGGCAACAGCGGCGCGGCCCGGCGAACCCGCCAAACCGCGGCCGCCGAGAACGACATCACTACCGCGCGCGACCGATCGGCGGAAGCCGGTGAGGCGATACCGAAGCGGTGCAGAAGCGCCAGCACCTTGTTTTCGACCAGCGACCCGTATCGGACGGGGTGCTTGGTCTCGATGAAGATCTTCACGGGCCGGTTCCAGTCCAGCACCAGCGCGACCAGCGCGTCCAAGGTCAGCAGGCTGGTGTCGCCGTGAGTCCCGTCCGCACGCCAGCTTTCATGCCACGCGCCGTATTCCAGCTCGCGCAGCTCCGCCAGCGTCATCGTGCTGACCAACCCGACCCCCGTCGACGTCCGGTCCAAACGCCGGTCGTGCACACACACGAGGTGGCCGTCGCGGGTTAGCCGCACATCGCACTCCACGCCGTCGGCGCCCTCCTTGAGTGCCAGGTCGTACGCGGCCAGCGTGTGTTCCGGCCGAGCAGCGGACGCTCCGCGGTGGGCAACCACAAACGGGTGCCCGGCGATCACCTCATCGGCCCAGGTCATGCCCATTATGCTGCCGGTTCTTGCCCTTGCAGCTCAACCGTCCCGGCAGCCTCCGGAGCGGACGGCCGGTCTGGGCCATCCGGGCGCACCACAAGCCACCGGTGCGCCGGCCGTTGGACGGGTTTGCGCTCGAACCCTTCGAAGACTTGCCCGGCAGTGGCCACGGCGGCTGCCGCCAGCGCGTAGGCAACGACAGTGAGCACCGTGTTGTTGCCGATACCCTGGGCGTCGCTGGAGAAGCTGGTAGCGATAGCAAAGATCGATACCACGTTGCTGGCTACCCAGGTGACCCACCACACCACGATGGGCTGCCGAAGCCGCTGGAAGTGGTCTTCAACGACGGCCAGTTCGATCACGAAGACCGGCGCCCACAACACGTTGGCCAACGGCAGCAGGCAACCGGCCCACAACTGCCGGGGCGAACGATGCTCGGGCAGGCCCCGATACCGGAAGGCGGCGGCTCGCCGAGCGATCAGCCACGGGATCAGCAGGACGAAGCAGCCGATCATCGCGACCAGCGCGGCCACACTGGCCAGCACCCCCAACCACAGCCCGGCACCGGCCACCAGGGAGTTCAGCAAAACGTTGCGGTTGACAATGAGCAGGACGTATCGCACCACGTACACCAGGGCGGCGATGCCGAGCACCAATACCGTGGCGAACAGCGCGGCACGCACCGTCGTCGCGGCCGGGCCCGCCCTGTCCGGTGTCTGCGCCGGCGGCGGCCCTGCCAAAACGGGTCGATCCGCCAGGCCCCAACGCGGCATCACGGCGTAGCGCGGCGTGGGCCCCCGGAATCGTCGCCACGTCCGCGGGGGCGGCGGAGCGCCCGGACGTACCGCTATCCATCGGAAACCAGGCGGAAGCCGCGGCGGCGTGCGCGGCATGGCATACGGCGCCGGCTGCGGCCCCGCAGGCGAACGCCACCGCGGGTCGGGCGCCGACGGGTCCGCCAACGGCGCCATCAGGGTCCCCCGGCAACGTGGACACCAGACGCGTTGACGGTCGCGGACGTTCCACCGAGTGCCGCACTGGGAACACACCTGGATCACCGGACCAGCGTAATAGCGCGTCGGCACACGGCACAGGGCGGCGTCAAACCGGGTCAGGGCGAAGACCTTCCGCGGCATCTTCGGCGTGCGGCACTGCGCAGCGTGTACGGCCCCGGACGGCACCTGGACAGCTACTAACACCTATCCACAGTTTCCACAGCTTTATCCACAACCGGTGGCCCGGCTCGCTACCGCCTCTATCGGCCAGGTTCGGCTCGAACTGTGGATAACATCGCGGTCTCGAGACGCGCCCATGGACAACCCGGTGACGTCGCGAGCGAAGTGAACTCGTCCCTGTGAACGGCCGTTGCAGCGGCCCGCGGCCGGTGGCCACCGCCAGCACCTGGCAGCGGCCGTGGGGTTCCCCTTCTCAGAATTTTTCAACCCGTGCACCAGGCGTTATGATCTGCGACGCAATGTTCATTGTGACTCACCTCACTGAGGCCAGGTGACCATGCAGGTGGAAGGCGTTTGATGGCGACACACTCCTACGGTCCGGGGTCGACGCCGCCGTCGAACTCGCGGTCGGGCTCGCCCGCCTGGAACCATGCCTACGTCGTCGCGGCCCTGCGCGCCGGCCTGATTGCGCTCGCGCTTCTGGCGGTGCTGGCCCTCGTGGTTCTGTATTAAGTTCCCGCGCGCCGGGTATTCCTGGGTGTTTCGGGGAACTGTTCGAACTGTCGCCGGGTGACGGGTGTCCTTGCGGCGCGCGCGGTGATGCAGCAGGGTTGACTACGTCAGCCCGCCGCGTGGCGGAACCCACGCGAATGACGTGTCAGACGATTGAAGGAGGGAATGTCGTGGCTGAATACACCCTGCCCGATCTGGATTGGGACTACGGGGCGCTGGAACCGCACATCTCGGGTCAGATCAACGAGCTTCACCACAGCAAGCACCACGCCACCTACGTCAAGGGCGCCAATGATGCGGTCGCCAAACTCGAAGAGGCGCGCGCCAAGGAAGACCACTCGGCGATCTTGCTGAACGAGAAGAACTTGGCTTTCAACCTTGCCGGCCACGTCAACCACACGATCTGGTGGAAGAACCTGTCTCCCAACGGCGGGGACAAGCCAACCGGCGAACTCGCCGCGGCCATCGACGAGGCGTTCGGGTCGTTCGACAAGTTCCGAGCGCAATTCCACGCCGCCGCCACCACCGTTCAGGGATCCGGCTGGGCGGCGCTGGGTTGGGACACACTAGGTAACAAGCTGCTGATTTTCCAGGTCTATGACCACCAGACGAACTTTCCGCTCGGAATCATTCCGATACTGCTTTTGGACATGTGGGAGCACGCCTTCTACCTGCAGTACAAGAATGTCAAGGTCGACTTCGCCAAGGCGTTCTGGAATGTCGTGAACTGGACTGACGTGCAGGCGCGCTACGATGCGGCCACCTCGAAAACGCAGGGCCTGATCTTCGGCTGACACCAACATTTTCAGGGCTTGGGCGCCGCGCTATTGCGCGGCGCCCAAGTCGTTGGCCGTCCCCAATATCACCGCTGGTGCGACGACTGTGCTGGTGCGACGTCTGTGCTGGTGCGATGACTGTGCGATGACAATGACAAACAATGTCAGCGCGGGGCCGTGTCGGGTTGCGCAGCGCCAAAACCCCGCGCATGCTTGATTATTGAAACCAGACGGTGGTTCGAGCTATCGGTGTGGCTATTTCGGATGGAGGCATCTCGGAGGGCGAGATGAATGCTCGGTCAGACAGACCAATAGGGGTTGCTCCCTTTCATTCTCGTGGCGCCCTGAAAGGGTTTGTCATCTCTGGCCGTTGGCCTGATTCGACCAAAGAATGGGCCCAGCTGTTGATGGTTGCGGTCCGGGTCGCATCGCTACCCGGACTGCTTTCTACGACAACTGTATTCGGTGCCCGCGAAGAATTGCCCGACGAACCCGCGCCCGGAACCGTCGGTCTGGTGCTGGCGGAGGGCACGGTGTTCGGCGAATCCGCCATCAGGCCCGGCTATTTCGCCGCCCATCAGCCGCCCGCGCTGCTGATGCTGCATCCACCTTCGGAGACCACGCCGTCGCTGCCGGAATGCACCGGCGCGGCGTCCGGCTGTGTCCTGCTGCCCGGGTTACCGCACCTGGGGTTGGAGCATCGGGCCGCCTGGGTGGAGGCCGAAGCGGACGGCACCATCACGTCAATGGTGAGCCGCGTCGGGGTGGATCCGATCAGCCACCCCGACACGGCAATCCTGGCGATGCTTCTTGCCGCATAAGCAAATTCGAAACCAGAGTTTCGGGGCTCGAATCTCAGAATGCGGCCGCCCGAACTCGGTCCTCACCCTGGCGCGCTTCGAACACGGCCGCTAGCCTGGGGATCGTTAGCGAAGGGGAGTAGCCCCGAATCGTCGGGTCGACATACTGGTGAAAGCCCGGCCGGCGAACCGTCTGAGCAGACGGTGGGCGAGACCTTCGACCGATGTTCGATGACCGCGTCGTCATCGACCACGTGTCGAAAGGTCGTCCGAAATGCTCGCAGCCACACTACTGAGTCTGGGAGTGGTTTTCGTCGCTGAACTCGGCGACCGATCCCAACTGCTGACCATGACCTACGCCCTGCGGTTCCGCTGGTGGGTGGTGATGGCCGGGGTGGCGATCGCGTCCTTCACGGTGCACGGATTTTCCGTGGCGATCGGCCACTTCCTGGGCGCCACGCTGCCCGCGCGTCCGATGGCCTTCGCGGGCGCCATCGCTTTCCTGATTTTCGCGGTGTGGGCCTGGCGAGAAGGCACAGGTGATCAAGACCAGGCAGCAACGCCGCGGCAGCCCCGGTTCGCGCTGCTGACAGTCGTCTCGTCGTTCGTGCTGGCCGAGCTCAGCGACAAGACGACACTGGCGACGGTGACCCTGGCCAGCGATCACGACTGGGTCGGCGTGTGGATCGGCACCACGCTCGGCATGATCCTGGCCGACGGCCTGGCGATCGCCGCGGGGTTACTGCTACACCAGCGGCTGCCGGAGCAACTGCTGCACATTCTGGCCGGCCTGCTGTTCCTGCTGTTCGGCTTGTGGATGCTGTTCGACAGCGCACTGGGGTGGCGCCCGGTGGCCATCGGCGTGACCGCGACGGTGGCAGTGGTCGCGGCGGCCGGTGTTTCGGCGCAAACTCTGCGGCGGCGGCGCAAGACCGCCGCGGTTACCGCAAGGCCTGCCCACCGCGGCTGAATCGGTGCCGCAAGGTAGCCACGGGACGCCGTGCGGTTCGATGATGCCGACCGCCGCTTGGGGGCGTCTCCCATGTCCGACCGACGGTGCCGTCGGTCTCTTCCCGCCCCACAATGGCCGTCGACAGCAAAGGAGCCGCCGGGCGCTGCGCCGTTGGCCGTTGGTTGCCCGATGTTGAATGCATTTGCCCGGCGACATGCGTCAACACCTATCCCCGACGGCCCGGGCGATGACTCACCGAATGCTCACAGGCGATGTATTCTGCGGATACCCTGTGAAATCCGTTCACCCTGTGGACTCCTCACCAAATCAGTTGGACGCTCGTCACGAGCATCCTGATCGCGCCTCCAGCACGCCGGCAGTCAATCCGCTCAGGTTTGCACTTGGTTGTGGACATAACTGTCGCTACCATGATCAGCAAATAAAGATAGGCAATTGTTCGATCTTGCAGCCCGGTGGAGGTCATATCGATGAGCACGACGTTCGCTGCCCGCCTGAACCGTCTGTTCGACACGGTGTATCCACCCGGACGCGGGCCGCACACCTCGGCGGAGGTGATCGCCGCGCTCAAGGCGGAGGGCATAACGATGTCGGCTCCCTACCTGTCCCAGCTACGCTCGGGCAACCGAACCAACCCCTCGTCGGCGACCATGGCCGCCCTTGCCAACTTCTTTCGCATCAAGGCGGCCTACTTCACCGACGACGACTACTACGCGAAAATCGACAAGGAATTGCGGTGGCTGGCCGCGATGCGGGACGACGGCGTGCGCCGCATTGCGGAGCGCTCCCATGGGCTGTCGGCGCAGGCGCAGCAGGAGATCGTGGACCGCATCGACGAACTGCGCCGCGCGGAGCGGCTCGACGCGTAACACGCGCGGCAGCGAGCACCCGGCGACCTGACGGGCTGCCCACGCCCGGGGCGGATTAGGGTTGGCCCAACGATCGCGCACGCACCGCGATAGTCCACGAGAAACCGGAGGCAGCCGGGAATGGGCCTGTTCCGCAAGCGAAAGAGCCGGGCGATTCGTCGCGCTGAAGCCCGCGCGATCAAGGCCCGCGCCAAGCTCGAGGCCAAGCTGTCCGCCAAGAATGCGGCGCGTCGCATGAAGTTCGAGCGGAAGGCGGCGGACAAGGCCCTCAAGGCGCAGCTCAAAGCCCAGCGGGACAGCGATCGTGCGGCGCTGAAGGTCGCCGAGACGCAACTGAAGGCCGCGCGCGAAGGTAAGTTGCTGTCGCCCACGCGAATCCGCCGGGCACTGACGGTGTCTCGCCTGTTGGCCCCGATATTGATGCCGGTCATATACCGTGCGGCCATTGCCGTGCGCGGGCTGATCGATCAGCGGCGTGCCGATCAACTCGGGGTCCCACTGGCTCAGGTCGGGCAGTTCTCGGGCCACGGCGCGCGGCTGTCGGCCCGGATCGCCGGATCGGAGCAGTCGCTGCGGTTGGTCCAGGAGAAAAAGCCCAAGGACGCGGAGACCAAACAGTTCGTCGCGGCCATCAGCGAACGCCTGGGCGAGCTGTCGGCGGCTATCACAGCCGCGGAGAACATGCCGGCGCAGCGGCGCCGGGCCGCTCACGTCGCGATCTCCTCGCAGCTCGACGGCATCGAGGCCGACTTGATGGCCCGGCTGGGGCTCAACTGACATGCGCCGGCGATGATGCGGCACGCGCGCGGCGTCGCATGGCCCGCACTGCTGCTGGTCGGCCTGATCGCCGTTGCCCCGACGCTACATGTAGCCGCCGGAGACCTTGCCCGCGCCTCCGCAGCCCCCACACCCGTCAGCCTGACCGGCAGCAAGGCTCCGGTTGCCGCCGGGCCGGCGCCCTCCGGCGCGGTTGCGACTGGGCGGCTACACCTGCGGTACGGCGACCCGGTGACGGTGGCCGAGTCCAACTCCGACTCCGACGTGCCCGCCTGGCCCTTCGCCGTCGGCACGATAGCCGTAGTCGGCGCCGGGGCGCTGTGGGCGGTGCGACGCCGGCCGTAGCCGGCCTGCCCGCCCAGGTAGGCCGGATAGCGGCGCACCGGGTCCTGGCATGATGGGATCCGAGTGCTTCGCGACTCAGTGAGCGACCCCAAGCAAACAGAGAAGTTGCAAAGGAGCGGCCGCATGGCAGACCCGCAGGATCGACCCGACGGCGAACCCGCCGGCACACCGGGACCACCGGCCAAGAAGACGCCCGCCAAGAAGGCCGCGAAAGCCCCCGCCAAGAAAGCCGCGGCCAAGAAGACGCCCGCTAAGAAAGCGCCCGTCAAGAAGGTCCCCGCCAAAAAGACGCCCGCTGACAACCCGGAACCCGCGGCCGCCGCGATGGCCCCGGCGCCACCCCGGGTCCAACAGCGGGCAAAAACCAATGGGGAGCTTGCCGCTGCGGCTAAAGATGCCGCAGCACAAGCGAAGTCGACTGTCGACCGGGCCAATGACCCACTTTCCCGGGACTTGGAAGAGTCGACGAACAGCTTCACCGTCCCGCTGTTGGTCGCGGTCGCGCTGAGCCTGCTGGCGATGGTGCTGGTGCGACAGCTGCGCCGCCACTAGGCCGATGCGCAACGTGTCGTTTCGGCCCACGGCCGATCTGGTCGACGACATCGGGCCCGAGGTACGTAGCTGCGACCTCCAATTCCGGCAGTTCGGCGCGCGCACGGAGTTCGTAGGACCGATCAGCACCGTGCGCTGCTTTCAGGACAACGCCCTGCTGAAATCCGTGCTCTCCCAGCCGGGGGCCGGCGGCGTGCTGGTGATCGACGGCGCCGGCTCGTTACACGCCGCACTTGTCGGCGATGTCATCGCCGAATTGGCACGGTCCAACGGCTGGGCGGGCCTCGTGGTTCACGGCGCGGTGCGCGATTCGGTCGCGCTGCGCGGCATCGACATCGGCATCAAGGCGTTGGGCACCAATCCCCGCAAGAGCGCCAAGACGGGAGCCGGAGAGCGTGACGTCGACGTGACCCTCGGTGGTGTGACCTTCGTGCCGGGCGACATCGTCTACAGCGACGACGACGGCATCGTCGTCGTCGCCGGCTGAAGCCTAAACACGCGCCGGCGCACGCTTTTTGGAGAAGCGCAGGCCTTCGTCGTCGATCCTGCCCCGCCTGATCAGATGGATGTCTCGTAGATAGTTCTGATTGAGCCGCCAGGGCTTTCGCGAACCCTGCTTCGGCAGCTCGTCGATCGAGCGCAACACGTAGCCGGGAGTGAACTCCATGAACGGCCGTTCCTCGACATCGGGACCCGGACGTTCGACCACCACGGTGTCAAATCCATGGGCGTCCATGTAGTTCAGCAGACGGCAGACGAACTCCGACACCAGGTCGGCCTTCAGTGTCCACGAGGCATTGGTGTAGCCGACCGTATAGGCCATATTGGGGATCCCCGACAGCATCATGCCCTTGTAGGCCATGGTGTTGGTGAGGTCCACCGGTTCTCCGTCGACGGAGGCGACGGACCCGCCGAACAGCTGTAGATTCAAACCCGTTGCGGTGACAATGATGTCGGCCGGCAGTTCGCGCCCGGAATTCAGCCGGATTCCTGACGGCGTAAACGTGTCGATGGTGTCGGTGACCACCTCTACCTTCCCGTGGCGAATGGCGCGGAACAGGTCGCCATTGGGCACCAGACACAACCGTTGGTCCCACGGATTGTAGTGCGGGCCAAAGTGCTTGCGCACGTCGTAACCTTCGGGGAGCTGGCGCGCGGCCAGGCCCATGAACATCTTCCGCATGCGTCGCGGCCACTTCTGGCAGGCGCCGTACACCGCCGCCTGACGCAAAACGTTCTTCCATCGAACCGCGAAGTAGGCAAGCTTTTCCGGCAGCAAGCGGTTGAGTCTGTCGGCGATGCTGTCACTTTCCGGTTGGGAGACGATGTAGGTCGGCGACCGCTGCAGCATCGTGACGTGTTTGGCACCCGAATCCGCCAGCGCGGGAACGAGGGTGACGGCCGTGGCACCACTTCCGATCACCACGATGCTCTTGCCTTCGTAGTCCAGGTCCTCCGGCCAGTGCTGCGGGTGGATGATGGCGCCGGTGAAGTCCGCTGCCCCGGGGAATTTCGGCGAATAGCCCTGTTCGTAGTTGTAATAGCCGCTGCACAGAAACAGGAATGAGCAGGTGAGCTGGCTGCGGGCGCCGTTGCTATCGATGTTGACCGTCCAGCGGTTTTCGGCCGTCGACCAGTCGGCGCTCACGACCCGCTGGTCGAGCCGGATGTGCTTGTCGATCCCGTACATGGCCGCGGTGCCCTTGACGTACTCGAGAATCGGCTTGCCGTCGGCAATGGCTTGGCGCTCGGTCCACGGACGGAACCGGAAGCCAAGGGTGTGCATGTCGGAGTCGGAGCGAATCCCGGGGTAACGGAACAGATCCCAGGTGCCGCCCATGGCGGACCGCTTCTCCAAAATGGCGTAGCTCTTGGTGGGGCAGCGGTCCTGCAGATGCCAGGCCGCGCTCACGCCGGAAATTCCCGCGCCCACGATGACGACGTCAAGGTGCTCAGTCATGAATCCACGCTATCAACGCAATGTTGAACGCGTCAACGTAGTGTCGATATTCTCGACACACGGTAAACTGCGGGTCGTGACCACCCCTCCAGCCGGTCAGACGTCGCTACAGCGCGGCCGGCGCAGCGCCCGGCCATCCGGAGACGATCGCGAATTGGCGATCCTGGCTACCGCTGAAAAGCTGCTGGAAGATCGTCCGCTGGCCGACATCTCGGTCGACGACCTGGCCAAGGGAGCGGGGATCTCCCGGCCCACGTTCTATTTCTATTTCCCGTCCAAGGAAGCGGTGCTGCTGACGCTGTTGGATCGCGTGGTCAACGAGGCCGACACCGCCCTGGAAGGCCTGATCACGGCACCCGACGCCGACCGCGACACCATGTGGCGAACGGGGATCAACGTCTTCTTCGAGACCTTCGGTTCGCACAAGGCGGTCACGCGGGCAGGTCAGGCGGCCAGGGCAAGCAGCGCCGAGGTTCGGCAGCTGTGGTCGACATTCATGCAGAAGTGGATCGCCTACACCGCCGAGGTGATCGAGAGCGAACGTGATCGGGGTGCCGCGCCGGTCACCGTGGCGGCGCTGGAGCTGGCTACGGCACTCAATCTGATGAACGAACGGACGTTGTTTGCGTCCTTCGCCGCCGAGCAGCCCTGCGTCCCCGAAGCACACGTGCTGGACACGCTGGTGCATATCTGGGTCAGCAGCATCTACGGCTAAGGTTGGCGTCCACCGCTGTCGCCCCTGGCTCCGTCGACCGGTGTCTGGTCGCCGCGTAACCGGTCCCGCACGGTGGTGATCGCCTCGTGGATGCCGCGACGGCTTTGCTGGGAGGCCGGACCGGTCAGCTGGCTCAGCAACTGCGCGGCGACATCGCGCAGTTTGGTATTGGTGTCCTGCGACAGGGTCACCAGCGCGTCGAAGGCTTCCTGCGCGCTCCAGCCGAAGCCGTACATGAGAACACCCTTGACTTGCTCGATCGCCGGCTTAGCGGGCGTGTGCTGTTCGACCTGAGCGAGGCCGGCACTACCGCGCCCGAGTTTCGACACGCGGTCGCCGGGATCATCGGTGGGCACCTCCAGCCGCACATTGGTGAAGTCGAGCACGCTGAAAAGCCGTGCGGGGACAGGTTGGTCGGTGCGCAGCACCACAATGCGGTTGTCGGAGCGTGCGCAGCGGTCCAGGATGTCCAGCTGGCGGTGGCTGATGAACGACAGCTCACGCGCGTCAATGACCAACGTGTCGTCGCCGGTCAACGGCCAGGTGCGGTGCAGCGCGGCGGCGAAGGTGGGCTCGCTTGCGGCGTCGATCTCACCGGTCAACGCAAAGCTGGATCCCGGTGCGGCATAGAGCCGGAATCCGGGCGCGTGCTGACCCACGTACGGGTGCAGGCACATCAACTCGCCGGCACCCTCTCGCAGGCGGCTGGTGTCGTAGGCGCACAGCGCAGACACCGGAAGGACGGCCATCTGCTGGTCGATCAGGAATTCGAAGCAGGCAAAGGCGTCTCGCTGTGCGGGCGTGCGCGCCACCGCGGTGCAATCCACAATGGCCCGCAGGCCCGAGTAACCGTCGGCGAGCGCCTTCCCGACGGCCTCCACGCGCTGGGCCACTGCGCGCTCGGGATCCACGACGTCACTGCCGGGACGAAAGGTGTAGAACTCGGTGACCGGCGTCACGCCGATCCCGCCGGAATCGAGCAGGTCGGCGATGGTGGGCATGGCAGCAAGTTCGGCCCGCAATTGGTCGCGACTACCAGCGCCGACGTAGTCGACCCATTGGTTCAGTCGGCGTCCGTCCAGAAGGTACTCGGCCGCGCGTGTCAAAAACTGGGCTCGGGCGCGATAGCCCCACCCCAGATGGCCGAAGGGCACCAGGCCCGCGGCTGATGCGACGACACCATGCGGCCGCATCACGCGATCCCCCGTTTCGCGGAGCCCGTCCGGACGCAGGCCTGGATGGTGGTGCCACCGGCGCCGGAGTGGGTACGGACCAGATCGGCCAAGGCGTTGACCAGAAACAGTCCGCGGCCGGCGGCCATGCCGCCGACCGGGGGGCGCCGCCCGGCCAGGGGATCGTTGATCCGCCATGATCACGGGCCTCGCAGACCAGATACCCGTTGTGCTGCCATAAGGCCAGCCGGCAGGCGCCGCCGGCGTGTTCGAGGCTGTTGGTGGCCAATTCGGTGGCGATCAGCTCCAGATTCGCGATCGCCTCGGCAGGCAAACCCAGTCCCTTCCCATACCAGGAAACGACCGAGCGGGCCGGCCGGAGGTCGTTGGCGGACCGAATCGTGCAGCTGACCGCTATCGAGTTTCCGGGCAATGGCCGGTTGTAGCGCGTCAGCGCATCAGCGGGGGCGTACTCCGCACTGCGGTGCCCCGAACCGTCCTTCCACAGCAGCGGATGGGTCATACGGGCGTCGGCCAGAACATCAGCGCCCAGGCCGCGAGCATCGTAGGGGCACAGCACCGTCGCGTCGCGTCCCGCGAAGGCCGCGTTGACCAACGCTTCGTGCTGCACACACGCGGGATATTCGTCGTCGGTGCGGCCCGGCCACACCGGCTCACCGACGATTCGTACCGGCCGGCCCTCGTGTCGGGCGGCGAAAGCGCTCTCGACCCCAAGAATCCGGCCCGGGTTGCGGCCGACGTCGGTCAGATCGGTCAACGTCACGTGCCGGCACGCATCCCCCAACGCGGACCGCAGCAGCGAAAGTTTGCTCTCAGGGACCGCGACCAGCACCGGTTCGGCGCTGGCCAGCCCGTCGAGAACAAACGGCACCACCACGTCGAGAAATTCCGGCTCGGACCCGTAGAACAGCGCGAAATGCGCGAAATCCAACCGCGCTACGTGGGAACTTGCGGTCATGCGGCCATCACCTGTCCGCTAGAGGGCCTCCCCGTCCCCGATTGCCGATGCTACCTTGCGCTGCCGCGCCGACCGCCACCCAACTGTGCCAACTGTGGCTGTCACACCCGAATGCGAACATATGTTCGTGCGGAGTGAGGCGTGCATCCTGCACGCGGACCTGGATTCGTTCTATGCCTCCGTCGAGCAGCGCGACGACCCTGCATTGCGGGGCCGCCCGGTGATCGTCGGCGGCGGGGTTGTGCTGGCCGCCAGCTACGAGGCCAAAGCCTACGGGGTGCACACCGCCATGGCCGGCGCTCAGGCGCGACGGCTGTGTCCGCAGGCCAAGGTGGTGCCGCCGCGGATGAGCGCCTACAGCCGGGCCAGTGATGCCGTGTTCGAAGTGTTTCGGCGCTGCACTCCGGTAGTGGAGCCGCTCTCGGTGGACGAGGCGTTCCTCGATGTCGGCGGGCTGCGCCGGCTCTGCGGCGCCCCGGTCGAGATCGCGGCGCAGCTGCGTGCCGACGTGCGCAAGTACGTCGGCCTGCCGATTACCGTCGGAGTGGCCCGGACGAAATTTCTCGCCAAAGTCGCCAGCCAGGAAGCCAAGCCCGACGGATTGCTCCTGGTCCCGCCGGATCAGGAACTGGCATTCCTGCATCCCCTGCCGGTGCGCCGGTTGTGGGGTGTGGGCGCGGCGACCGCCGACAAGCTGCACGGGCACGGCATCCACACCGTCGCCGAGGTCGCCGAGCTCAGTGAGTCGGCACTGGCGTCGATGCTCGGTGGGATGATGGGCCGGCAGCTGTATGCCTTGTCCCGCAATCTCGACCGCCGCCGGGTGATCACCGGCGTGCGCCGCCGCTCGGTCGGCGCCCAACGAGCGCTGGGGCGCGCCGGCAACAGCATGTCGCCCGCCGAGATCGACGCGGTGGTGGTCACCCTGGTCGACCGGATCACCGGACGGATGCGGGCTGCCGGGCGTACTGGCCGAACGGTGGTGTTGCGCCTACGCTTTGCCGACTTCAGCCGCGCCAGCCGGTCGCACACGTTGCCCTGGGCGACGGCGTCGACGCAGCCGATCCTCACTGTGGCGCGCCAGCTCGTTGCGTCGGCCGCGCCAGACGTCGCACAACGCGGGTTGACGTTGGTCGGTTTTGCGGTGTCGGGGATCGACGGCGACGGTGCCGAGCAGCTGATGCTGCCGTTCGAGGGCAAACCACCAGAGGTACTGGACCAGGCGATCGACCAGATCCGGCGTCGCTTCGGCAAGTCGGCGCTGACCCGCGCGGTGTTGATGGGTCATGATCCGGGCCTGGAGATGCCGCGTTTACCGGATTGACGCCCATTCCAGCAACTGTTCGGCTGGCCACGTGTTGATGATCCGGTCCGCCGGCACGCCGGCATCCAGCGCACGCTGGGCGCCGTAGCCAAGGAAATCCAGCTGGCCGGGCGCGTGCGCGTCGCTGTCGATGCTGAACATGCAGCCGATCTCGAACGCGAAGTTGAGCAGCCGCGTCGGCGGATCGCGGCGTTCGGGCCGCGAGTTGATCTCCACCGCGGTGCCGTGATCACGGCAGGCGGTGAACACCGCCTCCGCGTCGAATGTGGACTCCGGCCGGATACCCCGATTGCCGGAGACCAGGCGGCCCGTGCAATGGCCCAGCACGTCGACGTGACCGTTGCACACCGCGCGGATCATCCGCCGCGTCATTGCGGCCGCATCCATCGCCAGCTTCGAGTGGACGCTGGCCACCACGATGTCGAGCCGGTCCAGCAGGTCCGGTTCCTGGTCCAGACTTCCGTCTTCCAGGATGTCGACCTCGATGCCGGTGAGGATGCGCATCGGGGCGAACTTGTCGCGCAGTTCGTCGATCACGTCGAGCTGCTCGCGCAACCGGTCCGGAGACAGGCCGTTGGCAATCGTCAGCCGCGGCGAATGGTCGGTCAACGCGCAGTATTCATGGCCCAGCGCCGCGGCGGTGGCCATCATCTCCTCGATCGGCCCCGAGCCGTCGGACCAGTTCGAATGTAGGTGTAGATCGCCCCGTAGCGCGGCGCGCACCTCGCCCCCGCCGAGATCCTCAGCAGCAGTTCGCAATTCAGCGAGGAGGTCGGGTTCCCGGCCGGACCATGCCTGGTCGATGACCTTGGCGGTCTTGGGCCCGATGCCCGGCAACGACTGCCAGCTGTTTGCCTGGCCGTGCCGCTCGAGTGCAGCGTCGTCCAGTTTCTCGATAATGTCGGCGGCATTGCGGTATGCCATGACGCGCCGCGGGTCATGGCGGCTTCGGTCCTTGTAGTAGGCGATCTGGCGCAGCGCGGTTACCGGATCCATTTACGTCAGCTGCCCTGCGATGAAGCCGGCGAAAACCACTGCGAATCCGCCTATTTCGCCGAGAATGAGCAAGGTCATGCCCAGCCGTGCTCCCGATGCCGGAGGATCGAATTGGTTTTCGGTGTCACGCCGGGCCCCGTGCCAGATGTAGGTCCCGATCGCGGCGACGAAAAAGAACACCACCACCATCGCGGCCGTCAGGTTGACCCACGCCGGCCAGGCGCTGAGGTCGACGAAGACAGCGGTCAACAGCGTCGCAAATGCGTACAGCAGCGCCGCGCGATGCGCGATATCGACGTAGACGTGGGCCCGGCGCTGCTGGCTCACCATGATCTGGCGGTACTTCCACACCCCGAGGACAAGCGCCAGCAGGAAGATCAATCCGGCCGCCAGCAGGGTAAGTTTGGTGTCGATTCCGAGTGCGTAGCTCATCGTTCACCCGAGTCTAATTGCGCTTGTCGGGAGCGCGACTACCGTCGGGTTCATGCGCTTCGCCTTCAAGACCGCACCGCAAAACACCACCTGGGCACAGCTGCTGGCGGTCTGGCGGGAAGCCGACGACATCGACATCTACGAGTCCGGGTGGACCTTCGATCACTTCTACCCGATCTTTTCCGACCCGAGCGGCCCGTGCCTGGAAGGCTGGACGACTCTGACCGCGCTCGCGCAGGCCACCGAGAGGCTGCGGCTGGGCACCATGGTCACCGGCATCCATTACCGGCACCCGGCGGTGCTGGCCAATATGGCCGCCACCCTCGATATCATCTCCGACGGAAGGTTCGAATTGGGCATCGGCGCCGGCTGGAACGAGGAAGAGTCGGGCGCCTACGGAATCGAGCTTGGCAGCATCAAGCAACGCTTCGACAGGTTCGAGGAAGCGTGCGCGGTGCTCATCGGCTTGCTCAGCCAGGAGACCACCAACTTCGACGGCACGTACTACCAGCTCACGAACGCCCGCAACGAACCCAAGGGACCGCAGCGGCCGCATCCCCCGATCTGCATCGGCGGCAGTGGGGAAAAGCGCACTCTGCGGATCACCGCCCGCTATGCCCAGCACTGGAACTACGTCGGCGGTCCGCCCCAGGAGTTCGCCCGCAAACGTGACGTGCTCGCCGCACATTGCGCCGACATCGGCCGCGATCCGAAGGAGATCACGCTGTCGGCCCACCTGCGCTTGGACCCGGAACGAAACTACGCGCAGATCATCGACAACGCCGCAGCACTGGCGGCTGAAGGATTGGACCTGGGAATCGTGTACATCGCACCGCCGCACGACCCCGCGGTTCTCCAGCCGCTGGCGGAGGCGATCCGGGAATCGGGGCTGCTTTCGGCGTCTGCACCCAGATAACAACTCGATATCGTCGAGCAAACTCTCTACACCGGAGTTGGTGCATGCATGTGCCGGTCACATCGCGAAGCGCAACAGCTCTTCGGCGGTGACCAGACGCTCGTGCTTCGCGGGAAACTCGTGGCTCTTTACCGGGTGGCGAAACCACGACCAGGCAATTCGTCCCATCCGTGACCGGGGTACTGGGTTGCTACGCACAGCGACACTCCCTGCGATCGGATAACTCATAGCGGAGCTCCACAACGCATCGCTGTGACGGAGCCCACAGAGCCCCATTAGACACCCGACTTCTGGCAAACAGCGAGCGACGCGCCGAGCTATCAGCGGCGTGTTTCTGGTGTGACTGGTGTGGTTATTGAAGCGGGGCTGCGGTCGGCTTGATTGGGGCGGGAAGCGCGGTGGAACCCATCAGATACCGGTCCACACCCGCGGCGGCGGCCCGGCCTTCGGCGATCGCCCACACGATCAATGACTGGCCACGACCCATGTCACCGGCCACGAAGACTCCCGGCACCGCGGTTTCGTAGTCGTCGCCGCGCGCCACGTTTCCGCGTTCGGTGAACTCAACCCCGAGGTCGTCGAGCAGACCGGGCTTTTCCGGCCCGACAAATCCCATCGCCAGCAAAACCAGATCCGCCTCCAGCTCGAAGTCCGAGCCTTCGACCTTGACGAACTTGCCGTCTCGCATGGCCACTTCGTGCGCCTTCAGCGCGGTCACGTGCCCGTCGACACCCACGAATTCCTCGGTGTTGACCGAAAACACCCGCTCGCCGCCCTCTTCGTGCGCAGCCGAGACCCGGTACATCAGCGGGTACGTCGGCCACGGAGTCGAGGGCGCGCGGCTGTCCGGCGGGCGCGGCATGATTTCGAACTGGTGGACGTTGACCGCACCCTGGCGATGGGCGGTGCCCAGGCAGTCGGCCCCGGTGTCGCCGCCGCCGATGATGATGACCCTCTTGTCCTTGGCGGTAATCGGCGGCTGCCCGTCCGGTCCCAGGACGTCATCGCCCTCCTGCACCCGATTGGCCCAGGGCAGGTACTCCATCGCCTGATGGATGCCGTCAAGATCCCGGCCGGGAACCGGGAGCTCACGCCAGGCGGTGGCGCCACCGGCCAGCACCACCGCATCGAACTCGGCGCGCAACTGATCGGCGGTGATGTCGACGCCGACGTTGACTCCGGCCCGGAACTCGGTCCCTTCGGCCCGCATCTGCTCCAGCCGCCGATCCAGGACACGCTTTTCCATCTTGAACTCGGGGATGCCGTAGCGCAGCAGGCCGCCGATCCGGTCCTCGCGCTCGAAGACGGTCACGCTGTGACCGGCGCGGGTCAGCTGCTGTGCGGCGGCCAGCCCGGCCGGGCCGGAACCGACGACGGCAACGGTCTTGCCGGTCAGCGTGTGCGGCGGCAACGGCTCGACGTAGCCTTCATCGAAGGCATTGTCGATGATCTCCAGCTCGATCTGCTTGATGGTCACCGGATCCTGGTTGATGCCCAGCACACACGCGGGCTCACACGGCGCCGGACACAGCCGGCCGGTGAAGTCGGGGAAGTTGTTGGTGGCGTGCAGCCGTTCGATCGCGTCGCCCCACCGGCCCCGGCGCACCAGGTCATTCCATTCCGGAATCAAGTTGCCCAAAGGACAACCGTTGTGGCAGAACGGAATACCGCAGTCCATACAACGAGTCGCCTGTTGCCGCAGCGTCTCGTTGTCGAATTCCTCGTAGACCTCTTTCCAGTCGCGCAGGCGCAACGGAACAGGGCGTCGCTTCGGCAACTTCCGGTGTGTGTATTTGAGGAAGCCCGTCGGATCAGCCATGCGCGGCCGCCATGATCGCCTTGTCCACATCCACTCCGTCGCGCTCGGCTTCAGTGATGGCCTGCAGCACCCGCTTGTAGTCGCGGGGCATCACCTTGACGAAATGCCGCTGCTGCCCATGCCATTCGGCCAGAATGCGCTGGCCGACCGGGGAATCGGTGGCATCGACGTGCGCCGCGATGATGCCCTGCAGGAAGTCCGCATCATAAGTGTCGACCGTCTCGACGTCGACCATCTCGGTATTGAGGTTTTCGGGTAGTTCGCCGTGCGGGTCGTACACATAGGCGATCCCGCCGGACATACCGGCCGCGAAGTTTCGCCCGGTGCGACCCAAGATGACCACGCGGCCACCGGTCATGTACTCGCACCCGTGATCACCGACACCCTCGACCACGGCATGCGCGCCCGAGTTGCGGACCGCGAACCGTTCACCGACCACGCCACGCAGGAAAACCTCGCCACTGGTGGCGCCGAACAGGATCACGTTGCCACCGATGATGTTGTCCTCGGCGACATAGTCCGGCGGCGCATTGTCCGACGGCCGCACCACGATCCGGCCACCGGACAGTCCCTTGCCCACGTAATCGTTGGCGTCCCCGTAGATGCGCAATGTAATCCCCTTGGGCACAAACGCGCCGAAACTGTTACCGGCGGACCCCTCGAACGTGATGTCGACAGTGCCGTCCGGCAAGCCTTGGCCGCCATAGGCTTTCGTCACCTCGTGACCGAGCATGGTGCCCACTGTGCGGTTGACGTTGCTGATTGTCGTCGAAAATCGGACCGGCTTGCCGGAATCCAAAGCCTCGCGACTCATCACGATCAACTGCTGATCGAGCGCCTTGTCCAGGCCATGGTCCTGGCGCGAGCTGCAATACAGGTCCTGGTTCATGAACGCCGACTCGGGCTCATGCAGCACCGGCGTCAGGTCCAGGCGGTGGGCTTTCCAGTGCGCCCGCGCCAGCGTGGTGTCCAACGACCCCACCTGGCCGACGGCTTCGTTGAAGGTACGGAAACCCAACTGCGCCATGTATTCCCGGACTTCTTCGGCGATGAACGTGAAGAAGTTCTCGACGAACTCCGGTTTGCCGGTAAACCGTTCCCGCAACACCGGGTTCTGGGTGGCCACTCCGACCGGGCAGGTGTCCAGATGGCACACCCGCATCATGATGCAACCGGCCACCACCAGCGGCGCGGTGGAAAATCCGAATTCCTCGGCGCCCAGCAGCGCGGCGATCATCACGTCGCGGCCGGTCTTGAGCTGGCCGTCCACCTGAACCACGATCCGGTCACGTAACCCGTTAAGCAACAACGTCTGCTGGGTCTCGGCCAGACCAAGTTCCCACGGCGCGCCGGCATGCTTCATCGACGTCAGCGGGGTCGCACCGGTACCGCCGTCGTGGCCCGAAATCAGGACCACATCAGCGTGCGCCTTGGAGACACCCGCGGCCACCGTGCCCACACCGTTTTCCGAGACCAGCTTGACGTGCACCCGCGCGGACGGGTTGGAATTCTTCAGGTCATAGATCAGCTGCGCCAGATCCTCGATGGAGTAGATGTCGTGGTGCGGCGGCGGTGAGATCAGGCCGACCCCCGGGGTGGAGTGCCGGACTTCGGCCACCCACGGGTACACCTTGTGACCCGGAAGTTGGCCTCCCTCACCGGGTTTGGCGCCCTGAGCCATCTTGATCTGGATGTCGGTGCAGTTGGTCAGGTAGTGCGAGGTGACGCCGAAACGCGCCGAGGCGACCTGCTTGACCGCGCTGCGACGCCAGTCCCCGTTGGGATCGCGCTCGAAACGCCGGACGTCCTCGCCGCCTTCACCGCTGTTGGACCGGCCGCCCAGCCGGTTCATCGCAATGGCGAGGGTCTCGTGTGCCTCCGCGGAGATGGAGCCGTAGCTCATCGCCCCCGTCGCGAAGCGTTTGACGATTTCACTGGCCGGCTCGACCTCGTCGAGCGGCACCGGGGGCCGCACGCCCGCGCGGAATTTGAGCAGACCACGCAATGACGCCATCCGCTCACTCTGGTCGTCGACCAGCCGGGTGTACTCCTTGAAGATCTTGTACTGACCGGTCCGGGTGGCGTGCTGCAGCTTGAACACCGTCTCGGGGTTGAACAGGTGGTATTCGCCTTCCCGGCGCCACTGGTACTCCCCACCCACTTCGAGCTCACGGTGGGCGCGCTCGTCCGGCCGGTTCAGGTAGGCCAGCGCGTGCCGGGTGGCCACGTCTGCGGCGATGTCATCCAGGGTGATGCCGCCGGTGGCACAGGTCAGCCCCGTGAAGTACTCGTCGAGCACATCCTCGGAGATGCCGACGGCCTGGAACAGCTGCGCACCGGTGTAGGACGCCAGCGTCGAAATGCCCATCTTGGACATCACTTTCAGCACGCCCTTGCCTGCGGCCTTGATGTAATTGTTGAGCGCCTTCTTGCGGTCGATACCGTCGCCGAGGCCTTCCAAGGCACCCCGGTCGAGCATGTCTTCGATCGACTCGAATGCCAGGTAGGGGTTGACCGCGGCGGCGCCGCAGCCCAGCAGCATCGCCATGTGGTGAACCTCGCGGGCGTCACCGGATTCCACCACCAGGCCCACATGGGTGCGGGTTCGTTCCCGCACCAGGTGGTGGTGCACACCAGCGACTGCCAGCAGGGACGGTATCGGCGCCATCTTCTCGTCGGAGCTGCGGTCGGACAGCACGATGATCCGCGCGCCGTCGGCAATGGCCGCCGATGCCTGAGCGCGCACGTCGGCCATGGCGGCGGCCAGCCCGCTGCCGCCCTCGGCCACCGGGTACAGACAGCGAATGACCTTGGAGCGCATGCCATGCGGGCGTCCGTTGACCTCGGTGCCGGGATCGAGGTTGACCAGCTTGGCCAGCTCGTAATTACGCAGAATCGGCTGGGGCAGCACGATCTGGTGGCACGAGTTCTCGTCCGGGTTCAGCAGGTCGCGCTCACCGCCGGTGGTGCCTTGCAGGCTGGTGACCACCTCCTCGCGGATGGCGTCCAGCGGCGGATTGGTCACCTGGGCGAACAGCTGGTGGAAGTAGTCGTACAACATCCGGGGACGCCGGGACAGCACCGCGATCGGCGTATCGGTGCCCATCGACCCGATGGGCTCAGCACCGGTCCGGACCATGGGCGCCACCAGCAAGTTCAGTTCTTCGTAGGTGTAGCCGAAGGTGAGCTGTCGCACGACCAGCCGGTCGTGTGGCATGCGCACGTATTTGCCTGCGGGCAGCGCGTCCAGCGGCACCAGGTTGCGGTCGAGCCATTCTTGATACGGGTGTTCGGCGGCCAGCTCGGCCTTGATCTCCTCGTCGGAGACGATGCGGCCCTGCGCGGTGTCGACCAGGAACATCCGGCCCGGCTGCAGGCGCATCCGGCGGACCACCGACGACGGGTCAAGGTCTAGCACCCCGGCCTCGGAGGCCATCACCACCAGGCCGTCGTCGGTAACCCAGATCCGTGATGGTCGCAGCCCGTTGCGGTCCAGCACCGCGCCCACGACGGTGCCGTCGGTGAACGTCATCGACGCCGGGCCATCCCACGGCTCCATCAACGAAGCGTGGTATTGGTAGAACGCCCGGCGCGCGGGGTCCATGCTCTCGTGGCGCTCCCACGCTTCGGGGATCATCATGAGCACCGCGTGGGCCAGGCTGCGGCCACCCAGATGCAGCAGCTCCAGGACCTCGTCGAAGCGGGCGGTGTCCGACGCACCGGGGGTGCAGATGGGAAACAGCTTCTGCACGTCGGCTTCCGACCCGAAAATGTCGGTTTTGATCAGCGCCTCGCGGGCGCGCATCCAGTTCTCGTTGCCGGTGACGGTGTTGATCTCGCCGTTGTGAGCGATGCGCCGGAACGGGTGCGCCAGCGGCCAGGACGGGAAGGTGTTGGTGGAGAACCGCGAGTGCACGATACCTAGCGCGCTGGTCAGCCGATCATCTTGCAGATCGAGGTAGAACGCCTTGAGCTGCGGGGTGGTGAGCATGCCCTTGTAGACCAGCGTCTGCCCCGACAAGCTGGGGAAGTAGACGGTTTCGCGGCCGGGGCCGTCCTGGCCGGGGCCTTTGGTGCCGAGTTCGTGTTCGGCGCGTTTGCGAATCACATAGGCTCGTCGCTCCAGCGTCATGCCAGAAGCGCCGACCATGAACACCTGCCGGAAGGTCGGCATCGCATCGCGGGACAACGCACCCAGCGACGAGTCGTCAGTGGGCACATTTCGCCAGCCCAGCACCTGCAAACCCTCGGCCTCGGCGATCTTCTCCACCGCTGCACAGGCCGCCGACGCATCCTTGGACGACTGCGGCAAGAAGGCGATACCGGTGGCGTAACTGCCCGCAGCGGGCAATTCGAAGTCGACGACTTCGCGCAGGAACGTATCCGGAACTTGGATCAGAATGCCCGCGCCGTCACCGCTGCGCGGTTCGGCTCCGGCTGCACCGCGATGTTCGAGGTTCAGCAGCGCAGTGATCGCCTTGTCCACAATGTCGCGGCTACGCCGGCCGTGCATGTCGACGACCATGGCTACCCCGCACGAATCGTGTTCGAATGCGGGGTTGTAGAGCCCGACGCGCTTGGGCGCCATACCCACCTAACCCTTCAGCAGACTTTCCTGCGCGGCCTTACCAGCAGATCCGACGGCGCCATGCCCTGACGTTGCGGGCGTGAACCCCTCCGGTCTTGTCGCTAGGCTGTCCGTCAAGCGGAATGATCAGGCCGCGGATTCGTCCGTGCAGCGCTGAACGGTGCCCCGGTCCCGATCTCGACAAGTCGTAAAACGATATGACAATACCCGCCTGACATGCCAACTTCCTCAATGGTAACCCGCCCACCGACCGTGCCGTAGGTACAGCGAGAGTAGCTTCCGAGGGCTTTCTCACCTGCCGTTTTGGCGCCGCTAAACGCTGTCGTCGCCCGCTTTTCAGGTACGGCCGGGGGCCACAGTAACTGCTTAGACTAATTTGCTGGAGCACTCGTCCAGCGGCCCGAGCCCCTGCCGATCGGTCGCGCACGCACCAGTCACACCGGTAACACGCCGGGCGATAAGACATGGCAGCCCAGCTGCGGAAACTGCCAGGTCGCGTTTCGGCGGCCCGGCACGAGGCCCGCCGCGCTCCTCGGATGGAACACCGCGGAGTTTGCACAATACTAATAGGAGTCTAAAACCTGACCCGATAGGTCGGCCGAGAACGAGCCTGGCCCACCAGGCGAAGCCGACGGGCCGGTGCTCGATACTGGTCGGTGTGCGGCGTTGGCGGTCCAACTCGACTGAGGAGCTTATGAACGAGCGCGACGAATTCCTCCGGGACCGGATGCGGCCGGCTCGACCCGCGGGTCCGGACGTCAGCCCGGACGGTCGGCGATCCGGAGTTCCCCATTCGCCTCCTCGCGCATCCGGCCCGCACCCCGCGGCGCCACTTGCCGCAGCGCAGCCGCCGGTCCCGCCGCGTCCACCCGGGCCGCCACGCTCCGCGGCCCCCCCGGCACCGCAACGCTCCCCGACACCAGCCGCGCCGCAACACTCCCCGGCACCAGCGCCTCAGCCCTTCCCCTCCGGCCCAACGGCCCCGCCCCCACCGATTTCCACCC
>NZ_UPHT01000056.1 GCF_900566085.1 Mycobacterium attenuatum
GTGCCGAAGAGGCCGGCCGCTCCGCCGGCGCCGCCGGCACCTCCGTTGAGACCGAATCCGCCGCTGCCGCCGGTCCCGCCGGTGCCGAACAGCCCGCCGGCGCCGCCGTTTCCGCCGTCACCGGCGATGACGGTCGCCGAGCCGCCGCCGTTGCCGCCGTTGCCGCCGTTGCCGAACAACAGCCCGGCGGCACCGCCGTTGCCGCCCCGCTGGCCGACTGCACCTGAGCCGCCGGCGCCTCCGTTGCCGACCAGAATTCCGCCGGCCTGCCCGTTCGCCCCGGTGCTCGGGGCGCCGGCGGAGCCGTTACCGATCAGCGGGCGCCCCACCAGGGCCAGGGTGGGCGCGTTGATGACGGCCAGCAGACTCTGTTGGACGTTGGCCGCCTCGGCAGCGGCATAAGCGCTCCCGCCCGTCGTCAAGGCGCGGACGAATTGGTCGTGAAACGCCGCCGCGTGGGCGCTGAGTGCCTGGAAGTCGCGAGCATGCGCGGAAAACAGCACAGCGATGGCCGCCGACACCTCGTCGGCGCCCGCGGCTAGCACCTCCAGGGTGGCGGGCGCGGCCGCCGCGTTGGCTGACGTGATCGTCGACCCGATACTGGACAGGCTCGAGGCCGTCGCAAGGATCGACTCCGGAGCGGCGATCAGGTAAGACATGTGCACCTCGCGTTCGTGGCGATCCACAGATTCGCCGCGCCCAAGCGTCTGCTGAGCCTTGACCACGCCGAATCCGCGACCGATGGATCGTATCGCGATCGCGTGGGCGTGACCGGGGGTTTGCCGACGATGCGGCCGGCTCGCCGGGCCGATAACGGAGGTAAGTTGCGAGGGTGAGCAACGATCAGGACGATCGGGACGATCGGGAAGGGCCATGACTGACAGCGGTGGGGACATGGTGACACTGCGGGTGTCCGACGCTGACCGCAACGGCACCATGCGGCGGTTGCACAACGCCGTCGCGCTGGGGCTGATCGATATCAACGAATTCGAGCAACGCTCGTCTCGCGTGTCCTTTGCGCGTACTCACAACGAACTGGAGGGGTTGGTCTGCGACCTGCCCGGGCCCGGCGCGATCGTCAGGTCCGCGGCCGACCGGGTGGAGCTGCGTGGCTGGGCCGGCTCGTTGAAGCGCCACGGCGAATGGATGGTGCCCACCCGGCTGGCCCTGGTGCGCCGCCTGGGTTCGATTGACCTCGACCTCACCAAGGCCCGTTTCGCCGGGCCGGTGGTGGTCATCGAACTCGACATGAAGTTCGGTTCGCTGGACCTGCGGCTGCCTGAGGGCGCCAGTGCTTCGGTCGACGACGTCGAAGTCTATGTGGGCAGCGCTAGCGACCGTCGCAAAGACGCACCGGCGGAGGGAACGCCGCATGTGGTGCTGACCGGTCGGGTCGTCTGCGGTTCGGTGGTGATTCGCGGACCACGCCGGGCATTGCTGCGCCGCTACCAGGCCTGACTCGCGCCGCGCGGCGGTGCAGCAGCTGTCCTGTTCGGTGCGGTCTAGCGGGGTGCCCAGCCGGTGCCGGCGCATCGTCTGCCCGGGCGGCGGCCATTGCGGCGCAGTGGCGGACCGTCGCGCGGCCACGACTAAGTGGTCGCGCCCGTAGGTTCGTCGGGATGGCGTGCCCTGCTGTTGCTGATGTGGCTAAGGCCCGCCCAACGTGCACTCGCGGTGGGTTTCCGGCCGGTGGATTCATACGGTCAAGACGACGTCCGTTGATCTTGGAGGTTGTCGCGCCGAGTGGTTATCTGCATCCGCACAAGTTCACCACCACCGACTTGGACGACCTACTCACCAGACTCGACATGCACCGAGACCATCCCGCCCGACCCCGTGCGGCGTGAGCCCGACGAACTTACGCGCACGACCGCTAAGGCGGCTCGACATACTGCGTGACCAGCGCGCATGCTGCAGCTCGGCCACGAACGGGACGCAATGCCGGCTACTATTGCCGAATCGATTCAGGTGAGGCGTCGGCCGAGATGTCCGTGACGAGTGCGATATGCCTGGCATATCGGTATAGATGCTTGACTGCCTCGGTTTTCCTCCGGCCGGTGGGAGCTCGATGTCGTCGTTTGTGATCGTTTCGCCTGAGGCCATGGGAGCGGCCGCCGAGGATTTGACGGGTATGGGGTCGGCGCTTCGGGCGGCAAATGCGGCGGCTGCGAGTTGGCCGACGTCCTTGGCCGTTGCGGCGCAGGATGCGGTGTCGGCAGCTATCGCATCGCTGTTCGGTGGTTATGCCCGGGACTATCAGGCACTGAGCACGCAGGTTGCGCTGCTTCATGATTCGTTCGTGCAGGCGGTGGCCGTTGGAGTGGTGAGCTATGCGACCGCCGAGGCCACCAGCGCGGGACCCCTACAGCCGCTGCTTGACCTGATCAATGCGCCCACCAACGCCTTGTTCGGGCGTCTGCCGATCGGCAACGGCGCTGACCGCGCCCCGGGTACTGGGCAGCCCGGTGGTGCGGGTGGGATCTTGTGGGGCAATGGCGGCAATGGTGGGTCCGGTGCCGGCGGAACCGGCAGGGCGCCGGGGCTTGCTTGATCATGACGGTGGTGTCCTGGGTGCAGTTCCGGATGCACATCGACCGCTCTTGCGAACACCGCGCCGGACGTGTACCCATGGCGGAAAATCCGGGCTGGAAGCGCACCGTGAGTGCACGTTGGGCGGTTCTCCGCCACATCAGCAACAGGCAGGCACGCCATCCGCGACGAACTTACGGGCGCGACCACTAAGCTAGCGGGATGCCTGCTCGCACCGCGCTTTCTCCCGGCGTCCTGTCCCCGATGCGGCCGGTGCCCACGTGGATCGCGCGCCCCGAATATGTCGGCAAGCCGACCGCTAAGGAGGGCACCGAACCGTGGGTGCAAACACCCGAGGTGATCGAGAAGATGCGCGTCGCGGGCCGGATCGCGGCCGGCGCCCTGGCCGAGTCCGGTAGGGCCGTCGCCCCGGGGGTGTCCACCGACGAACTGGACCGGATCGCCCACGAGTACATGCTCGACAATGGCGCGTATCCGTCGACGCTGGGCTACAAGGGGTTCCCGAAGTCGTGCTGCACGTCGCTCAACGAGGTCATCTGTCACGGAATCCCCGACTCGACGGTGATCGCCGACGGCGACATCGTCAACATCGATGTCACCGCTTACTTCGATGGTGTGCACGGCGACACGAACGCGACCTTCCTGGCCGGTGAGGTCGCCGAAGAACACCGCCTGCTCGTGGAGCGGACCCGCGAGGCGACGATGCGTGCGATCAACGCCGTCAAACCCGGGCGTGCATTGTCGGTCATCGGAAGGGTTATCGAATCCTACGCAAATCGATTCGGCTACAACGTGGTTCGCGACTTCACCGGTCACGGCATCGGCACCACGTTCCACAACGGGTTGGTCGTGCTGCATTACGACCAGCCCGCGGTGGAAACGATCATGCAGCCGGGCATGACCTTCACCATCGAGCCGATGATCAACCTGGGAACTTTGGAATACGAGATCTGGGACGACGGCTGGACGGTGGTCACCAAGGACCGCAAATGGACCGCGCAGTTCGAGCACACGCTGCTAATCACCGACACCGGCGTGGAAATCCTTACGTTGCCGTGACTTTCTCACCGCGTCTGCTCGCCACAACCACGTGAGCGGGGCACTGCTGGTTGCCGGAACCAGTTCCGATGCCGGCAAGTCGGTGGTGGTTGCGGGCCTGTGCCGGTTGCTGGCCCGCGGCGGCGTCCGAGTGGCGCCGTTCAAGGCCCAGAACATGTCCAATAATTCCGCCGTCGCCGTCGAAGGCGGCGAGATAGGCCGCGCTCAGGCCATCCAGGCTCGCGCGGCCGGGTTGGAGCCCAGCGTGCGGTTCAACCCGATCCTGCTCAAGCCGGGCAGCGACCGGACGTCGCAACTGGTCGTGCGCGGCCACGTTGCCGATAGTGTCACGGCGGCCGGCTACTTGCAGCACCGCGATAGGCTGGCCGGCCTGGTTCTCGGCGAATTATCAAGCCTGCGAGCCGAGTTCGATGCGGTGATCTGCGAGGGCGCCGGCTCACCTGCCGAAATCAACCTCCGGGCAACAGATTTAGCAAACATGGGGCTGGCACGCGCAGCCAACCTGCCGGTGATCGTGGTCGGCGACATCGACCGTGGCGGCTTGCTGGCCCACCTGTTCGGGACGGTCGCGGTGCTCGATCCCGAGGACCAGGCACACATTGCGGGCTTCATTGTCAATAAGTTTCGTGGTGACCCCGCGCTGCTGCAGCCCGGCCTGCAGCAGCTGCTGGAGTCGACCGGACGTCCCACCTACGGGGTGCTGCCCCACGTCGAGCAGCTCTGGCTCGACGCCGAGGACTCGCTGTCGGTGGTAGCTCACCGGGTCGTCGGCACGCCGGAGCCACCTCGCGGCGGGCAGTGGCTGCGGGTGGCGGTGGTCCGGTTACCCCGAATCTCCAACTCCACCGATGCCGAAGCGTTGGCCTGTGAGCCAGGCGTACTGGTGCGCTGGGTTACCGAACCCGTCGACCTGGCCGACGCCGACCTGGTCGTGTTACCCGGCAGCAAAGCTACCGTCGCCGACCTGTCGTGGCTGCGTGACCGTGGCCTGGCCGGCGGAATCGTCGAGCACGCGCGTGCGGGCAGGCCGGTGCTGGGCATCTGCGGCGGTTTCCAAATGCTGTGTCGCAGCATCGAAGACACCGTCGAAACCGGGGCCGGGCTGGTGGCTGGGCTGGGGTTGTTGGACGCCGACATCGTGTTCGACGCGGTCAAGAGGCTGCGGCGCTGGCAGTCGCCGTTGCGCGGTTACGAAATCCATCATGGGCGGCTGGCCCGCTGCGCCGAGACGGGGTGGTTCGACATCGACTCCGAGATACAAGGCGTACGGTCGGGCGCGGTTTTCGGCACCCACTGGCACGGTCTGCTCGACAACGACGACTTCCGTCGCGCCTGGCTCATGCAGGTGGCCGACGCTGCCGGCCGGAGCGGGTTCGTGGTTGCCGACGGTGTCAACGTGGCGGCGCGCCGTGACGCTCAGCTGGATCTGACGGCCGATCTGCTGGCCTCGCATGTCGACGTCGAGTCGGTGCTCGGCCTGCTTGCCGGGCCGCCCCCGCAACGGCCGTATCTGATCAGCGAACTGCGCGGTTAGGCAGGCGAAGTGGTCGGCGGCCGCGTCGGCCGCATGCTTGATATGCCATTTCCCGAAACGCAGATATCGTGCTCCGGCTTGCTGTAGCTTTCGGTGATCACAGCGACTGCCGGTGCTTGGTGTCTGGAGGCGCGCATGTTCGCATCGGGGCGAGTCCTGATTGCCCGCACCGTGCTGGGGCGCTGACGACGTGCGGCGGCGGGCGATGAGGTGGCCCGGCTGAAAGAAGACCCCTGATGAATTTCTCGGTGTTGCCGCCGGAAGTCAACTCGGCACGAATGTTTTCTGGTGCCGGAGCGGGCCCGATGCTGGCCGCGGCGCTGGCCTGGGATGGGTTGGCCGCCGAGTTAGCCGCTGCGGCAGTGGATTTCGGATCGGTGACGTCCGGACTGGCGGACGGCTGGCAGGGTCCTTCGGCGGTCGCGATGGCCGGCGCGGCCACCCCCTATCTGAGTTGGCTGAATACGGCGGCCACGCAGGCCCAGGATGCTGCGGGTCAGGCCCGAGCCGCAGCGGGTGCATTCGAGGCGGCAAAGGTGGCGACAGTGCATCCGGCTGCGCTGGTGGCCAACCGGGGTCGGCTGCTGTCGTTGGTGTTCTCAAATCTGTTCGGGCAGAACACCCCTGCGATAGCGGCCACCGAGGCCGACTACGAGCGGATGTGGGCTCAGGACGTGGCGGCGATGTCGAGCTACTATTCGGGGGCCTCGGCGGCCGCCGGCCGCCTGCTGCCCTGGCAGCGTGCGCTGCGCAACCTGACCGGCCCCCTGCGCGGGCTCCTCGGAGGCTCCGGCCGCGCCTCGGCGAGTGCTGACGCTGTCGCCGCCAAGGCCGGCGCTTCCGGCGCCACCGCGCTCACCGGCAATTCCACCCAGACCGCCGGCCAGGCCGGCGATGCGGCCTCGGCGCGTACGGTCGGTGTGAATGCTGCTGCACCGCTGGCACTTTCAGGAGTCGGCAACCAAGGCAGCGGAAACACGGGCAACGGCAACATCGGCGACAACAACTCCGGCAGCGGTAACCGTGGCAGCGGCAACCAGGGCAGCGGTAACCAGGGCAACGGCAATATCGGCAGCGGCAACCGGGGCAGCGGTAACCGGGGCAACGGCAATATCGGCGACAACAACCCCGGTAGCGGTAACACCGGCAGCGGTAACCAGGGCAGCGGTAACCAGGGCAGCGGCAACGCCGGCGACGGCAACCGCGGTAGCAACAATCCGGGCAGCGGGAACACGGGCAGCTTCAACTCCGGTGACGGCAACCGCGGCAACGGCAATCAGGGCGACGGCAACACCGGCGCCAACAATCCCGGTAGCGGCAATACCGGCAGCGGCAATCAGGGCAACGGCAACCAGGGGACCGGCAACGCCGGCGACGGCAACCGCGGCGACAACAACGTGGGCAGCGGCAACACGGGCAACAACAACGACGGTGACGGCAACATCGGCAGCAACAACGCCGGCGACGGCAACAACAACAGTGGCAATCCGGCGGCGGGCAACCCCGGCAACGGCAACATCGGCAGCGGCAACTCCGGCGACGGAAACAAGGGCGACAACAACTCCGGTAGCGGAAACCTCGGCAACGGAAATATCGGCCACGGCAACAAGGGCAACAGCAACTCCGGCGACGGAAACGTAGGGCTGGGCAACAGCGGCGACGGCAACAAGGGCACCAACAACTCCGGTGATGGCAATCTCGGCACCGGCAACACCGGCAACGCCAACAACGGCGACACCAATTCCGGCAATGGCAACCTGGGCGCCACGAACGTCGGCGACGGCAACAAGGGCCACACGAACACCGGCGACGGCAACATCGGCAACGCCAACGCCGGCGACGGCAACAAGGGCAACAACAACCGCGGTACCGGAAATGCGGGGAGCGGAAACACCGGTGACGGCAACAAAGGTGCCACCAACTCCGGCTTCGGCAATGCAGGAAACAACAACGCCGGCGACGGCAACCTCGGCAGCGGCAACACGGGCTTCGGCAACAAGGGCGACAACAACCAAGGAAACGGAAATACCGGCAATGCCAACACCGGCAATGGAAACTTCGGCGACACCAATTCCGGACTGGGCAACCGCGGCAACACCAACTCCGGCGACGGTAACTTCGGCAGCGGCAACTCCGGTTACGGCAACAAGGGCGACAACAACCAGGGTTCGGGCAACCTGGGCGACGGCAACGTCGGTAGCGGCAATATCGGCAGCACCAACACCGGCGACGGCAACATCGGTAGCGGCAACTGGGGTAGCGGCAACCGCGGTATCGGATTGGGGACCGGCGACAACAACCAGGGCAGCGGTAACCAGGGCAGCGGCAACACGGGCAACGGCAATATCGGCAACAACAATGCCGGCAGCGGCAACCGCGGTAGCGGGCTCTTAGGGACCGGCGACAACAACCAGGGCAGCGGCAACCAGGGCAGCGGCAACATCGGGCACGGAAACATCGGCAACACCAATTCCGGCGGCGGCAACACCGGCAGCGGTAACGGCGGCAGCGGTAACTTCGGAAATTCCAACCAGGGTGCCGGTAACTACGGCAGCGGAAACGCCGGCCAGGGAAACCGGGGCGACGGCAATCTGGGCAACGGCAACCTCGGCAACAACAATCCAGGCATGGGCAACATCGGCAGTGCCAATCAGGGTGGCGGAAACAACGGCACCAACAACATCGGCTGGGGCAACACCGGAAACAACAACGTCGGGTTCGGCAACAGCGGCAACAACAACTTCGGACTCGGACTCACCGGCGACAGCCAGGTGGGTATCGGCGGTCTGAACTCAGGCTGGTTCAACCTCGGCCTCGGCAATTCTGGAAACTTCAACATCGGGTTCGGCAACTCGGGCCACGGAAACATCGGCTTCGGGAATTCAGGCAATTACAACATCGGCTTCGGCAACTCTGGTGACGGTAACACCGGCTGGTGGAATTCCGGCACTGGGAATACGTTGGCGTCGAACTCCGGCAACTACAGCACCGGTTTCTGGAATTCGGGCAACTTCAACACCGGGTTATGGAATTCGGGCAACAGCAACACCGGGCTGTTCAACTCGGGTAGCACCAACACCGGGCTGTTCAACTCGGGTAGCACCAACACCGGCCTGTTCAACTCGGGTAGCACCAACACCGGCAACTTCAACTCGGGCGGCACCAACACCGGCAACTTCAACTCGGGCGGCACCAACACCGGCAGCTACAACTCGGGCGGCACCAACACCGGTGACTACAACGCCGGGGGCACCAACACGGGTAGTTACAACGCCGGCGGCACCAACACCGGTGACCATAACACCGGTGGGACCAACACCGGCCACCACAACGCCGGGGGCACCAACTACGGCAGTTACAACTCCGGCGGGACCAATACCGGCAATTACAACTCGGGCGGTACCAATACCGGCAATTACAACTCCGGTGGCACCAACTACGGTGACTACAACTCCGGCGGCACCAACACCGGCAGCTACAACTCCGGCGGCACCAACACCGGCCTGTACAACTCTGGCGGTACTAACACCGGCAATTACAACTCGGGCGGTACTAACACCGGCAACCTCAACTCGGGCAGTACCAACACCGGCAACCTCAACTCGGGCAACACCAACACCGGCAACTACAACTCGGGCAACACCAACACCGGCAACCTCAACTCGGGCAGCACCAACACCGGCAACTACAACTCGGGCAACACCAACACCGGCAACCTCAACTCGGGCAACACCAACACCGGCAACCTCAACTCGGGCAACACCAACACCGGCAACCTCAACTCGGGCAACACCAACACCGGCAACCTCAACTCGGGAAACACCAACACCTATGGCAATGCCGGTAACCCGGATGGATATAACTCCGGCAATACCAATACCGGCAGTTACAACTCGGGCAACACCAACACCGGCAACCTGAATTCGGGCAGCACCAACACCTATGGCGACCCGACCAGGCCGGATGGGTACAACTCGGGCAACACCAACACCGGCAGTTACAACTCGGGCAACACCAACACCGGCAACTACAACGCTGGCAACACCAACACCGGCAACGGCAACAGCGGTAAGACCAACACCGGCAACTTCAACTCGGGCAGCACCAACACCTATGGCAATGCCGGTAACCCGGATGGATATAACTCCGGCAATACCAATACCGGCAGTTACAACTCGGGCAACACCAACACCGGCAACTACAACTCCGGGTTCACCGACACGGGCGACCGCAATTCCGGCAATACCAACACCGGCAACGCCAACTCGGGCAACACCAATACCGGCGACAAGAACTCCGGCTTCACCAACACCGGCAGCGCCAACTCCGGCAACACCAACCGATTCGACTACAACTCCGGTAACACCAACACCGGCAACTACAACTCCGGGTTCACCAACACCGGCGACGGGAACTCGGGCCGCACCAATACCGGCAACACCAACGCCGGCGACACCAACACCGGCAACGGCAACAGTGGCAAGACCAACACCGGCAACTTCAACTCGGGCAACACCAACACCTATGGTGACCCCAGCAGGGCGGATGGGTTCAACTCGGGCAACACCAACACCGGCAACCTCAACTCCGGCCACACCAACACCGGCGACGGAAACAGCGGTAGCACCAACACGGGAAACAACAACTCGGGCAGCACCAACACCGGCGACGAAAACACCGGCAACACCAATACCGGCAATAAGAACTCCGGGAATCTCAACACGGGCAACAACAATTCGGGCAACTACAACATCGGTAACGGTAACAGCGGCGATGGCCCCCTGGTGCTGGCTTCGGGTACGGGCAACCTCCCCGGTTCGTCCGGCTCCAACAACCTATCGTTCGGTTCATCGGGTCACGACAACAATGGCCTGGGCGGTGGGTGGTCCGGTTCGAACAACGGTGGCGCGGGCGGCGGTAACTCGGGGTCCGACAACGGCGGAGTGGGCGGTGGAAACTCGGGTTCCCACAACGGTGGTGCCGGTAGTTCGGGTAATTCCGGCAAGAACAACGGTGGGTTCGCCAACGGCGGAAACTCAGGTGAAAACAACAGCAGTCCCGGTGGTGGTAACTCCGGATTGAGCAATAACGTTGCCGGCGGCGGGAATTCAGGTTCCTTCAACGGCGGTGCGGGTGGGGGCAATTCGGGTGACCACAATGGGACAGCTGGTGGGGGCAATGCCGGCAGTAACAACACCGGCGGCAATGGAACTTCGGGTGTCGGCAACTCGGCCGCCGGCGGGAACTCCGGCTTCCGCAACAGCGGCAGCGCCGGGCAGTCCGGCACCGACAACAGCGGCGGCGCCGGAAACTCGGGCACCAACAACAACGGGTCCTCCGGAAGTTCCGGGCACAACAACGGTGGTGCCGGAGGTAACTCCGGCACCGGCAACTCAGGCAGCGCGGGCAACTCAGGCAGCGGCAACTCCGGAAGTGCCGGCAACTCCGGTCACAACAACAGCGGCAGTGCGGGCAATTCGGGAAGCAACAACACCGGAGTCACCCTCGGAAGCTCCGGCTCCGGCAATTTCGCAGCCGGTGGCAATTCGGGCAGCGGCAATTCGGGCGGCGGCGGCAACTCAGGTAGCGGCAACTCCGGAAGCGCGGGCAACTCCGGCCAGAGCAACAGCGGCGGCGGCGGCAACTCGGGGGCCAGCAACACCGGGGCCACCTTTGGAAGCTCGGGCAGCAGTAATGCCGCGGCCGGGGGAAGTTCCGGCACCGGCAATAACGGCAGCGGCGGCAACTCGGGCTTCAACAACAACGGTAGCGGCGGGCAGTCAGGCACCGGAAACAATGGTGGCGCAGGCACTTCGGGCTCGGGTAACAACGCCTCGGGAGGCAGCTCCGGCTCGGGCAACAACGGAACCGCCGGCAATTCGGGCAAGGACAACAACGGCAGCGGCGGCAACTCGGGGACCGGCAACAACGGCAGCGCGGGCAACTCGGGCAGCGGCAACAACGCGGTGACGTTCGGCAGCTCGGGGACCGGCAACATCGCGGCGCAGGGCAGCTCGGGTTCGGGCAACTCGGGCACCGGGGGAGACTCGGGCCAAGACAACGCTGGAAGCGCGGGAAGCTCGGGTACCAACAACAACGGCTCAGCCGGCAGCTCCGGCCGCAGCAACATCGGCGGCGGCAATGCCGGTACCGGAAACATCGGCTTCGGCAGCTCCGGCACGGCCAACATCGGGGCCGGCAGTTCGGGCACCGACAACCCCGGTGCCGGCAATGCGGGCGCCGGCAACATCGGCGCCGGCAGTTCGGGCACCAACAACCCAGGCGCGGGCAGCTCCGGCAACCAAAACCTGGGCTTCGGGAGTTCCGGCAGCTACAACCCCGGCGCGGGGAATTCCGGGACGCTCAACCCGGGCGCGGGCAGCTCGGGCCTGCTCAACATCTACGCCGGGGACTCGGGCTATCTGGCTTTCGGCCTGGGCAATTCGGGGTGGCTGACGCCGGGCGCAGGGAACTCGGGCCTGCTGACACCGGGTGCGGGAAACTCGGGTGGCCTGCTGGCCGGTTTTGGAAACTCCGGAGCGCTGAACCTGGGCGCCGGGGTGTCGGGACTGCTGGACTTCGGTGTCACCAATTCCGGCTTGCTCAACTTCGGTACCCTGCTGTCCGGCGTCAAGAACCTCGGAATCTACACCTCCGGAACCGAGGACGTCGGTTATGCGCCGCGTGCGCTGTACCTCGCCAACCTTGTCTTCGGTGTGCTGACGGTTCTGTGAGCGGGCCGCACGAACGTCTGGAACCGGTGCGCAGCCAGCCAGATTCCCTGTACTTTGGCGTAAGTGTCCTCGATGATGACCACGCTCGACGGATTTCCGGTTCCGGTAGCGGTATCGGGTCCGGAAGCGGGCGTCGTCGTCACCATCCTCGGTGCTGAGCAGCGTGCCGTCGCGGCCTACGGTGCGATTTGTGAACGCCTGCATACGGCATCGCTTCGGACCGTCGTTATCGGCGCTGACGCGCGGCTGACCCCCAAGTCCGTGATGGGCATCCTTGACGTCCTGGCGATCGGCTGGGCGGTGGTGGTCGGTGACCGTGCCGGTGGCGAGCTCGCTTGGGAACTGGCGGCGACTCGGCTGGGTCGGTTCGCCGGTCTGGTGGTCATCGATCGCGGGCATCCGCGCGTGGCCGATGTCAACGGCGTGATCCGCGACGCTCACTGCCCGCCGGTGGAAATCAGTACCACCGTGCTGGTGAGTTCTCCGGCGGCGCGGAAAGTCGCCCAGGACAGCCAGCGACTGGTCTACGCCGATTACCGCGTCGTGGACCTTCCGGCGAGACGCAATGCAAACGACTCGTCCGCGCAGTTGGCCACCGAGATCGTCCTGCGTACCAGCGGCTGGTAGTGGGTCGTCGAGCGGCATGTCGTGATGTCGAGTTCGGCAAGCGATATCGCCGTGCCCGGTGCTTCGGCTCGGTTTCGCTTCATTTATCGTGTCCCACAATGCTTTCCGCTGGTTGCTCGCTAGCGGCAGCCGAGGCAGCGGTGCGCGGGCGCCGCGGCCGGTGCCGGGCGGCGAGGGTCCGTCGCGCACCACAATGCTCAGGTGAAGCTCGCCGGGTTGAATGCGGCGTGATCTATTGAGGAGCCAACGTGGTTTCGAACGCTTTTACGGGCCGGCGGCCGGTAGTCGGTCTGACGACCTATCGGGAGCAGGTGCAGGCCGGCATCTGGAACGTCGCCGCGAGCTACCTGCCCGCCGACTACTCCGATGCTGTCATCATGGCGGGCGGTATCGCGGTGTTGCTGCCGCCGCAGCAGGTGGATCCCGAGATAGCCGACCGGGTGCTGGACGGCTTGCATGCGTTGGTGATCACCGGGGGATATGACCTCGATCCCGCGGCGTACGGTCAACAACCGCATCCGGCCACCGACCGACCGCGAACCTGCCGCGACTCCTGGGAATTCGCGTTGCTGAAGGGCGCGCTGGAGCGGGGATTGCCGGTGCTCGGGATCTGTCGCGGCGTGCAGTTGCTCAACGTCGCGCTCGGCGGCACGCTGCATCAGCACCTCCCCGACGTCATCGGCCACAGCGGGCATTGCGCGGGCAATGCGGTGTTCACCACCTTGCCGGTCAGCACGGTGTCGGGCACCCGGTTGGCCGGGCTGATCGGGGAGGCCGCCGACGTACCCTGCTATCACCATCAGGCGGTCGGCGACGTCGCGGCAGGTCTGGTGGTCAGCGCGACCGACGCCGACGGCGTGGTGGAAGCGCTGGAGTTGCCCGGAAGCCGATTTGTGCTTGCGGTGCAATGGCATCCGGAGAAGGCCCTGGACGACTTGCGGTTGTTCGCCGGGCTGGTGGAGGCGGCCCGCGGGTACGCTGACCGCTGAGTGCTGCCCCCTGGGGCCGACACCGCAGCCGAGATCACCACCCGCACGAGCGCCGCGCGGTCATCCACCCGCCGGCGACCGGGGAACGACGGTGGAACGCAGCTCGAACCGCGAAGCCGAAGGGCCGCCGCTATCTCGCCCGCCCATGCTCGTCAGCGGTACGAACGGCACGCCCGATGGCCCGGCCTCCGCCGGTCCGGACAACGCAGCGCTCCAGCCGGCAGCTGACGACCCCACCGAGGGGGCGCTTGCCGACACAGCGGTCCAGGCATGCGGCACCGACAGCGCGCCTATCGACATGCTGCGGCCCATGGACGCGGCCAGCCCGGCGCCGCCGCCTGGGCCGGGCAACAGCGACCCCAACGAGCGCGTCCCGTAATCGACGGCCTTCATCGCACCCGCGGCGGCCGCGGTGACCGGCGCCGTGGCCGCCTTGGCGAACCCCATGCCCTTGTCGAGGTAGTTCAGCGGATACATCGCGAAATTCAACGGTACGGTGAGCGAGCTCAGTTTCGACAGCGACGTCGACACCGACGTAAGGGCGGTGTCCAACGAATTAACCGTCGCCGACACGGATAGCCCTTGAAGCGCCTGCGGCAGCGTCGAGAGCAGCTCAGACCCCGCCAGAAGGGTCTCCTGCACTTGGGTGGCCGTTGCGGCACCGTCTGCCCTGGCGAGGCCGGCGCGTTGGCTGGCCGGCCCGGCCGGGTCGACGACGGACGGGGGCGCGGTGAACGGGGTCAGCCTGGCGGCGCTCGCGGAAGCGCCGGCATAGGCATACATCGCGACAGCGTCTTGAGCCCACATGTACTCGTATTGGGCCTCGGTGGCTGCGATCGCCGGGCTGTTCTGACCCAGGATGTTGGTCGCGATCAGAGCCGTCAGCACTGCCCGATTGGCGGCGATCACCGGCGGCGGAACGGTTGCCGCGAACGCCGCCGCGTGAGCGGCGGCGGCCGCCTGTGCCTGGAGCGCCGCCTGTTCGGCCTGGCCCGCCGTGGCGGCGAGCCACGCGGTAAGGGGCGTTACGGCTTGGGTCATCGCTGTCGCCGCCGGACCGAGCCAGTCGGCGGCCAGCCCGGAGGTCGCTGAACCGATACCGCTGGCCGCCGCGTACAGCTCGGCGGACAGCGCGTCCCAGGCCGCCGCGGCGGTCAAGATGGACGCCGAACCCGGACCGGAATACATGCGGCCGGAGTTGATTTCCGGCGGCAAACTACCGAAATCCATTATTAATTCTCCCGGGCCAGCGGACGGCCGACTATGTCGATGATGGATTGCGTTGTGCTGCAATAGAACATGAGATCTCCTTGAGGCATGGGTAAGCTGCGCCGGGGCGCGCCAACCGGGGCGCCGGCTTGATTCGCTCGTGTCAGGCGATTTCAGGCAGCGCGATGAGCGCGATGGGCGCGATGGGATCGTGTACGCCCATTGCGGCGATACCGCTGCCACGGTTGAACTCTCACCGGCGCTGACGCGGTTGTGACGAGGGGTCGCCAGGCGCCGGGAAGCGGCGCGTCAGCAGCGTGCGACGCAGAGTAGGTTCACAATGTCCTGGCTGGATGCGGCAACCGCCGGCGCTCGGGCGCGCGGCACGTCCGGGGGGTGCCCGGCGGCGGTCAGTGAGGCCGGCGTCGGCAACGACCACTGCGGTGGCGCCGAACGCGACCATGTCGGTGGGCGATCACGTTTCAGGCCAGGGCTTTTGAACGGCTTATGGCCCCTCGAGGAGGAGCCGTGGTCGGAATTGCCGGTGGCGCGGGTGCCAATCTCGTTGCGCGCCGGACCGATACCCACAGCATCGTGTGACGCCACGACCGGATCCGCCAACCACGTGGCACGCTCGACCCGCAATGCCCAGCATCCGGCAAGGGCAGATAGCAAACTCAGAGCGGCGACAACGGCGATGGCCTGCTGCCATCGCGTTGATCCACCCCGGCCCCGCAAACTCACAGTGCACCCACTCTACCAGCGGTGGCACCGTCCGACATGTGAACGTTTGTACCGGTTTTCGGCTGCCGGCCGCGCTGCTACCCGGCGGCCGGGGGATGCATCATCACGGTTGGTCGGAACACGTAGCGGGGGGCTTCGGCGAAACCGCGCCCGCCCAGGCTGCTCAGCGGCATTCCGCCGAGCATGCTGGGCGCTGCTCCCGGCAACGCCGGCGCGGCACCGGTGACATGCGACGGCAACGCCAACGCGGGGGCACCGAACGACGATGTCGCGGTCCAGGCCGGCGGTACCGACAACGGTCCGATCGTCGCGGCATTGCCCACTCCCGCCGACGCCGCGCTACCTAGTCCACCCGCAAGTCCACCCGCAAGTCCACCCGCAAGTCCACCCGCAAGTCCACCCGCAAGTCCACCCGCGGCGCCGAGCTCGCTCGTCGCGGCTTCGGCGGCGCCGGCAGCCGCCTCCTCGACCGCCTCGGCGCCCTGCAATCCGACGGCGTCGGCCAGCGTCCCCAAGAAGTTGCCGGGCGTGTAGAAGCCGGACGAGAGGGCGCTGAAGTAGACGCTGCTCAGTGCCACGCCAAGCGGCGATCCATCGGCTCCGGACAGGAAATTGAGAATGCCTGCCGGGCTGGATAAGTCGGCTCCCGCGAGGCCGATCCAATCCTCCATGCCAGACCCCAGCAGGCCAACCAGATCGGCACCGGCAGTGCTCGCTCCGGCGGGTGCGGCCAGGCCCTGCAGTGCGTCGGGCACGGTCTGCATGACTTGCGACAGCGCGCCCTGGCTCGCCCTGCTGGTCCCCGAGGCGGCCCGGACGAGGCCGCCCGCGTCGCCATTGGTGGTCACGGGCGCATCGGCGAACGGGGCCAATTGTGATGCCGCCGCCGAGGAGCCGGCGTAGCTGTACATCGCCGTGGCGTCTTGAGCCCACATCTGGCCGTAGAGCGCCTCGGTGGCAGCGATCGCCGGCGTGTTTTGGCCCAGCAGATTGGTTGCGACCAGGGATGCCAGTTGGGCACGGTTGGCCGCGATCACCGCCGGGGGCACCGTCATGGCGAACGCAGCCTCGTATGCCGCGGCAGCGGCTTTGGCCTGACCCGACGCCCGTAGTGCCGCCGACGCGGTGCTCGCCAGCCACGCGACGTAGGGGCCGCCGGCTGCGGCCATGGCTGCCGATGCCGGCCCCCGCCACGGCCCGCTCGTCATGCCGGCGATGACCGTCCCGTATTCCCTTGCGGTCAAGCTCAATGCGCTGGCCAAGCCGTCCCAGGCCAGCGCGGCGTTCAGCATCGGGCCGCAGCCCGGGCCGGTGTACATGCGGGCGGAGTTGACTTCCGGCGGCAGCGCTGCGTAATCCATTGCTCTACACCTCCTCAGGCCGTGACGGCTGCGTTGGCCGCCGTGCAGACCGCACGGGTTATCTGGCCCGGCACGACGAATTGCATTGTGGTTAAAGCCGATGCATAGGCGACGACGGCATCGGCCACAACTGCGACCGCGCCGAACGATTGCCGGTTCTGGGCGGCCGGGGACAGTGTTTCCGGTATGATGTGGACGAATGGCATGAGTTGGTTCCTTCGGATGTGGTTCCGGAGCCGGCGTGCGCGCACGGCCGGAATGCACGACAACGACAGGTAACGACAGGTCGACGTGCATGAAAGATGGCCCGCTGAACCAGGTTTCAGCTCATCAAGCAGGGGAGCGATGATTCATCCCACGGCAGGGCAAAGCCCCCGTTCAGCGGTTTCCCGCTCGAAAGATCCTGGTGTGCAACGGTTGCCAGGTCAACCTCGTGTCACATCGGCGGCAGCGCGGTGGCGACCGCGGCTTGAGAAGGACCCAAGCCGATTGGCCGACACCGGTCAGTCGTGGCATCCGGCCGCGGCCGTCCATTTCTCCTCGACCTGACCACAGGTAGCGATGTAGCGCGGCGGCTTACCCGCGGCCATAGCCGGGCACGGGCGCGGCGGGAGCCGGCAAATTGAAGCACCGGCCATGGCTTCACCTCAAGTTTCCGAAGCGTATTCGTAGAATTCACATAACTACACTCGCCGTCCAGATGCAATCGGTTCGCAGGACAAAGTTGCGAACGCTGTGCGGAAGTTGATGTCAGCCCGCGAAGACGATCAACGGGATCGCCATCTCGGCGGCCGTGGCCGCACCATGGAAACCAATGAGCCGGGCCGCTTCCGGAGGTTCGTGGCCGGTGGCCAGCACGGCCGTGTCGCCGCGGCAGATGACCACGACGTCGCCGATCCGCGGCAAGTGCCGCGGGTTCACCGCGCCGAACAGTCCCGTCGCCACCGCCTCCTGGCGGCTGTGCACATCCGCGCGGCAGGTCAGCAGTTCTCTCCAGGTGGCCAGCACATCGGCGGCGGCGCCGAGTTGGGTGTGCAGGTAGCGCACCCGAGGTTCGCCGGCGACCACCCGGACTCCCGCGGTCAGCCGCGGGTCGGCATCGAGATCGATCCGGGCACCCGCGGGCACGTTGAGGCCGCCGTGGTCGGCGGTCACCAGCAGCGCCGCGTTCGTCGGCAGCGCCTCGACCAGGCGGGTCAGCAGGTTGTCGACGTTGCTGGCCGCGGCGTGCCATTGCTCCGAACCGATGCCGAACAGGTGCGCCGCGGTGTCAAGTTCGGCGGTATAGCCGTAAACCAGTCCGGGCGCCGCGGCCAATTCGACCGCTATCTGGCCGGCGTAGTCCTGGCCGTGGCGCGTCGGGCGAAGCTGCGCGCCGCGGTATGCGGCGGCGGTCAGACCGCTGCCCAGGAACCACTCCGGCAACACGGCGCGCACCTCGACGCCGGCCCGGGTGAGCCGCTCGAACCAGGTGGGCAGCGGTTGCCACCGGGTGTGCGGCGGATCGTCGCGCCACCGGATGTGGTTGAGCACCTTGTCGGTGCCGGGGATGTTGAGCGTGAAGCCCAGGATGCCGTGCTCGCCGGGCTCGGCTCCGGTGGTCAAAGAGACCAGGTTGGTGGGTGTGGTGGACGGGAACGCGCAGCCGAGTTGGCTGAGCCGTCCGGCGGAACCGTTCAGGACAGCAGCGAGAAGCGGTGCATCGCAAGCCAATTCGGGCAGCAGATGCCAACCCAATCCGTCGACGAGGATCACCAGGACGCGATCGACACGGCAAGCGCGGTCTGCAATGCCCAGCTTGTCGACCGCTCCGGAGACGCCGAGCAGCGCGGCCGCGGCGGGCAGCACGTCGCGGATCGAAGCGGCCATGACGCATACTAAACCGGCGCCAGGCGCCGGCTGGTCACCCGCAGTTGTCGGTCGGTGCTGTCGGCCAGCGCGCACACCTGGTGCGGCCGCAGTCGTCCGCACAGCCGGCCCCAGTGCACGGCGACGTCGTCGCCGGGGGCGACGTCGGGCACCGCGCTGTACCCGTCGGCCCAGACGTCGAGCACCCGCGCCGAGGGCTCGGACAAACCCAGCGTCGCGCCGTCCCACATCAGCCGCCGGCACGATATCTCGACGGCATCGTCGTTGCGGGAAAGGACGGTGCCCCAGGTGATTCGGCAGTTGTCCAGCACGCTCAACGGCTGCTCGTCCATGCCCCGGCCCAGAAACCGGGTCCACGGATAGACGCCGAACACATGAAAGCAGTGGTTGGCGGCGGCCTCATCGGCCAGCTCCGGTGTCAGGTGCGACCAATAGCGTCCCGCCCGCGGACCGATGATGGCCAGCAGCTCCTCGAAGAACCGGCCGGGATCGAGGCCGGCGCCGACGCCGCCGCCGAGCCAATACGATTCGACCAGCCGGTAGTCCAGCGGGTCGGCGATGCCGGTCAATCGTGACAGCACCCGCAGGTACGGCCAGGCACCGGAGAACTTCGCCGCCGCTGCGCGCACGTCCGCGGCCGAGCCGTCACGCAACGTCGCGCCCAGCGGGGGACCGCAATAGCCCAGCGCATTGGGGGCATAGGCATAGCGGGCGAACATCTCGGTGCCCGGTTCCACGCCGCGTGCGGCCACTGTCACCCCCGCCCCGACGACCCCACCAGCTTCACCGCGTCCCGATGCATGCGACCGAAGTTGTAGTAGGCGGCACACGCGCCTTCCGGGGACACCATGCAGGTGCCGATCGGTGTCTCCGGGGTGCACGCGGTGCCGAAAACCTTGCACTCCCAGGGCTTGAGCACACCCTTGAGCACCTCGCCGCACTGGCACGCTTTCGGGTCGGCCACCCGCACACCCGGCATCGCGAACCGCAGCTCGGCGTCGAAGTCGGCGAAATCGTCATGCAGGCGCAGCGCGCTTTGGGAGATGAAACCCAGTCCGCGCCATTCGAAGTGCGGCCGCAACGCGAACACCTTGCCCATCAGCGCCAGCGCGGCCGGGTTGCCCTGCTCAGGCACCACCCGCTTGTACTGGTTTTCCACCTCGCAGCGGCCCTCGCGGATCTGGCGCAGCAGCATCGCCACCGACGCCAGGATGTCCAGTGGCTCAAACCCGGAGACCACCAACGGCTTTCCGTAGACCTGCGGCACGAACCGGTACGGCCGGTTGCCCACCACGGTCGAAACGTGGCCGGGCCCAATGAAACCCGACAGCCGCAGGTCGGGTGATTCCAGGATCGCCTTGATCGGCGGCACGATCGTCACGTGGTTGCAGAACACGCTGAAGTTGCGCAGCCCCAAGTCGCGGGCGCGCACCAGTGTCACCGCCGTCGAGGGCGCGGTGGTCTCGAAGCCGATCGCGAAGAACACCACCTGCTTGTCCGGGGTGTCGACCGCGATCTTGAGCGCATCCAGCGGCGAATAGACGAAGCGCACGTCGGCGCCGCGTGCCTTGGCGTCCAGCAGGCTGCCGGCCGAGCCGGGCACCCGCATCATGTCGCCAAAGCAGGTGAAAATGACGTCGGGTTGGCTGGCAAGCCACATGGCGTCGTCGATGCGGCCCATCGGGATCACGCACACCGGACAACCCGGGCCGTGCACCAGTTCGACATTGTCGGGCAGCAGATGTTCGATGCCGTGCCGGTAAATGGTGTGGGTGTGCCCACCGCACACCTCCATGAACTTGAAGTGTTCGGGGCCGGAGCCGGCCAGGTGCTCGATCGCGGTCAGCAGTTTGCGCGCCGCGGCCGGGTCGCGGAATTCGTCAACGAATTTCATAGTGTGGCACCCCTGTTTAGATGATCGCCGACGAGTCGAAGGCTTGCATTTCGGTGGTGTAGGCATCGCCGAGCTTCTGGATGGCGGCCAGGGTCAGCAACGCCTCGGTCTCGTCGATCTTGGCCATGGCGAAACCGACGTGGATGAGCACCCAGTCGTCCGGCTGGGGCATGTCCTCGTCCAGCAGTCGCACGCTGATGGTCCGCTGCACTCCGCTGACGTCGACCTTCGCCAGATAGTTTGCCGGGTCGGTGATTTCGACGATCCGCCCCGGTATGCCCAGGCACATGTCAGCTCCTTTCTCGGGTCAGCAGATTCGCGGCAGCGGGTCGCCGACCAGCATGTCGACGATCCGGGTGCCGCCGAATCCGGTTCGCAGTATCACGGTTTCGGCCGGCTCGGCGATGATTTCGCCGACTTCGGCCGCAGCGGCGCCCAGCGGATGCGAGCGCACCGCGGCCAGCGCGGCTTCGGCTTCCTCGGGTGCGACGACGGCGACGAACTTGCCTTCGTTGGCGACGTAGAGGGGATCGATGCCCAGCAGCTCACACGCGCCGTTGACCGTCGGCGCCACCGGAAGCCGTTGCTCCTCGAGTAGCACCCCGAGCCCACACGCTTGGGCGAGTTCATTGCAGACGGTGCCCACTCCGCCCCGCGTGGCATCCCGCAGCCAGCGCGTCGACGGCGCGGCGGCGATCAGCAGCTCCACCAAGGGGCTGAGCGACGCGGTGTCCGAACTAATGTCGGCCTCGATGGCCAGATCGCCGCGGGCCAGCATGACCGCCATGCCGTGATCGCCCATGGACCCCGACAGCAGTACCTTGTCGCCGGCGCGCACCGCGCCGGGGGAGAGCCGGCGTCCGGCGGGAATCACGCCGGTGCCGGTGGTGGTGATAAACAGGCCGTCGGCGGCGCCCTTGGGCACCACCTTGGTGTCACCGGTGACAATCTGCACCCCAGCCTGCTCGGCCGCGGCCGCCATGTCGGCGACGATCTCCTTCAATTCGGCGATAGGAAAGCCCTCTTCGAGCACGAAGGCCGCCGAGAGCCAGGACGGCACGGCGCCGGCCATCGCCAGATCGTTGCACGTTCCATGCACGGCCAGCGAACCGACCGAGCCGCCGGGAAAACGTCTGGGCGCCACCACAAACGAATCGGTGGACATGGCGACCCGCTCGCCGCTGGGCAAGGCGAGCACGGCGCTATCGCCCAGCGACTCCAGCGCCGGGTTGCGCAATGCCTCCACGAACACCGCATCGACCAGTGCCGCCGACGCCTTTCCGCCCGCGCCGTGGGCCAGGGTGACGTGGTCATCCAGCAGCCGGGGCCGGCGCCTGCGGAACGACTCGATGCGTTCGATGACCTCGCCTTCGGCGAAACGTGGCCCCGACGAAAGGTAGTCGCCTGCTGACTTACTCATGCGGCCCCCAGATCACGTTCGCCCCGTTCGTGCACGGCCAACCACAGCTGATAGCCCAGCAGCGCTTGGGATTCCTGAATCCGGTGCACGCTTTGTGAGCGAACGATGAAGCAGGCGTCCACATGTGGGTTGTCGGCAAAGGCACCGCCGTCGTATCCGGCGAATCCGATGGTGTACAAACCCCGCTGGCGCGCCTCGGCGAGCGCGGCCAGCAGGTTGGGCGAATTGCCGCTGGTGGACATGGCGATCGCGATGTCACCGGCCTTCGCGCGGGCGATCAGCTGGCGGGCGAACACCAACTCGAATCCGACGTCGTTGCCTAGGGCGGTCAGGATCGCCTGATCGGCCGTCAACGACCAGGCCGGCAGGGGAGTGCCGATCGGCGGCCGGGCGAACAGGGTGGCCAAGGTGGTGGAATCGGTGCAGCTGCCGCCGTTTCCGAAGCTGAACAGTCGCCCGCCGCCGGCGAATCGGCGCGCCATTTCGGTGGCGGCCGCCGTCACCAGGTCGGCGTTGGCGTCCAGGGTGGCACGCCGCAAGGCCAGGCTTTCGGCGGCCTTCGCCTGCGCCGACGCCGCCAGGTCGGCCAGCAGCGATTCGGGGTTTTCCTCCTGGGCGTCGATGAACGGATACAGGAAGTTGGTCGGTTCGTCGCTCATCAGGTGTCCTCCTCGAGCCGGCTGATCGCCGTGCCCGCATGCACGAGCACCAGGTCGCCGGCGGCGACCGGACCCACCAGCGTCGTCACCACGTCCTCGACGCCGCGCCCGGTGCGCACGGCGGCCAGGCCGTCAGCCGACACGGCCACCACTTCGCCCAGCCGTCCCTCGTCGCTACAGGTGACGCAAACCTCTTCCGCGCATTCAGGTTTGAGTAACCCTGGATGTTCGAAGCACACATGGGTCAGCTCCCACAACACGTGATAGAACAGCACGAAGCCACCGGTCGCGGGCGCCCGCGGGTCGGGATCATCCAGCCACAACACATGATCGGCCGCACCGGCTTTCGGGCGCTCACCGCTGCCGATCCACAGCGTGGTGGCACCCCAGGCCGGGCAACGGCGCATGATCGAGCGTACGTCCGGTTGGTCGGCGCCGGCGACCGCGACGACGATGTCGCCGGGGCGCACCGACACCCGCACCAGGTCCACCAGATCCGCCCCGGTGAGCGCGACCGCCGGCAGGGCGCGTTTGCCCATGATCACCGGGTGCACGAATTCGACCGCAATGTGCAGGGCATGCGGTTCCCACGACGGCGCGACCGACCACATGGTGGCTCCCGCGGCGAATCGCCTGGCCAACGTGAAAGCGGTGGCTGCCAGGTCGGCGGCCAATTCGGAACTGACTCCGCGGTCGATGGCGGTGGGAATGCTCACTGCTCAGCCGCCTCCGCCCCTGTCAGCATCGAAATCACGGCCTGACCCAGCGCCAACCCGCCGTCGTTGGGCGGCACCGTGCGGTGGGTCAGCACCTCGAACCCGAGGCGCAGCAACCGTTCCCGGCACGCTCGCAGCAACAGGACGTTCTGGAACACGCCACCGGTCAGGCCGACCAGCCGCACGCTGCCGGCCACTTGAGCAACCACCCGGGCGACGGCGTCGGCGACCGCCCGGTGGAAACACGCCGCCAGCAGCGCCGGGGGAGTGCCGGCGCGCAGGGCCGACACCAGGGTTTGCACCATGGTGGCCGGATCGATGACCCCGTCGGCCCGCACCGTCAGCGGCAGCGACGGGCCGGCGCGCCCGCCCGCCGACTCGGCCAGTACTTCGAGTTCGATGGCTGCCTGGCCTTCGTAGTCGATCCGGTGGCGCACTCCGAGTATCGACGCGACTGCGTCGAACAACCGGCCCATGCTCGAACAGGGCACACAGCCAGCACCGCTGTCCAATTGCGAACGGATGAGCCGCAATTCGTCGGGTGTCGCGGCGGCGACCGGGGCCAGATCCGGGGTCCAGTCGATGTGGGCCAGCCACAGCTGCGACAGCGCCATCCGCCAGGGATTGCGCACCGCGGCGTCACCCCCGGGCAGCGGCACCGGCAAGAGGTGCCCGGCCCGAACGAAGCGGTGGCTGTCGCGGCCGAGGACCAGAATCTCTCCGCCCCAGATGGTGGCATCGCAGCCGTAGCCGGTGCCGTCGAAGGACACCCCGACGACGGGTTCGCCGAGGCGCCCGTGTTCGGCCAGCAGCGACGCCACGTGCGCGTGGTGGTGCTGCACCAGATCGAGCGGCCGATCGCCGGCGTGGCGCTCCGCCCAGCCGCGGGTGTGATAGCCAGGATGCAGGTCGGCGGCCAATCGCGCTGGGCGGCCACGTATTTCGCTGAGCTGGCGCACCGCTCCCTCGAACGCGCGCAACGTCTCCCAGGTGCCCATGTCACCGATGTGGGCGGACAGGTACGCGCGCCGGCCATCGGTGAGGCAGAAGGTGTTCTTCAGTTCCCCGCCCACCGCCAGGACGGCGGGACCGTCGTACCCGAGCTCGACCGGTAACGGCGCATAGCCACGGGACCGGCGGATCGGCAGCTCACGGGCCGACCCGTCGGATCTGACCACCCGCACCACCGAGTCGTCACAGGGCACGTGGATGGGCCGGTCATGGTCGAGCACCGCATCGCACAGCACCGAAAGGCGCTCTGCCGCATCGACATCGCTGAAGCAGATGGGCTCGTCGGAACGGTTGGCGCTGGTCAGCACCAGCGCGCCGGGCACCGGCCCGGTGCCGCCGGGAACCGGGGCCAGCAGCAGGTGATGGACGGGGGAGTAGGGCAGCATCAACCCGAGCAGCGGACTGCCGGGCGCAACGGAGTCGGCTACCGCGGCGGTGTCACGCCGGCGCAGCAGCACGATGGGCCGGGCCGGACCAGACAACACCGCCGCCTCGTCGTCGTCGACGTAGGCGTACCGGCGCGCGACGTCCAGGTCACGCACCAGCATGGCAAATGGCTTGGCGCCGCGCGCCTTCCGTGACCGCAGCGAGCGCACCGCCGTGTCGTCGTCAGCCATACAGGCCAGGTGGTAACCGCCGATCCCCTTGATGGCGACCACCGCACCGGCCGCCAGCGCCCGTTGCGTGGCCGCCAGCGCGGCGTCCGAACCGCTGACGCGCCGGTCATCGCCGCGGAACCACAGCGACGGCCCGCACTCCGGGCAGGCGATCGGCTGGGCGTGGAACCGGCGATCGGATGGATCGTGGTATTCGGCCGCGCAGCGCTCGCACATGGCGAACGCCGCCATGGTGGTGCCCGGGCGGTCATAGGGCAGCGTGCGGATGACGGTGTATCGCGGGCCGCAGTTGGTGCAGGTGATGAACGGGTGCCGGTAGCGGCGGTCCCGGGGCTCGAACAATTCGGCGATGCAATCGTCGCACACCGCGACATCCGGGGGAATCGGCGTCGTGGCACCGCCGACCACCTTGCTGGCCACGATCCGGAATCCGGATGAGCTTGTCTCGGTTGGGATCTCGGTCACCGAGACCGAACTGATCCGCGCCAGCGGCGGCGCCTTGGCGCGCAACCGGCGAGCGAACTCGTCGAGCTGCGCGCGCCCGCCCTGCACCTCGAGGAACACTGCGCCCGACTCGTTGCCGACGAACCCGGTCAGGCCCAGCTCGGTGGCGAGCACGTGGACGAACGGACGAAAACCAACCCCTTGGACGACACCCGTCACCGTGAGGCGCCGCCGAATGTCGGCGGAGCGCAGCAGCACGGGTGTGTCGGTCATGTCAATCGCCATCGGCAAACGGATCGCTACCGCCCCGCCCCATCAGCTCCAGACCGGCCATCGCCTCTTCGGCCCCGGCCCGGTCGGTCTTCTCGACGGCGAATCCCAGATGAATGATCACCCAGTCGCCCGGGGCGAAGGTTTCGTCGGCAAGCATCCCGACGTTGACTTTGCGCTGTTCGCCGATGACGTCGACCAGTGCGAGCTGACCTGCGTAGCCGTCCAGCATCCTGATCACTTGACCAGGGATACCCAGACACATGGTCAGCACTCCTCTCGGATCACTTGGGGGGCCGAGGGTGTCCGCAACGCCGCGACAATCTCCTCGACCGCGCGGGCGGCGCGGGGGACCGCCTTGGCGACGGGTTCGCTGAGCCCCATGCCTTCTTCGACGCTACCCGCTTCGCACCCGACGACGACGGTGTAGGGCGGCGTGCCGCCCAGTGCCCGCAGGTTGGCGAATACGGCGGCCGGATCCATGTGGTGCGCGTCCAGCGCCGCCGGGTCCGACCGCCAGTCGTGATCGGCCTGGAAGACATGCAAAGCACCGGGATTGCCGCGGTTGGGCACCGCGTCGACCAGAATCAGGGTGTCCCAGCCTTCGAGCAGGTCATAGGCCAGGTGCATGCCGCGGATGCCGTAGTCGATGACACGCACCTCCGCACCTTCTGCCGGGATGTCAGCCCGGCGGACCACCTCGGAGCCGAAACCGTCGTCCCCCAGGAAGATGTTTCCGATTCCGGCGACCAGGATGCGACCTGTCATGAGCTGTCCGGTAGCTGTCCGGCCCGGCTACATCCGCCGTAGCTTCAGGTAGCGGCGGGCATCCGGTAGTGATGCCACACCCAGCGCCACCGCGACGGCCACCACCAGTGCGATGAGGGCAATGAACACCCAACCTAAGACGTCCATGGCGAACTCCTTTCACATGTTGTGAGTTTGTAGCGGTTCCACCTCGTCGGGCGAGAAGTACCGGTAGCGGCCGTACCACTCGTGCAGTTCAGCGGCCGGATCGTCGTCGACGACCACCGCAACGTGGGTGTTGCCGTCGACGTCCTGGTGCACCGACGCGACGCGCGCGGTCTTGCCGGCGACGAAAATGTCCTGTGCGTCGGCGTTGCGCCGCGGCCGTAGCCGGACGCGGCTGCCCCGGGCAATCCGGACTCCGTTCACCAGCACCGCGTCGATCTCGGGACGAATGGCGCCGTCGGCCAACGGATCCCACCAGTCGAGCCCCTCGGGCACCTCCGGGACCAGCCCGGCAACCCCGTGCGGATCACGCAGCACCCCGTGCAACCGGGCCATGTCCTGCGCCGACATGGCATCACAGTGGTCGATGATCCGGGCGGCCCGCGGATCGGTGGCCCGCGCCTGCGCTTTCTCCTCGTCGGTCATGGTCATCACGCGCAGCGTCAGGATCTCGTCGATCTCGGTGCAGTCATACAGCGCGGTGCTGCTCTGTTCGGCCACCTCGGGATGGTCGTAGAGGATGATCGGCGATACCAGCAACAGGTCGTGGTTGCCCGGCGGCCCGGCCAGCACGGGAAAGCAGCGGTGCTGGGTGCACCGCGACACCGCCCCGGATGCGGCCGGCGGCGGTTCCACTAACGAAACGAACTGGCCGCCAACCACTTCGGCGATCAGGTGGGTCCCGATCAGCGACCGCGCAATCGCGTCGTTCTGGTCGGCGGCGCCGGGGCCCACGTTGGCGATGCGCACCGACACGCGGTGCAGGTCACCGTCGGGTTCGCTGGATACGGTGAGCTCGCCGCGCACCTCCCGGCGTCGGCGAACCAGCCGGCCGCCGTCCACCGATTCGACGTCGGTCGCCTCCTGTGCCAGCACCGGCAGTGTCCACGGCTGGTCCTCGAATACCAACGGGCCGAAGGACCTTTCACATTCGACGGCTTCATCCCAGGACAGCCACGATCCCGACGGCGTGTTCAGTTCGGCCACCGGTTCGAAGCCGCCGCCGGCACGTGCCCGCTCGGCGCGGCGGTGCTGCAACTGCAGGAACCGGATCACCAGGGTGATCGCTCGGGCGCCGTCGACCAGGAACTGCGCCGCCATGGTGTCCTCTTCGCCCAGCCCGGAGCCGGCCGCGCCGGGTGGTCCCAGCACGCCGAACTGCCAACGGGATTGGTTCTTGCTGGACGTCCCGCGGTACGGGTAGAGCAGATAGCCTTCGTAGAGCACCGCGTCGGCGACGGCGCGGGCGCGGTCCCAGCTGGAGGTCACGGGCTTGCCTCCCGTTGCGATGCGTCGGCCAGCAGCGCGGTGACAGCGTGGTCGAGGTCGAGCAGGCCGCGCGCCGACTTGTAGTGGACCAGCGCGCTGATGGTGTCGTGACTGAGCCGCAGCCATCCGGTGTTCGGGTAGTGCTGGGCCATCAGCTCGTGCCATACCGCGACCGGCATGTCGTATCGGTCCTCGCAGTCCCAGGATACGTGCTGCACCGAGAAACCGCGCTCGGATTTGACGAAAACCGTTCCGCTGAAAAGGAATTGGAGATGGATCGCGCCGTCGCGCAGCGCGTGCAGGTACTTGGCCGCGGTCACCTCGAAGTCGTAGGTGCAGTCCAAGGGCAGCGCCGCGGTGGTGTGGCCGGTGAAACCCGGGACCATGGCGGTGCAATGCTGCCACAGGAAGGTCCGTTGGGTGCGTGCCCAGCGTTCGCGGGGTCCGAACAGGTCGAGCAGCCCGGCCGCTTCGTCGTCGGAATAGCGCCGGCGTAGCGGTTCGATGCGGACCTGGCAGCGCAGCGCGATGGCGTGCACCGGGTCGTCACCGCTGGCGGCGATGTCGATGCGGGCGGTGAGCAACGGGCTGACGGTGTACGGCTCGGGCGCCACGTCGAGTACGGCGAACATCAGGTCCATCGGCTGGGTCACCGCGGCGTCTCCCGTGCTTGGGCGGCGACCTGGGCGAAGAAGCCGTCGATGAATTCCCGCGCCTGGTGGCCGCCGTCGAAGCCGCGCCACAGCAACCGCAACCGGCCCACGAACTCGTAGCAGGCGTCGATCGGCACCAGATAGCTTTGCGGAGGCCCAGATTCGGGGACCCGGACCAGCAGCGCCTCGACGTCGTCGGCCACCAGGCTAAGCCGGGGGTCGGCCCCGCCGAGGGCGTTCCAGGCGTCGAGATCTAGTTCCGATTCGGTAGCGCCGGCCGGACCCGGGTAGAAGGCGACGGTGCGGCCGATGGCGGAGTTGGTGAAGAAGAATGCCACCCCGACCGGAATCTGCAGCGCCTCCCACGCTGGCCGGTCGAGAGCGAAATCGGGGAACGCCAGATACCGGTCCGGCACGGCGCGGTAGCGCAGCTCGGCCTCGGAGTCGGTGAACAGTAGGTAGCAGGCGCGGCAGACGCACATCAGTTGCCGCCCGGCCACATTCACCACATGTTGATGCTCGTCGGGTATCGACTCCGAGCACATCTCACATCGCTCGCCGGCCGGTTCGGGAGCCCGCTGGTTGGTCCTGATCCGGGCCAGGACGTCATAGGGACTGGTCATGCCGAAGCTCCCATGGCGTCGGTCACCGCGCAGGGTAGCGCCACCGCGAGCGCGCCGTCGCGGACCAGCAGGGGCAACGGGTCGAGGTGCGCGCCGTTCGCGCCGGCACCCGCGCGCACCATGTCGAATCCGGTGTCGCAGCGCGGGCAGTGGAGCAGCCCGCCGGCCAGCGCCGCACCGGCCAGCGTGTCGTCACACACCGGGCAGTGATCGCGATAGGCGAAGATGTCGTCGCCGACCCGACACGCCAGCAACGTTGTTCCGACGACGAGGAAACCGCCCACCTCGCCGGACTCCAACTCGTCCAGCTCCGCCACCCGATGCCAGGTGGCAGCACTGTGGCCGGTGGAATGCACTCGCGCCAAAAGGGTTTCGGCCGCGATGACGGTGCCGGGCTTGGTGTTCGTGACCACTTCGATCGAGCAGATCTCCGGTGCGGCCGTCCGGATGGCGTCCTGCACCGCCAGCTCGAGCGTCACCGCCGACGACGGGCAGGACTTGCAGCTTCCGGTAAACGCCAGCCGCACAACGGTATCGGTGACTTCGAGCAGATCGACGTCGCCGCCGTGCGACCCCAGGTAGGGCCGCACCCGCTCCAGCGCATTCGACACCCGCCGGTGCACATCATGGGGGTGCAGGCCGTGTACCAGGAGCAGGCTGGCCACCAGGTCGTCGGTGGCCAGCCGCTCGGCTAACGCGGCATCGCTAAGCAACCCCATGATCCGTTCCAGCCCGGCCCCGTAGAGTCCGACCACCTCGCGGACCAGCTGTTGGGCCCGTTCGTGCGCGGCCGTCCCGGTGGCCGCGCACGAATCCAGCAACGTCTGGATTCGATCGCCCGCGGTGCGCCATTGTGTGTCGTTCTCGGGGGTATCCGGGCGATCGGCCATGCGTCACTCCTTTGGATGGTGATGACCCGGCCCCCGCACGCGGGAGGTGCCCCCAGCGCCCGGCTTCGCCGCGCCTGCGATCATCACGCCTCGATGGGTGACTGCGTCGGCGTGTGCAGTCTCTCGAGTGTCTTGCCCTTACCCAGGTACATGTGTACGCCGCAGGGCAGGCACGGATCGAAGCTGCGTACCGTACGCATCACGTCGATTCCCTTGAAGTTCTCTCGGCTGTTCTCCTCGAAGATCGGCTGACCCTGTACCGCGTCTTCGTAGGGGCCCGGCGTGCCGTAGCTGTCGCGCGGGTTGGCGTTCCACGGGGTAGGTGGGTACGGGTGGTAGTTGGCGATCTTGCCGTCGCGGATCACCATGTGGTGGCTGAGAACGCCGCGCACCGCCTCGGTGAACCCGCAGCCGATGGCCTCGTCGGGCACCTCGAACTTCTCCCACGTCTTGGTACGTCCGGCGCGGATTTCGGCCAACGCCTTTTCGGCGAAGTGCAGCGCGCACGCCGCCGCGTAGGCCTGGAAGTAGGTGCGGGCCCGGTCGCGTTCGATGGTGTTGCTGCCGTGCCTGGGCACCTTCCATTCGAATTCGACCGGACCTTTCAGGGCGGTCTTGGGCAAGTTGATCTTGACGCTGTTGCCGGTCGCCTTGACGTAGCCGATGTCGACCAGGCCGGCCAGCGCCGTGGCCCACAGCCGGGCCAATGGGCCGCCGCCGGTGTCCAGCGCCAGGTGGTCCGTGCCGTCGAACCAGCGCGGTGACATCACCCAGCTGTACTTGCCGCCGTCCATGTCCCGCTTCTGCGGATGGGGGTTGGTGTGCTGGTTCCACGGGTGGCGCCGATCCACCGCGTTACCCAGCGGATCGGTCTTGACGAACATCTCCTGATCGGTCCAGTCATCGTAATATGAACTGCCCAAAAGGATTCGGATGCCCAGGTTGATGTCCACCAGCGAGTGGGTGACCAGCTCGCCGTCGACCACCACGCCCGGGGTGACGAACATCGCATTGCCCCAGCGCTCCATGTCCTTGTAGGCGAAGTTGCACACCTCGGGATCCTGGAAGGAACCCCAGCAGCCCAGCAGCGTGCGCCGCAGCCCAACCTTCTCGTAGCCGGGCAGGGCGTCGTAGAAGAAGTCGAACAGGTCGTCGTGCATGGGCACGACCTTCTTCATGAACTCGACGTAGCGCATCAGCCGGGTCATGTAGTCGGTCATCAACTGCACGGTGGCGGTGGTGCCGATGCCGCCGGGGTACAGCGTCGAGGGATGCACGTGGCGACCCTCCATGAGGCAGAACATTTCTCGGGTCCAACGGCTGACCTGTAGCGCCTCCCGGTAGAACTCGCCGCTGAACGGGTTGAGCGAGCGCATGATGTCGGCGATGGTCCGATAGCCGTGCGCGTCGGCATGCGGCGCATCGGTCTGCTCCGCCTTGGCCAGCACGCCGGGATTGGTCTCGGCGACCATCTTCTCGCAGAAGTCCACGCCGACCAGGTTCTCCTGGAAGATGTTGTGGTCGAACATGTATTCCGCGGCTTCGCCGAGGTTGATCAGCCATTCGCCGAGGTGTGGCGGCTTGACGCCGTAGGCCATGTTCTGGGTGTAGCAGGAACACGTGGCGTGGTTGTCGCCGCAGATGCCGCAGATGCGGCTGGTGATGAAGTGGGCGTCGCGAGGGTCCTTGCCCTTCATGAAGATCGAGTAACCGCGGAAGATCGACGAGGTGCTGTGGCACTCGACGACTTCTTTGTTCTCGAAGTCGATCTTGGTGTAGATGCCTAGGCTGCCCACGATCCGGGTGATCGGATCCCAGGCCATTTCGACGAGCTGGCCGGGTTCGCGCTTGGCGGTGGTCGGCTCGGGGATGATAGTTGTCATCGAAGTGTCTCCGTCTGAGCTGAGATTGGAGCGCTTGACCTACCAGGTGCGCTGCGCGCCGGTGGTCAGTTTGTCGCCCTTGTGGCGCCAGCGCGGCTCTTTGTCCAGGGTGCGGTTGGTGATGCCCCGCAGGTTGCGAATCACGCTGCCGTACAGGCCCGATGCGGCGGTCGAGACCTTGCCGCCAGGCGGCTCGTCCATGAACGGCATGAACTTGTCCGGGAAGCCCGGCATGGTGCAGCCGATGCAGATGCCACCGACGTTCGGGCAACCGCCGACGCCATTGATCCAGCCGCGCTTGGGCACGTTGCATTTCACAACGGGACCCCAACAGCCAAGTTTCACAATGCATTTCGGCGACCCATATTCGGTGGCGAAGTCGCCCTGCTCGTAGTAACCGGCTCGGTCGCAGCCCTCGTGCACGGTTTGGCCGAACAGCCACTTGGGTCGCAGCGCGTCGTCGAGCGGAATCATCGGCGCCTGGCCGGTCGCCATGTAGAGCAGGTAGGTCAGCGTCTCGGCGAGGTTGTCGGGATGAATCGGGCAACCGGGCACGCAGACGATCGGGATGCCGGCCTTGCTCTTCCAATCCCAGCCGAGGTAGTCGGGAACACCCATCGCGCCGGTGGGGTTGCCGGCCATGGCGTGAATGCCGCCATAGGTGGCGCAGGTCCCGACGGCCACGACCGCGGTGGCCTTGGGTGCCAGCCGGTCGAGCCACTCGCTGGTGGTGATCGGCTGGCCGGTGGCCGGGTCGTTGCCGAACCCGCACCAATAGCCCTCGTCCTTGATTTTTTCGTTGGGTATCGACCCCTCGACGACGAGCACGAAGGGGTCCAACTCGCCGCGATCGGCTTTGAAGAACCAGGCGAGGAAGTCGTCCGCCCCGCCGGTGGGCCCGCATTCGAAGTCGATCAACGGCCAGTGGACGGCGACCTTCGGGAGGCCGGGAAGCGCTCCCAGGGCAATCTCCTCGACGCTGGGCTGGGTGGCGGCAGTCAACGCCACCGAATCGCCGTCACAGCTAAGCCCGGCGTTGATCCATAGAACGTGAATCAGCGCTTCTTCTGCTTTGACTGCTGCTTCTGTCGGCATAATGCAGCTTTCCGGGGTCGAGCTGAACACCCCTAACGCTGCCGGAGTCGACCCTCGGCCCACTTGCGCAGCGCTATTTTTGGGTCTACTCCCTGTCGTTGTGCATTGTCAATGGTTCGCAGGTGGCAACCGATTCGGCGGCCGATCGACGGCTGTTGCATAGCCTATCTTTGTTGTTTACCGGCAGTGCCAGAACGGAATTCGCAATCCGGCCGGCTACTTCATCGATGCGAACCGTTTGCAATTGACGTAATGCCAGCACCCCATGCCGCCCTATTCGGGGTCTGCGCCGCGGGCGAAACGGCGTAACCAGCCGAACCAGTCGGCCATCCCCGCGCCGGTGCGTGCGCTGACCGGCATGATCGCCGCGGTCGTATTCACTTGGCGGACATGGGCAATGTATGCGTCCACATCGGCGTCCAGGTGGGGGACCAGGTCAATCTTGTTGAGCAGCACCACATCCACCGAACGAAACATGACCGGATACTTCAGCGGTTTGTCCTCGCCTTCGGTGACGGAGTACACCATGGCCTTAGCGTGCTCGCCGACGTTGAATTCGGCAGGGCAGACCAGGTTGCCGACGTTTTCGATGATCACCAGGTCCAGACCGGGCAGGTCCAGACCCGGCAGGGCGCGGTTGACCATGGGCGCGTCCAGGTGGCATTCACCGCCGAAACCGTTGCTGGTGTTGAGCAGCGACACCTGGGCGCCGCGGCCGCTGAGCTTGGCGGCGTCCAGGTCGGTGGCTATGTCACCCTCGATCACCCCGATCGCGAACTCGCCGGCGAGCTCGTCGAGCGTGGCTTGCAGCACGGTGGTCTTTCCCGACCCGGGCGAGCTCATGAGGTTGAGCGCGCGGATGCCATTGGTGTCGAAGGCCGCCCGGTTGATAGCGGCCCGGGCGTCATTTTCGGCGAAGATGTCTTCGAGCACATCGATGCGCGCAGCGCCGGTCTGGTACCCGGTGTGGTCCCAGTGCTCGTGCTCATGCTGGTGAACGTGCACGGTCCCGTCGTCATGGCGGTGAAACCTACCCATTTTGAACACCTTTCACGAGACATCCAGCGACGTCACCAGGAATTCATTGCCGCGGAGCACCTCGACGTCGGGACTGTCGCAGTGCGGGCACCAGATCAACCAGGCTGAGGTTAGTTCCGATTGCCGGCCGCAGGCACGGCAGCGCACCTCGGCGGTGACGCATTCCAGTTCGAGTTCGGCGTCGGCCATGTTCTCCGACTCGCGCACCAGCGTCCAGCAGAATGACAGGGATTCCGGGACCACCTGGCGAAGTGCGCCGACGCGCACGCGAACGACGTCGACGTGGCGTCCGTCGGCATGCGTCCGGACCACACCGGCGATCGCTTCGCACAGGGCGAACTCATGCATGACCGTGCCCCGCGTGCCTGCGGGTCGACGAGCCCATGAGCCTGTTCTACACCGTCGGCAACCAACGGGGCTATCTCGCCGCGACCGGCGACGGAATGTGGCTGAGTGCGAACCCGAGCCGTCAGGCCGCGCTGTCGGCCGCCGGGAGCCACTTTTCTTCGATGCGGCCCACGCGCCAGACAAGCAGGGCGACGGCCCAGGTGACCACGAACATGCCGACGACGGCGAAGCCGACCATGTTCAGGTCCAGCCCGGCGACCCACTGCCAGAACGAGCCCTGCCAGCCGAATTCACCGGCGAACAGGCCGAGCAGTTCCACGCTGCCGATCAGCAGCGCGACCGCGACCGACAGCGCGGTGACGGTGATGTTGTAGTAGATCTTTCGCACCGGGCTGGCGAACGCCCAGCCGTAGGCGAAGTTCATGAACGAACCGTCGATGGTGTCCAGCAGGCACATGCCCGCGGTGAACAGCACCGGCAAGCACAAGATGGCGTACCAGGGCAGGCCGGCCGCCGCGCTGGTGCCCGCCAGGACCAGCAGCGCGATTTCGGTGGCGGTGTCGAAGCCCAGGCCGAACAGCAATCCCACCGGATACATGTGCCAGGACTTGGTGATCGAGCCGGTGAACCGGCCCAGGAATCGGTTGATCAGCCCGCGATTGTCCAGCTGTTGCTCCAGTTCGGCTTCGTTGAACTCGCCATGCCGCAACCGGAGGAACACCCGCAGGATGCCGACCAGCACGACGACATTGAGCACGGCGATCAGATACAGGAACAGCCCCGAGACGCCGGTGCCGATCAGACCCGTGTAGTGGTGCAACGCCGAAGAGTCGTCGCGGACCGGCCCCACGATGGTCTTGACTCCGCTCGCCAGCAGGATTGCCAGCGCGAAGACGACCGTGGAGTGGCCCAGCGAGAAAAAGAACCCGGTGGCCAGCGGCCGCTGTCCGTCGTTCATCAGCTTGCGGGTGGTGTTGTCGATGGCGGCGATGTGGTCGGCGTCAAAGGCGTGCCGCATGCCGAGCGTATATGCGGTCACGCCGATGCCGATGCCAAATGCCTTGCCGCCTACGGCGAGTCGCGCGGGCTCCACCAGGCCAATGAGGATGATCCAGCCGACCAGGTGCAGCGCGACGATGACGGCCAACATCGATGCCAGACGCCACCACTCCGCTGGTGCCAGGACGCCGAGCATCCGGCAGAAACCTGTCGACTGGGAGGGATCTGACGGGCGCCGGTTGAGTTCTCTACGGGCCATGTTGGTCCTTGCGGCGGCGGGCGGAACACAACAGGCACGACTGTAAGTTGCCTCAGCAGCTATTGCAAGTCATTCGCAGCAACGCTGCGTCGTTCACCGGTGAGCTTGAGCGGCACCGGGCGCGCTACGCGCTGGCCGCGCCGTTGTCTGGCACGGCGCTGCGGTGGTTTCGCCGGGCGTTGATGAAGGCCGCCCAGGACTGCACCTCCGGGTGCCGCTTGAGCAGGGCGCGACGTTGCCGTTCGGTGAGTCCGCCCCAGATCCCGTACTCGACGCGGTTGTCGAGCGCATCGGCGGCGCACTCGAGAATCACCGGGCAGTTCCGGCAGATCGCCGCCGCTTCTCGTTGGGCGGCGCCGCGCACGAACAATTCCTCCGGATCGATGTTGCGGCACAGCGCTTTGGCCACCCACGCGGCGCGAGCCTGGGCTTCCTCCACGTTGAGGCTCTGAACACACGTAATGGCGCCGCTTCGGGCGGTGTTGCGGATTGTTGGCACGAGATCCCCCCAAGGCTTGCGGCCGGCGTTAACAGATGAACTTTTCGAACGGCCTGTTTGCCCGCGGCCAAGTGCGTGCACGCGCCAGATTCGCCGACGGCTAACTCCCTGTCGTGTTCAGCCCCGCAGTTGGGGATGAAGCGGTGTTCAACAGGCGTCTGCCGTGACCGTACGAAAGGGCATGTCGCCGGGCCTAGGGCCGATTGTCACAACCCGGGGTGCTTCAAATCCCTTGTGGTTGGGACCATCGTCCTCTCCGGTCCCGGCGGCAAGATCCGCCCGGGCCGGCCGGGACACTGGCAATCCCGACCTTCCGGCGCGACACTGAACGGGTGACGTCAAAGTCGTCGGGTCTGGATCCGGCCGTCACCGAACGCATCGGCGAACTCTTGCGCGCCCGCGGCCTGCGACGGATGCCCTCGCGTATTCAGGTGCTGGCCGTGCTTGAACCGGTCAACGGCCATTTGTCGGTGGCCGAAATTCATCAGCGGCTGGGCGCCTGCCTGTCCGCCGAGGCTCAGCCGCCCGACCTGGCCACCGTCTACCGCACCGTCACCACCCTGGTCGACCAGGGAGTGTTACATGCGTTGACCCTCGATGGCGGGATCACCACCTACGGGCTGGCCACCGCGCCGCACCACCACGCGGTGTGCACCCAGTGCGGGGCGATCATCGAAGTGCCCGCGCGGCAGCTGAGCTCGGCGCTGGAGCACGCCATGGCGGGCAGCTCGTTCGCCCTGTCGGAACGCGCCGGTTTGACCCTGCGCGGCTTGTGCCCGGACTGCCAGGACAGCGTGCAGGACCTCGGTGACCCCACCGATCCGCGCCCGCCACGGCGACGCGATCCGGCGCAACGCCGGCGCTGAGGTCAGCGCAGGTTCAGTAGCGCGTTCTCGACGACCTCCGGCAGCGCCGGGTGAATCCAGTACTGGCCGCGGGCCATCTGGGCTGCGGTAAGTCCGAAGCTCATCGCCTGGATCAGCGGCTGAATGATCGACGACGCCTGGTGGCCCATGATGTGCGCGCCCAGCAGACGCCCGCTGCCGCGCTCGGCGATCAGCTTGACAAACCCGGTGGTGTCCTCCATCGCCCAGCCATAACCGACGTCGCCATAGTCCTGTATGGCGACGCAAATGTCGAAACCTCTTGCCACGGCTTCATTTTCGGTTAGCCCCACAGCAGCCAGCTGGGGATCGGTGAACACCGCCGCCGGCACGTAACGGTGGTCGGTGACGGCCATCGACGCGGTGTCGTCCCAGTCGCGTAGCAGGTTGTGCTGCACCACGCGCGCTTCGTGGTTGGCGACGTGCTTGAGCTGATACGGCGACGAGACGTCGCCGAGCGCGAAAACGTCACGCGCAGAAGTTCTTTGATGTTCGTCGACCACAACTCTGCCGTCTTGTATATCGACACCGGCGCGGTCGGCGTCCAACAGGTCGGCGTTGGACCTGCGACCGGTCGCCACCAGCAGCAGGTCCGCGTCGATGGTGGACCCGTCGTCGAGCGTGAGTGACACGCCCGTCGCGGTGTTTTCCCCGGCCACGACATTGCGGTGGGTGCGCAGTTCCCACTTGGTCGATGCGATGCGGGTAAAACGTTCGCACAGCGTGTCGTCGCAATGCCGCAGCAGGCAGCCGCCTCGGATCACCAACGTGACGCGAACGCCGAACGCGGAGAAGACGTGCGCGAATTCGGCTGCCACGAAACCGCTTCCGACGATCACCAGATGCTTCGGCAGCTCGGCGATCCGCATGACGGTATCGCTGGTGTGGTACTTGACGCCGCAGGCCAGGATCGCCGGCGGAATCACCGGACGCGAGCCGGCTGCGATCACCACCTGGTCAGCCGTGAACTCGTCACCACCGTCGGTGCGCAACAGATAGCGCCCGTCGGCCTGGACACCGCCGAAGCGGGTATGGGCGGGATAGACGTCGATGTTGCGGGCCGAGCGCCGATATTGCTCGCCGCCCATCGCGATCGGATCGATGCGCCCGAAGACCCGCGAGACGATGTCGTCCCAGCGCACCCCGTCCACGTGCGCATCGACGCCGTACCGGCCGGCGTCGCGGATGGTGCCGGCCACATCGGCGGCGTAGACGAACATCTTGGTCGGTAGGCACCCGACGTTCAGGCAGGTGCCGCCGAAGGTGCCCTGCTCGCAGATCGCCACCCGTTTGTGCGCATAGCGGTCGTCGAGAATGCTGTTGCCCGAACCGGTTCCGATGATTGCAAGGTCATAGGTTTCCATTGGGCCGCTCACCTTTTCCCCGACGAGGCCGAGGCGCCGGTGTCATCTCGTGTGCTGAGGTAGTGGTCCAGCCAGTTGTCCAGGTGGCGATAGGCGATCCGGCGCGGCTCCGGCAGCGACAGGAACACATCGTGTTTGGCGTCGGGCACCGGAATGATGGTGCTGCGGTTGCCGATGCAACCGGCCCAGCGGGCGATATGGGTGACGTCGAGCACCGCGTCGCCGCGTTGCATGGCTGCGGCGCCGGCGGTTTCGCGCACCGTGTGATCGGAACGAAGGATCAGGTTGGGCACGCCGACGTCGAGCCCGCGATGTAGCCGGGCCTGGCCGCGGCGCGTGGCATGCACCCAGCCGAAGGTGATCGGGAAGCCGCCCACGGGCTTCCACTGCAGGTTGTAGTCGAATTCGCCCTCATAATCGCGGTGCAGAGTGGTGCCGTATCCGCTCTCACGCGGTAGCCGGACCACTCTCTTGGGCCGCATTCGCGAGATCGCGGCGACCGCAGCCGCGGTGAGGCCGGAACGCAGAATCGCCGGCCCGTGCAGGTCCAGGAAAGGGCTGTTGAGCACCAGCCCGCCGACGGGGGGCGTTGCCGCGCTGCGCCGGCGCAGTCGGTCCAGCCAGAGCGAGACGATCAGCCCGCCGGCCGAATGGGCATACACCAGAACCCGGGCGGTCCGCGTTTGCTCGCCGATGACCCGCAGGGCGTGCTCGAGTTCGGCGTCATAGTGCGCCAGATCGGTGATGAAGTGCGGGGTCTGGCCATCCTGGCGGGAGCGGCCGCACTTGCGCAGGTCCAGCGCATAGAAGCCGAACCCGCGGTGCGCGAAGTGATCGGCCAGTTCGGTGTGGAAGAAGTAGTCGGTATAGCCGTGCACCGCCAGGACCGCGTGATCGGTCCGGACGGGTTCTCCCCGACGGATCAGCGTTGCGACCACGTCGCCTTCGCCGTCGGGGTCCGGTCCCAGCGGAATCAGATACTGCCAATAGCCGGGCAGGACATCGGGCATCCAGCCAGTCACGGGGCCAGCTTAGAGGGTGGTCGGCGCTGTCGGACGCTCGGTCGAGCCGATGCACCAGGGGTTCGCCGGCACGGGTGTCGGTGACGCCGGCGTTCGCATCAGCACGCGTGGAGGACCTGAAACGTCCCCGCTTTCCGGTCCCGGTAGCTAGGATCCGGTTACCGGTCCGGTGAAAGGCGTGACATGCGAGGCATCGTGACACTCGCGGCGTTCGTCGCCGCATATGCTCGGTTCGGCGTTTTCAAGGCTGGTCCACCCGGAGCGGAGGAGGCCATGCGCATCTCCCGCGACGGTGAACGTCCGGCTGCTCCGGGACCGCATGATTTCTTTACCGGCGACGTCGTGCTCAAGCCGTTGTTCGGACCGGCGGGCTCCGCGAACGCCTTCGGCGGACAGCTCACCTTCGCCGCTGGCGCCCGCAGCGGCTGGCACACGCATCCGGCCGGCCAGACGCTGATCGTCACCGCCGGCACCGGCTGGGTGCAGCAATGGGGTCACGACAGGCAGCAGATCAATCCCGGCGATGTGATTTGGACTCCGGCCGGCGTCAAACACTGGCATGGAGCCACCCCCAGCGGCGAGATGACCCACATTGCGATTCAAGAGATGGTCGACGGGCGTTTTGTCGATTGGATGGAGCAGGTCAGCGACGAGCAGTACCTGGGTTGATCCGGGTTGATCCGGGTTGATCAGGCCGCCAACGCATCGAGTGTTCAATTGCCGGGACTTTTCGGACGAGGTGAGCAACGTGGACCAGGCGCGCCGGGCGTACCGAGTACCCCGCAATGCCCCCGAATACCCGGAATACCCCGGAATACCCCGGAGTACCTATGCGGAGCGTAATCACCACGTATCCGTGGCGCCCGAACGCCGCCGGCGAGCATGATTGACCGGCAACCCGGTCACTTCTACACTGTCGTGCGGTCCGCTTCGGTCTGCGAACCGGATCGCCCCCGGCCCGCCCAGCCCAGCCCGCCCCAACCCGCCCAGGTGAGGATCACCG
>NZ_UPHT01000134.1 GCF_900566085.1 Mycobacterium attenuatum
TCCCGGCACCCAGACCCGCGCCCCCACCAAGGCCCTTCATCGGATTGACATCACTGACGAACTTCGGCGCATCAGCAAGACCCTCCAACGCCGTCGCCCCCGCCAACCCCGCCGTACCCGCATTGGCAGTGCCGCCCAACTGCATCAGTGGCCCAAGCATCATGCTGGCCGGTTGCGCCGCAACCTGGGCCACCTGCATCAACGACGACAACGGCAACGACGAGGCCAACGACTGCACCCCGGTCACCACACCCGGAACCCCGGCCACCGCACCCTGCAACGCCGGCGACACCGCCGCCGTAGCCGCCGTCGCCAGCCCCGTCACCTGCGCACCCACCTGCGAGGCCAACCCCGCCAAATCCAACGGCGGCACACTAAACGGCATCAACTCCGCAGCCGCCGCCCCCGCCCCCGCGTGATAGCCCACCATCGCACCCACATCCTGAGCCCACATCTCGGCGTAATCGAACTCAGTACCCGCAATCGCCGGCGTGTTCTGCCCCAAGAAATTGGTCGCCACCAACACCCCCAACAACACCCGATTCGACGTCACCGCCGCCGGATGCACCGTCGCCGCCAACGCCGACTCAAACGCCGTCGCCGCCGCCACCGCCGACGCCGCCGCCGTCGCCGCCTGCACCGCCGCCGCGCTCAACCACCCCACATACGGCGCCGCCGCAGCCGCCATCGACACCGACGCCGGACCCGCCCACGGCCCACCCGTCAACCCGGCAACCACCGCATCAAACGACGACGCCGACCCCGCCAACTCCGCAGCCAACCCCTCCCACGCCGACGCCGCCGCAAACAACGGCCCCGCCCCCGCACCAGCAAAGATCCGCGCCGAATTGATCTCCGGAGGCAACCACGCAAATTCAGGAATCATTTCCAACCCCAAACCAACCAGCCGCACCAACGGCACCGACAACCAACCAACCCACGGCCGGATCGTAAGACAACCCACACCGAAAAACTCCAGATTCGCCGAACGCTGAAATCTCACGGTCATTCGGTGAATTCAGGCGGCCTGGCCTACCCATAGTCCATCCAAACGTTCATTCCAAGTCCCGCACTGCAAATCTTGCGGCTGGTACGCGGTTGGCATGGTGAGGGCGCGGGTAACACCGGGGTTGGTTGGTGCTACCCGCGCCCTATGAGCCGGCTGGTGATGTCGGCTCGGTGCCTGTCAGGCCCAGCTGGAACCGACGGCGGAGTCGGTTTGGGCCATGTTGGCGCCGGCGGCTTGGACCTTTTGGCCGTGGGCGTTGGCCTGTTCGTAGATCACCTGGAAGTTGCGCCCGAGCTCAGTGATGAACTCCTGACACGCCACCGACCCCGCACCACCCCAGAAGTCCCCGGCGGCCAACACATCACGCACGATCGCCTGATGCTCGGCCTCCAACGAAGCGGCCTGCGCCCGGATCAACGCCCCATGGGCATCCACATCACCGAACTGATAATTGATCGTCATCGCCGAAAACCCTTACCTAACTGCTCAACACCTGCTGCGACGTCTGCTCTTGCTGCTCATAGTTATTCGCGTCGCGCACCAGCCCGTCACGCACCCCGTCCAACATGTTGACGATATTGCGAAACGCCTGATTCATCTGACCCATCGTGTCCAACGACGTCGCCTCGGCCAACCCACTCCAGCCCGCCCCGGAAATGTTTTGCGACGACGCCCACATCCGACGCGCCTCATCCTCAACGGTCTGCGCATGCACCTCAAATCGACCCGCCACCGCTCGCATCGCATGCGGATCCGTCATAAACCGACTAGCCACTGCACCTTATCCTTTCGTGAATCGGACTCTTGATTGCCGTTGCCTGGACCGGATGTCGTTGCGCCGCATACCCGTGCCCGCTGTGCCGGGTGGGCCGAGGGGTGAGGCCGCTTCTCAGACCGTCTCTCGTGCCCGTCACATGGCGGGCGGAACGGGCACGGGGGCACCGATTGCCTGCGCGAGCTGTTCGGGCAGGAACGTCAGCAACGCGGGCAGGATGCCTCCAAAAGTCGTGCCGCTGAGCGGAAGTGTCCCCGGCCCCAGGATTGGGATGGCGAGTGACGCGGATTCAGGCGGAGCCAGAATTCCGCCCAGCGGGATATTGGTGATTGTTTCGATGCCGTCGAGCGAAACTGACAGGGGTAGTGTTGCGTGTCCGTTGAGAAAGCCATTCGCGACGACAGCCGGAGCATCGATGAGCGCGGTGACGGCCCCGAGCATGTCCCCGGTTTGCATTGCACCGATAACCGCACTGGCGCTGGAGCCGAACGCGTTTGCTGTGGCGACCGCCGGACCTATCGCATCGAGAGTGAGCACCAACGGCGAACCAACATGGAGGACCCCGATATTTCCATCCAGGGTCTGGGATGTGTCTGTCAGCGTCTGGATAACATTGGTGAGGTTCTGCGAAATCTGAGCCGGAATGGATCCGGCGGGAAGCAGATTGGTGAAATTCTGCGCCATCTGTCCGGGGATGGCCAGGGTTGGCATCAGATCCCCCAAGGTGCCCACCGGCGTGATGACGACGAGATTCGTGTCGGGGTCGATAGTGCCGACAGTCCCCGTCAGGAAGAGCTTCCCGAAGCCGGTCGAGATGTCACCCACCGCACCGTTGACGTTGCCGGCCGCAAGATCCTGTAAGGCGGCCTGGAAGGCGCCCGGCAGGCCGGCCACCCCGGTACCGAAGTCCTGAGCGGCACTGTGCAGTGCCGTGCCGAGCGTCTGCGCGTAGCCCATCTGTTGGTTGATGATCGGCTGCAGCAGCCCCGCCGGGTCACCGGACAGCAGATTCTGGATGGCCGCCGGCGCCGTGGCCAGCTCGGCGGGGAAATCCTGGATGGCGCCGCGCAACGCGGTGGTAAGCGTCTGTTGATAGCCCGTTTGGTTGCTGAGGAACTGATGCAGCAACGGCTGAGGGTTGGCCGCGATGGCGCTTTGCAGGCTCTGCAGATTGGCACCAGTGGTGGCCAAGAGCGTTTGGTACGGGCCGGCGACCGTGGCTCCGAAGGTGGCCAGCCCGGATAGCCCACCGGTCTGAAGTTCCCCGAGCCCCGTCTGAAGGCCACCGATCGCCTGCGAAATGGCTTGTGCGCCAGTCTGAATCTGGCCATTCACCTCCTGGCCGACGTTGCCGAGCAGCTGAGTCACCCCACCGGCGCCGCCGAGCAGAGCCTGCTCGGCGTTGGCCGCCTCGGCGCTCAGGTATGCGCCGGCACCAGCATTCAACAGGCTGACGAACCTCTCGTGAAATGCCTGCGCCTGGGCACTGAGGGCCTGAAACTCGTTGCCGAAGTTGCCGAACATCGAGGCGATCGCGATCGACACCTCATCCTGAGCCGCCGCCGCAATCCCCGTCGTGGGCCCCGCCGCGATCGCAGCGGCTTCAGCTAGGGACGACCGAAGACCTGCCAAATCGTGGGCCGCGCCCTGCAGCAGTTCCGGCGCCGTGATCACAAAAGACATATCAAACTCCTTTGAATCGCCACTTGATGATCGGCTAATAATCCATTTGTCAAGCGGCTAAAGAATCTTACTGACAAGTAAGTCGCTAGCCCTTAGTTGGTCCACTGCCAAGAGGCCACGACACCCAGCGAAGTGAGCGGGATCACTTGTCCAGATGGCGAAACCCCGGAAATCACCCCACCTATCCGGGCCCCCCTATCCGATCCCGGTCCGCGGCACCACGCTGGGCCGCGGCTGCACCACATGCGCACCCGACCCACCGCGGCCGACCATGCCCGCGGCCATCCCCCCGCCACCCGTGCCGCCCATCGGCAGCGGCATCATCGGGACTCCACCGGTGCCCCCGGCCGCCTGCGCCGGCTCGGCAGCAGCGCCACCCATCGCGCCCAGCCCCGGCATTACCGAGCTGGCCAGCCGCGCCGGCATCGACCCTGACCACGTCGGCGGCACCGACATCGCACCCACCAGCCGCGCCTGACCCACACCCGCCGATATCCCCGCGCTCACACCCTTGGTCGAAGGCGCGGAGTCACCAACAAATTTCGGCGCATCGACACCCGGCCCGGCCGCCGCTGCACCGGCCAACCCGGCGCTATTTGCCCCCTGCGCCAACGACATCAGCGGAGACATCAGGATGCTGAGCGGATACATCGCGACCTGGGCCAGCGACGTCAGCGACTGCACCGGCACCGCCGACGTCACCGACTGCACCGCGCTCACCAGGGACGCAGCCGCGCCCACGGCGCCCTGCACCACCGGAGCCACCGCCGCGCCCAGCTGCGACGCCAAGCCCGCCACATCGACGGGCGGCCCAGCAAGGGAGGTCAGCGCCGCGGCCACCGACATCGCGCCCGCGTGGTACCCCACCATCGCGGCCACGTCCTGTGCCCACATCTGTGTGTAGTCGGACTCGGCGGCCGCGACCGCCGGGGTGTTCTGGCCCACGAAGTTCGTCGCAACCAATGCCCCCAGCAGCACCCGATTCGCCGTCACCGCCGCCGGATGCACCGTCGACGTCTGCGCCGCTTCGAACGCCGTCGCCGCGACTCGCGCCTGGGTGGCCGCGCCCTGGGCCTGCGCTGCTGACGCCGCCAACCACGAGACGTAGGGCGCCGCTGCCGCGGTCATCGCCAGCGCCGCCGGACTCAACCAGTGCCCAGCCGTCAACCCTGAAATCACTGCGTCGAACGACGATGCAGCGGCTTGCAGTTCCGCGGTCAGCCCCTCCCACGCCGCCGCGGCGATCAACAGCGGTCCCGAACCCGCCCCGCCATACATCAGCGCGGAATTGGTCTCCGGCGGCAACATCATGAAATCCATATCCGACCCCGCAACCGAACTATTTGAAGAATCCGGACTGTGCATCGGTCTTGTTGAAGAATCCGGAGTCGTCGTTACCGGAGTTACCGATGCCCGAGTTGAACACATTGGAATTGGCGATGCCGATATTGTCGAATCCCGTATTACCAACGCCGGCCAGGAAACTGCCAGTGTTGTTGATACCCACATTGTCACCATTGCCCGAGTTGTGAAAACCCGATTCAAAGGCGAGGCCGCTGTTCTGAAAACCGGAGGTATCGCCGCCGGAGTTGAAAAATCCCGATGAATCCAGGCCGGTCGTGCCGAAACCTGAGTTCTTGACTCCGACCGGCGTCAGCATGCTGCCGAAGCCGGTGTTCAGGCTGCCCGAGTCGAAGCCGCCGGTGTTGCTGGCGCCGGAATTAGCCCAGCCGGTATTGATGGATCCCGCGTTGAAGTCGCCGGTGTTGATCGAGCCCGCGTTCCAGCTACCGGTGTTCTGGAAGCCCGAGTTTCCGAAGCCGAAATTCTGGGAGCCGCCATTGGCCAAGCCCATGTTATTGGCCCCGGCGTTTGCCAAGCCGAGGTTATTGAAGCCGGCGTTGACAAAACCGGTATTCCCTTGGCCCGCATTGGTGAAGCCGGTGTTGAAGCTTCCGGAATTCTCGACGCCGAAGCTGTGACTGCCCGAGTTGAAGATGCCCACGTTTCCGGTGCCCGAATTGAAGAAGCCGACGTTTCCGCTTCCGGAGTTTCCGAATCCGATATTGCCGCTGCCCGAGTTCAGCGCACCAAAGCCCACCTGGTTGTCCCCGGTGAGACCAAACCCGATGTCGTTGTTGCCCGTGTTACCGAAGCCGAAATCGTGGTTTCCGGTGTTGCTGACGCCGATGTTACTGCTGCCGCGGTTGCCGAAGCCCATATTGTTGTCGCCACGATTTCCGCTGCCGACGTTGGAATTTCCGAGGTTTCCGTTACCGAGGTTTCCGTTGCCAAGATTTCCGCTACCGACGTTCCCGGTGCCGATATTCCCGTTTCCGGTGTTGGTGCCGCCGGAGTTGCCGCTGCCAAAATTCTGGTCGCCCCGATTGCCGTTGCCGACATTGCTGTTGCCGGAATTCCCGTTGCCGAGGTTGGTATTGCCGGCGTTCCCACTGCCGACGTTGTGGCTGCCGTTGTTGCCGCTGCCCAGATTGTTGTCGCCGTGATTACCCCCACCCAGGTTTCCGCTACCGGCATTGCCCACGCCGAGATTGGCGAGCATGCCCGGCAGCGTTTGCAGTGCCTGCTGCAGACCACTCTGCATAGGCGCCAGTTGGGCGACCACCGCCGCGGCCTCGCCGTGGTAACCAACCATCGCGGCCACATCCTGTGCCCACATCTGTTCGTAAGCGGTCTCGGCGGCCGCGATCGCCGGCGCGTTCTGGCCGAACAGATTGGACACCACCAGCGAAACCAGTTGATTGCGGTTGGCCGCCACCGCCACCGGATGCACCGTCGCCGCCACCGCCGCCTCGAACGCCGACACGGCCGTGCGGGCCTGACCCGCCGCGCCCTGGGCATGAGCCGCGGCCGCCGACAGCCACCCGACATACGGGGCCGCCGCCTCGACCATCGCCGTCGCGGCCGGGCCCTGCCACACCGCCCCCGTCAACCCTGACGTCACCGAGCCGAAGGAACCGGCCGCCGAGCCCAGCTCACCGGCCAGCCCGTCCCAGGCCGTCGCTGCCGCCAGCATCGGTCCCGCCCCGGCACCCAGATACACCCGCGCCGAATTGATCTCCGGCGGAAGTATCACAAAGTTCATCACGACCATCCCTCGGTGCAGGCGCGGCGATCTTCGTCGCGACCCGGTTAAGTGCGAGTCAAGGATGCGGGCCGCACCGGCCGGCGAACGTCGGTCACAACGCGCAAATCCACCCGCCGCGGGGGTCGTAGACGGACGGCGGCAGGGGTCGTAGCCTCGCCCCACCGTGCTCTGTCGTGGCACTGCCCTGCGACCGCGCGGCCGGGAGGGCATCACCGACATTTTTCGACTCATGTTGAACCGATGCCGGTCGCACCGCGTGACACTGAGTTAGTCGCGGTATACCTACCTGGAGACAGCCACGGATCGGGTTGCATATGTGCGTGAGCGAGTTCCTGCCGACGAGCACAGTGACCCTATTGCTCGCCGACATCCAGGGCTCGGCGCAGCTGTGGCAGACCCAGCCCGAGGCGATGGCGCGGTCGCGCGCCTCGACCGCACCGCATCCGAGCTGGTCGCGGCCCATGGCGGGGTGGGTCCCGCCGAGCCAGGCTTCGATGGCTTCGATGGCTTCGATGGCTTCGTGGCCGTGTTCCCGCGCGCCACCGATGCCCTGGCATGCGCAGTCGATCTGCAGCAGGCACCACTGGCGCCGATCCAGCTACGCGTCGCGGTGCACACCGGAGAGGTGACGCAGCGCAAGCCGGGCAACTACGCGGGGCCGGCCCTCAGCCGGGCGGCGCGACTGCGGGATCTGGCGCATGGCGGCCAGATTGTGCTGTCGGGCACTACCCACGACCTGGTCATCGACGAGCTGCCGGCCGATGTGTGGCTGAAAGACCTGGGCACCCATCGGCTGCGCGGCCTGGCGCGCCCCGAGCGGGTAGCGCAGTTGTGCCACCCCGATCTGCGGGTCGAGTTCCCACCGCTGCGCGCGCCCGATAGCATTGCGCTGCATAGCTTTCCGGCACACCTGACTCGGTTCGTCGGGCGGGCCGCGCAGATTAACGACGTGTGCAAGTTCCTGGCCGACCATCGGCTGGTCACCCTGGCGGGTGCCGGCGGTGTCGGCAAGACGCGGCTGGCGGTGCAGATTGCTACGGCGGCTTCGGCGGAAGTCGGCGGCGGGGCGTGGTTTGTCGATCTGGCACCGGTGAGCGATCCCGACGTGGTGCCGGTCGCGGTGCTGCGGGCGCTTGGCCTGCCGGACCAGCCCGGCCGGTCCGCGCTGGACAGCCTGGTGCGATTCGTCGGTGACCGGGACTTTCTGGTGGTGCTGGACAACTGCGAGCACTTGGCCGACGCGTGCGCCGCGCTGGCCGGCGAACTCCTGGGGGCGTGTCCGCGCCTGACGATTTTGACGACCAGCCGAGCCCCGATCGGGGTGCCCGGCGAACTGACCTGGCGGGTGCCGTCGCTGTCGCTCGCCGACGAGGCGATCGAACTGTTCGTCGACCGTGCGCGGCTGGCCCGGCCGGAGTTCGGTGCCACCGCTGCCGACGTCGATGTGGTCGGCGAAATCTGTGCCCGTCTCGACGGCTTGCCGCTGGGCATCGAGCTCGCGGCGGCGGCCGTGCGGGTGATGTCGCTGAGCGAGATCCTCGACGGCTTGCGTCACCGCTTCCGGCTGCTCACCGATGGCACGCCCACCGCGTCGCAGCGCAGGAAGACCCTCGGGACCTCCGTCGGCTGGTCGCACACATTGCTGACCGAACCCGAGCGCGTCCTGTTCCGCAGGCTGGCGGTGTTCAACGGCGGCTTCGACCTGGAGGCCGCACGGGCCGTCTGCGCCGACGATGACCTGCATCAGCATCAGGTCCTCGACCTGCTCACCCGGCTCGTGGACAAGTCGCTGGTGGTGGCCGAACCGGCCGGGGACCGGACCCGCTTCCGGATGCTCGAGACGGTGCGCCATTATGCGCTGGCCAAGCTGCGCGACTACGGCCCGGACGCAGGGGAAGCTGATGCGATGCGCGCCCGCCATCGCGATCACTATGCCCGGCTGGCCGCCCTGCTGGACAGCCCGGGCGAGAAGCGTGATCAGCGCCAAATCGAGCAGGTGGAGATCGAGATCGACAACCTGCGGGCGGCGTTTGCCTGGTCGCGCGAAACGGGTGAGACCGATCGGGCGCTGGAGCTCACGTCGTCATTGCAGCCGCTGTGGCTGACGCGGGGACGCATTCAAGAGGGGCTGGCCTGGTTCGACGCCGTCCTCACCGATCACGACATGAGCGCCGTCGCGGCGGTGGTGCGCGGGCGGGCACTGGCCGACAAGGCGGCCCTCGACGCGTCGCGCAGCGTGCACGACAACCTCGATCAGGCGCAACAAGCCGTCGCGATCGCGCGCAAGCTCAACGACCGCGCGCTGCTGGCCCGCGGGCTCACCGCCTGCGGCGCGATCAGTTCCTACAGCGCCGACGCGGCCCGGCCCTACCTCGCCGAGGCGCTCGACATCGCCCGCGAACTCGGCGATCGGTGGCGGCTCACCCAAATCTTGACCTGGCAGGCGTACGGCGCGTTCTACGCCGGTGATCCGGTGGCCGCGCGCGCTTCCTCGCAGGAAGGGCTCGACCTTGCCGAGGCCATCGGCGACCAGTTTCACGCGCGCTCGTGCCGCTGGACCCTCGGGCTGGCGCAGCTGATGGAAGGCGATGTGCCCGACGCGATCGCCCAATTCCGCGCGGTGACCGCCGACGCCGACGCGGCTCACGACGTGTTGTTCCGGTGGGGCAGCCGACTGGCCCTCAGCCAGGCGCTGGCCTTCCGCGGTGATACCGGGGCAGCTCGGGCCGCAGCCACCGCGTCGCTGTCCGCCGCCGCTGACCTGTGGCCGTACAACGAAGGCTTCAGTTATGCGGTGCTGGCCACCGCGGCAGTGGCCGCAGGCGATGTTGCCGCGGCGGCCGAGTCGAGCGAGGCGGCGCGGCAGCGCCTCGGTGTGCAAGGCCAACTCGCCGGCGCAAACACCAACCCGATGGCCGAAGTTGCCTTGGCGCGTGGGGATCTGATCACGGCGGGACGCTGGGCGGACCAAGAGGTCGCGGCGTCGGCGGGCTGGCACCTGGCCCGGGCACTGACGACGCGTGCTCGCATAGCGATCGCCAAGGGCGACCCCGATCAAGCCGAACGCGACGGCCATAAGGCACTGGTGTGCGCCGCAGAACACCAGGCAAACCTGGCCGTCCCCGACATCCTCGAGTGCCTGGGACGACTGGCCGCGGACGGCATGAGTCACCGGGATGCGGCGCGGCTCTTCGGCGCGGCACACGAAATCCGGCGACGCTTCGGCGCCGCGCGGTTCGCCGTCTACGACGCCGATTACGAACGAACCGTCGCGATCACTCGGGACGCCCTGGGGCAGCAGGCCTTCGACACCGCGTGGGCCGAAGGGACCGGCCTATCGATCGACCAAGCGATCGCCTACGTGCGACGCGGCCGCGGCGAACGCAAGCGCCCAGCCAGCGGCTGGGCATCGCTGACCCCCACCGAACGCGACGTCGTGCGACTTGTGGCCGACGGACTGGCCAACACCGAGATTGCCGCGCGGCTGTTCATCTCCCGACGCACGGTGCAAACCCACCTCACCCACGTGTACGCGAAACTCGGCATCAACTCACGAGTCCAGCTGGCCCACGAGGGCGCCAGCCACGGCTGAGCCACGGCGTCCAGTCACACCCCGTTCGCGGGAAATCTACGACCCGTAACTCGGGCCATCTACGTCTTCTGACCGACGTTCTTGGCCGTCTCGTTGCTCATCCTTGACGCATTCGCGTGCGGCGCGGAGTTCCCCGGAGCACTCGATGACGACAGGGAGGATAGCGATGTCGTTTGTGTCAGTCGACCCGGAATTCCTGGCGTCAGCGGCAATCGATGTGGAGAACATCGGGTCGGCGTTGAGTGCGGCCAACGCGGCGGCCAAGGCCCCGACGATCGGGGTGCTGGCCGCCGGCGCCGACGAGGTGTCGGCGGCGGTGGCGTCGCTGTTTTCCGGACACGCCCAGGTCTATCAGACCCTCAGTGCCGAGGCCGCGCGGTTTCACCAACAGTTCATGCAAGCGCTTTCCACTGCTGGGACGACCTATGCGCGCGCCGAGGCGGCCAACGCCTCCCCGCTGCAGAACCTGCTCGACGGGGTCAACGCGCAGGTGCAGGCGGCTACGGGGCGCCCGCTGATCGGCAACGGCATCAACGGCGCCCCGGGCACCGGGCAGAACGGCACACCCGGCGGCTGGTTGATCGGCAACGGCGGTGCCGGGGCGTCCGGAGCCACCGGCGCCAACGGCGGAGCCGGCGGCACCGGCGGGGCCGCAGGGCTGATCGGCAACGGCGGGGCCGGCGGGGCCGGCGGATCCGCCACCACCGGCACCGGCGGCGCCGGCGGCAACGGCGGCAATGCGGGGCTGTTCGGCGCCGGCGGGGCCGGCGGGGCCGGCGGGGGCTCGATCCAGGGG
>NZ_UPHT01000088.1 GCF_900566085.1 Mycobacterium attenuatum
GCCCCCACCCGCTGCCGACCCGAACGCACCCGAACCCGCGCGGGTGACCAATGCGGTCGGCGGGTTCAGCTTCATCCTGCCGCCGGGCTGGGTCGAGTCCGACGCTTCTCACCTCGATTACGGGTCGGCGCTGCTCAGCAAGGCAACCGGGGAGCCACCCATGCCCGGGCAGGCGCCGCCGGTGGCCAACGACACGCGTATCGTGCTGGGCCGCCTCGACCAACGGCTCTACGCCAGTGCCGAAACCACCAATCCCAAGGCGGCAGTGCGGTTGGGTTCGGACATGGGTGAGTTCTTTATGCCGTACCCGGGCACCCGAATCAACCAGGAAACGGTTCCGCTCAACGCCAATGGGGTGTCGGGAAGCGCGTCCTACTACGAAGTCAAATTCAGCGATCCGTCCAAGCCGAACGGCCAGATCTGGACCGGCGTGATCGGTACACCTGCCGGCAGTACGCCCAATGCCGGACCTCCGCAGCGCTGGTTTGTGGTCTGGCTGGGTACCTCGAACAACCCGGTCGACAAGGGCGCGGCCAAAGCTCTTGCCGAGTCGATCCGTCCCTGGACATCACCGCCACCGGAGCCGGCACTGGCACCAGCTCCGGGCGAGCCGGCGACCCAACCGGGCGCGCCCGCCCCTGCTCCGGTCCAGGCTCCGGCCGCCGGAGTGACGCCCACCGTCTCGCCGACACCGCAGCGGACACAACCGGCGTAGCCGGCCGTCGCGAAACCAACAGCGCCGCGAACGCGACCATTCCCATCGGCGCACGAACCGGGTATACCGAGATCACGGTCCAGCATTCGAGTTGGGCCATTGGTGAGCCGGTGATGACAAGGAGAGAGCCCGATGGGTGTCATGGCAGCAACCGAGTTTCTGGCCCGTTCAACGACATTGACCAGCGTCGGCTGGATCGGCTACATCATCATCGGCGCAATTGCGGGCTGGATCGCCGGCAAGATCGTCAAAGGGTCGGGATCCGGCATCTTGATGAACGTCGTGATCGGCATCGTGGGAGCGCTGATCGGCGGCTTCTTGCTGAGCTTCTTCGTCAACACCGCAGCCGGCGGCTGGTGGTTCACCCTGTTCACCGCGATTCTCGGCTCGGTGATCCTGCTCTGGCTGGTTGGCATGGTGCAGAAGCGGTAACGACCGCTAACCCGTTGCTGCCGTAGCGGATTGCGACATGATGAGGTAATGACGGCACCGGCGATCACCCCGACGATGACGGCCTGGCAGGTGCGCCGGCCTGGTCCCATGGACAGCAGCCCGCTCGAGCGGGTCACCACCGAAGTGCCGCGACCGGGGCCGGGTGAGCTGCTGGTGGCGGTGCATGCGTGCGGCGTTTGCCGTACCGATCTGCACGTCGCCGAGGGCGACCTTCCGGTGCGCCGCGAACGGGTGACACCCGGTCACGAGGTGGTGGGAGAGGTCATCGACGTGGGCGCCGACGCCGGCGATGACTTCCTCGTCGGGGACCGCGTTGGTATCGCGTGGCTGCGCCAGACCTGCGGCGTGTGCACATACTGCCTTCGGGGCAACGAGAATCTGTGTCCGAAGTCGCGTTACACCGGTTGGGACGCCGACGGCGGCTATGCCGAATTCGCAACGGTGCCAGCGGCTTTCGCGCACCACCTGCCCGCTGGCTACAGCGACAGCGAACTGGCGCCGCTGTTGTGTGCCGGCATCATCGGATACCGCTCGCTGCTGCGCGCCGAGCTGCCGCCCGGTGGTCGGCTTGGTCTTTACGGCTTCGGCGGCAGCGCCCACATCACCGCTCAGGTCGCGCTGGCCCAGGGCGCCGAGGTCCACGTGATGACCCGCGGGGCAGAAGCGCGCCAGCTGGCGCTTGACCTGGGCGCTGCCTCGGTTCAAGGTGCCGCCGACCCGCCACCGGTGCCGCTCGACGCCGCGATCTTGTTCGCGCCGGTCGGTGACCTGGTGCTGCCCGCATGCGAGGCCCTGGGCCCCGGGGGCACCTTGGCCATCGCCGGCATTCACCTGAGCGATATCCCGTCCTTGAACTACCAGCGGCACCTATTCCAGGAGCGCCAGATCCGGTCGGTCACCTCCAATACCCGGGCTGATGCGCGCGAGTTCCTCGACTTCGCGGCACAGCATCACATCCGCGTCACCACTCCCGAATACCCGCTGGGGCAAGCCGACCGTGCGCTGAGCGACCTCAGCTCCGGCCGCATCGCGGGTGCCGCGGTGCTGCTGGTCTAGCCGGGTTTACCGGGGTTACGTCGTCAGGTGCCAAACCACGGCGGCGGCCAGTGCGCCCAGCCCGTTCAGCGACCAATGCAGTGCGATCGGCGCGATCAGGCTGCCGCTGCGCCGGCGTAACCAGCTGAACACGAAGCCGGCCGCGCCGGTGGCCAACACCGCCAACGTCACCCCGGCCAGCATCCCCACGATCCCGCCGCCGAACAGCCGAGTGAAGCCGACATTAGTGCTGGTCAGACCCAACGACGTGGCGACATGCCACAGACCGAACAGCAGCGATCCCACCATCGCGACGCCGCGAAATCCCCAGGCGCGATTGAGGGCGCCGTGCAGGACACCGCGAAACGCGAGTTCTTCTGGAATGACGGTTTGCAGCGGTATGACGATCATCGAGGCAATCAGCGCGCCCGAGACCGTCGCATAGCGGTTGTTCAGAAACATCGGCCGGGTCATCGGCAGCAGCACGCCGACCGCGATCACCGACACCACGACCGCCACGGCCACCAGCGCATATCCCATACCGGATCGCCAGTGTTGCCGGCCCAGGCCAAGTTCGGTCCAGCCCAGTCCTCGCCACCGCAGCAGGACCAGCAACCCGACGGCAGCAGCCGGAACGGTCGCGATGCTGGCCCACGGCGTGGTGAAGTGCGCGACCAAGTTGGTCAGCACCAGCACCAGCACCACGACGGCTATATCGACGTGGATCCGCAACCGTTCCAGTTTCGGCGTCGGCAAGGCCAGCGCGTCGCATGGAGCGCTGGCGGCGGCTTGGTCCGGAGCTGGGTCACGCATCGTGGCGAGTCTACCCGCGCGTGGGCCAACGCCCGTTTTCTTTGACGGCGCCGACCGGATCAAGCAGGGCAGCATCGTCGCAACAGCGCCGACGTGGTTATCGAGAGCTCTGAGCAGCGCGGTTCACCCTTGGTTTGATGCAAGCCGGCGGCGCGCGTAGGCCACGAGTTCGGCCGACAGCGCATCTGCCTCCAACAGCCGCGGCAGCAGCTCGGGTTCCGACATTCGGGCACGAAAGACGAGGCCGATGGTCACGTCATGGTCCGGGCGGTCCTCGATGGTGATTGCGTCACCGGCGCGGACCGTTCCGGGCGAGACGACCCGCAGGTACGCACCGGGTTGCGCGGCTTGGGTGAAGGTAGTGATCCAATGGCTCAGTTCGAGAAACGCCGAAAATGTCCGGCACGGCGTCCTGGGCGCGGACACTTCCAGCACCAAGCCGTCGGCACCGATGCGCCATCGTTCGCCGATCCGCGCTCCGGTGACGTCAACACCCACGGTGGTCAGATTTTCGCCGAACATTCCGCTGCGTAGGGTGCGCTGCAGTCGAGATGCCCACCCGTCCAGGTCTTCTCGTGCGTAGGCATAAACAGCCTGGTCGTCGCCGCCATGGAATTTCGGATTGCCGATGGCGTCGCCGGCAAGCCCGCTGCCGAGACCACCGTGCATCGGGCCGGGTGCTCTGACCAAGACCGGCTCGGTGACCGCCGCCTTGTCGATACCCGTCACCTTCGACAGTGCGCGGGGATCAGGGTTTGTCCGCCCACGAGCCACGTTGACCGACAAGACATGTGCCACCCGCACAGGCTACCCAAGCGGTGTGACCGGACGGTCAGTTCCGGGCGCCGGCCGGTCGCTTAGCGCGTAGCCGGTCGGCTTGGGCAAGCGCGGCCAGCCGCGCCAGATCGGCACGCAGCTCATCGGTGCGGTCGTCGTGTGCGGGTATGAGCACTGCGACCAATCGCGATAACCACAGCGGCATCGCGACGCCCTGGAAGGCCTGCGTGAGCCGGGTGCCGGCCGCGGTGGGCTCGAGCCGAAAGTGCCAGGCGGTTGCGTCCCCGTGACCGCCGGCGGTGATGTAGCCGAACTCGCGGGGCTCGTCGTAGCTGAAGATCGTGCAGTTGCGCGACCACCGATAGCGGCCGCTGCGATTGGTCCCGCGGAATCGCCGGTCGGGTCCCGCCGAGGTCGAACCGTCCAGAAATCGCACCCGCCGGCATTCGTGGCTCCACTCCGGAACCCGCAGCGGATCGGCGACCAGCTGCCACACCGCCTCGAGCGAGGCAGGGATCTCCACGCTGACTTGTCCGGTGAATTTCTGGCGCAGCCGCGTGTGCTGCGCCAGATACCAGCAGTGCCATGCGTGGCGCTCGTAGCGACGGGCGGTGAACCTGTCGATCGCCCACGCAACAGGTTTGGGGACCAGCGACCGGACCACCGCGCGGTCCTCAGCACCGGCTCCATCGCACAGCCATAACGCCGTTAAGGCCAACTCGGTTGGCTTGAGCGCCTTGACGGCATGGGCGTGTTCGATGGCGTCCCACTCTGCCTTTGTCACCGCCGCCGAGACGACCGGCATCATCTCGAGTTCCTCGCGCTGCAGGTGCGGCAGCAGCACCGCAGCCAGCTGCTCCAGCGTGATAACTAATTCTGTTCGGGCACAAGGGTCCTGGACGTAGCGCCGGGCGGTGTCGGTGAGCCGGTTGATCGCCGGCAGCAGCGTCTGGTGGTCGGCGTCCATCGCGTCGAGAATACCCGCTGCCTGCGGGACACGTTGGCGCACCAGGGGATAAAGGCCGTCATCCTCGATGCGATGGTGGCGGTGCAGGAACTGCGTCATCCATCCCAGGTGCTCGGCGATAGCCGTGCGCTGGCTGGGATCGGGATAGGGCCACCGAGTCAGCGCCAGCTGCGCCCGCGCGAGGTCGCGGCGCAACGCGTTGTGGACGATGCCCATCATGCGGGTGTCCGCGGGTGCAGCAACAGATCTCATCGGATTACCCGCTAGCTAGTGCTTGCTCTTATCGAAGCCGAGTTCGTCAAAGCGCGGAACACGTTGCCCGCGCCGGCGCGCCTCGGAGTCCAAACGGCGCTTCAACCGGCGGCCCGCCGATATCAGTTGCATGGCCCGCCGCAGCGGATTGGCCGGAATGACGAAATCGTTGAGTGCTCGCTCGGCCTCGAACTCGATGTGCTCACCGACCCTGCGGCAGCGCCCCGTCAAGCTCGCATTTTCTTGGCTTTCGAACGCGGGCCCGTGGGTGTGGAACGTCAGACAGGCCGGCCCGTCGACAACGTCGATGCCGGCGGGTGGACGCATCCGGAAGCCGCCGCGGGTCGGCACGGCGTTTCGCACCCGCACCGGCAGCGGCCAGCCGTCGGGTGTGACACTGGTCAATACCGGCATGCCGAGCCGGTCGAGCGCATCGCGTACCCGCAGCCGCCAATCCGTCGCTGCCCGGATGGTCCAGGATCCGGCGCCGCGTCCGATCGGCGCCGGATCCGACCGCGGCACGGCCGGCGGGTGCTGCGGCTTCCAAAGTTGCGGCGGCTGATCAAGATTCCCGCTGCGCCACCACAGCACCCGCACCGGGGTGACTTCGATCCAGATACGCGACCAATACCACGCCATTCGGCGCAGCATCAAGGTCGGGATGCTGTCGAAGGCCTCCGGCAGGTGCGCGGCGACTTCCTGCAGGTAGCGGGCCGAATTGGCCCGCAGGTCGGCATCACGGACAGTGGCAAGGCCCTGGATCACGAACGTTGCCGGGTCGACGAGCCCGGAGCCCAGCGGCTGCGAAAACGACAGCGACACTTTCGGATTGCGTCGTGCTCGCTCCGCCTTGAGCGGGTAGCTGAGACCCGTAGTCACATCGAGGCTGCGCCCGCCGCCGCCCGGGTAGGGCGTAACCGGCCAGGTGATCGGCGCGCCGTTGCGGTCCAGCGAAGCGTACTCCGTGGTGACGAATGCGGCCGCCTGGTCGCAGATGGTGGCCCAGTCCAGGGCGGTGCGCGTGTCAAGTTTGGTTGTCACCGCAACCTCCGGCCTATACTTAAAATATAGTTGGATTTATTGAATATAGTTAACTATAAGGACTTGGGTGTCATGATGTCAACGACTCCGCGGCTGCGGCGCAAGTACGACAGCAGTCGCCGCCGCGCCGACGCCGAGGCCCGGCAGCGCAGGGTGATCGAAGCGGCGACCGGCCTGTTCGTCGAGCAGGGGTTCGGCGCCACGTCCATCGACCAGATCGCCGCGGCGGCCGAGGTGTCAGCTCCCACCGTCTATGCGACGTTCGGCTCCAAGGCCGGGGTGCTGGCCCGTGCGATCGACGTCGCCGTCGTCGGCGACTACCAAGACGTCCCGGCGGTCGATCGGGTCCTGAGCCTTGTCGAGGAGGCTGGCCCCCAGCTAATCCGGCAATTTGCCGCCGTCGCCCAGTTCATCCACCACATCAATGAGCGGGTGGCGCCACTGATCCGGGTGATGGAGCAGGCGTCGTCAACCGACCCGGCCCTGCAGCAGCTGCGCACCGGCCTGATCGGCGCGCTCCGGTCCGATTGCGCCGTGACGATCGAGAAATTTTGGCGGCCCGCGCTGCGCCGGGGCCTGTCCAAGAAGGAAGCCGCCGACACGATGGCGACACTGATGTCGCCGCAAACTTATTCGATGCTCACCGTTGACATGGATTGGTCACCGGATCGCTACCGGAAGTGGCTCGCCCATGCATTGCCGCAGCTGCTGCTGCGGCCGGAGCTCTTCCACGAGTAGCCGGGGCTCGACTCTCAGGTCTGATTGGTTGTCTTGCTCCCGTCACTCACTACGTGTGATCGTTCGTTCCGCGCGCTCGACTCCCAGGCCCATCCGGCGATCCGGGGGTCGTCCGCGCCGTGCTCACGGGTGTACTGCCGAGCCGCGAGCCGGGCGTCGGCCATGCGCTGGCGCAGCACGGCGGCTCGGCTGGCCAACCCATCCACGCGGTCGATGACGTCCATGACCAGATGGAAGCGATCCAGGTCGTTGAGCATCACCATGTCGAACGGTGTCGTGGTGGTACCGCGCTCCTTGAACCCGCGCACATGAATGCGTGGGTGATTGGCGCGGCGATACGCGAGCCGGTGGATCAACCACGGATACCCGTGGTAGGCAAAGATGACCGGCTTGTCGCGCGTGAACAATGCATCAAAATCCTTGTCCGGCAAACCATGTGGATGCTCGGACTCCGGTTGCAGCCGCATGATGTCGACGACGTTGACCACCCGCACGCCCAACTTGGGCAATTCCCGGCGCAAAATGTCGGCGGCAGCCAGCGTCTCGAGCGTCGGGATGTCTCCGGCACAGGCCAGCACCACGTCAGGCTCACCGGTCGCCGTGCTCGCCCATTGCCAGATGCCGAGGCCGCGGGTGCAGTGCGCGACGGCCTCGTCCATGTCCAGGTAGGTCAGCGCGGGTTGCTTGCCGGCGACGATGACGTTGACGTAATTGCGGCTGCGCAGGCAGTGGTCGGCGACCGACAGCAAGGTGTTGGCGTCCGGTGGCAGATAGACCCGTACCACCTCGGGACGCTTGTTGGCCACCAGGTCGATGAAGCCGGGGTCCTGATGCGATGCGCCGTTATGGTCCTGGCGCCAAACATGGGAACTCAGCAGGTAATTCAGCGACGCGATCGGCCGCCGCCAGGGCAGCTCCCGGCTGGTCGACAGCCATTTCGTGTGCTGGTTGAACATCGAGTCGACGATGTGCACGAACGCCTCGTAGCAGTCGAACATGCCGTGGCGCCCGGTCAGCAGATAGCCCTCCAGCCAGCCCTGGCACAGATGCTCCGACAGCACCTCCATCACCCGGCCGTCCGCGGCCAGATGATCGTCGTCGGCGGTCGTCTCGGACAGCCACGCGCGGCCGGTGGCCTCGAACACGGCACCGAGCCGGTTCGACGCGGTTTCGTCGGGACCCATCAGCCGGAACCGATCCGGGTTGCGCCGGATCACATCGCGCAGATACCGGCCCAGTACGCGGGTGGCCTCCTCGGTTTCGATGGCGGGCTGCGTGACCGGCACTGCGTAGTAGCGGAAGTCGGGCAGATCCAGGTCGCGCAACAGCAACCCGCCGTTGGCGTGCGGGTTGGCGCTCATCCGCCGGTCCCCGGTGGGCGCCAGCGCCCGCAACTCCGCCCGCAGCCGGCCCTGGGTATCGAACAACTCCTCAGGCCGGTAGCTGCGCAGCCACTCGTCAAGCTGGCTGCGACGTTGCGCGCTGTCGTGGGTATCGGCGAGCGGAACCTGATGCGAGCGCCAGGTGCCCTCGACCTTCTTGCCGTCGACCACCTTCGGACCGGTCCAGCCCTTGGGGGTGCGCAGCACGATCATCGGCCACACCGGCCGGCCGGAAGTCGAGCCGGTGCGGGCGCCGTGCTGGATCGCCGCGATGTCGTCGAATGCCTCATCGAGAGCACCGGCCAGCTGCTGATGCACATCGGCCGGAACATCGCCGGTAACCGTGATCGGCCGGTAGCCGTAACCGCGCAGCAGCGATTCCAGTTCGTCATGCGGAATGCGCGCCAGCACAGTCGGATTGGCGATTTTGTATCCGTTGAGGTGCAAGATCGGCAACACCGCGCCGTCGATCGCGGGGTTGAGGAACTTGTTGGAATGCCAGCTGGCGGCCAATGGTCCGGTTTCGGCTTCGCCGTCGCCGATGACACAGGCGACCACCAAATCGGGGTTGTCGAACGCCGCGCCGAAGGCATGCACCAGCGCGTACCCGAGTTCGCCCCCCTCATGGATGGACCCGGGGGTCTGGGCCGCGACATGGCTGGGAATACCGCCTGGAAAGGAGAACTGCCGAAACAGCCGGCGCAATCCGTCGGTGTTTTCCTCGATGCCGGTGTAGACCTCGCTGTAGGTGCCTTCGAGGTAGGCGTTGGCGACCAGGCCTGGGCCGCCGTGCCCGGGGCCGGTGACGTAGATGACCTCGGCGTCGCGGGCACGGATGATCCGATTCAGATGGGCGTAGACGAGGTTGAGTCCCGGCGTGGTGCCCCAGTGTCCCAAGAGCCGGGGTTTGACGTGCTCGGGGCAGAGCGGTTCGGCCAGTAGCGGGTTGTCCAGCAGGTAGATCTGGCCGACCGACAGGTAATTGGCAGCGCGCCAGTACGCGTCGATGCGGACCAGTTCGTCGTCGGTAAGGGTCGCGGCTGTGCGGGTTTGAGCGCTCACCGGGCCGATTGTGCGCGGCCTCGGTGAACAACCAGCTAAAGCCGGTCAGTCCTGCCCGCGAGCACGGGCCTCGTAGGCGCTGCGCTCGGCGACGTCGACGTCGTCGGTGAAGACGTGTTCGCCGCCCAGCATGCGGTTCAGTCCCTCGGCCACGGACCGGGGCATGAACTTCTGCGCGGCGACCATAGCGCCGGCCGCCCTGGTGACCCGCACCCGCGGCCTGGGGCGGGCCACCAGCTGCACGATCGCGTCGGCGATGTCGGCCGCCTCAGCGTTCTTGAACCCCTTGACCCCGTGGGTGCCGGCGGTCAGTTCGGTGTTGACGAATGTGGGAGACACCATGGAGAACTTCACGCCGGACGAGCGGTATTCGAGTCTGGCCGAATCGGTGAACGCGACCACCGCGTGTTTACTAGCGCAGTAGGTGGCCAGCCCCGCCGCATAGAGCTCCCCGGCCAGCGAGGCGACGTTGATGACATGTCCGCGCCCGCGCGGAACCATCCGCTCAACCGCCAGCTTGCTGCCCAGAATGACCCCGTAGACGTTGATGTCCAGAATGCGCCGGGTCACCAGGTCCGGCTCGTCGATGATGCGGCCCACGGGCATGATGCCCGCGTTGTTGACCAGCACGTCGATCGGGCCGAGTTGGCGCTGCACCTGGTCGAGAAAGTCCGAAAAGGAATCCCGGTCGGCGACATCGAGTTTGCCGTAGACATCCAGGCCCAGGTCCGCCCCCGACTCCTTGACCTTGGCCTCGTCGATATCGCCGATGGCAACCTTGGCCCCCAGCTTGTGCAGTGCGGTTGCCGTCGCCAATCCGATGCCCCGCGCGCCGCCGGTGATGACGATGACCTTGCCTCGCACCTTGACACCGAGGGATGCCGTGTCTGCCATGTATCGTCCTCTCGCTGGGTTTGACGGGTGTCAAGTGGGCACTGGGTCAAGCACACCACCCGACCGCGGGCTGCGCAACCGCGACCTCGGGCACCGGGATGCCCGGGCCGACGGCGTGCGCCGATACTGCAACCATGACGCAGGTGCGCGCGGCGGTCCCGGGGGATGCCGAGGCGGTGGCCCGCGTGCACGTCCGGTCGTGGCAGCGGGCCTATCCCGGACTCATCGATCAGGACTATCTCGACGGTCTGCGGCCCGAGGTGTGGGCGGGCAGATACACGTTCGGCCGCATGGGCCTTCGGCTGCCGGCCACCGTGGTGGCCGTCGACGGCTCTGCCATCTGCGGTTTGGCTACCACCGGCCTGTGCTGGGACCGCGACATGCCCAATTGCGGTGAGCTGATGGCGATCTACGTCGATCCGGTGCGTATGGGCGGCGGAATCGGCCGTTTGCTGATGGCCGCCGCCCGGGATCGGCTGCGTCGAGTCGGACTCAGCCGCGCTTCGTTGTGGGTGCTCGACGGCAATGAGCGTGCCCGGCGGTTCTACGAACGCGACGGGTGGCGGTTCGACGGGACGCGGCGCACCGAGGTCTTCGGCGCCACGACCGTCGAACAGCTGCGTTACCAACGCTCGCCGGTCTGATCACGGCTGCGGGCTCGTACTCGGTGTCGCGCCGACTCCTCGAGGTGCGCATAGCGACGGTACGGTGTGCCAATGCCCGACGGGTTACTCGATGCGGTGCGTGTCCTGGACCTGTCCGGTGGTGGCGCCGACACCGTCAGTCGGTTGCTGGCCGACCTGGGTGCCGATGTCCTCAAGGTGGAGCCGCCCGGCGGCAGCCCAGGCCGCAGCATTCCACCGACGTTGGCCGGCACCGGCATCCCGTTCGCCGTGCACAACGCCAACAAGCGCAGCACGGTGCTGAACCCGCTCGACAAGCAGGACCGCCGACGTTTCGACGAGCTCACCGCCAGCGCCGACATCGTGGTCGACAGCGGTCTTCCCGGCGCGGCGGCCGCCTACGGGACAACGTGTGCCGAGCTGGCCGATCGCCATCCGCAGCTGGTTGCGCTGTCGTTCACCGACTTTGGCGCGACGGGGCCACGGTCGTCGTGGCGTGCCACCGACCCGGTGCTGTATGCGATGTCGGGCTCGCTGTCGCGGTCGGGCCCCACCACCGGCACTCCGGTGTTGCCGCCGGACGGCATCGCGTCGGCGACGGCCGCGGTCCAGGCCGCCTGGGCGCTGCTGGTTGCCTATTACAACCGGTTACGTTGCGGTGCAGGGGATTACATCGACTTCTCGCGGTTTGACGCGGTGGTCATGGCGCTGGACCCGGCGTTCGGGGCGCACGGGCAGGTCGCGGCCGGAATCCGCAGCAGCACCCGCTGGCGCGGACGCCCCAAGAACCAGGACGCCTACCCGATTTATCCGTGCCAGGACGGCTACGTGCGGTTGTGCGTGATGGCGCCGCGGCAGTGGCGTGGCCTGCGCCGCTGGCTGGGGGAGCCGCAAGAATTTCAGGATCCTCGGTACGACGTGATCGGCGCCCGCTTTGCCGCCTGGCCCCAAATAGGTGTGCTGGTGGCGGCGCTGTTCGCCGGCCAAACCATGAAAGAGCTGGTGGCCGCGGGACAGGCGCACGGGGTACCCATCGCGGCGGTCTTGACGCCGTCGCGGATCCTGGCGTCCGAGCACTTCCAGGCGGTGGGTGCAATCACCGACGCCGAGCTGGTTCCCGGTGTGCACGCCCAGGTGCCGACCGGATATTTCGCGGTCAACGAGCAGCGCGCCGGCTTTCGCGCTCCAGCCCCCACGGCCGGCCAGCACGAACCGGGCTGGCTGGCCGACCCGGTGCCGCCGCCTCCGCCTGCGGGCCGGGTGGGCGGCTATCCGTTCGCGGGACTGCGCATTCTCGATCTCGGCATCATCGTCGCCGGCGGCGAGTTGAGCCGCTTGTTCAGCGACCTGGGGGCCGAGGTCATCAAGGTCGAAAGTGCCGACTACCCCGACGGGCTGCGCCAGGCCCGCGCCGGCGATGCGATGAGCGAGTCCTTCGCCTGGACCCACCGCAATCACCGCGCATTCGGTGTGGACCTGCGCAGCAGCGAAGGTAAGCGCGTCTTCGGTCACCTGGTGGCCGAGGCCGACGCCGTCTTTGCCAACTTCAAGCCGGGAACGCTGACCTCACTGGGTTTCAACTACGACAAGCTGCGTGGCCTCAATCCCGGGATCGTGCTCGCCGGCAGCAGCGCGTTCGGCAACCGGGGCCCGTGGAGCCGCCGGCTGGGCTATGGCCCGTTGGTGCGCGCGACCACCGGCGTCACCAGCGTGTGGACGTCCGAGGAAGCCCCGAAGGACAGCGCCCGGCACCCCTTCTACGATGCGACGACCATCTTCCCCGATCACGTGGTCGGACGCGTCGTCGCGATCCTGGCCCTGGCGGCGCTGATCCACCGCGATCGAGCCGGAGCCGGTGCCCACGTCCACGTCTCTCAGGCCGAAGTCGTCGTCAATCAACTCGACACGCTGTTCGTAACGGAAGCCGCACGGGCCGCCGGCCTCGCCGAAATCGGCGACGACCTCAGCATGCACGCGGTCTGCCCGTGCGCCGGTGACGACGAATGGTGCGTCATCTCCATCTGCTCGGATGACGAATGGCGTTGTGCCGCACTAGTATTAGATACACCAGGATTGGCCGAGGATCCGCGCTTCGCGACGGCGGAGGCTCGCCGGGCCAACCGCGCGGCGTTGTCAGCGGTATTGACGGCCTGGACGAATACCCGCAGTCCCGAGCAGGCGGCCCAGCTACTGCAGTCGGCCGGAGTCGCGACGGGCCCGATGAATCGTCCGCCGGACCTGCTTGAGGATCCGCAGCTCGTCAAGCGAAAGCTGTTCAGCACCATGGTGCATCCGTTGATCGCACGCCCCATGCCGGCGGAAACTGGTCCGGCACCGTTTCGTCACATTCCGCATGCACCGCAACGACCGGCGCCGCAAGCGGGTCAGGACACTCGAGCGATCTGTCAACAGCTGCTCGGGATGAGCCCTGAGCACATCGAGCAGCTGATTGCTGAAGGCGTGCTGTTCGCGGCGGCCGGCACCTAAGGTCCGCCTACGCGACGCTGGTGTGCGGGGCAGCGAAGCCCGGCGCTAGGTTCGAGGCATGCCCGTAGATCCCAGGACACCGGTGCTGATCGGCTACGGTCAGGTCAACCATCGCGACGAGATCGACCCGGCCGGGCCGTCAATCGAACCGGTCGACCTGATGGTCGCGGCGGCCCGGCAAGCCGCTGACGCTCCGCTGCTGGCGGCCGTCGACTCGATCCGCGTGGTGCACATGCTGTCGGCGCACTACCGAAACCCCGGACAGTTGCTCGGGCAGCGCCTCGGCGCCGGCAGCTGCACCACCAGCTACGGCAGTGTCGGCGGCAACACGCCGCAGGCGCTGGTCAGCCAGGCATGCCTGGACATCCAGCGCGGGCGCGCCGGGGTGGTGCTGATTGCCGGCGCCGAGACCTGGCGTACCAGGACCGGGTTGAAGTCCAAGGGCGCGAGGTTGGTGTGGACCCGACAGGACGAATCCGTTCCGCTGCCCGAAATCTCCGGTGACGACGTTGCGATGGTGGGGGAGGCCGAGCTCAGGATCAAGCTGGACCGGCCCGCCTACGTCTATCCGCTGTTCGAGCAGGCACTGCGCATCGCCAGCGGCGAGTCGATGGCGGATCACCGGCGGCGGGTCGGTCAGCTGTGGGCGCGCTTCAACGCCGTCGCGGTGGACAATCCCAACGCCTGGATCCATACCCCGATGACCGCCGAGGAGATTTGGCGGCCCGGCCCGCAGAACCGCATGATCAGTTGGCCCTACACCAAGCTGATGAACTCCAACAACATGGTTGACCAGGGCGCGGCGCTGATCCTGACGTCGGTCGAGCAGGCCGCGCGGTTGCAGATCCCCGCCGAGCGCTGGGTTTACCCGCAGGCCGGTACCGATGCCCACGACACCTCCGCGATCGCCGAACGGGCCGAGCTGTACCGGTCTCCAGCCATTCGGATCGGGGGGACGCGGGTGCTCGAGCTTGCCGGCCTGGGCATCGACGACGTCGACTATGTCGACCTGTACTCGTGTTTTCCCTCCGCGGTTCAGGTTGCCGCGGCCGAACTCGGCCTGGCGACCGACGATCCCGCCCGCCCGCTGACGGTCACCGGCGGTCTGACCTTCGCCGGCGGCCCGTGGAGCAATTACGTCACCCATTCCATTGCCACCATGGCCGAACTGTTGGTGGCCAACCCGGGCCGACGCTGCCTGATCACCGCAAACGGCGGGTACCTGACCAAACACAGCTTCGGCGTCTACAGCACCGAACCGCCTGCGGAATTTCGTTGGGAAGATGTTCAGCCGGTAGTGGACCGCGAGCCCACGACCGTGGGTTTGGTCGAGTGGGAGGGAATCGGGACGGTCGAGGCGTGGACCACACCATTCACCCGCGACGGCCGGCCCGAGAAAACCTTTGTCGCCGTGCGCACGCCCGAGGGAGCACGAAGTTTGGGCGTGATCACCGATACCGATACGGCCGCGGCGACAGTGCACGACGACATCGCAGACATCGCCGGGGCCAAGGTTGCGATTGCCGCCGACGGCACCGCGACGTTGCGGTAACCGGCCGCGACGGATCCCGAGGCCCTTTTCCGGTCACGGTCCGGACTCAATTGGTCGCGAAAGTGGGGCCGGGGTGCTTATTGTCATGGGAAGACGTTGGGGAAGGTGGGCAGGGTGCACGTCCTGGTTACCGATGCTGCCGGCGCGATCGGTCGCCAGGTAGCACGCCAGCTGATCGCGGCCGGGCACACGGTCAGCGGCATAGCTCCATACCGCCACTCGGCCCTTGATGCCGGCGTCGACTTTGAGTGTGCGTCGTTGCGTGACCCGGTGTTGCTGGAGTTAACCGCCGAAGCGGACGCGGTGATTCATCTCGCCCCGGTGGATACCACCGCACCGGGGGCAGCCGGCCTCAACGGCCTAGCGCATGTGAGCAACGCGGCCGCCCGCGCGGGTGCCCGGCTGCTGTTCGTGTCGCAGGCTGCGGGGTCGCCCGAGCTCTACCAGCAGGCTGAGGCCCTGGTGACCGGTTGCTGGGCGCCGAGCCTGGTCATTCGCATCGCGCCGCCGGTCGGTCGGCACCTGGACTGGATGGTCTGCCGGACGGTAGCGACTTTGCTGCGCGGCAAGGTCTCGGCGCAGCCGATGCGGGTGCTGCACCTCGACGACCTGGTTCGCTTCCTAGTAATGGCGCTGAACACCGACCGCAACGGTGTCGTCGACCTGGCCACGCCGGACGCTGCGAACGTGGTCACCGCGTGGCGGCTGCTGCGATCGGCCGAGCCGCGCCTGCGAACGCACCGGATCGGCCGTTGGGATGATCTGCTTCCACAGATGGATACCGCTGCAGCGCAAGAGGATTGGAGCTTTCAGTACGGGTGGCAGGCGACGGAGGCGATCGTGGACACTGGTCGCGGGCTGGTTGGCCGCAGGCTGGACCGCGCGGGCGCGACTATCGGGTCGGGCCAGCTGCCGCTTCCGGTCGAGCCGGTCCCGCGATCACTACCCCGTTACGGCGCCGCCCTGAACTCTGTCGGACCCGAGGGGCTCGAGGGCGAGTTCGACGACCGGATCGATCCGCGGTTTCCGGTATTCAGCGCCACCGGTCTCGCCGAAGCACTGCCCGGACCGCTGACCCCGATGACGCTTGACGTCCAGTTGAGCGGACTGCGGGCCGCAGGCCGGGCCATGGGTCGAATCCTGGCTCTGGGTGACGTGGTGGCCCAGGAGTGGGAGAGCAGGGCCATCGCGGTATTCGGTCATCGGCCCTACGTCGGCGTATCAGCCAATTTTGTCGCTGCCAGCCAGCTACCGGGTTGGGACCAACAGGCCGTCACCCGTCATGCGCTGGGCGAGCAGCCGTTGGCCGCGCACCTGCTGCCGCTGGGGCGACCCGAGTTGGCCAGCGGAGCACTCGGGTCGGCCGCCAAGGTGGTCGTGACGGCCCGGTCGCTGTCCTTGTTGCGTCATCTGCGGGCCGACACGCAGGCCTACATCGCCGCCGCCTCGACAGAACGCTTCGATGCCGAGCAGCTGAGCGCACTGCCGGACGCCGGCCTGGAAGTCCGGATTCGGTTGCTGCGGGACCGGATTCAGCAAGGCTGGATCCTGACGGCACTGTGGGTCATTGACACCGGCATCACCGCCGCAACGCTGGAGCACACCCACGCGAAATCCAGCGTGTCCGGTATCGGGGTGATCATGGAGAGCGGTCGCATCCCCGCGGTGAGTGCTGCCCTGATCGATATCCTGCGTGCCGATGCACCGCTGTGCGCCCTGGCCCGCGAAGGCAACGCCGACAGTATTCGCGCGCTGTCGCCGTCAGCCGCGGCGGCCCTCGACGCGGCCGTTGCCCAGCTGGGACACCGTGGCTCGGGAGAAGCGGAGCTGGCCAATCCGACATTCGGCGACGACCCGTCGCTGCTGTTGACCCTGGCTGCCGAAGCCGCTTCGGCGCCTCCCGGGCCATCGACCCCGGCGACGTTCGCCCGGCGGATGGCCGCCAGCGCCCGCAGTTCGCGAGAGCTGGCTCATGACACCACCATCCGGTTCACCCATGAACTCCGGCTGGCCCTGCGCGAGTTGGGGTCACGGCGGGTTGCGGCGGACCTGATCGACACGGTCGACGACGTGTACTACCTCACCTGCGACGAGCTGGTCACCATGCCGGCCGATGCCCGGTTGCGGGTCAAACGGCGACGCGCCGAGCGGGAACGGCTGCAAGCTCAGCCGCCGCCCGACGTCATCGACCGCACCTGGAAGCCCCCGGACTAGCCGGTCCGCAGGTCGGCCAGCGGCGTTTCGGGATCAGCCAACCGGTCGGGGTCCACCGGGACTTTCAACCGGATCAGGGCCTTGACATCGTCGAGCACGTCCCAGATGTTGACGTTCATTCCTGCCAGCACCCGGTTGTCGTCGTCGAGCCAGAACGCGACGAACTCGCGGCCGGACACATCGCCTCGCAACACCACCCGCGCACTGTCGGTCGCGTGGCCCGCGTACTCCATCCCGAGGTCGTACTGATCGGTGAAGAAGTACGGTAGTTCAACGTACTCGGTTGGGGCGCCGAGCATTCCGGCGACCGCCACCGCGGGCTGTTTGAGGGCGTTGGCCCAGTGCTCGGTGCGGATCCGGCAGTCCAGCAGCGGGTGCACCGCAGCCGCGATGTCACCGACCGCGTAGATGTCGGGATCACTGGTGCGCAGCGACGCGTCGACCAGGACACCACCGTCAGCCATCGCCAAGCCGGCTTGTCGGGCCAGCTCGACGTTGGGTTTCGCGCCGACGGCCACCAGCACGGCGTCGGCGGTAATGACGGACCCGTCGCTAAGCTTGAGCCCACTGGCCCGGTCGGCCTCCGTCGTGATCTCGGCCACCTGCGCTTGCAGCCGCAAGTCCACACCGTGGTCGCGATGCAGGTCGGCAAACACCTTGCCGACGGTTTCGCCCAGGGCCGCCGACAGCGGCTGCTTGGCCGCCTCCACCACCGTGACATCGACATTGCGCTGACGAGCGCTGGCAGCCACCTCCAGCCCTATCCACCCCGCACCGACCACCGCAAGCGAAGAGCCTTCGGTCAGCGCGGAATTCAGCGCGGCGGCGTCGTCGAACGTGCGCAGGTAATACGTGCCGACCGCGTCGGCGCCGGGAATCGGCAGGCGTCGCGATGCTGATCCGGTCGCGAGCAGCAGCTTGTCGTAGCGCACGGTGGTGTCATCGGGAAGTCCGATGGTGTGTGCGGCCGGATCCAATAACGACACCCGCGCGCCCAGCCGCAGGTCCACGTCGTGGTCGCGATACCAGTCGGAGTTGTGCACAGTGAACTCGTCGAGCGACTTTTTGCCAGCCAGGAATTCCTTGGACAACGGCGGGCGCTCGTAGGGCAGGTGCTCCTCTGCGGCGAAAAGTATGACATGACCGCCGAAGTCGTTGTCGCGCAAGGCTTCGGCTGCCTTAGCCCCGGCAAGACCGCCGCCGACGATGACGAATGTGGCTGAGCTGGTCATGATCGCTGCTCCCCTCTGCCGTCAAACTCCGAGCCTACTCGGACCGACCGCTCGCAATAGTTCCAGCAACGACAACGCATTACGAACCGCGTGGCCGCCCAGATCATTGTTGAAATACAGCCACACGTCCCGGCCTTCGGCGTCCCAGTCGATGATCCGCTTCGCCCACCGGCGCAACTCGTCGCACCGATACGACCCCGCGTACCTGCCGGCGTCGTCGGGGCCGTGCATGCGCACGTAGACCAGATCGGTGGTGGCCCGGGGAACACACGCCAGACCGACGCCGCTCATCACCACATACGCGGCCCGTTGGCGTTCCAGCACCGCAAATACCGCCGGGTCGTTCCAGGACGGGTGCCGCAGCTCGACGGCAACCCGAATGTCGGTCGGCATGTTGCCCAGGAAGGATTCCAGCCGCGCGTCATCGCGGGGCTGCTCCGGATGCAGCTGCACCAGCAGCACGCCGTGGTGATCCCCCAAGAGCTGCCAACAACGTTCGAACCGCTCGATCCATGGTTCGGGGGACAGCAGCCGACGGTAATGGGTCAGGCCGCGATGGGCCTTGACCGACATGGTGAACCCGCCGGGCAGGAGGTCGCGCCACGCCGCAAACGTCGTCTCCTTGGGCCAGCGGTAGAAGCTGGCGTTCAATTCGACGGTGTCGAAGACCTCGGCGTAGCGAGTCAGACGGCGCGCGGCCGGCAGGCCGCGCGGGTACAGCACCTGCGTCCAGTGCTGATAGGACCACCCCGAAGTGCCGATGCGCACGGTCACCGGCAGCTCAATCGATCAGCTGGCTGCGCACATCGTCGTCCAGCGACGAACGGACCAGCGCCGCCGCCAGGCGGGCGTTGGCGCCGGCGGCCAGCGCGGAAAGCGTTGCCGGATCGGTGGGCAGGCCCAGTTCCTTGGCCGCGGCGGTGGCACGGTCGTCGAAGTACGGCCGCGCCCAAGTCCACACATCCTGCACCTCACGCAGGTAGATGTCGGCGCCGGTGTCGCCGATCCCTTTGAACTGCTTGATGATTCGCTTTGCCGTCGCCGGGTCGTGGTCGCTGCCGCGCGCGATTTCGCGTAGGTCGCCACCGAATTCGTCGCGCACCCGCTGGGCCATATCGGTAAGCCGGGTCGCCGAGCTCTCGTCATAGCGCACATAGTGGGCGCGGCCGAACGCGTCGATCATGGCCTGGCGCGGGGCTGCCAACACCGCCTTCGGGGTGCGCAGACCCGCCTTGAACAGTTCGCGCGCGGCGCGCATGGCGATGCTGGCGTCGATCGGCTTGCTGGCCAGCATGCACAGCACAAATAGCTGAAACAACGGCATCGGCTTGTCGTCGATGCGAATCCCGGCCTCGGCGGCGTAGCTGGTGCCGGCGACCTCGAGGAGTCGTTTCGCCCGTCGCTGGGGCTTGTCCATACCGGCGGCGTACCCGCATTCGCCAGGCGCAAACCCGATGGTCATTTCGGCGGCAGGCGGTGCACCCAGGTCAGGCTGCGCATGAGCCAACCGCGAAGCTGCCGTTTGGTTTTCACCCCTTCCGCGGCGACGCGCAACCAGCCGCGGGTCTGCCGGCCGGCCATCACCATCGGGCTGACGTGGGCGCGAGCGAGCAGCTTGTCGGTGTCGTCGGGCGCCACCCGGACCAGCAGTCCGCCCTGACCACTGACGGCCACGGTCAGATGCCCCTCAACCAGGAAGGCAAGCCCGCCGAACATCCGCTTCTCGTCGACGCCGGCCTGCGACGCCAGCAACTCGCGGATCCGTTCCGCGAGGTCGCTGTCGTAAGCCATCTGCGGTCAGTCCAGATCGATTCGGATGGTCAGCAAATCGGTCCCGATTGCGCGCACGGCCGCACCGTTGACTCGGGGCAGGTCGCGCAGCCGTTGCCGTGGGTCGTCATCGGGCAGCAAATGCGCCGTCCCGGAACGCCACTGGCCGCCGATGCGCACGCGGACGGCCGGGTTGGCCTTGATGTTGTAGACGTAATCGGAATGTTCGCCGTGTTCGGACACCATCCAGAACTGGTTGCCGATAACCTTTCCGCCTACCGCGGTGCGGCGCGGTTGGCCTGATTTGCGGCCGATGGTTTCGAGCATGGTCAGCGGCAACTGCCGTCCCAAGGGATTGGCTACCAGCCGTTGAAAGCGGTGGACCACCTGGCGTTTGACGTCTCGCGATTGACCCATGAATGTGATTGTGCAGGATCGACGGCCGCGAAGACAGCTCGTCCGTGAGCGCGGCCCATGGCCGCGCCGCCGGGTCAGGCGGCGACGCCTTCCGTCACGGCCGCTGTTTGCAGGGCCTGGCTGACGATATCGGCGACGCCGGTCATCGGTTTGATCGTGAGCTTGGGAAGCACTTCCGCAGGGATGTCGTCGAGATCGGTTCATTGCGGGCCAGAATCAAAACCGTTGACAGGCCGCCGCGCTGGGCGACCAGCAGCTTCTGCTTGACCCCGCCGACCGGCAATGCCCGCCCACTAAGCGTTACCTCGCCGGTCACGGCGACGTCGAAGCGGACCCGATGCCCCGTGGCCATGGAGACCAGGGCCGTCACCATCGTCACTCCGGCCGAGGGGCCGTCCTTGGGCGCCGCACCGGCTGGTACGTGAATGTGGATGCGCCGGTCCAGCGCCGCGGGGTCCACCCCCAGCGCCTGAGCGTGTGAGCGCATATAGGACAGCGCGATCTGCGCGGATTCCTTCATCACCTCGCCCAGGTGGCCGGTCAGTTGCAGCGACGCCTTGCCCGGACCGGTTACTCCGACGGCCCCGGCTTCGATGTAGAGCACGTCGCCGCCGAGGCCGGTCGCGACGCCGGGCACCGCCGTGCGTTCGGCCGACTTCGGCGAAAAGCGCGGGCGGCCCAGGTAGTCCCGGAGGTCGGGCGCATCGATGGTGACCGGACCGGCCGGCCCGTGGTTTTCGGCGAGCCTCGTCGCAACCTTTCGCAGCGCCTTGGCCAGCAGCCGCTCGAACTGCCGCACACCCCGGCTCGCCGGTGTAGTCGCCGGCGACCTTGCGGCGTCGGTCACGGTGACGTCGTCGGCCGTCAGCGCCGCTCGCTCCCGCTCACGTGATCGGCGCGCCGGGCCGCACGTCAGGGACTCGGACGCGGCACCACATGCTGCAGCTGCGTCACATGCTTCGGTGACAACTCCGCCAAGCAGGTCACCCCCAGCAGCCGCATGGTCCGGATCACACCACTGCCCAGGATCTCGATGGCACGCGCGACGCCCGCCTCGCCACCGGCCATCAACCCGTAGAGATAAGCCCGGCCGACCAAGGTGCACCGCGCCCCCAGCGCGATCGCCGCGACGATATCGGCACCCGACATGATGCCGGTATCCATCAGGATCTCGGTGTGCTTGCCGAGTTCACGGGCAACCGAGGGCAACAGGTGAAACGGCACCGGTGCCCGATCCAGTTGCCGGCCACCGTGATTGGACAAGACGATGCCGTCGGCACCGCATTCCACCACGGCACGCGCGTCGTCGAGCGTCTGAATCCCTTTGACGACGAGCTGGCCCGGCCATTGCGCTTTGATCCACGCCAGATCCTCGAACGTCACGCTCGGGTCGAACATGGTGTTCAGGTACTCGCCGACGGTGCCCGACCAGCGATCCAGCGAGGCGAACGCCAGCGGTTCGGTGGTCAACAGGTCGAACCACCAGCGCGGGTGCCCCAGCGCGTCGAGGACGGTGCGCAGCGTGAGTGCCGGTGGAATCGTCATGCCGTTGCGGACATCGCGCAGCCGGGCACCGGCCACCGGAACGTCGACAGTGACCAGCATGGTGTCGAACCCCGCGGCGGCCGCACGCTTGACCAGCGCCATCGACCGATCCCGGTCGCGCCACATGTACAGCTGAAACCATTTGCGGCCCTGGGGAACCGCGGTCACCAGATCCTCTATGGCGCAGGTGGCCAACGTGGACATCGCGAACGGAATCCCCGCTGCGGCGGCCGCCCGCGCGCCGGCGATCTCGCCCTCGGTCTGCATCAACCGGGTGAACCCGGTCGGCGCGATCCCGAACGGCAGCGTCACCGGCGCTCCGAGCACGTCCCAACCAGGGCATACCGTGGTGACGTCGCGCAGGATGGTGGGGTGAAACTCGATGTCGCGGAACGCCTGTCGCGCTCGCCGGATTGACAGCTCATCTTCGGCGGCGCCGTCGGTGTAGTCGAATGCCGCCCTGGGGGTGCGTCGCCTGGCGATACGGCGCAGATCCTCGATGGTCAGCGCGGCGTTCAGGCGGCGCTTGGTGCCGCCGAACCGAGGCCTTCTCAACTGGATCAGCGGGGCCAGGTCGCCAACCCTGGGCACCCGTCTCCGGACCGCCATTACCCGCAGGAACCGATGTTGAGCCGCGCCATCACACCAGTGTGCAACCGTGGTGGTATGACAACATCAGGCGACCCCTTCGACCTGAAACGGTTCGTCGACGCGCAGGACCCGATCTACCACAGCGTCGTTGTGGAACTGCGGTCAGGACGAAAGCGAACTCACTGGATGTGGTTCGTCTTCCCGCAGTTGTGCGGCCTGGGCCACAGCCCCGCGGCGGACTACTACGGCATCTCCTCGGCAGCGGAGGCACGCGCATATCTGGACCATGATGTGCTCGGACCGCGCCTGCGTGAGTGTACCCGGCTGGTCATTCAGGTGCAGGGCCGTTCCATCGACGAGATCTTCGGTTGGCCCGACAATCTCAAGCTGCGCTCGTCGATGACGTTGTTCGCCCGCGCCGCCGCCGACAACGAGGATTTCGTCGCCCTGATCGCCCGGTATTACGGCGGGAAGCAGGATCCGGCGACGCTGGCACGCCTGGACGGCTGACCCGCGAACGCGGTGAACGCGGGCCAACCGGTGACGATCAGCCGACAGCAGCCAATGTCTGGGCCGCCGTAACCGCTTGGGCCACACCGGCAACGATCGCCGCGGCCTTCAACGCCTCCAGCACCGTCTCGCGGCCCACACCCGCCTCACGCAGCGTTTGTTCGTGCGCGACCACACAGTGCGAGCAACCGTTGATCGACGAGACCGCAAAGCACCACAGCTCGAAATCGGCTTTGGCCACGCCCGGATTGCCGATGACGTTCATCCGCAATCCGGGACGCAGGTCGTCGTAGCGTCCGTCGAGAAAGCCGCGGCCACGATAGAACACGTTGTTCATGGCCATGACTGACGCCGCTGCCAGCGCCGCCTGGTATGCCGGCTCGGACAGCTTGTCTGCCGCTTCGGCCCCAATTCCGGCCAGCACCTGGGGGTTACGTGTCGCCGCAGCGCTGGCCAGCAGGGTTCCCCACAGCTGTTCCTGGGTCAGCACGGTGCTGCGCGTGATCGAGCCCAGGTTCAGCTTGAGGTCTTTGGCGAACTCGGGCAACGCGGCCTTCAGATTCTCGACGCTCATCGGTTCTTCTCCGTCACGCCGACGCTTTGAGCAGCTCGCCGGCATCGATTGTCGGGTCGCCCTTGCGCCAGTTGCAGGCACACAGCTCGTCGGATTGCAGGGCATCGAGCACCCGCAGCACCTCGTCGACGTTGCGCCCGACGGATCCCGCTGTGGCCGAAACGAATTGGATTTCGTTGTTCGGGTCGACGATGAAGGTCACCCGGTCGGCCACGCCGTCCTCGTTGAGCACGCCGGTGGCCAGGCACAGCTCACGCTTGATGTCAGAAAGCATCGGGAAGGGCAACTTCTTCAGGTCCTCGTGCTGGGCACGCCACTGGAAGTGGACGAACTCGGAGTCGATCGATACCCCGAGTATCTGTGTGTCGCGGTCCTCGAACTCGTCGTTGAGGTTGCCGAACGCGGCGATCTCGGTCGGGCACACGAAGGTGAAGTCCTTGGGCCAGAAAAACACCACGCGCCACTTGCCGGGGTGGTCCTCGTTGGTGACGGTGGTGAAATAGTCACCTGGCTGCTTGGCGTCGACCTTCGACAGATCGCCGCCGATCAGCGCAGTGAGCTGGTAGGCGGGGAACTGGTCGCCGATTGTCAGCAGGGACATATCCACTCCTTAATCTGGATTGAGTCAAGATTATCTGTACGCGACCATGATGCCGCGAATTCAGTGTGAAGTAAAGGTGATATATCACACTATACTCATTGGCATGGCCGATAAGACTTATCAGCCGACCCTCGCCGGGCTGCGGGCCTTCGTCGCCGTCGCGAACAAGCAGCATTTCAGCAGTGCCGCAACCACTTTAGGGGTAAGCCAGTCGACGTTATCGCAGGCGTTGGCCGCACTGGAGGCCGGCCTGGGAACCCACCTCGTCGAGCGTTCGACGCGACGGGTCCTCTTGACGGCCGAAGGCATGCACCTGCTACCGCTCGCGCAGGTTGTCGTCGAGGCCGCGGACGCGTTCAGCACCGCCGCCGGGGGAGTGGCCGATCCGCTGCACGGCAGCATCCGGTTGGGCATGATTCCGACGGTCGCACCCTACGTACTGCCGACAGTACTGGCTGGACTCACCCGTCAACTTCCCACCCTGACCGCGCATGTGGTCGAAGACCAGACTCAGCGCCTGCTGGCCGCCTTGCGTGATGGCGCACTGGATGCGGCGATGATCGCAGTGCCCGCCGACTCCGACGGTGTCACACAAATCCCGATGTATGAGGAGGATTTCGTTTTGGCGCTGCCTCCGGGGCATCGGCTCGCCGGCAAGCGACAGGTGCCTGCCACGGCGTTGGCGCAATTGCCGCTGCTGTTGCTGGACGAAGGTCATTGCCTGCGCGACCAGGCCCTGGATGTCTGCCGCCGAGCCGGAGTCAGTGTCGAACTGGCCGACACCCGGGCAGCGTCGCTGGCCACCGCGGTCCAATGCGTAGCGGGTGGATTGGGCGTCACGCTGATCCCGCAGAGCGCGGTGGCCGTCGAGGCCGCGCGCAGCCGTGCCGGACTCGCCCACTTCGGCGCGCCCCGCCCGGGTCGAAGGATAGGACTGGTATACCGCTCGTCCACCGGTCGCGATGAGTCGTATCGACGACTTGCCCGGATCATCGGGGAACTGGTGGTCGCGGAACAGCCGGTGCGCCTGGTCACCGACGGCGCGGACGGTCAGCTCTGAGCCGTTGGCGGCGAAGGTAAGTTTCCCCTATGGAGAAGGTCATCGCCGTCCTGCTGCGCGACGAGCCGGACGACGACTGGTGTTCCCGTCAACTGGGTCCGGTCGCCGACGCACTGCTGGAACTGGGCCTTCCGGGGCTCGCGGTCAATGTCCGAGACGGCGCGGTGCGCAACTCCCTGATGACCCTGACCACCCTGTCGCAGCCGGTGGCCTCGGTGGTGAGCATATGGACCCAGCAATGCTATGGCGACCAGATGGCGTCCGCCCTGCAACTGCTCGAGCGCGAATGTGCGCAACTGGGCGCATACCTGGTCACCGAGTCGGTTCCGATGGTTCCGCCGGAAACCGAACCAGGTTGTCGCACAACGGGTTTAGCAAACCTCGCATTGCTGCGACGGCCGACCGGGCTGGACGAGGAGACCTGGCTGACCCGCTGGCAACGCGACCACACATCGGTGGCCATCGAAACGCAGGCCACCTTCGGCTACACCCAGAACTGGGTGGTGCGCACTCTTACTTCACCGGCACCACCGATCTCCGGGATCGTCGAGGAGCTGTTTCCGGCCGAGGCCATCTCGGATCTGCAGGCCTTCTTCGGCGCCGCCGACGACGCCGACCTGCAGCACCGGATAAGCCGGATGGTCGCCAGCACCACCGCATTCGGCGCCAACCACAACATCGACACCGTGCCCACCAGCCGCTACGTGTTCACCACACCGTTCACCAAGTGAGGACGACTCATGACGACACTCAACGATGCCGTGTCCCTGGCCGCCGCCGAAAAAGGGCTGGCGGTGGTCTCCACCGTACGAGCAGACGGCACCGTGCAGGCCTCGCTGGTCAACGTCGGTCTGCTGACGCATCCCGCCGGCGGCCAAACCGTCCTGGGCTTCACGACGTACGGCAAGGTCAAGCTCACCAACCTGCGAGCGCGGCCACAACTGGCCATCACTTTCCGCAACGGCTGGCTGTGGGCGACCGTGGAGGGCCGCGCGGAACTCGTCGGCCCCGACGACTCGCAGTCATGGTTGCGCGACGGGGAGCAGCTGCGGCTGCTGCTACGCGACGTCTTCATCGCGGCGGGCGGCACCCACGACGACTGGGACGAGTACGACCGGGTTATGGCCGCGGAGCGGCGTGCCGTGGTGCTGATCGAGCCGACCCGCGTGTACGGCAACGGTTAGGCTCAGCGCCGTGACGCTGCTGATCGATGACGAGCACCGGGTACGCACGCTCACCCTCAACCGGCCGGAGGCCCTCAACGCCTTCAACGAAGCCCTGTACGACGCCACCACGCAGGCACTGTTGGACGCCGCCGAAGACCCAGCGGTTTCCGTGGTCTTGCTGACCGGCTCGGGTCGCGGCTTCAGCGCCGGCACCGATCTCGCCGAGATGCAGGCACGCATCACCGACCCCCGCTTCGAAGAGGGACGATACGGCTTCCGGGGACTCGTCGAGGTGCTCGGCAGTTTCCCCAAGCCGCTGATCTGCGCGGTCAACGGCGTCGGCGTCGGAATAGGCACCACAATTCTGGGCTACGCAGACCTGGCGTTCATGTCCGCGACAGCGCGCCTGAAATGTCCGTTCACCAGCCTTGGTGTGGCTCCCGAAGCGGCATCGTCATACCTGCTGCCGCAGCTGGTTGGCCGGCAGAACGCGGCCTGGCTGCTGATGTCTTCGGAATGGATCGATGCCCAGGAAGCCTTGCGGATGGGGCTGGTCTGGCGCGTCTGCGAGCCGGCGGCGCTGCTTCCCGAGGCCCGCCGGCATGCCGAAATCCTTGCCGCACAGCCACTCTCGAGCCTGATAGCGGTCAAGCACACCATTGTCGAACCGACTCGTCCCGAGATAGCCGCCGCCAGCGCCCGGGAGAACGCCCACTTCGCCGAGTTGATGGGCGCGCAGGCCAACGCCGCAGCATTGGCCGATTTCAGCAAGCGCCGCAGCTAAAAGGTCAGAAAAGCGGGCCCGGACCTCAGACCGCAGCCGGTTGGACAGCCGAGGCGATGATCGCCCGCAAGGTGCGACGGCAACGGCCGCAATCGCTACCCGCGCCGCACGCCGCGGCAACTTCTTTGGACGTCGACGCGCCACGCGCGACGGCATCACAGACGGTTTGGTTGGTGGCGCCCACACACAGACACACGTACATCAGCAAACTCCCAGCGGGTGCTTGCTCATGACATCCTCCGCGATCGGAGTGGCGGGGGAGCCACCGAACGAACGGTCTGCATATTAGTAGAGTCTAACCTAAGTAGGTTAGTGCAGTCTAACCTAAGACCGATGGGGCTGAGACCGGGGCGAGCCTGCAGGACGCGCCGACGGCGCGACAAAGACTGCGCCGCTACCCACTTGCTGCACTAGATTGAAACGCGGCACCCGAAGGTGCTGCTAGAACCCGCCATGATGGAGCTCCAGCCCAGCCCATCTGCTGCGGTAGAAAACGACCGCCTTCACACCGTAGGAGTCATCATGCAAGGTGATCCGGATGTCTTGCGTCTGCTCAACGAACAATTGACCAGCGAGCTGACCGCCATCAATCAATACTTTCTGCACTCCAAGATGCAGGAGAACTGGGGCTTTACCGAACTGGCGGCCAAAACCCGCGCCGAGTCGTTCGACGAAATGCGCCATGCCGAGGCGATTACCGACCGGATTCTGCTGCTCGATGGTTTGCCGAACTACCAGCGCATCGGCTCGTTGCGGGTGGGCCAGACACTGCGCGAACAATTCGAAAGTGATATCGCAATCGAAATCGAAGTACTGAATCGGCTCAAGCCCGGAATCATCATGTGCCGCGAAAAGCAGGACACCACCAGTGCGCAGCTGCTAGAACAAATTGTGGCCGATGAGGAACTGCATCTCGACTACCTGCAGACGCAGCTGGAACTGATGGAGAAACTCGGAGAGGCACTGTACTCGGCGCAGTGCGTCTCCAGGCCACCGTCCTGATATCCGATCGAGGCTCCGCGGGCACGACTCCTGGGTTTCGCGCACGGGCTCGAACACCGACGGGAGGCAGACATGACGAGCCCGACGGCATCCCGGACTGCTGCTGCGGCGGACACCCGGTCTCTCTGCGTATCGCTCAGCCCGGCGCGCCGCAACATCATCTTCATGGCGCTGGTGCTCGGGGTGCTGGTCGCGGCGATGGACCAGACCATCGTCGTGCCCGCGTTGCCGACGATCGTCGAGGAGCTGGGGGTCTCCGTTCACCAATCGTGGGCCATCACCAGCTACCTGCTGGGCGGCACCATCGTGGTCGTGGTGGCGGGCAAGTTGGGGGATCTGTTCGGTCGTAAGCGGGTGCTGCAGGGCTCGGTCCTGGTCTTCCTGCTTGGCTCCATGCTCTGCGGGGCAGCGCAGACCATGGCCACGCTGGCGGTTTCGCGCGCCGTGCAGGGCGTCGGGGCCGGTGCGATTTCGGTGACCGCGGCCGCCTTGGTCGGTGAGGCCTTCCCACTGCGGGATCGCGGCCGCTACCAGGGCATGTTGGGCGCGGTATTCGGGGTGACCACCGTCGCCGGCCCGCTGCTGGGCGGCTTCTGCACCGACTACCTGCACTGGCGCTGGGCATTTTGGATCAACCTGCCGATCTCGATCGTGGTCCTGACCGTGGCCGCAACGGCCATTCCCGCGTTGCCCCGCCGCCCCAAACCGGCTATCGACTACCTCGGGATCATGGTCATTGCACTGGCCACGACGGCGTTGATCACGGCGACGAGCCTGGGCGGAAGCACGTACTCGTGGGGCTCGGCGCCGATCATGGGGCTGTTCATCGGCGCAACGCTGGCATTGGGTGTCTTCGTGTGGGTCGAGGGCCGAGCCGCTGCGGGTATCCTCCCGCCGCGACTGTTTCGCAACCAGGTATTCGCCGTGTGCTCGGTCCTGTCGTTGATGGTCGGTTTTGCGATGCTGGGCGCGTTGACCTTCGTGCCGATGTATCTGCGCTACGTTGACGGTGCCTCGGCCACCGTCTCGGGTCTGCGCACGTTGCCGATGGTGGTGGGCCTGCTGACCACGTCGGTGGGCGCGGGCATCATGGTGGGCCGGACCGGCCGGTACAAAATCTTTCCGGTCGCTGGCACGGGGCTGATGGCCGTCGCATTCCTGCTGATGTCGCGGATGGATGAGTCGACGCCGGCGCCGGTGCAGTCGTTGTACCTGGTGCTGTTGGGCGCCGGGATCGGCTTGTCCATGCAGGTGCTCATTCTCATCGTGCAGAACACGTCCCGCTTCGAAGATCTCGGCGTCGCCACCTCGGGGGTGACCTTCTTCCGCGTCGTCGGTGCCTCGTTCGGAGCCGCGATATTCGGCGCGCTCTTCGCGACCTTCCTGGGCCGGCGAATGGGGCCCGCGCTGGTCGCCAGCGGCGCGCCCGTCGACGCCGCGCACTCTCCGGCCGTCTTGCACCGACTGCCGCACTATGTTGCCGCCCCGATCGTGCGGGCCTATGCCGAGTCGCTCAACCAGGTGTTCCTGTGCGCGGCCTTTGTCGCCCTGGCCGGATTTATCCTCGCGCTGTTTCTGCGCGAGGTTCCCCTCGCCGATATCCACGACAGCCCCAGCTGCCTCGGAGACGGGTTCGCCGTGCCAAGGACCAAATCTCCGGAGGACGTGCTGGAGAACGCCGTCACCCATCTGCTGCACGAAGCGCCCGAGGTACGGCTGCCCAACCTTGCTGCGGCGTACCAGGATTCCGAGCTCGACGTAGCCGGTTTGTGGGGGGTACTGCGGATCTATCAGTACGAGCGGTTCTTCCACACCGCGAGGCTCACCGACATTGCAAAACACCTGCACCTGCCCTATCAGGTGCTGGAACCGGTCTTCGACCGCCTGGTCCAGACCGGCTACGCGTCGCGCGACGGCGACACCCTGTCGCTGACCGCGGGCGGGCTCGGCCAGCTCGAGACCCTCTCCGGCCTGCTGCGGCGATGGCTCATCGACCACCTGGCAGTGGCACCCGGTGTGCAGCAGCAGCCCGGCGACCAGGAATTCGAAGCTGCTCTGCAACGCCTCACCGACGGGGTACTGGTGCAACGCGACTGGTACGAAGACCTCGACGAACTAGCACAGCCAGGCACTGTCGCCGCTGCCAAATAAGACGCCGAGGCCACAGGGTTCCGGAGTCGGCCCCCCGGATTGACCGGCGGCCATCCTGGGCATCCCGTCAATTGACTGCCCGCCCCGCCCCTCCCGCCGCTTCACGGCCGGACGCCCCGGCCGCATGCGGCGTCAAGGCCAATGCCTCGGCGGGCCGGCACCGGGCGCCGACGGGAAAGGCAGGCATGACAACCCCGACAGTTGCTGTCGCAACGGATGGCGGATCCGGCGGCGCACTGACCAGCCCGCAGCGGCGCAACTTTATTTTCCTGGCGGTCGTGCTCGGAATGCTGCTGGCTGCATTGGACCAGACGATCGTCGCCACCGCACTGCCGACCATCGTCGCCGACCTGGGCGACGCCGGCCATCAATCGTGGGTGGTCACCAGCTACCTGCTGGCGTCGACCATCGTCACCGCGTTCGTCGGCAAGCTGGGCGACCTGGTCGGTCGCAAGCGCGTCTTTCAAGCAGCGGTGGTGTTTTTCGTCGTCGGGTCGATAGTGTGCGGACTCGCGCAGTCGATGGGCATGCTGGTGGCAGCACGGGCGCTGCAGGGCGTCGGAGGCGGCGCGATCGCAGTGACTGCCACCGCGTTGATCGGGGAGGTAGTTCCGCTGCGGGAACGCGGACGCTACCAAGGCATCTTGGGCGCGGTCTTCGGTGTCACCACGGTCGTTGGCCCGCTGCTGGGCGGCTATTTCACCGACTATCTGACCTGGCGGTGGGCGTTCTGGATCAACGTTCCCGTCTCGGTGGTGGTCATTTTCGTTGCGGCGGCGGCGATCCCGGCGCTGACCGCCACCAAACCGAACATCGACTACGCCGGGATCGTGGCTGTCGGTGTGGGTGCCGCCGCGCTGACCCTGGCGACAAGCTGGGGCGGCACCGTGTACCCGTGGGCGTCAGTGACCATCGTCGGCCTTTTCGCGTCGGCCGCTGCTGCGCTGGGCGTCTTCGTCTGGGTGGAAAGCCGCGCCGGGGAAGCGGTGCTGCCGCCGCGGCTGTTTCGCGCTCCGGTGTTCACCGTGTGCTGTGTGCTGGCCTTTGTCGTGGGATTCGCGATGCTGGGCGCGATGACGTTCTTGCCCACCTACATGCAGTATGTGGACGGTGTCTCGGCCACCGCCTCCGGCCTGCGCACGCTGCCGATGGTGGCTGGAATGCTGGTCACCTCCACCGGCAGCGGTGTCGTGGTCGGCCGTACGGGCCGCTACAAGATTTTCCCGGTGACCGGTACGGCGCTGATGGCGGTCGCGTTCGTACTGATGTCGCGCATGAATGCCGCAACACCGACCGTGGTGCAATCGCTGTACCTACTGCTGCTGGGCGCTGGAATCGGCCTTTCCATGCAGGTGCTGGTCTTCGTCGTGCAAAGCACCTCCGATTTCGAGGACCTCGGGGTGGCGACGTCGGGTGTGACGTTTTTCCGCACCATCGGCGGTTCGTTCGGCGCGGCGGTGTTCGGTTCGCTGTTCGGGAACTTCCTGCGGGCCAGGCTGGGGCCGGCCCTGGCGACCATTGGCTTGTCTAGCGAGTCGGTCAGCTCTCCGCAGGCCCTGCACCGGGAGACTTCCGCCACCGCAGCACCGGTCGTACAGGCCTATGCCGAATCGCTGGGTCAGGTGTTCCTCTGGGCGGCAACGGTTGCCGTGGTTGCTTTCGTCCTGGCGCTGTTCCTGCGCGAGGTGCCGCTGCGCGATATTCACAACAGCGCGGTCGATGTGGGTGACGGATTCGGGATGCCGACGACCGAGACGCCGGAGAAGCTGCTGGAGAACACGATCGGTCGCATGTTGCGCGGTGATCCCGGTGTGCGACTGCGCAGCATCGCCATGCGGCCCGATTGCCGGCTCGACGTCGCCGGTCTGTGGGGTTTGCTGCGCATCAACCGCTACCAGCAGTTCTTCGGAGCGGCCCGGATCACCGAAATCGGTAACCACCTGCGAGTGCCCTTCGAGGTCCTCGAACCCACCTTCAGCCGCCTGGCCACCACAGGTTATGTGGTGCGCGACGGCGATCGCATGTCGCTCACCGCCGCGGGGATGCGGCAGGTCGAATACGTGTACTCGCTGCTGTTGACCTGGATCGCGGACAAATTGGCGAGGTCGCCCGGCTTCGCGCGCCGGCCGGATCGCCACGAGGTCGAAACCGCTCTCCAACATATTGCGTATCGTGTTGTTGCGCAGCGTGATTGGGGCCAGGATTGGGCAAACGAGACGTCCACGGTGGCCGCCCAGGCGGCAGCCGCCCCGCCCGACGCCGCGGCGCCCCGGCCCGCATTGACCGACAGCTCGCTACCCGGGCGTACCATCGCGCCATGAGCCGAATCGGAACATTCGCCGACGACGACGTGGCCGGCTGGATAGCGAAATCCCCTGAGCTCGGCGGCGCATTGGCCGCCTTCAGCCGGGCGGTGTACACCAGCAACCGGTTGCCGATGCGCACCCGCGAGCTGGCGCGCGCGGTGATTGCCGAGAACAACGAATGCACCGTCTGCGCCAACACCCGCGATGCCGACGGCCCCGCCGCCGGAGTCGACGAGGACCTCTATGCCCACGCGGCCGAATGGCGCACCTGGCCGGGGTACAGCGAGCAGGAGCGACTGGCGGCTGAGTTTGCGTACCGGTTCGCCACCGAGCACACCGTGCTGCGTGACGACGAAGATTTCTGGAGCCGCTGCCGTGAACACTTCTCCGACGACTTGCTCGCCGACTTGGCCTTGTCCTGTGCGCTGTGGGTGGGAATGGGGCGGGTATTGCGGACCCTGGACATCGGTCAGGCCTGCAAGGTCACGTTACCCAGCCGGGCCTGAACAACACCCACAAGTGCTGTCTTGAACCACGTTGCGGCGCAGTCGAATTCGTAATCGAATTCAGACCAGGCCGGTTGCGTCGAAGACCCAGCCGGTGTCACCGCCGGCCAGCGCCTCGAAATGGTTCGGCGGCGCGAAACTCACCAGGGTGTTGAAGTCCCAATAGTCTTTCCAGAGGGCAATTTTGCCGTCGACCACCTTGTGGACGCTGACAAACCGCAGCAGCCCTTGTTCACCGGTGGGGAAGGTCCGGGTCTCGGAATGCTCATACATCACGTCTGATCCGTTGGACACCAGCAACCCGTCATGGTTTTGGTAGTCGGCCAGGGGCTCCAGTCCGAGCTTCAGTCGCGTCACGATGTCGTCGGGACCACGCGCAGATATCGCAGGCATCGGCATGTCGACGTAGAGGCAGTCCGCGCAGAGATACGTCTTGACGTCAGCCCAATCGCGCCGGGCCAGTGCCCGCCACAACGCCAGCACCACATTGCGTGCCGAATTTGCAGAAAGGTCTGTCATAGCGGCCAATGACACTTGGTGCCAGCGCGGGTGTCAACCGCCGTGAGTTACTGGGTGGCCAGTGTACGGGCCGGACCCAAGGTGACCGGCAAGGTCGACCAGCCCCGCAGCACCCGGGTATCGCGCCTATTTCCGGCGCCGGCGGCCCGCACCTCGGGGAAGCGCTCGAAAAAGGTGCGCAGTCCGACTTCGCCCTCGGCGCGGGCCAGAGCGGCGCCAAGGCAGAAGTGACGGCCGGTGGAGAACGCGAGATGCTTGCCGGCATTGGGACGTTCGATGTCGAAATGATGCGGGTCGGGGAACACCGATGGATCGCGGTTGGCCCCCGCCAGACAAATCACCACCATTTCACCGCGTCTGATCGGCACACCGGCCACCTCGACGTCGGTGCGGGCCACCCGCGCGGTGAGTTGGACCGGCGAATCCAACCGCAAGATCTCTTCGACCGCGTTCGGCCACAGCTCAGGACGCTGGCGCAGCGTGTCCCGATGCTCGGGCATGTCCAGCAACATCCGAATGCCGTTGCCCAGCAAGTTGACTGTGGTTTCGAAGCCGGCGACCAACACCAGTCCGGCGACCGCGTGCAGCTCGTCGTCGTCGAGATGCGTTTCCGGGTCCCCGCTTTCGGCCGTGCGGATCAACTGGCTCATCAGGTCGTCGCCGGGGGCTCGCCGCAGCTGCTCGAGATGCGACACCAGCCAGGCGTTGAATCCCGTCACACCGCGCCGGACGCGCTGGTACTGCCGGTAGGGCACGCCGATATCCAGGCTGGGCGCCGCCAGTTCGCCGAATTCCAGGACACGCCGGCGGTCGTGTGCCGGCACTCCCAAGATTTCGCTGATCACCGCGATCGGCAGCTGAGAACAATAGCGGCCGACGATGTCGACCACACCGGGCTGGTCAACGAGCTGATCCAGCAGACTGATGGCGGTCTGCTCGACCCGATCACGCAGCGCGGCAACCGCCCGCGAGGTGAACACCGCCGAGACCGTTTTGCGATAGCGCGTGTGATCGGGCGGCTCGACCGCCAGTAGCGACGGCGGCCGCAGCGGGTGCAGCTGATCGTCGCGAGTACGGCGCTCCAGCCAGCGCAGCGGTTTCGGTAGATTCTCGCCGAGCGAGATGACCTGGAAGTCGTCGGAGCGCAAGATGTCGTGGCCGAGCTGATGGTCGACGGTCAGGTAGTTGACCCGGGCCCGCACCAGGCGACCGTGACGGCGCAGCTCGTCATAGAAAGGCACCGGATTGGCGGCGACGGCCGGATCCGCGATCAGCCGGGCCTGCAGTTCACCCCGCCGCAGCCCGACGCCGGCCATGCCGCGGATCACCCCATGCAACGCCAGCCAGTGCAGTCTGTCCTTCACCGCTCCTCCATCCCTCGGCGGGCCAGGGCGCCTTGCGACCCAGCGTAGGCCCGCCGGGTCGCAGCAGCGCGAGTGATGTTTCAGCAGTCGGCGACGATCTTGAAGTCTGTTGTCACGACTTTGTTGGGGTTACTGCTGCCGATTCCGTACGCGCTGCCGGTGATGGTGTAGGTGCCGCGCGACAGGTCGGCATGCGCCTGCCCCACGCCGCCTTCCCAGAAGCTGCCGTTGAATCCGTCGACATTGCGGATCTTGACCCATTGCGGGATCACCCGCTCACCGCTGACCAGCACCACCGCCTGTACCTCGCCGTCACGGTCGCGGATGTTGACGGTCCGATACAACTGATCCTGGCTACATGCGGCAGGACGCGTCGTCCGCGTGTATCCGTCGATGGTCAGATGTGCGGCCTTGCGGGGTACTGTTTGCGCCTCGCCGCATCCGGACAGACCCGCCGTCACGACCACTGCAATCACTGCCACCCCGACCGATCGGCTTCGCACCCGCCACCTCCAACGTGGGCCTCGTGGACCTTGTGGACGAAACTTTACTGCCGCTGCGGATCCAGCCTGGGCAGGGTTTTGATGATGCGGCGCCGGACGAACTCCGGACTAACCCCCTTGAGCCGGTCTATCCACCGAATGCCTTCGGGCACATACCAATGCAGCCTGGTGGGGTGATGGTAGGCCTGCCAGGCCGCCTCGGCGACGCTGCTCGCGGGCATCAGCCGAAACATGCCCTTCTTGGGCGCGGCGGCGCGGATCTGCTGGGCCGAAAGCGTTGGCGCGCCCACCTCGGAGTGCTGGCGCGTCGAGGTGAGAATCGCGGTGTCGATCAGACCGGGCAGCACGTCGGCCACCCGCACATCGTGGCGCTGCCACTCCACACTGAGCGCCTCGGTCAACCCTTTGACCGCATGCTTGGTAGCCGAGTAGACCGCAAGGCGCGGCATGCCATAGGTGGCCGAAGACGACGACGTCGAAAACATCAGACTGCCCGGGGCCTTCTTCAGGTAGGGCAGTGCGCCGTAAGCCCCGGTCAGCACCGACTTGAAGTTGACGTCGACGACGCGCATCGCGGCGTCATACGGCACATCTTCGAACCATCCGCCTTCGCCGATGCCGGCGTTGTTCCACATCATGTCCAGGCCGCCGCCCGCATTGTCGGCGCAAAAGTCCCCTAGCGCCGAATCGAGGGCAGCCTTGTCCGTCACGTCCACCACACGCGTCCACAACCCAGCGCCGAGCTCACCGCTCAGGGTTGCCAGACCGCCGTCGTCGCGGTCCACCGCACCGACGCGCCAGCCCTTGGCATGGAAGAGCCTTGCCCCCTCGCGGCCCATGCCACTGCCGGCGCCGGTGATGAATATCGACTTCATGCGATCTGCCACGGCCAGCCTTCAGGCTGTCTCGACCACTTCTTTGATACGGTGCAGCGTCTTGGTCATGTCCCGGATGTTGCGGCGTTTGCGCAGCCAACCTCCGAACGCCCAGTAGTACACCGTTGTGAACACCGACGGGGTGAGCCGGAAGGACTCGGTGACATCGGTGCCGTCACCCGCCGGCGCCAGCCGGTAGTGCCAGTTGTTGACCGGTCTGTCGCCGGCCATCACAGCAAACCCGAATTCGAGAGGGCGCTCACACGCCGTCACCTTGCACACCGTCCAGTAGACGGGCCCGATCTCGTTACGCCGGACGTGTCCGCGGAATCGGGCACCGAGCGCTGGGCCGGTTGCACCGTCGAGCCACTCGGCCTCGAACGTTTCCGGCGAAAACCGTCCGGTGTTACGAATATCGGCGATTAAATCCCAGATCTTTTCCGCTGGGGCCGCCATATGAACCGTTGCCGAACCCTCCATAGCACGATCCAATCACGTCCGGTGTAACACTGGGAACGGACACACCGATATTCACTGATGCGGTGTGAATAGCGTGATGACCTCAGTCACCGTCTGCTGCAACTGCCGTACCGGCTTGGGCAACACCAGGGGCACGGGCGCAAGACCGCCGGCGCTGGCGCACTTCGGCCACGCGGCCGGGCCCTGGCCGACCAGAACTCGGTTAGCCACGGCGATTTGTTCCTGCTTAGAGGCGTTCGCCGGGCTGCCGACGCCACCGTACTCATCCCACGTGGATTGCTTGAACTGAAGTCCGCCGTAGGAGCCGTTACCGGTGTTGGCGGTCCAGTTGCCACCCGACTCGCACTGTGCGACGGCGTCCCAGTTCATGACATCGGCGTGTGCGATGGCGGTGGCGAGTGACATCGAAGCGGCGACGAAAGCCGCGGCCGTGGCGGACTTGATGAGGGGCTTTGCGATGCGTGTCATGTCCGGCATTTCGGCTGCCTTGGCCAAAGCGTTACCGCCTAGAAAAACTTATGAAATTGGTTAGCTGCCGTCTTGTGATTTGCGCAAACGACGTCGCGCCCGGCGAATCAAACCGCCGCCCGGATCGAGCAGCCGAGGCACACGGTGGCTGGGATCACCACCTGACAACCGCCTGTCCGGGCGGAAAGCCCCGTCATTTCCAAGGGCGCGCTGACGGATGAGACAGACGCACACCGACCGTCACAGCAAACTTTGGCAGGCCAGTATCTGAGACAAAATCTTAGGGTTGGGAAGCGCGCACCGACCCAGGTGCCGACGCCTTCCGGTGCCCGCCGGTCGCTGGTCGGACTAGCGGCCCACGACCCGAACTCCGGGCGGCCGCGGCCCCCGGATCGACGTTGCTGACCCGGGTATCGTTTTCCGCAAGAAACCCGAGACTCTCGATCGGGAAGTTCGTGCATCGTGGTGTATGACAGTCAACCGCGGCCGGGCGGCGCGTCTTACCGGCCGGGTACCGGTCCTTGTCGGCGGTTTGATCGACGGACCTCCGAGGTTGATCCGGACAGCTCACGGTTCGACGCGCCGGTATGAGCGGAAATCGGTTGCGAACGAGCGGGGCGCGAGGCGTGCTCGCCGCCGCGCTCGTGACGTCCGTGCTGCTCGGTGGAGTTTTCCTGTTGGTGGAGCACCGCCATCGGTCTTCGTCCGCCGGCGGCTCGCTGGAGCACCCCCTCACCGACGCCGCGACCCAGGCTCAGGTTGTGGAATCGGCACGACAGATCGTCACCGTCGCCGGCCTGAAGGCGACCACCGCCGGGTACCTCTTGATGTCGTGCAAGAACCGGGAAGATCCGCCGTATAAGGGAACGGTCTATCTGACCTTCGCCCTCCCCGCCGACACGCGCGCCGATGCGTACTTTCGCGACATCGCGGCGACGCTGACCAGCCGCGGCTGGACCCAGGGTCTGCCGTCAAACGAGCATGTGTTCGGCCGGACCCTGTCCAGGGACGCCGTCACGGCGATCATCTACCGCCACGATGACGACACCGGCGCGGGAGTCCTGCAGCTCTACGGTCAGTGCCGTAACACCAATGATCACCGCCGCGACACCACCGCATGGGTCGATATCACCAACCAGTTCGGCGCGGGCAGGTAACGGCGCTCGCCGAAGGCGCCCGGCGCGGCTTCGCTGCGAACACACTGCTGGGCTTGACGGGGTCGTGCCGTCAAGCCCAGCAGCTGCAAGCGTTGCGCGATCAGCGGGCGCCGAGGCTGGCCTGCAGATCGCCCTTCATCGCGTTGAGCTGTGCGCCCCAGTACTCCCAGCTGTGCGTTCCGTTGGCGTCCAGATTGAACACGGCGTTGTGACCGCCGGCAGCGTTGTAGGCATCCTGGAATTTCAGGTTGCTGCTGCGTACAAAGTTCTCCAGAAACTCGGCGGGAACGTTGGCGCCGCCCAACTCTGAGGGGGTGCCGTTGCCGCAGTAGATCCACAGACGGGTGTTGTTGGCAACCAGTTCCGGGATGTGCAGCGACGGGTCGTTGCGCTGCCAGGCCGGGTCACTCGAGGGCCCCCACATGTCCGAGGCCTTGTAACCACCGGCGTCACCCATCGCCAGGCCGATCAGGGACGGCCCCATGCCTTGGGACGGGTCCATCAGGGCCGACAGCGAACCCGCGTAGATGAACTGCTGGGGATGGTAGACGGCCAGAATCAAGGCCGACGAGCCGGCCATCGAGATGCCGACCGCAGCGCTTCCGGTGGGCTTGACGCTCCTGTTGGCGGACAGCCATTGCGGCAGCTCGCTGGTCAGGAAGGTCTCCCACTTGTAGGTCTGGCAGCCGGCCTTGCCGCAGGCCGGGCTGTACCAGTCACTGTAGAAACTGGACTGGCCACCGACCGGCATGATGACCGACAGGCCGGACTGGTAATACCACTCGAATGCGGGAGTGTTGATGTCCCAGCCGTTGTAGTCGTCTTGAGCGCGGAGACCGTCGAGCAAGTACACCGCCGGCGAGTTGTCCCCACCGCTTTGGAACTGGACCTTGATACTGCGGCCCATCGCTGCTGACGGCACCTGGAGGTACTCCACCGGCAGGCCGGGGCGGGAGAACGCTCCCGCGGTCGGCGCCCCACCAGCGAGTCCGACCAGGCCAGGAAGGGCCGCGGCAGCAGCCGCGCCGACCGCAAGGCGCCGGCCCCACGCCCGAATCTTCCCGCTCACGTCTGTCATACCCTGCCCCTTGTCCGTATATGCTCGCGCGCTCCCGGCAGAACTTACCGTGTGAATAGGTCATATGTCGATCGGGACGCGAAGTCATTCCATTTCGATATCGGTTACCCCCGCCGACACAGCAACTGTGCTATGTGAGCCGGCGACGGGCTCACCGCCTCCCCCATCGGCCCCGTTGCGGCCCGGACGAACCGGAGCGCAAACGAGTGCTATGCACCCAGAGCAGGGCAGAAGGCGGCGGGCGGGGAGCGATACAAAGAATAGTTAACCGATAGGAGACGTCGGACCTCGACACGCCGGACGTGCTTCGAGCAACGTTTCGCGGGTTTACCCGCGAATCGTGCCCCGAAGACCGGCAAACCGCCGTCTGCCCACCCGGGCGACGTCTCCTGGCGGCAACCGGCGGCCCGGGCACCGTGCTCGTTGGATGTGAGTCACCTGCGGGTTTGCCCACCGAAGAAGCCGAACTTGCGCCGACCGCGTAATCTCTGTCAGGCAAGCCGATCGAGACAGCGACTTTCCGGGGACTTTCCGGGGACTTTCCGGGGTATCCGGTCGTTCCGGCGCTCACGCACCAGCGCACCAGGCTCCTTGGTGAATGATCGGTGTATGCCGGGCGCGACGTCGTTGGTTCGAGGCGCCTGATGGACCGGGAATGATTCGGGAACGATTGAGGTGCGAAATTTTGGAGACGGTACTTGGGCTGTCAGTGACACCGACCGCCGTGGGTTGGGTGCTGGCTGAAGGACATGGCGCAGAGGGCACCATCCTGCATCATCACGAGTTACAGCTGCGCGGTGGCCGCGGAGTAGGCGTCGTCCATGCCGCCGAGCAGGCGGCGGCGCAAGTCATTCATGCCAGAGAATTGGCGGCCGCGGCCGGACACCATTTGCGTGTGGTCGGAATGACCTGGAACGACGAAGCTTCCGCCCAGGCCGCGCTGCTGATCGAGGCCTTGACCGACGCCGGTTTTGACAACGTGGTACCGGTTCGGCTGCTCGATGCCGTCGAGACCCTGGCCGAGGCGGTCGCACCGGTGATCGGATACGAGCAGACCGCGGTCTGCATCCTCGAACACGAATGGGCAACCGTAGCCATGGTTGACACCCACGACGGAAAGACCCAGACCGCCGTCAAACATGTCCGTGGTGGTTACGACGGACTGACCTCGTGGCTGACCGGAATGTTCGACCGCAGCGCCTGGCGTCCGGCCGCCGTGGTGGTGGTCGGTTCCGACCTTGATGTCAGCGACTTTTCCTGGCAGCTCGAAACCGCCTTGCCGGTACCGGTTTTCGCGCAGACCATGGCGCAGGTGACAATCGCGCGGGGCGTGGCCCAGGCGGCCGCCCGCACCACCGAGTTCACCGACCCGCAACTGGTGGCAGACACCGGCGCAACCACCGTCGTATCCAAACGGTCACGCCAGTACGCAGGAGCGGCAACCACTTTGGCCGCTGCTGCGGTGACCTTCGTGGCTTCGGTGTCCCTGGCCGTAGGTCTGCAACTGACCCCGGACAGGCACTCCGAAACAGCACAGCGCGCCGTACACACCTCGGCACCGGAAATCGCAGAGGCAGGTGCGCCAGCTCCGAAGCCCGCGACTACCCAGTTACCCGCTGCACCTGCCGGGCCCGCGATCGAGCAGGAGCACATCCACCTCACCTCCGGAGAAGAACTCACCGATGCCATCCCCGAGCGGCCGAATGACGTTGCGTCACAAACAGATCCGGGTGATGGATCACCGCTGTTGACCCGGGTGCTCAAGCACATACCCGGCACTTACGGTGACCAAATTGTGGCGCCGCCGGAGTAGTCGAACTGCCGGGCCGAGAACCACCGCTACCTCAACGGGCTCGATATCTCTTGCGCCCCAGTGGTAGCTGACCCCATTGCCTACGGTTCATACCGGCATTGGGCGAATACTACGCCCGGGAAAACGAATACCATTGGGCGACTCGGTGTCATGGCCGGCTTCGGTTGATCAGCCGTCCTTGGCTCGAACCGCACGAAACGAAACCGTCACCTCGTCGGCAACCTGCAGGGAGCCCATCAACATCGAATACGGCTTCACCCCGTAGTCAGACTGGCGAACCGTCGATTCGACGGACATCGCCCAGGAGTCACCAAGGTCCTCGGTGCGCAGGTCGATCACGTGCTGATGCGACGCGCCGCGGATCTGCAGCGCACCGGCGAGGCGGTAACCGTCCTTCGTCTTGGCAATCTCGGATGCGTTGTACCGGATGTCCGGAAAGCGACCCGCGTTGAGCGACTTCAGCGCATTTGACCTCACCAGGGCCTTTTCCGGTCCGGACAGGCTCTTGACACCGCCCTCGCCACGCAACACCTCCAGCGAATCCACTTCCACAGCAAGTTCTGCGGCGATGGGTTCTTCACCGACCCAGCTCACCGTGGCCTGCCAGCGAGTCATCGCGATGGTGAGCCGATGGCCCATTCGAGCTGCCCGGCCCGCGACACCGGTACGAACGATCAACTCACCATCGGATGTGCCCAGTGTCCATGCCGTCTCGCTCACGGCACGACTCTATTCGTTCGCCGCCGCGTTCACATGGTGAGGACGCCTCGGTAGCGGGTCTGCCCCTGCTCCATCGCCGCGTAACCATCCGCCGCGCGTGAAAAGGCGTCTCCTCGACCCACGCCCGCACGCCGGACAGTACTGCGAAATGCATGGTGTCTTCCACATCTATTGCGGTACCGGAGGGGTGGCCGGTAATGCTGAGGCCGGGACTGATCAGCTGCCTGGGACTGATCGGCAGCGGGTCGGCGCTCACACCCACCACGACCAGTTCACGACGGGGCAGTATGCCGGGCACCGTCGCGGCCATGGCCGCCGAGTTCCCCGCGGTGGCCAGCACGACGGCGGCACCGCCGAGGCGGCGCAACGCCTCGCCGACGTCGCCGCCGGTAGAGTCGACATAGTGGTGAGCGCCCAGCCGGCGCGCATCTTCGGCTTTGGCGGTCCCCCTGGCGATCACGATGGTCTCGAAGCCCATCGCCCGGGAGAACTGCACACCGAAGTGACCCAGACCGCCGATACCGAGCACCCCTCCCGGTCTCCGGGCAGTGCCCTGGTGTGGCGCAGCGCGTTATACGTCGTGACACCGGCGCAGCACATCGTAGCCGCATCGACGTCGGAGAGTTCTGACGGAATCCGGGCCAGCGCGTTGGCCGGAACCGTCACCGATCCGCATAGCCCCCCGGGTATTGCCAGCCGGGCTCCTTCATGTTGTCGCAGTGGATGAAGGTGCCGTTGCGGCAAGGGCCGCACCCGTTGCAGTGCCCGCCGAACCAGCCGACGGCGACCCGGTCGCCGATAACGAAATCATCGACGCCCCCGCCGAGTTCGACTATCCTGCCGGCGATCTCATGTCCCGGCGTCAATGGCCACCGTGTGTTCGGAAAGCGCCGCTGACGAACGGGCGGTCGGTGCCGCATACGCCGCATGCTGAGACCGCGATGCGTACCTCGTCATGGGCAGGCGGCTCGGTGTCGACGTCGACGATCTCCAAAGCCGCGCCAGCCGACGCTATCCCGACAGCTTTATGCACGCGAACCAGCTTGTTTTTCGGTCCAAGGTCAATGCGCGACAGGGCATTTCGCCGACGCGGTGCTGTGATAATCGACCTGCCAGTGCTTGATTCCGTTCAGCCAGCCCGATCGCAGCCGTTCGGGCTTGCCTGTCGATTCCAAGCCAGGCACGGCGTCGGCGATCGCATTGAACATCAAGTCGATGGTCATCCGAGCCAGGTTGGCCCCGATGCAGTAATGCGCGCCGGTGCCGCCGAACCCCACGTGCGGATTGGGACTACGCAGAATGTTGAAGGAGAACGGGTCGTCGAACACCTCCTCGTCGAAATTGGCTGAGCGGTAGAACATGACCACCCGCTGGCCCTTCTTGATCGACACCCCGGACAGTTCGTAGTCCTGCAGCGCGGTCCGCTGAAACGAGGTGACCGGGGTGGCCCAGCGCACGATCTCGTCGGCCGTGGTGGCCGGGCGCTCCCTCTTGTACAGCTCCCACTGGTCGCGAAACTCGGTGAACGCCATCATGCCCTGGGTGATGGAGTTCCGGGTGGTCTCATTACCGGCAACGGCCAGCAGGATGACGAAGAAACCGAACTCGTCTTCAGACAGGTGGTGCCCGTCGATATCGGCCTCGATCAGCTTGGTGACGATGTCCGGACCCGGGTTCTTGGCCCGATCGGCCGCCATTTGCATGGCATACATGATCAGTTCGACCGAGGCGGTGATGGCGTCATTGCTGGCGAACTCGGGATCCTGGTCACCCACCATCTGGTTCGACCAGTGGAAGAGCTTCATCCGGTCTTCCTGGGGCACACCGAGCAACCCGGCGATGGCCTGCAGCGGCAGTTCACACGACACCTGCTCGACAAAGTCACCGGAACCCTGCGCTGCCGCGGCCTCGACGATGTGGCGCGCCCGCTCGTTGAGGTCGTCGCGCAGCCGCTCGACGGCCGCCGGGGTGAAGCCGCGGGAGATGATCTTGCGCAGCCGGGTGTGCTGTGGGTCGTCCATGTTGAGCAGGACGAACTTGCCCCGCTCGATCTGCTCACCGACCGTGCCGTCCTTATAGCGGGGCAGCGCGGTCTTGTCCAGGCTGGAAAAGACGTCACTGCGCCGCGAGATCTCTTTGACGTCTTTGTGTTTGGTCACCACCCAGTAGCCGCCGTCGTCGAAGCCGCCGCAGCCGATCGGCTGCTCGTTCCACCAGATCGGCGCGCATCGGCGCATCTCGGCCAGTTCTTCCACCGGCAGGCGCTCGGCGTAGATATCGGGGTCGGTGAAGTCGAACCCGGGCGGCAGATTGGGTACCGACTTGGCTGCTGACTCGGCTGGTGACACGGCCCACTCCCTCAATACGAATTCTGCTAGTGGTCGTCCACTGCCCATAATCCATTGCTCCACCTGAGATGGGAAGCACCGATGCGACGTGGCGAAGCCCGAACTGCAACGTGTTCAGCCGGGATAGCTGGCTGCCTGCGGATGCGCCCGAAGCACTTGGCGCGTCGTTGCGGCCCGCTTATCGTCGTGAGTGACCGGGCGGGCCCCCGGCAGGCGGGGGAGTACTGAGGTGGCCGCGCGGTGCTGGCAGGCTGTCAGTCCCGTTGTGCTCGGTGGCCCGCCGAGTGATCCGCGGCGTACAGCTGGCGGGGAAATGCGCTGGTCATCCGCGCGGTAACGAGGAGACCGGTGCGGGTTGTGACAGCTGTTGTGGGCTGGGCCACAATCGTTATGCTGTGGTGAACTCGCCGGTGCATGGAGGGCATGAAGGGGTTGACATGATTCGGGAACTGCTGGCCGCCGCTGCGATCGCTGGTGCCGCGATCGGCCTTGCACCGGTCGCCGGCGCCGACAACGGGCGTTATGAGGGTGACGTGCCGGGAATGAACTATGACGCCTCGTTGGGCGCGCCGTGTGACAACTACGAACGCTTCATCTTCGGCCGCGGCACCAGCGGCCAGGCCGAAGCCTGTCATTTCCCGCCACCGAACCAGTTCCCGGCAGCCACCACCGGTTACTGGGTGATCTCCTACCCGCTGTATGGCGTGCAGCAGGCGGGTGCCCCCTGTCCTGGGCCGCAGGCGGCGGCCCAAACGCCCGACGGCCTGCCGATGCTGTGCCTGGGAGCGCGGGGATGGCAAGCCGGGTGGTTCACCGGGGCCGGGTTCTTCCCTCCCGAAGGATGACCGACTGATTCCACGCAATGACGACCGACCGCAAACCAACTGAGTCACCGATACCGCGCTGGTTGCGGTTTGTCCTGGCGTCGGATCGCGCAGGTTCGGCGTGGTACGTCGGGACCGGCTTCTTCTTTGCGCCGGTGCTGGCGCTGGTGTCGCCGTGGCCGGCCGTCACCGCCCTCCTATGGTGGATGATCGCGCTGGCCGGGTTATGGCTGGGACTGCTCGGCATTGCGATGGCCGTCGGGCTGGCACGCGTATTGCGGTCCGGCAGCGAAATTCCGGAGCACTACTGGCGCACGCTGGTCGACTACTAAGCCCTGCGCTCACCGGGTCTACAGTCATATCAAGCATCCCGTCAACGAAATGAGGAGCCTCCGATGGCCATCAATCCCAAAGATGCAGTCGATGCTGCCAAGGACATAGCGACCAACGCCGTCGAGAAGGCGTCGGACATCGTCGAAAACGCCGGCGACATCATCCGCGGCGACATCGCCGGGGGCGCCAGCGGCATCGTGCAGAGCTCGATCGACATCGCGACGCATGCCGTCGACCGGGTCAAGGAAGTATTCACCGGCAAGGACAACGACCTGGATTAGCCGGCGCTTGGACGGCTCAAGGCCTCTCAGACGGTCGCGGCGGCGTTGAGCTCGTCGAGCCGGTTGGTTGCCTCAAGGTACTCCTGCACCCACCGCTGGATGACGGTTGCGGTCTTCTCGACCTTGCCGAACTGACCGACCACCTGCCCGATGGGATTGAACGCGACCTCGACGCTCTCGTTCGGGTACTTGTTGGTGGCTCGCACCGCCATACCGGACACCATGTACTGCAACGGCATTCCGAGCGGCTTCGGGTTGTCCGGCTGCTCCCATGCCTCGGTCCAGTCGTTGCGGAGCATGCGCGCAGGCTTGCCGGTGAATGACCGGCTGCGCACGGTGTCGCGGCTGGTCGCCTTGGCGTAGGCCGCTTGCTGAACCGGGGTGTTGGCGGCCTCCTCGACCATCAGCCACTGCGAGCCGGTCCAGGCGCCCTGGGCGCCCAGAGCCAAGGCCGCCGCGATTTGTTGGCCGCTGCCGATACCGCCTGCTGCCAGGACCGGCACCGGCGCGACCTCTTTGACCACCTGCGGCCACAACACGATCGAGCCAACCTCGCCGCAGTGCCCGCCGGCCTCGCCGCCCTGGGCGATGATCACGTCGACGCCGGCATCGGCATGCTTACGGGCCTGTGAGGGCGAGCCGCATAACGCCGCGACCTTGCGGCCGGATTCGTGAATGTGGTTGATCATGTCGGCCGGCGGGGTGCCCAGGGCGTTGGCGATCATTGCCACCTTCGGGTGCTGCAGCGCCACCTCGACCTGCGGGGTGGCCGTCGCCTCGGTCCAGCCGAGCAGCTGCAAGCTGTCCTTGTCGCTGTCCTCGATGGGGACACCGTGATCGGCGAGGATCTTCTTGGCGAAGTCCAGGTGCTCCTGCGGCACCATTTTGCGCAGCGTCTCGGCAAGTTCCTCGGCCGATAGACGCGAGTCCATGCCCTCGTATTTGTTGGGAATGACGATGTCGACGCCGTAGGGATGGTCGCCGATATGCTCGTCGATCCAGGTCAGTTCGATCTCCAGTTGCTCGGGCGTGAAGCCGACGGCGCCGAGTACGCCGAACCCGCCGGCTTTGCTGACGGCGACCACGACATCGCGGCAGTGAGTGAATGCGAAGATCGGAAACTCGATGCCAAGTTGGTCACATATGGCGGTGTGCATGCCTGCTCCTGGGCCCCTCGCCGAATTGAAACGTGTTCTAGTTTAGTACGGGCGTTGCGGACACGGCCACCACGGTGCCGCCGCACCCCGCGACTAGGGCCGTTCAGTGCGTGAGGCTGTATGTCAGCCACAGCAGCAGGAACGCAAACATGCAACCGACGCAGACGAGGTGATCGCGGCAGACGGCCCGCGCAAGACGGGTCTGTTGGGCCGAGCTGTCGACGCGCTTTCCGAGGCGAACCGCGCATGGAACCGTGTGCACCGCGGCCAGCCCCACCGGAACTCCGGCGAGAACGGCCGATGCCGTTGACAACCAACCGGGTTGGTCGCCGTGAATGGCCTCGAACACCAGTCCGCCCACCAAGGTCAACATGACCAGAGCAATCAGCCGGCTCATCGGACGCGACGTGGTCGTCGCGCGGTGGTAGTAGGCCGCAATCGACGCCAGCACCGGTTCGGGCAGGTCGCCGCTCGCGCGTGGGTACCGCAGCACTTGGACGTCGAAAATCAGGTCCATCCACAAGACAGCGAGCAAGAACCCGCCGCAGGCCGTGAGTAGCGGGGCCACGACGCTCATTCACCTCCGGGTGCCAAACTGCACCGGCCGCCGGCGGCCCGTGCGTCGGTTCATTGTTTCGCGTGCCGGATCGCGGCGCAGTAGAACAGGTTCTATGGCCACGAGGTGCTGCGGTAGCCTGACCCGTCATGGGCCGGGTGGACGACAAGGTTGCACTGATCAGTGGCGGCGCTCGCGGGATGGGGGCCTCGCATGCCCGGTTGCTGGTCGCCGAGGGCGCCAGGGTGGTGGTTGGTGACATCCTCGATGACGAAGGCCGCGCATTGGCCGACGAGTTGGGCAGGTCGGCGCGCTACGTGCATCTGGACGTGACAAAACCGGAGCAGTGGACGACGGCGGCCGCAACCGCGGTGGGGGAGTTCGGCCGGCTGAACGTATTGGTCAACAACGCCGGGATCATCAACTACGGTCCGCTCAAGACTTTCGACCTGAGCAAGTGGCAACAGATCCTCGACGTCAATGTCACCGGCACCCTGTTGGGCATCCAGGCGGTGGTCGATCCGATGATCGCTGCCGGCGGCGGCTCGATCATCAACATCTCGTCCATCGAGGGGCTGCGCGGTGCGGCGTGGGTGCACGGGTACGTGACCTCGAAGTGGGCGGTGCGCGGCCTGACCAAGTCCGCAGCATTGGAGTTGGCGCCCAATAGCATTCGGGTCAACTCCATCCATCCGGGTTTCATCCGAACTCCGATGACCGCCAAACTGCCCCCGGATATGCTCAACATTCCCCTCGGACGTCCCGGCGAACCTGCGGAGGTATCGGCGTTCGTGCTGTTCCTGGCCAGCGACGAGTCGTCATATGCCACCGCGGCCGAGTTCGTCATCGACGGCGGCCTGGTCGCCGACGTATCGCACAAATCCCAGTAGCGTCTCGAGTTGCACCCCTGCCTGCTCGACGCTGGGCCGGTAGGCACCCATCACCTCAGCAGCGAAGAGCTTCGCCATCCACGGCGGTGTTGTCCCATTCGTCGAGGCGGGCGAGGAAGAATGCTTCCGCCTCGTCGAAGCTGATGTCCGCGTCGGGCGCGATGCGGGCCACCAGGTCGGCGTAGACCCGCGCCGCCTCCGGGTCGGCGAATTCCCATTGGCCCAGCGGCCATTCGTCGTCGAGATAACCCGCGGCCGAATACGCCTGGTACAGCGGTGTTCCCGGATACGGAGTGACCTTGCTGAGGAACTTGAACGGGTGCCGGTACTGGGTGGCTCGCAGCAGGCGTGCCGTCTCGCGCAGTTCCTCGGGGCGCACCGTCGGGTGAAACATGATGGTTCCCGGGATCACGTCGATGCCCACCTGCAGTAAGGCGTTGATGGTGTCGACGGGGTCTTGGCCGCGGTTGATGATCTGCTTGCGGTAGGCGCGCAGCTGGTCGTAGGAGCCGGTCTCCAGCCCGACGAACACCCGGCGCAGACCCGCTCGGTGAAGATGCCTGAACACGTCCAAATCCACCACCGAGTCCAACCGGATGTCGATCATGAAATTGACGCCGATGCCTCGACGCAGAATCGCGTTGGCAAACTCGGCGGCACGTTGCTGCGAACCGGGATGCTTGGAGACAAACAAATCGTCGGTGATCGACACGAAATTGATATCGAAATCCGACACCAGATACGCAATCTCGTCGACAACCGAATCGACCGACTTAGCCCGGTAACTGTTGCGGCCAAGCAGCGCCGACGTGGCTCCCGTCCCGCAAAACGTGCACCGATACGGGCAACCGCGAGTGGTGAAAACGGCGGCCGAAAACCCGTCGTCGAGCACCGTCGGCAATTCCTCGCGAGCCGCGCGAGGCAGCCGATCAAGGTCGATCAACGCCGACGGTGAGCACACGATCTGGCCCTGGGCATCGCGGCGCGCCACTCCCGGTACATCTGCTATCTCGTCGCCGTTGGCCACGGCCGAAGCCAACCGGGTAAATCCGACTTCCCCGTCACCCACCACCACGAAGTCAAAGCAGTCATATTGGCGCAAAATACGTTCGTAGTTCAGCGTGGCGATCGCATTGCCCAGCGCGATCTGCACACCCGGCCAACTCTCGCGCGCCCGCTGCGCCAACCACACCACCTCGGCAAATGTGTCGATGCAGGAAAACCCGACAACCCCCGGCGTGCCGGCCACTCGTGCAACGTCGTGCATGGCCTGCCACGTCTGCTCCACACCCACATGGCCGGCCACCAACCCGTTGACGGTCGCGATATCAAGCCCCTGACTGGCTGCGTAGGCCTTGATCGACATCATCCCCAGGTGCTCCATGGGCATCGACGAATACACCCACGGACCCCAAAGCTTCTGTGCGCCAACGTAAGAGCGCCCATTGGCGCGAACACCGGGAGGATTGACCAGAAGCGCCGTCACGTCATGGCTCCATCACTGCGGTGACCATTGCCTTCTCGTGCCTTCTCGTGCCTTCTCGTGCCTTCTCGCCCGCGCACGTATGCCCCGACGCATACTGCCGGGTAGCCACCCACGCCCCTGCCCGAAAGCCAAGCAAATATCTCAAGCCGACCGACTCAGACCATCGAGCAATCGGCTCATCCGGCGACCGAATGCCATGTCGATTAATCGGAACACCACCGCCGGCATCCTTGGACGCGCCGTTGGCGTCCGCTCGTAAATAACGGTCGACACGCGTGAATCCGGGTCAATTTGTACTATTCGGGTGACGTTCGGATTGCTCCTAAGCCGAGGAATTTCGACGCGCTGCCAAATATTGTCGGGACGGACATCGCATCCCACGATCGCCGTTACCGTGCCGGCGGCGTTCTCCGCATAGGCTCTGGCCGCTTCGTCCCAGAACCTGATCGTATCCGGAAAGGCTGCGTCCCATCCCGGAACCGGCGCCATTCCTCGCCGCTCCAGCAGCATTTTCAGTGTCGTGGCATTTGCTTCAGCTGCTAAACGCTCGGCAATTCTGGAACCATCGGGCCCCACGCCAACTCCATGGGCGTCGCGCCCCGACCAGTAATAAGCCTTACCGGGATCCGTCTTCGTCAAGTCAAGCAGCTCGTCGTACAAGGGCAAGTTCTTCCGCAACTGGTCAGTGGGGTTGACCGCGAAGTCATCGTTGTCATCAACGACATTCGTTAGCGAAGTATCACGCCTTGTATCCGCCCCGCCGTGAATTTGACACTCCGGCCCGGCTAAATCGCCCGCAAAATTTCTCGTCGGGTCTCGATCAAATTTCATTTTACTGTCATTTTCCGCGACGTCCGGACATAATATGTCGCCAGCACACATGCGCGGAAGCATAGCGACTACGGGGCCCCTCCGCAATTTCCCGCATTGAATTGTACGGCGAGTTCCCGCCGTAGGAGTTCGCGGTCCAGATTGGTTCAGCAGCACGCCCCGGCACTCTTGATCCGGAGCGGTTGTGCGCGGTAGCGTAGTGCCGGCAATTACGAAACTGCCAGTATCGTAATTGAGATCGCACGAAAGGATCGGCTTCGATGCGCAGCGGGTATGCCGGGCTGCCGTTCACCACGTCCACCCCGGAGATCGCGTCCGCGCTCGAGGACGTCAGCATCCCGACGCTGTTGCTGTCGCTGGTGCATATCACCGGCGATCCCCGCTTCATCCGGGACTTCAAGCCGATGGGGCTCTTCCTCAACGAAGTCCAGGGGTTCATGTCGGAGGAGGACAAGGCCCGTGCCCGCACCGAAGGCCTCGCCGTGATCTCGCAGTATCGTGATCGCGGCTGCCCCGAACCCCAGCCGCTGAGCATCGACCTGATCCGGGAGATGATGGATTGGGCGGCCTGCGAACACGTTCCTGACGACTACCTGCCGCTGGTGCTGGAAGAGATGGATCTCGACCGGGCCGACCCGCGCCGGCCGGAACCTATCCCGTCCGAGTGCGCGGCTCAGCTGCCGGTGATCGTGATCGGCTGCGGGGAATCCGGAATTCTGGCCGGAATCCGATTGAAACAGGCCAACATTCCCTTCACCATCGTGGAAAAGAACGCCGGCCCCGGCGGAACCTGGTGGGAGAACACCTATCCCGGGGCCCGCGTGGACGTGGCGAACCATTTCTATTGTTACAGCTTCGAACCCAACGACGACTGGACACACTTCTTCGCCGAACAGGGCGAACTACAAGACTATTTCACGCAGGTCATGGACAAGTATGGCGTCGCCGAGCACGTGCGGTGGAACACCGAAGCGCTGGCGGCCGAATGGGACGACGCCGAGGGCATGTGGAGTGTCTTGCTGGGCTCGCCCGACGGCCAGACCAGCGTGAGTGCGCGGGCTGTCATCACCGCGGTCGGTCAGCTGAACCGACCGCATATCCCGTCATTCGACGGTGCTGACACGTTCGAGGGGCCGTCGTTTCACTCCGCGGCTTGGGATCACTCCGTCGACGTGACCGGCAAGCGCGTTGCGCTCGTCGGGGCAGGTGCCAGCGGCTTTCAGATCGCGCCGGCGATCGCCGGCGATGTCGAGCGTCTCACCGTCTTCCAGCGCACCGCCCAATGGATGTTCCCCAACCCGATGTATCACGACGAAGTGGGCGACGGCGTGCGCTGGGCGACGCGGCACCTGCCGTTCTATGGCCGGTGGTATCGATTCCTGCTGCTGTGGCCGGGAGCCGACAAGGGTCTCGACGCGGCGCGGACCGACCCGGATTACGCTGATCAGGACTATGCCGTCAGCCAGATGAACGCCGCCGCCCGGATGATGTTCAGCCAGTGGATTACCGGCCAGGTCGGCGACGACCACGAGCTGTTGGCCAAGGTGATGCCCGACTATCCGGCCACCGGTAAGCGAACTTTGCAGGACAACGGCAGCTGGCTGCAGACCCTGAAGCGGGACAACGTCGAACTGATCCGCGCGCCGATCCGGCGGATCTCCCGTCACGGGATCGTCACCGATGACGGCCACGAATACCGCGCCGACGTCATCGTGTATGCCACCGGGTTCCGTCATACCGACGTGCTGTGGCCGCTGAAGATCGTGGGCCGCAACGGCATTGACCTGCGCGAGAGGTGGGGCGCCCGGCCCTGCGCCTACCTTGGCATCACGGTTCCGGACTTTCCCAATCTCTTCCTCATCTACGGGCCCGGAACTCATCTGGCCCATGGCGGCAGCTTGATCTTCCAGTCCGAACTCCAGATGCGCTACATCAATCGCTGCCTGGAACACCTGATCACCAGCAACGTGCATTCGATGGAGCCGACGGCCCAAGCCGCCGCTGACTGGCATCAGCGCACGCAGGCCGAAATCCAGCAGATGGTGTGGTCGCATCCGGCCGTCAAACACTCCTATTTCAAGAACGCCGACGGGGAAATCCACACTGTCAGTCCGTGGCGCCTGAGCCAGTACTGGGCCGCGGTACGCGAACCGGACTGGTCGCAATTCGTGCTGCGACAGAGAAAGTGAGCACTTCGACATGCGCGCGGTAGTCATCGACGGGCCGGGAAGCGTCCGGGTCGACACCCGTCCGGACCCGGCGCTTACCGGGCCCGACGGAATCATCGTCGCGGTGGGCGCTGCCGGCATCTGCGGTTCCGATCTGCACTTCTACGACGGCGAGTATCCACTTGCCGCGCCCGTGGCCCTCGGTCACGAGGCGGTCGGCACTGTCGTCGAAACCGGACCGCAGGTGCGTACCGTCGCGGTCGGCGACCAGGTCATGGTGTCCTCGGTGGCCGGCTGCGGCGGCTGCGAGGGATGCGCCACCGGCGACCCGGCCAGATGTCGTTTGGGCCCACAGGTTTTCGGCTCCGGTGCGCTGGGCGGCGCGCAGGCCGACCTGCTGGCGGTGCCTGCCGCTGACTTCCAGGTGCTCAAGGTTCCCGACGGGATCACCACCGAGCAGGCGCTGCTGCTCACCGACAATCTCGCCACGGGATGGGCGGCCGCCCGCCGGGCCGACATCCCGTTCGGCGGCACGGTGGCGGTCATCGGTCTGGGCGCGGTGGGGCTGTGCGCGCTGCGCTGCGCGTTCCTCCAAGGCGCGGCAACGGTTTTCGCTGCGGATCGGGTTGACGGGCGGCTGGGCCGGGCCGCGGCATGGGGTGCGACGCCGGTCGGCTCGCCGGCGGTCGAGGCCGTTCTGGCCGCGACGGGTGGCCGTGGAGCCGACTCGGTGATCGACGCCGTCGGCACCGACGCGTCGCTGACGGACGCACTCAGCGCGGTGCGGCCCGGTGGCACCGTCTCGGTTGTCGGGGTCCATGACCTGCAGCCGTTTCCGCTGCCGGCGCTGGCGTGTTTGCTGCGCAGCATCACCCTGCGACTGACGATCGCGCCGGTGCAGCGCACCTGGCCGGAGTTGATTGCGCTGCTTCAGTCCGGCCGTCTTGACGTGGATGGGATCTTCACCACCACACTGCCGTTGGACGAAGCGGCCCAGGGCTATGCGATAGCGGGGTCTCGGTCGGGCGACAATGTGAAGGTCATGCTCCGGCCTTAGTAGCCGTGATGTATTGGGAGTGCATGACACTGTCGACCTTGACGTCCACATCCGGGGGTGTCATTCCATAGCCGGCCTGCAACTCGAGCGTGCTGCGGACCGGCTCGACGGCCCATCCGCGGGCGGCCAGCCATTGTGCCGGGTCGGTCTTGTCGTCATAGCTGAGCGCCGAGAAATCCACTTCGCCGAACAGATTCACCCCCGGATGGGCGGCTTCCAGAGCGGCGAGCTGTTGATGGTCAAGGCGGGTGCCCAAGGCGCCCACGGCAACTCGGCTGCCGGGTGCCGACAGTTCGTCGATCCTTGCAAAGAGTAGGTTTTGCGCGTCGCCGTTCAGGTACATCAAGAGCCCCTCCACCGACCAGGCGCTGGGCTGTCGCGGATCGAAGCCGGCGGCTTTGAGTGGCGTCGGCCAGTCGGTGCGCAGGTCGGCGGCGACCTCGGCTCGGTGGGCTTTGGGCTCGGCGCCGTGCCGAGCCAACACCTGCGCTTTGAACTCCAGGACTTTGGGCAAGTCGATCTCGAAAACCGTTGTCCCGGCAGGCCAGTCAAGCCGGTAAGTGCGTGAGTCCAGGCCGGCGGCGACGATCACCGCCTGCTGAACGCCGGCCTCGGCCGCCGACCGGAAGAAGTCGTCGAAAAACCGGGTCTGTACGCCATAGAGGCGGGGAAACGCCGTCTGGTCGGCGGAGGTTGCCGGGCTGGCAAGCAGCCCGGTCAGATACGGGTCCGCCGAGGCGGTGACGAAGGATCGCGCGTATTCGTCCCGGACCAGTGGCTGCGGGCCCACCGCATGCAGCGCGCGCCACCCCGCGACCAGGAGCGCGGTGTATCCCACACTGCTGACGATGTCCCACTGATCGTCGTCGGAGCGAAGCGCTCCGAATTCCGGTCCTGTCACGGGCAGCCCTCTCGTATCAAAGCTCCAGCATTACCGTCACCGGGCCGTCGTTGACCAGCTCCACGTACATGTGGGCACCGAAGACTCCGGTGTGCACATGCGCGCCGAGCCCGCGCAACGCGTCGGCGAACGCTTGCACCAGTGGCTCGGCCGCGGCGGCGGGTGCGGCGGCGTTCCACGACGGCCGCCGGCCCTTGGCCGTGTCTGCGTAAAGGGTGAACTGGCTGATCACCAAGATCGGCGCGTTGATCTCGCACGCGGACTTTTCGTCATCGAGAATCCGCAGGTTCCATAGCTTTTCGGCCAGCCGCTGCGCCTTGCCGGCATCGTCGGCGTGGGTCGCACCCACGAATGCCAGCAGGCCCTGCCGCTCCGGCCGGATGGCGCCGACGACCTCGTCGTCAACTACCACGGATGCTGAGGAAACCCGTTGCACCAGAACCCTCATGGGCGCAATGCTGCCAGGCCGGCTTTGGCCGCTACGTTGCTGGGTAGGCTCGTGTCATGTCGGTGCTCGTCGCGTTTTCGGTGACCCCCCTCGGTGTGGGGGAGGGGGTCGGCGAGATCGTCGCCGAAGCGGTTCGGGTGGTGCGGGATTCGGGGCTGCCGAATAAGACGGATTCGATGTTCACCGAGATCGAAGGCGATAGCTGGGATGAAGTCATGGCGGTGGTGCAGCGCGCGGTGGAGGCCGTGGCCGCCCGTGCGCCTCGGATCAGCACCGTGATCAAGGTGGACTGGCGTCAGGGGGCCGTCGACGCGATGACGCAGAAGGTCGCTTCCGTCGAGCATTACCTGTCGTCGTAAGCCTGCACTGCCGCGACGAACGCTCGCTCGGCGGTGTCGCCGTGAACGGCGAACACCACCCGCTGCAGCGAAGCCGCTTGGTGCCGACGAACGGCGTCGACCATCAGCCGCGCGGCCTCCTCGACCGGAAAGCCGCCGACGCCGGTGCCGAAAGCCACCAAAGCCAGTGAGCGGCAACCCAGCTGGTCGGCCTTGCGCAAAGTAGACGTGGTGGCACGGACGATGATGTCCGCCGACGTGGGACCGCCGAGCTCCATCGTCGCGGCATGGATCACATAATGCGCCGGCATGTCGCCAGCCGTGGTTTCGACGGCCTCGCCAAGCCCGATGGGCGCTTTCTCGTTGGATTCACGCTGTACCGCTGGCCCGCCGGCGCGGGCGATGGCTGCCGCGACGCCTCCGGCGTGGCGAAGCTGGGTGTTGGCCGCGTTGGTGATCGCGTCGAGTTCGAGTTTCGTGACGTCGGCCTGCAGTACCTCTATGTCGATGATGTCGATCATCGACACATTCTCGCGCGGCGGCCAGCGGCAATCACCCACCGAGCGCCGGGACGTTTCCGTGCGGGCGATGAACATTACCCACGGCGGTGCTGGCACTGCCGGTCAACGGGCAATTGAGTCCAGCCGCGGCGGCCCGCCATTTGATGGCAAATCGTCCGCCAGCTCGGGTAGTTTGACTCGAACGTAGAAAACCCGGCGGCGCTCAGAAAGGCAGACAGATGTCCCTTTGCCCGACCCGAGAATCGGCCCGCCGAATATGACCGGCAACACGCCCGCGGCGGGGTCACCCGGCCAGCCCGGCGAACCCGGCCAGCCCGGCGGGGCTGGCGGGGCTGGTGGCCGAGGTGGTGCAGGCGGTGCCGGGGGCAGAGGTGGAGCTGGCGGTCAAGGCGGTCAAGGCGGCCGGGGCGGCGCCGGCGGCCCCGGTGGCCAAGGCGGCCGAGGCGGCGACGGAGGGATGGGTGGAGCACCGGGCCCCGGCGGTCAACCCGGTAAGGGTGGAGCAGGCGGCCCCGGGGGAGCTGCGGGAGCCGGCGGCCAACCCGGTCAACCAGGCCAACCCGGTCAACCCGGCCAACCCGGCCAACCCGGCCAACCAGGTCAAGCGGACAACTAGCACCGTCACGCTGCTGCCGCGCGCAGCGCGGAAAAGCCCCCGAGATCCCGTCCGATGCGTGGCGCCGCCGGTGCCGTCACCTTTGCGTTCAAAACCCGAAAATTCTGCGTCCATTGTGCATATGATGTGAGTTCCTTCGGGGGTCGACGGATGGCCTCTTAGGAGCTAACCATGCCGTATGTGATCGCAGCGCCGGACATGTTTTCCGTGGCCGCTGCCGATGTGGCTAGCCTCAGCTCGTCGCTTCGCGCTGCCAATGCGGCGGCCGCAGCTCAGACCACTCAAGTGCTGGCCGCCGCAGCTGATGAGGTGTCAGCCGCGATCGCGACGCTATTTTCCGGCCACGCGCAGGAATACCAGGCGCTCAGCATCCAGGCGGCGGCGTTCCACAACGCATTCGCGCAGGCGCTGAATAGTGCAGGCGGCGCGTATGCGGCCTCCGAGGCCGCTAATGTATCGCCGTTGCAGACGCTCGCGGACGATGTTCTCGGCCTGATCAACGCGCCCACAAATTTGTTGCTGGGGCGCCCGCTGATCGGTAACGGCACCGACGCGGCGCCAGGGACCGGCCAGGCCGGCGGCGCCGGTGGAATCCTGTGGGGCAACGGCGGCACCGGCGGCTCCGGGGCGCCCGGTCAGGCGGGCGGGGCCGGCGGCTCGGCCGGGCTGTGGGGCACGGGCGGCGTCGGCGGTGCCGGAGGCGTCGGCGGTGCCGGCGGCACCGGCGGCAAGGGCTATAAC
>NZ_UPHT01000047.1 GCF_900566085.1 Mycobacterium attenuatum
CCCACACCCAAGCCGTCCCCGCCGTGGCCCGCCCACGCCCCCACATCCTGTAGGCCATGCTGCGCGACCACCGGGCCTACCAACCCACCGCGCCTAACGCCGCGGCGGCTTGACAACTTCATTGAGAATCTCCTCGTTGAGTAACGCTGTTACAGCCGGTACGGTAACCTTGTTACCGGGCGAGGGCAAGGGTTGCGGATGGCTAGTGCCGAAGTGGTGGCCGGCGTCGCGGAGCGCCGGCCCGACCGCATTCTCGATCCCATCCTGGAAGTGGTCGTCGACATCCTCGAGACCGGGGGTTATGAAGCCGTGCAGCTGCGGGAGGTCGCCCGGCGCGCGCGGACCTCGCTGGCCACCATCTACAAGCGGTATCCCACCCGAGACGCGCTGATCCTGACGGCGCTCGAGCGCTGGATGGACGAGAACCGCTACGCCGGTTTGGCCACGCAGCAACCCGGACCGGACGAATCCATCTACGACGGCCTGATGCGCGTGTTCCGGACAATCTTCGAACCCTGGGAGCATCACCCGGACATGCTGCGGGCCTATTACCGCGCGCGGTCCGCCCCCGGTGGTCAGCGGCTGGTGAGCCGGGGAGTCGACGCCGTCGTGCCCGCCGCGATGGCCGTGCTCGAAGGTGCCGACCCCAACCTCGTCGAAGACCTGCCCTCGATCGTGTCCAACCTGGCCTACGGCCTGGTGGCGCGGTTCACCGCCGGCGAGATCGCGATCACCGAGATCTTGCCGACCCTGGACCGCGCATTGTTCCGTTTGACTGCGGGCCGCGAGCGTCGGCGCTGACGCCGGTCGACAAAGCCGGTGCCGATGCCGCTACGGTTTAGGGAACACGAGCGAACTCACGGAATGAAGATGACGACAGATCACCAAATGTATGACCATGTGGACGGCGCCGAGACCGATCCCGATGACATCGGTTCCCGCATCGATCCCGTTCTAGCCCGAAGCTGGCTGTTGGTCAACGGCGCGCACGTCGAGCGATTCCAGTCCGCGGCGCACTCTCGCGCCGACATCGTCGTCCTCGACATCGAGGATGCCGTGGCGCCCAAAGACAAGCCGACCGCCCGCGACAATGTCGTACGCTGGCTGGGCGCCGGAAACGGCGACTGGGTTCGCATCAACGGCTTCGGCACCCCGTGGTGGGCGGACGACATCGCGGCTTTGGCCGCAACCTCGGTTGGCGGCGTCATGCTGGCGATGGTGGAATCGGTGGACCATGTCACCGAGACGGCGCTGCGACTGCCGAACGTGCCGATCGTGGCGCTGGTCGAAACGGCCCGGGGCCTGGAGCGCATCACCGAAATCGCGGCGGCCAAAGGCGCTTTCAGGCTGGCCTTCGGCATCGGTGATTTTCGCCGCGACACCGGTTTTGGCGAAGAGCCGACCACCCTGGCCTACGCGCGGTCCCGATTCACCATCGCCGCCAAGGCGGCCAACCTGCCCAGCGCCATCGACGGACCGACCATCGGCACCAACCCACTCAAGCTCATCGAGGCCACCGCCGTCTCCGTCGAATTCGGCATGACCGGCAAGATCTGCCTGTCGCCCGAACAATGTGCCGTGGTGAACGAGGGATTGTCCCCGTCGCAGGACGAAATCGGCTGGGCCAAAGAGTTTTTCGTCGAATTCCAGCGCGACGGGGGAGAGATCCGCAACGGCTCCGACCTGCCGCGCATTGCTCGGGCCACCAAGATCCTCGATTTGGCCCGCGCCTACGGCATCGAAGTGTCGGAGTTCGAGGACGAACGGGTGCACATGCCCGCCCCGACAGACACTTATCACTATTAGGCTGCGTGCCGCGCGAGCGCTATTCCGATGCGGACCTCGACGTCGCTGACCGTGATCGGCGCTCTGCGCGGTGGGGCGCCGGACCGGTATCGCTTGCCCGTCGGGGTGGTGAATTCGGCTGTGTGCGTGTGGTTTCCGTCGCTTGTTGTGACCTGCCAAGCGGCCGCCGATTTGACTTTCTCCAGCTCGGCGATGCGCTCGGTCAAGGCCGTTTGGTCGGCACTGGAATCGATTCTCACTACATCGAACATATGTGCGATACCAGCATGGCCGCCCCAACCGTGAGGTTCCGGCGTAGCGTTGGTCCTGCTGACACCGGTGCTGATGACGCTCATAGAGAGGCTGATCATGAGGCTTGCACTCACGGTCGCGGTATCGCTGGCGGCCCTGCCGCTGCTGACCGCCCGGTGGCCAGCCCAGTGGTCGTCTCGATTTCCCATGCCGACCCGCTGAGCACCGAGGATTCCTACTTCACAAAGTGGCTCTCGGAGAACGGGGTCAACTATCAGGGCCGGGTGTCATTGCAGACGATGATCGCCGATGCCCACACCACCTGCGCGATGCTGGACCAAAGCCCCACCCCGCAGACGTACCAGGCCGCAGTCAGCAGACTCGTCGGCGGACCCGGAAACTTCACCCAGCAGGAGGCGAAGTCGACGGTGCTCGCCGCCGTCAACAGCTACTGCAGCCAGCACGGCAATCTGCTCTATCACTGAGTCCATGGTCGCCAAGCGCCAGGTGCGAGTAACGCGGATCTATGACGACCCCGGTCCCGACGACGGCCAACGCATCCTGGTCGACGGCATCTGGCCGCGGGGTATCCGCAAAGACGACCCGCGGGTGGGTATGTGGCGCAAGGACGTCGCTCCGTCGAAGGAATTGCGTGAGTGGTACCACCACCGGCGCGAGCGGTTCGACGAGTTCGAGGCGCGCTACCAAGCGGAGCTGTCGGGCAGCCCGGCACTCGCGGAACTGCGGAAGCTCGCCAAGAGCGGGCACATTACTTTGGTCACCGCGACTCGCGAAGTCGACGGCAGTCACGCAGCTGTCTTGGCGAAGCTGCTCAAGGGCAGCTGAGCCGCATGAGACGATCGTCGGATGCGGCTGGGATTGCACGCGCTGGGAATCGGTTCCGGCGCTGACCGCACGGTGATCGACGCCGTCGCATCGGCGGCCGACAACGCCGGTTTCGCTACCTTGTGGGCCGGCGAACATGTGGTGATGGTGGACCGGCCGCAGTCCCGGTATCCCTACTCCGACGACGGCGTCATCGCGGTTTCGGCCCAGGCCGATTGGCTGGACCCGATGATCGGTCTGTCGTTTGCGGCCGCCGCCTCGTCGCGGATCGCGATCGCGACCGGGGTATTGCTGCTGCCTGAACACAACCCGGTCGTGGTGGCAAAACAGGGGGCGAGCCTGGATCGGCTGAGCGGCGGCCGACTGACACTGGGCGTCGGCGTCGGATGGTTGAAAGAGGAGTTTGAAGCGCTCGGGGTGCCCTTCGAGCGTCGCGCGGCGCGCACCGCCGAATATGTCGCCGCCATCCGCGCGTTGTGGCGCGACGATGTCGCGTCGTTCGACGGAGACTTCGTTGCGTTCGACTGCGTCCGGGTCAACCCCAAGCCGGTGCGCGATCGCCGCATCCCGATAGTGGTCGGAGGCAACAGCGACGCCGCGATGCGGCGAGTCGCGGCCTGGGCGGACGGCTGGTACGGGTTCAATCTTGACGGCATTGACGCGGTGCGCGAACGGGTCGCCGCGCTCGAGCAGTTGTGTGGCGAATCGGGCCGCGACCGCGATGGGCTGTCCCTGGCCGTTGCCCTGCGCTGCCCCCACGTCGACGACGTCGAGGCCCTGGCCGAGCTGGGCGTCGACGAGCTGGTGCTGGTCCAGGCGCCGCCGGCGGATGCAGGTGCGGTAGCCGACTGGGTTTCGGCGCTGGCCGACAAATGGCTGTCCGCAACCGATGCGGTAGGTAGGCTGACACGTTGACATGAGCGAAGCCGACGCGCTTTTCCCGCGCCAACTGAACGATCTCACCGATGAGGTCCGCGACGTCCCACCGCCGCCCACCCCGGCGGTGCCCTCACCCTACGCTTTTCGGCTCGCCGACCCGGATACCGACGCCGAAATGATCGCTGAGTGGATGAGCCGGCCGCACCTGGCCAGAGCGTGGGAATGCGTGTGGCCGGCCTCGAAGTGGCAGCGTTACCTGCGGGCCCAACTCGAAGGCAACTACTCGCGGCCGTTCGTCGGAAGCTTGGATGGGCAATATCATGGGTACCTCGAATTATACCGGGCCGCAAAGGATTTGATCTCGACGCTGTACGAATCAGATCCCTTCGATCTGGGTATCCACGCAGCCACGGCCGATCCGAACATCATCACCCTCGGGGTGGCCCAGCTCTTGCTGCCACACTTCGTGGCCAGCGTGCTCAATGCCGAACCGCAATGTCGCCGAATCATTTTCGACCCAGACTATCGAAGCAAAGGGATACGCCATTTCTGTCACAATGGTGGGTGCGTCTTCCTCGGCGAACACGAGCTGGCGGATCGGCGCGTGGCCCTCTATGTGCTGCCGCGCACGCTCGACGACGTGCCGGCCCTGCGGCAGTGACGACGTCAGTAGTCGTATTGTGCGAGCGGCGTTTCGGCCGGGCGTGCTGACCCGGTCAAAGACATTGCCGCGGGAACCATCTCGCTGGTGACCAGCCCGTGGCGGGCGGTCAGTTCGTCGACGATATCGAAGCCGCGGGCGATGGCCTCCGGAGTATCGACGATTATGGTAGTCGCCGGTACCTTGCGTGTGAGCTGAAAAAGCTTGTCCCCGTGCGGTTTATGGTCTCCGTGAAAACCCCAGACACCACGCAGCGCGGTCGCGCCTCGCGCGGTCTGCGACTGCATCAATCGGTGCACCAGCGCGCGGTGGATCGGCAGGCCCTCATGGTGGGTCGCCTCGGCGGTGTGCACCATCAGCTTCTGCCACAGGTTGCGTCCCTGGTAGTCGGTCGGCGGCAGCTGTTGCGGGCGGGCCAACTGCTCGCCGTCGCGTTTGCACAGCCGTACCCGTTCGACGGTCAGCAGCGGGTTGGGCACGAGGCCGGCGAGGTCGACAGCGGCGGCCGACACCTGTGGAACCGAACCGATGGCGATGATCATCAACGGAACGTTGACGTTGCGGCCGAAGAAGCGCGCCCGGAAACGTTCGCCGTATGCCGTGCCGTCGACACCGAGAAGCACTGTGGCGCCTGCGAATCCGTGCCGATACAGCAGTTCGCAAACGGCGTAGCCGGCAGCGGTTCCGCCGACCCGCACCTGACGGCCTACGTAGACGGTGAGCTTGGCGGCATCGCCGTTGTGGTTTGCCAGCTCACCCAGCGCGTCGGCGCCGCTGTGTCGGGTGACCAACCGGGCGCGTTCCAGCGTCACCAAGCCGCGGTCGGTTATCGCCGTCACCTCGTCGACCACACTGCGGATCTTTGAAGCGATGTCGACGGCGACGATGGTGACCGGAGGATCCTCGGACAGGCTCAGTGTTCGATCGCAGCGCAGCTCGTGCTTGGGTCCAAAGCCCGTGGTACCACGCATCATCACGCTCGTCGCGACGCCGTGCTCGCCGAACAGATCCAGCATCGCGTCGGCCAGAAACCGCTTGGTGCCGACCGCGCGCTGCCGCTCGCCGAAATAAGCGGTCAACTTCAGGCTTTGCGCACTCATATCTGCTCCGCAATCCATTGGCCCAGCAGCGCTGCGGTCAGGCCGAGTATGACGCTGACGGCGATATTGGCCAATGCCGCCCGCAGCTGGCGGTCCTCACTGAGCCGTTGAGTTTCCAGCATCCAGGTGGAGAAGGTGGTGTAGGCGCCGACGAACGCCGTTCCGGCAAGCAGCGCAACGTCTTTGGGTAACGTCAGGCCGCCGAGAAACCCCAGCAACGCGGCACCGCTGATGTTCACCGCCAGCGTGCCGTAGGGAAATGCCCGCGCCGTCCGGCGGGCGACGGCGCGGTCCACCAAGAAACGCGACACCGACCCGATGCCCCCGATGACCATCACGCCCAGCCAGACGGCTACCGAGATCATCCGCGCACCCGCACCCGGCGCACCACGACCGTCGCCAGCTGCACCGCCACCAACCCGAGCACGATGCTGACGACGGTGTAGACGACGGCCAGCACCCAATGGCCGTGTTCGAGCATCCTGATGGTCTCGACCTGCATCGTTGAAAACGTGGTGAGGCCACCGCATAAACCGGTGCCCAGCAGCGGCCGCCGATAGCTGGACAATGGCAGCCGTTCCAGCAGCCGGGTGGTGAAGTAACCCACCAGGAATGCCCCGACGATGTTGACGGTGAAGGTCGGCCACGGCCACTGGGCCGGGTCGGGGGCCGTAAGCGTGGCCAACGCCGCACGTGCCAGTGCGCCGAGTGCTCCGCCGGCGAAAATCGCGGCCAATTCCCGGTAGTCGTGGCGTGCCACTGGTCGAGTCCTTCCGGTGTGCCCATGGTGCGCTTCGCAGCGTAAAGCCTGGCAGTCCGCGGGCAATGGCGCTATGGGCAGAATTGGTGGCATGGTGGCCCACCCGCGAGCCGGACAGCCGGCCCAGCCCGAAGACCTCGTTGATCTGCCGCACCTGGTGACGGCGTATTACGCAGTCGAACCCGATCCCGACGACGTCGCGCAGCAGGTGGTCTTCGGCACCTCCGGGCACCGCGGCTCGGCGCTGGACGGAGCCTTCAACCAGAACCATATTCTGGCGATCACCCAGGCCATCGTGGAGTTCCGCGCGCAGCAGGGCACCACCGGACCGTTGTTCATCGGCCGTGACACCCATGGACTTTCGGAGCCGGCCTGGGTGTCGGCGCTGGAGGTGCTGGCCGGCAATGACGTTGTGGCCGTCGTCGACAGCCGCGACCGCTACACGCCGACGCCGGCCATCAGTCATGCCATCGTGACCTACAACCGGGGGCGCACCGAGGCGCTGGCCGACGGCATTGTCGTCACACCGTCGCACAACCCGCCGCCTGACGGCGGCTTCAAGTACAACCCGCCCCACGGCGGCCCGGCCGACACCGCCGTCACCAACGCAATAGCCAAGCGCGCCAACGAGATTCTGTGTGACGGCGGCTCCGCGGTGCAGCGGGTGCCGTTCGCGCGGGCGCTGCGCGCAGCCCAGCGCCACGACTATCTGGGCGCCTATGTGGACGATCTGCCCAACGTGGTCGATATCGCCGCGATCCGCGAGGCCGGAGTCCGGATCGGCGCCGACCCGCTGGGCGGGGCCAGTGTGGATTATTGGGCCGAAATCGCCGAGCGCCACCGGCTGGAGCTGACCGTGGTCAATCCGCTGGTCGATGCGACCTGGCGGTTCATGACGCTCGATCACGACGGCAAGATCCGGATGGACTGCAGCTCACCGGACGCGATGGCTGGGCTCATCGCAACGATGATCGCCGACCCGGACCGCTACCAGATCGCCACCGGCAATGACGCCGACGCCGACCGGCACGGCATCGTCACCCCCGATGAGGGCCTGCTCAACCCGAACCACTATCTGGCCGTGGCGATCGAGTACCTCTGCACGCACCGGCCGTCCTGGCCGGCGGGCATCGCCATCGGCAAGACGGTGGTCAGCTCGTCGATCATCGACAGGGTGGTCGCCGGGCTGGGCCGTCGGCTCGTCGAGGTGCCCGTCGGGTTCAAATGGTTCGTCGACGGCCTAAGCGGCGAAACCATCGGGTTCGGTGGCGAGGAATCGGCCGGAGCGTCGTTTCTGCGTCGCGACGGCTCGGTGTGGACCACCGACAAAGACGGGATCATCATGGCTTTGCTGGCCGCCGAGATCCTGGCCGTCACCGGCGCCACGCCGTCGCAGCGGTACCAGGCGCTGGCTGCCGAATACGGTGCGCCGACGTACGCGCGGGTCGACGCGCCCGCCGACCGGGATCAGAAAGCGCGCCTGGCCAAGCTGTCGGCCGACCAGGTGAGCGCCACCGAGATGGCGGGCGAGCCGATCACCGCCAAGCTGACCGAGGCACCCGGCAACGGCGCCGCGCTGGGCGGGCTCAAGGTGACGACGGCCAACGCATGGTTTGCCGCGCGGCCCTCGGGCACCGAGGACGTCTACAAGATCTACGCGGAGTCGTTCCGGGGGCCCGAGCATCTGGCCGAGGTGCAGCAGACCGCGCGGGAGGTCGTCAACCAGGTCATCGGGTAGCTGTCGTGGCCTGGGACTTTGAACGGTTCCCGGCGGTGGTGTAGCTTCGATGGGCACGACATCTCGGGGCTATGGCGCAGCTGGTAGCGCACCACACTGGCAGTGTGGGGGTCAGGGGTTCGAGTCCCCTTAGCTCCACCGGAGAAACCCGAGGCCATTAGCCTCGGGTTCTTTCTGCCGGGTCGGGTCCGGCGCGTTTGCTCCTGAGTCTGTCCTCCCGCTGGCCCACGGCACGGCCGGCGCGGCGGTCGTCAGATCGCGCGCCCAGGCAACCGCCTGAGTCATAGGCAAGAATGTCCGTGCTGGTCGGCTGCGCAAGCACGTGGTTAGGCTGCAACCCGGTAGTACCGGACTGGCAGGCGAGGGGGTCACCCCGCATGACGAAGCGCGAGCCCAGCCGAACGCGCCAACATTCGCGACTGATGCGGATAGCGGTGGTCACCGGCACGCGTGTGGTGATCGGAAGCGTCGTGCTGGCGGTGGCCCTATCTGGCTGCCGGGGTCAGACTTCGACAGCGCGTTCTACGCCGGCCGCGCCGTCGACGAGCGGGCGGGGTCCCGCCGGGCAAGGCCCGTACACGGTGGCTGCCACCGTGGCCGTCGAAGGCGGCGCGTTCGGCCTGGCGGTGGACCCGGGTACCCACACCGTCTATGTCGCCAGTGCCGGCAACACTGTGTCGGTGATCGATGGGGCCACGCGCACCGTGACCGCCACCGTGCCCGTCGGCAAGGGGCCGGTCGACCTGGCGGTGGACCCGAGCACCCATACCGTCTACGTTGCCAGCGCCGACAACACTGTGTCGGTGATCGATGGGGCCACGCGCACCGTGACCGCCACCGTGCCCGTCGGCGAAGGCCCGGTCGACCTGGCGGTGGACCCGAGCACACACACGGTCTACGTCACCACCGGACGCGGCTGCGCCAACGCCGGGTTCTGTTACGGCGACGGCACGATTTCGGTGATCGACGGGACGACCCGCGCCGTCGCCGGCACCGTATCCCTGAGAAGCGACACAACCGGCTTGGAGGTGGACCCGGACACCCATACCGTCTACGTCAGCACGCTCGGCGGTGTGTCGGTGATCGACGGGGCGACGCGCACCGTGACCGCCACCGTGCCTGTCGAAGGCCCCCACCCGGGCAACCTGGCGGTGGACCCGGCGTCGCACACCATCTACGTCACCGCGGGCGACGGCGTGTCGGTGATCGACGGGGCGACGCGCACCGTCATCGCCACCGTGCCCTTGCACGTCGCGAGCGCCCATCCTTACGACCTGGCGGTGGACCCGAGCACCCACACCGTTTATGTCACGTACGACTACAACGACACGATGTCGGTGATCGACGGCGCCGCACGCACGGTCACCGCCACCGTGCCCTTCCCCAGCGGCAGGGAAACAACGCACCTGCTGGCGGTGGACCCGGGCAACCACACCGTCTACGTCACCAGCCCCGTCTACGGCACGAACCAAGGCAACGGCACGGTGTTGGTCATCGAACGCCGATCGTAGTTTGTCGCGCGTCCGAGCACGGCGTGGTCGACCGACCGAAACGAGCCGACCGAGACGCTTGGGCAGGCAGGGGACGACCCGAACGGATACACCAGCGCCAAGTCTCGCAGAAGCTACGCCGGCACCTCGGCCCTGACCATCGTGTCGGGCCAGGAACACGCCGCGTGGCCCGCCATGTGCGCAACCGCCGCCTCTACGACGCGGTTGACCCATGGGCCATTTGCGCACTCACCAACAGCCCCGGCGGACGAACCTTCTACGACCAACACCGCGATGCCGAACAAACCCACCACCAAGCTCTACGCGCCCTGGGCAACCGCCTCGTGGGCATACTGCACGGCCGCCTCCGCCAGCAGCAGCCCTACAACGAGCACACCGCCTGGGCCCACCGCACAACCGCTGCGGCTTGACAGCCTACGAACCTGGGATGTCTAAAGCGGGTCGGATACGCACGTGGTCCGAAGGCATTTGCATGAGCCGCAAAATCTCGTGGTGAGATCGCACCTGGTTTGCGGTCTAATTCGCACGCCGTCACTGCTTATCGTGGCAGACCAGGCCGTGATGATCCCGGGCAACGACGAAGTCTCAACCGTGGTAACGCTCACGTCATCACTTGAGCGTTCGAAATAGACCAAACCCGCTTCTTTGACTTCGAGGCTGCGGGGCAAAACGGTGAGACCAATGACGTCATGCAGGCGGTACGACTCGAGCAACTGCCCAACCCTGCTGAGAAAGTCGGTATGCTGAGCGAGTTTGTGGGCCGATGAAACAGCTACGGGGTCGGTGCAATACTCCAATGGATGGAATTGAGCCGTTTCGGGTTGCCACTTCCACCGAACCGCAACTGCCTCAGGGGTCACGGCCTCGGGCCGTGCTACCAGCGCGGGACGACCATCATCGAGCAACTCTGGCCGCTCAACGATCGCGGTGTCGTCGTTGACCGAGAAATGGCTGTGCAGCAGCAGCGGGCCAGCTATTTTATCGAGCCCAGCTTTATGGAGCTCAGCCTCGACCAATATCTCGGCGAAATCGTCCAGGAACTTGTCGAATTCTGTTCTGGACTGCCGATCTTGGTCGGCTTCTTCGACATTGGGAAGCGCATTATATATTTCGGCATGTCCGAGGCTAAGCACGCTGGTCATTTTTGGTGCGCTCCTTTTTGCTTTGTTGTGTTGTGTGATCAACAGCTTGATGCGCCGTGCGCTGCGCGCATCAAGTGAACCCTCGATCCACGGGCGAAGTGGCCGAATCGGCACCCACAGGGGCGACTTCTCGCCGCTTACTCGTCATTGCCTCGTCCGTATTGGCGACCACCCCCCGATAGTCTTCTGAGGCGCAACTTCGACGGTCGCTTTTGAGGCTCCTCGCAGCGCAGTGCTTTGTCAATGGGCCATCCGTCGGTATGCAAAGCGTGACATCGTGTTACTCGCGTCCCGCTGGTTCCGGTCAAACCGTGGGTTTGCGATGGTATGCCCGGAGCGCCGTCCTCGCGCCGGCTATCTCCGTGCAAAAGCCCGGACGTGGTCTGCCCGTTGCAACGCCGCTGCTGATTCAGCGCGCTCACGACGCTGTGGTGGTTATGCTGCAAGCCAAACAAAACCGGGCACCAGCGGAGGTGGCTACGGCGTATGACGGTGTTTGTCAGCTGTGCGAGCCGGGGCGGGGGCGTGGTTGAGCCCGAGCGCGACCTGACGCCAACCAGAACGCGTCGACGCCTGGTGCCGAGACCGGCGGTCACCTGGGTGATCGCGGTCGTCGTGGTGGCCGCATTGCTATCTGGATGCCGGGGTCCGACAACGAGTCCGCCTTCGGCTGCGCCGTCGAGTGAGGGGCGAGGTCCCACCGGGCAGGGTTCGTACCGCGTTGCGGCCACAGTGTCCGTCGGCAAGGGGCCATACGCGGTGGCGGTGGACCCGAGTAGTCACACCGTTTACGTCACGAACCGGGATGACCAGGCGATGTCGGTGATCGACGGGTCAACGCGCACCGTCACGGCCACGGTGCCTGTCGGCGAGAATGAGGCGGGGGTGGCGGTGGACCCGGGCACCCACACTGTCTACGTCGTGCGCACCTTCGACAACCAGGTGTCGGTGATCGACGGGGCCACGCGCACCGTCGTGGCCACCGTGCCCGTCGGCAACCTTCCGGTCGACTTGGCGGTGAACCCGAACATCCACACCGTCTACGTCGCGAACAGCAACGACAACAACGTGTCGGTGATCGATGGTTCGACGCGCAGCGTCACGGCCACCGTGCCCGTCGGCGAGAACGAGGCGGGAGTGGCGGTGGACCCGGACCTCAACACCGTCTACGTCACCACCGAGAAGATCTGCGGCAACTTGCCGTGCACCGGCGACAACCTGGTATCGGTGATCGACGGAGCGACGCGCACGGTCACCGCCACCGTGCCGGCGGGCATGGGCCCGCGCGAGGTGGCGGTGGACCCCGACACCCACACCGTCTACGTCGCCAACTTCTGGGAAGGCACGCTATCGGTGATCGACGGGAAGACACGGACCGTCACCGCCACCGTGCCCGTCGGCCACAGCCCGGTCGATGTGGCGGTGGATCCGGGCAGCCACACCGTCTACAGCGCCAACAGCTACGACAACACGGTGTCGGTGATCGACGGGGCGACGCGCACGGTGACCGCCACCGTGCCCGTCGGCAAGAACCCGTACGGGGTGGCGGTGGACCCGACCACCCACACCGTCTACGTCGCCAACCGCGACGACGGAACCGTGGCGGTGGTCGAAGTTCGATAACAGTGTGCGGCGCGCGCAAGCTGTCGAGGCGCCAGGCAGTGTCGCCGGTTCGCAGTGATCATCCCGGCCCCTGCGTCACCTGCCGGCGTCATAATCGGCGTAAAACCCGCGGCCGCTCTTGACTCCGAGATGCCCACGCCCGAGGTATTCGCGCAGGAGCGTGCGGGGTCCTTCGGGTATGCCGTCGCGGATCTGCGCGTAGTGCTCCTCGACATCAAGCACTACGTCCAGACCGACCTGGTCCATCATGCGAAACGGTCCGGCCGGGGAGCGGAAGACGTCCTGAAAGATCCGGTCGACATCCTCGGGCGTCGCCGCCCCCTCCTGCACGACCATTAGCGCCTCGCGTTTGATGGCGGCCCAGATGCGGTTGAAGATGAAGCCGACGCTTTCTTGCCGTACCTCGAATGGCGTCAGCCGGTAGCGGGGCAGAAGCTTTGTCAGCGCATCGATGATGGCGCTGTCGGTCGCGCCGCAGGACATCAATTCGACGCTGTTGGCCAGCGGCGGCATCAGGAAATGCATGTTGAGCAGCCGCTCGGGGTGGTTGACCGCGCTGGCCATCTGGCTGCTCGGATAGGACGAGGAGTTCGTCGCCAGGATCGCGTCCGGGTCGGCGAGCCCGTCGATGGTGGCCAGTAACGGCCGCTTGATCGCAAGGTCTTCGGCGACCGACTCGATGATGAGCCAGGACCCGGGAACGGCATCCTCGAGCGGTGTGACCACCTCGACGGCACCCGGTGCTATGTCGGACACGGCGAGCATGTCGCGAACCTGCGGCAACTGGTCGGCTACGAAGCGCTTGGCGGATTCGGCGCGGTCCCGCGTGCGGTTGGAGATGCGTACGCGGCTGCCGCCCAGGGCGAACATCAGGGCGATGCGCGCGCCCAGGGTGCCTGCTCCGACGATCACAACGGGCCGTTGTTCGAGGTCGGCGGGAATCGCGTAGGACTTCGAATGCTCGGGTGCCGAACCGGCAGTGCCATCGCCGACGCTGTTGATGTCCATGCCTCGAATCCCGCCTTGTTCACCCCTGCAGAGCGCGGCCCAGTCGACCAAAGCCAGCCTGTCGATCTTGCCGGACGTGCGTCTGCTCGCGCAGCTGTTTTCGCTACGACTTAGCCGCGAGGACGCGGCGAGGGCGTTACTTACAACTCGCAGTGGTCGTGCGGCGCGGGGTCGTAACACGTCGGCGTCCCATGAGGGCACCGAGGAAGGCAGTAGTCAGCCGTTTTGCGCCAGCCGCGGCGGATCAGCTTTCTCGCCAGGTACCTTGCCGCCTGCATTCCCTGCCCTCTGCTGTATTGAGGTCCGCGATATTCGATGCCGTAGTAGGCGTCGTAGATATCGTCGGCGAGGGCGTCGATGAGTCTCCTAACCTCCGGTGGGGTGCTCATGCGATAGTGAGTTCCCAATTACGCGGGAGCGAAAAACTACCAAGCCGCTCCCCGCGGGTGGCCTGATCGCTTGTTGCGGCCGTGTCGCCGGCCGCAGACCGTAACGTTGGGTTGTGGCGCATGATGTCGAACACCGCCTCTCCCGTTATTCGCCGGGCGTGCTGAGCCTGTTCCGATTCGTCTATGGCCTGCTTTTCGCCGGTTTCGGCTCGATGAGCCTGTTCAGCTGGCCGGTTCCGCCCAAATACGCCGTTGAGTTCGCAGCCTGGCCCATATGGTATGCCGGCGTGATCCAATTGGTCGCGGGCGTGTTGCTGGCAGCCGGGTTGTTCACCCGTGCCGTCGCGTTCATCGCCTCGGGCGAAATGGCGGTGGCCTATTTTTGGATGCACCAACCGCGCTCGCTCTGGCCGATCGGCGATCCGCCGGCGGGCAACGGCGGAGTGCTGGCGATACTCTTCTGCTTCGGCTTTTTCCTGCTGGTCTTCACCGGGCCGGGAGCCTACTCGATCGACACATTGCGAGCCGGGCGGCCATCAACGTGACGCCACGGTCACGTTCGGCTCCGAACGTGACCGTGGCGTCACGTTCGACGAGGCATTGCGATCAACTATCGGCCACCAGCCTAGCCAGGGCATCCGCGAGGGCCTCGGTGCTCATCGGTGTGCCGCTGATCAGCGAGTGCACCGTGGCGCCGTCGAGAAAAACTGTGACCGCTTCGGCGGCGCGTCGGCCGATGCGCGGTTCGAGCAGCGCGACCAGGCCCTGCGGCCACAGCCGCGCCAGGGACTGCAACTCCGGCCGGTGACTTGCCGCGACGTACAACTCGCTGAGTGTGCGGTGCCGGTCCAGGTCGGTCAGATATTCGGCGGCGAGGCGAGCCAGGGTATCGGGGAGATCGGCGGCCTGATCGAGATCACGCCGCCACTGCTCCAGCCAATCGGCGGCGCTCCTCGCGACGTGCGCAAGCGCGGCTTCGCGGAGCTTTCCCAGGTCGCTGAAGTAGTAGGTCGTCGACCCGACCGGAACATCGGCCTCCGCGGCCACCCGGCGGTGCGTCAGCTCACCGAGGCCGTGACGGGCGATCACCCGCCCCGCCGCCTCGATGATCGCCTGGCGGCGGCCGGCCGGGTCACGGGGGCGACGGTGGGGCTCCGCGGTCAATGCGCACCGGCAATGTTCAGCGTGACCACCCCGCCGATGATCAGCCCGACCCCAAGGACCTTGGGCAGCGACAGCGGCGAGCCGAGGAAGAGCACGGCGATCAGCACGATGGCGGCCGTGCCGATCGCCGACCACAATGCATAGGCGACATCGGTCTGCATGCCCCGCGAGATCGATAACGCCAGCAGAGCGAACGCCACGGCGTAACCGGCCAGGCAGGCGACGGTCGGCCACAGCCGGGTGAACCCTTCGGTGTTCTTGAGCAGTGTGGTGGCGACCACCTCGGCGAAGATCGCGCACATCAGAAACAGATAAGCCAAGACTCCTCCTCGTGTACGAACGTACATGTACAAATGTACATTACATATCTGATTTTGATGTATCGGGCCGGATACGCGACACTGGGGCCGTGCGTTCCTGGATCGTCTGGGCCGTCGGGCTGGCGGCATACATTGTCGCCGTCTTGGACCGCACGACGCTCGGTGTCTCCGGTATGCAAGCGGCGCAACGCTTTTCCGCCGGCCCAGGAGTGCTGTCGACTTTCGTCGTGCTGCAGGTCATCGTCTATTCGGGCTGCCAGATTCCCGCCGGGGTGTTGCTTGACCGCTTCGGTTCACGGGCGCTGATCGTCAGCGGCGCTTCGCTGATGGCCGCCGGCCAATTCGTCCTGGCGTTCACCGGGTCGTTGCCGATGGCAATTGCCGCGCGTGCGGTTGTCGGGCTGGGCGACTCCGTGATGTTCATCTCGGTGCTGCGCCTGGTCTCGTACTGGTTCGCGCCCAGGCGGGTCCCGCTCGTGACCCAGCTGACCTACATGTGCGGTCAGCTGGGCCAGGTGCTGTCGGCGGTGCCGTTTTTGGCGATACTGCTCGGTGCCGGGTGGACCGCCGCATACACCTCTGCTGCGGCCGTGGGTGTGCTGTCGGCGGCGCTCGGCTTGGCGCTGGTGCGCAACGCGCCGAAGGGACACCCGATAGCCACCGAAGGCACGACGCTGCGTGGCACGGTGGTTGGCATCAAGGCGGTGTGGTCGCGTCCGGGCACCCGGCTGGGGTTCTTCACTCACCTGAGCACCCCGTTCTCGCTCGCGGTGTTCGCATTGATGTGGGGTGTGCCGTATCTGACTAAGGCCCAAGGGCTTTCGATCCAGCTCGCCGGTGCGCTGCTGACCGTATCGGTGGTCGCGGCGATCGCCTCGGGCCTCATCCTGGGCATCCTGACCGGCCACCATCCGCACCGGCGGTCCACCATGGCGCTGGGCATCGTGGCCGCCAACATCGTGGCCTGGACCATCGTGCTGGCGTTACCGGGGCGTGCTCCACTGTGGTTGCTGGTCGTGTTGATCATCGTCATCTCCGTCGGCGGTCCGGCGTCGATGATCGGCCTGGACTTCGCGCGGACGTTCAATACCAGTGCGACGCTGGGCACCGCAAAGGGCATTGTCAACATGGCCGGCTCCTTGGCTGGCCTGTTGGTCATGCAGGCGATGGGAATGATCCTCGAGATCACCGACGACTACTCGTTCGACTGGTTCCGGCTGGCGTGGACGGTGCAGTACCCAGTCTGGGCGCTGGGCATCGTCGGCATCGTGGTCACGCGTCGAAAAGCACTCCTGTTCAACGTAATTGAAGAGGATATCGGGTCCGGCGACCGACGCCCGACGGTGGTGCCCGGCTAACGCTAACGGCGCGGGTTCAACTGGTCCCGGCGCGTTCGGTGCAGTAGGTCCGTTTCGGTTGCGGATATGTCAGGGCGCGGGTGTGTTTGGGGCAAGCCGACGCGTCGGTGCTGCCGTCGATTCGTTTGACGACCCTGACGGTGCCCGTTCTGGAGCAGCTTGCCGCGCGGACCGTCTTGTCGTTGTGCTCGGAGGCGTAACACTGGCCCTGTAACAGGTTGGCCGCAAAGCACATCCGTACGCCGTTGTGCTCGGCCGACAGGTAGCTGCTGTCGTTGCGCTTGCCGTCCGGACAGTTTCCGTTCGAGTCCGCGTTGGCGGCGTATTGGAGCACCGCGTCAGAATTCGAGCAACTGCTCGGGTGCCAATCGGGCGGGTCGGTCAGGATCGAATTGGTCAGGCAGTCGCCGATTGCCAGGCGGCTGCTGTGCAGTACGGCATTGGCCAGTGTCCCCACCACCGCCAGCGCGCCGACGACCAGCAGCACGATACCGGTGACGATCAACCCGGTGCCGGCGGGCTTCGGCGGCACCGGCTGCGGCGGCATGGGATAACCGGCTGCGGGCGGGTAGCCGGGAGGCGGCGGATAGCCCGGCTGAGCGCCCGGATAGCCCGTCGCCGGCGGATAGCCCGGCGGGTACCCGATCGACGCCTGCCTGCGCGACGTCGAACGCTTCCGTATTCCGACGATCAGCAGGATCAGACCTGCGACCGGCAACACGAGCGAACCGACAATCGTGCCCGCCAGCGCCGCAACGTTCATGGTGCTCCTCCCCGCCGGAAACGACCGCTGGCCATGATCATCATCCTCGCCGGTGGTCGATACGGACGAGAATCGCGGCAGTCGCTCAGCTTCCGGTTGACTGCTCGGGGCCGCCGTCATCGTAGTAGCCCAGCCGCAGCAATGTGGTGATCTCGCTGACCAACGGCATCCGCGGGTTGGTGCGGTTGCTCAAATCCTCGAACGCCGTCATCGCCAACGCCGGCAGTGCCTCGAGAAACGCCTGCTCGTCGACGCCGAAGTCGCGCAGCGACCGTGGCATATGCAGCCGGCCCAGCAGGTCGTCGACCCCCGCGAACAACCGGCGGCGACCCTCGTCGGGCTCATGTCCGCCGAAGATCAGCTGACCCAGCTGCGCGTACTTGTCCGGGGCAACATAGGCCGAATATCCGGGCGCGGGCATGAATTTAGTTGGCAGGCTTGCGTTGTAGCGCAGTACATGCGGCAGGAAGATGCCGTTGGCCCGGCCGTGGGAGATGCCGAACGCGGCGCCGACGGCATGAGCCAGCGCATGATTCGTGCCGACGAACGCATTCGAGAACGCCAGCCCCGCAAGGGTTGCCGCGTTGGACATGGCGGTGCGCGCCGCCAGGTCTTCGGGATCTTGGTAGGCCCTGGGCAGCGCGTCGAAGATCAGCCGTGCCGCCTGAGCGCACAGCGCGTCGGTGTACGGCGAGGCGAAGATCGACACGGCCGCCTCCAGCGCGTGGGTCAGCGCGTCGATGCCGGTGTCGGCGGTCAAGGCCGGCGGCATCGACGAGGTCAGCACCGGGTCGACGATGGCCAGGTCGGGCACCAGGCTGTAGTCGACCAGTGTCTCCTTCTTGCCGCGCACCGTCAGCACCGCCGCCGGCGAAACCTCCGATCCGGTGCCCGATGTCGTGGGGACGGCGACCAATTGGACCCGATGACGGTCGACTGGATAGTCGGCTACCCGCTTGCGGGGGTCTAGGAACGGCATCGTCAACTCGTCGAGGCTCTTGTCCGGGTGCTCGTAGAACAGCCTGATCGCCTTGCCGGCGTCCAGCACCGAGCCGCCGCCGACGGCGACCAACAGGTCCGGCTGTACTCGCTGCAGCAGCGCTACACCGCGGCGGATCGTGGACTCGTCGGGCTCCGGGGTCACCTCGCTGAACACCTGCACATGTGTGGTGCGCAACTTGGCGCGCAGCGCCTCGACCACGCCGCGCTCCTCGGTCAGCACATCGGTGATCACCACGACCGTTTCGCAGTCGAGTTCCCGCAAATTGTCCAGGGCACCTTCGTTGAAGTAGGTGTTGGACGGCACCCGGAACCACTGCGGCGGGGTGCGCCGGCGCGAGACGGTCTTGATGTTGAGCAGTTGCCGGTAGTTGACGTTCTCGGTGGTGCTCGACCCGCCCCAGGTGCCGCACCCCAGCGAGAACGTCGGGGTCAAATTGTTGTAGACCCCGCCGAGCGCCCCGACCGACGTGGGTGCGTTGACCAGGACGCGGCCGGTGCGAACCGCCAAAGCGTATGCATCGATGACGTTTTCGTCGTTGGCGTACACCGCAGAGGTGTGTCCGAGGCCGCCGTGCTCGGTGACCAGCACGGCGACGTCGATGGCGTGCTGCACGCTGCGCGCGCGCACCACCCCCAGCACCGGCATCAGCTTTTCCTGCACCAACGGGTGCGCGGCGAGTTCGTCCAGGTCGGCGGGCAGCTCCGCCAACAACACCTTTACCGTCGGCGATACGGCGAAACCGGCCCGCTCGGCCAATTCCGCCGCCTTCTGCCCGACGGCCGCCAGCGAGATCTTGTCGCCGCAGCCGAAGGCGAACTCGGCCACCGCCCCGGCCTGGTCCGGGGTGAGCAGCTGCGCGCCCATCCGCTCGAACTCGGCGATCGCCTCGTCGTAGATCTCGTCGTCGATGACGCAGGTTTGCTCGGCGGGGCAAATAACCGAGGAGTCAAAGGTTTTCGAAATCAAGATGTCAACAACGGCACCCTTGAGGTCCGCGGTCTTGTGAATGTAGATCGGTGCGTTGCCGGGACCGACGGACAGCCCCGGCTTTCCGGCCGCATTCGCCAGCGCGACGATCTTCGGCCCGCCGGTCACCCAGATAAAATCCACTTGCGGGTGCTTGAACAGGTAGTGGGTCACTTCGTGGGCGGCGTCGGGGATGACCTGCAGCGCCCCCGGCGGCATGCCGGCCGCTTCGGCTGCCGTGCGCAGGATTTCGAGGCTGCGTTCACACGAGCGCACCGCATACGGCGACGGCCGGAACAGAATCGCGTTGCGGGTCTTGGCGGCCACGATCGCCTTGAACAACACCGTCGAGGTCGGGTTGGTCACCGGGGTGATGGCCAGCACGACCCCGATGGGCTCGGCCAGGTAGGCGATGTTGTGCTCGACGTCCTCGTCGATGACCCCCACCGATTTCTTGCCGCGCAGATAGTCGTGCAGGAACTCGGTGGCCACGTAGTTCTTGACGACCTTGTCCTCGAAGACGCCGAAGCCGGTCTCCTCGATGGCCACACTGGCCAGTTCGCCGGCCGCGCGCACCCCGGCGCGCACCATCGCCTCGACGATCGCGTCGACTTGCTGCTGGTCAAGCCGGCGGAACGCGCGGGCGGCTGCGGCCGCCTCGGCGACCAGCGCGTCGATTTCCCGCCGGCGGCCATCGATGAGCGCGGATGCCTCGACGGGAGCGGGTTTTTCGGTGTGGATAGTGGTCATGATCGAGTCCTCGACTCAGGGAAGGGTCGCTGTCGGTCTCCCGAATGAGCCGATGCTAGGGCGTCGGCGTGCCCGTAACGAGGGTCCGAAGGCCCTAGGTTGTTATACGTTGACGCGGTGTCAGTGGAGCCGGACAACAAGGACGTCGAGTCGCTGGGGTTGCTCGATGACCTCCACGGCAAGGCGCGCCAGGAGCGTGCCGAGCTCGTCACCTGGCTGCTCGACCGCGGGTTTGACGCCGACCAGATCCGCGGCGCGTTCATTCCGATGCTGTTGCCCGCCAATCGCGCCATCGGCGACGACGGAACCTCGGTGTCGGCGCGCGAGATTTCCCAGGCCAGCGGCGTCAGCCTGGAATTGCTGCAGCGCCTGCACCGGGCAGCTGGGCTGGTGCGGGTTTATGATCCCGATTCGCCGCTGCGGTCCCGCGCCGACGCGGAAGCGGTGCTCAACGCCGCGCGTCTGATCGACCTCGGCTTGGACCCGGCGCGGGTGGTACTGGTCGTAAGGCTGCTCGTCGAGGGCCTGACCGGCCCGGCGGTGGCAATGCGCCGCGCGGCCCTGCAGGCGTCGCTGCGACCGGGTGCCACCGAGCTCGACCTGGCCAAGGCCTTCGAACACCTGGCCCAGCAGGCTGCGCCGCTGCTTGGTCCGATGGTCCACGACTTGTTGCGCCTGGCACTGCGACATTCCTTCGAGACCGAGGCGATCAGTGTGGCCGAGCGCGCCGCCGGCGCCTTGCCGGGCGCACGAGAGGTGGCGGTCGCCTTCGCCGACCTGGTCGGATTCACCCACCTGGGCGAGAAATTGCCACCGGAGGAGTTGGGACTGATCGCCGGACGGCTGTCCGATCTGGCTCATGACGTGGTGATGAGTCCGGTCCAGTTCGTCAAGACGATCGGCGACGCGGTGATGCTGGTCTGCGCCGAACCGCTGCAGTTGCTGACCACGGTGCTCAACCTGGTTGAGGCCGCGGTCCTCGAAAACGTCCCCAGGCTCCGCGCGGGGTTCGCGTTCGGGCGCGCCATCAGCCGTTCCGGGGACTGGTACGGCAACCCGGTCAACCTGGCCAACCGGGTCACCCACGCGGCGCCTTCGGGTGCGGTGTGGGTGACCGAGTCCGCACGCGAGGTGATCGGCGACGCGGCGGGCATCGAGTGGTCGGGCGTCGGCGCACGTCATCTGCGCGGCGTGCACGGCGAGGTCCGGCTGTATGCCGTGCAACGGACTGGGTGATCCGTCCCGGTGTCAGGAGTCGAAGTTGGTACCGGCGCTGAGCTGTTCCCAGGTGCCGATTTCGTTGGCCCGTTGCTCGGCGATGTAGCGGTAGATCATCAGCGCGTCGGGGCCCAGCAGCAGAAATCCCGGCGGCTCGGGTGATTCGACCGCCGCGACGATCGCGGTGGCCGCCTTGACGGGGTCGCCCTGCTGGTTGCCGTCCATGGTGTCGTTCTCGATGCGGCGTTGCCCGGCCGTGGCGGCGTAGTCGTCGATGACCGTGGCAGACTGGGTGAGCGAGCGGCCGGCGAAGTCGGTGCGAAACGCCCCGGGTTCGACGACCATGACCGAAATGCCAAGGGGCGCAACCTCACCGCGCAACGCCCCGCTCATGCCCTCCACCGCAGCCTTGGCCGCCGAATAGTAGCCGGAGGCCACCGGGGTCAGCTGAACGGTGATCGAGGAGATGTTGACGATCGAGCCGGAGCGGCGCGCCCGCATGCCCGGAAGCACGGCCTTGATCATTGCGACGGTTCCGAAGAAGTGGGTCTCGAACAGGGCGCGGATGTCGGCGTCGTCGCCCTCTTCGACGGCGGCGCGGTAACCGTAGCCGGCGTTGTTGACCAGGACGTCGATGCCGCCGAACCGCTGCTCGCCCGCGCGCACCGCAGAGCCGACCTGCTCGGCGTTGGTGACGTCGAGAGCCATGGCCAGTGCCCGGTCCGGCGCTGCGTCGGCCAGTTCGGCGACCTTGGTGACGTCACGCGCGGTGACGACGGCGTTGTGGCCGGCGCCGATCACGGCCTCGGACAGGGCGCGGCCGAGCCCGGTCGAACAACCGGTGATGAGCCAGGTGGACATGGCGGATGTCTCCTTCCGATCCAAGGCACGCGTTGGCGCCACGCGGCGGGTCGCCGACGTCGGCAAGTCCCCGTACCGGCTTGCCTGACCTGGCTCAATCTAGTGTTCAAAGTTCGGCCGCCGATTTCGGGCAGGGTGCCGCAGAGGTCGATGGCGCGCCGAGCGTGTCGCTGCTGCGAACTTTCGCGCGAAATCTCACAGCCGTTGCACGTTCGATGGTGCCTGGGCTTGCCGTCACACCGGGAAACTATCCCGGCGGATGCCGCGTTTTCGTGGCTGCCCCGCCCGCGACGCTCTACGCTGTCGTCGTGATGCGGTTGTCCGCACTGGACGCGGCGTTCTGGTTCGCCGAGACCCATACCTGCCCAATGCACATCGGCGGCCTCGCGATCTGTGACCCCTCGGATACGCTCAATTTCGGTTTCGATGCGCTCAAGGACCTCATGGCTTCTCGTCTCCCGGAGCTGCCGTTGCTGCGGTGCCGAGTCGCCGGCGCGCCCCTGGGCCTCGACCGGCCGTGGTGGGTCGAGGACACCAAGCTCGACATCGACTATCACATCCGGCGCGTTGCGGTGCCCTCGCCGGGCGGGCGCCCTGAGCTGGAAGAACTTGTCGGTCGGCTGATGTCCTATCCGCTGGAGCGCAGCAGACCCCTCTGGGAGCTGTGGTTCATCGAGGGTCTCGAGCGCGGCCGGGTCGCGACCCTGACCAAGATTCATCACGCCCTCGTCGATGGGGTGTCGGGCGCCGGGCTGAGCGAGATCATGTTGGACGTCACGCCGCAGCCCCGGCCAGCGGCCGTCGGTGTCGCGCAGCCGTCAGCAGTCGGCATGCCCCGGTTGGAGCGGCGCGCGTTCGGCGCCATGTTCAACGTCGCCGTCGCGACCCCATACCGGCTGGCGCGGATTTTGCAGCAGACACTGGTTCAGCAGCTGGCGGTACGGGGCCTGGCCAACAAGCCGCCGCACTTCTTCCGGGCGCCGATCACCCGGTTCAACGCCGACCTCACGCCCGAGCGGCGGATCGCGTTCGCCCGGGTGCCGCTCGAGCGGGTGAAAGCCGTCAAACAGAGCTTCGGTGTCAAGCTCAATGATGTTGTGTTGGCAATGGTTTCGGGTGCTCTTCGCGGATATCTCGAGGACCGCGGCGAGCTGCCGGAGCGGCCCCTGATCGCCCAGATCCCGGTCTCGACCCACCGCGAGGACTCCAAGTCCGCCAACCAGATCTCGTCGATGACGATGAGCCTGGCCACCGATGTCGCCGACGTCGCGGCGCGGTTGGGCACCATCTACCGCAATTCCCAAGGGGCCAAGGAGATGGCCAAGGCGCTCACCGCCCATCAGATCATGGGCCTGACCGACACGACGCCGCCTGGCTTGCTGGCGCTGGCCGTGCGGGCGTACACCGCCAGCCATCTCGGCGGTCACGTGGCTCCGATAAACCTCGTCGTCTCCAACGTCCCCGGGCCCGACTTCCCGATCTACCTCGCCGGCGCAAAGGTGGAAAGCTTGGTGCCGATCGGACCGCTGACCATGCAGGTGGGCTTGAACGTCACCTGCTTCAGCTACCGCGGGTTCATCGACTTCGGCTTCGTCACCACTCCGGAGGTCGCCGACGATATCGACGAACTCGCCGGCGCGATCGAGCCCGCGTTGACGCAACTGGAGCAAGCCGCCGGGCTCGTGGCCTGAATTAGCTTCCTAGGAAAGGAATTACAGTGCAGACGCTCGAACGCGTGCTGGCCGGGCACCGGTTCTTCAGCGGGATGGACCCTCGCCACCTGCGGTTGGCCGTCGGGTGCGCGGCGAATGTGCGCTTCAACGCCGGCGAGTTGATCTGCCGTGAAGGTGAGCAGGCCGATCAGTTCTATCTCATTCGGGCCGGCAAGATCGCGCTCGAAACTTCTGCTCCCGGCCATGGCAGCCTGGTCGTGCAGACACTCGGTGACGGCGACATCCTCGGATGGTCGTGGTTGGTTCCGCCCTACCACTGGCGGTTCGATGCTCGCGCGGCCGAAATGACGCGGGCGATCGGCTTCGACGGCAAGTGCCTGCGCCAGAAATGCGAAGAGGATCACGAACTCGGGTACGAGCTGCAAAAGCGTGTCATTGCCGTGCTCGGACAGTACCTTGATGCAACTAGGTTTCGGCTCTTGGACATCTACCGCGACGCCATCGAATGAGGTGACCTCGCCGAAACCCGGGGCGGGGCTCGGCATCCGCGCAGCTTGCCAGTGCGGCCACAGTCGGCGGGTCGGGTGCGAGCGCCGCGATGTCGCGGCCGGCTTGAACACTCAAGCCTCGGCTTAACCGTCGAATGCCTGGCCGCCGAAGCGCTCCCGGGTGACGAACCCGGCAACCGGGCGGCGACGCAACTTGGTCAGCTGGCGGGTGGGTTTTCCCAGCGGCATGATCGCCGCGACAGCGTGGGTGGCGGGGATGTCCAGTACGGCGCGGACCTGCTCCTCCCGGGCGATCGCCATGGTGGTGATGGTGCCGCCGTAGCCCTCGTTTCGAGCGGCCAGCAGGATGTTCCACACCAGGGGATACACCGACGCACCGGCGGCGATCCCGACCCGGTCCAGGTCCTGATCCAGCGCCGCGACCACCTCAAGGTCAACCGAAACAACCAGCACAACAGGCGCTTTGGCAACCGAGGTGATGAATGTCTCGGGGACTTCGGTGCTGTCGACAATTTCCTGCGCTACATCGCTGGGATGGACCGGGTTCCAAGGGTTTTCACCGGCCCGCAGCTGGGCGAGATAGCGGCGAGCGGCCGGCGTCCCCAGCACGGCAAGCCGGTGACGGACGCCGGCGTCGCGCACGACGATGATGTGGGCGCCCTGGCGGTTGCCGCCGCTGGGCGCGAACCGGGCATTGTCGAAGATGCGCCACAGCACCTCGTCGGGCAGCGGATCGTCGGTGAATTCGCGTGCGGCGAACGTCGTTCGCATCACGTCGTCGAGCTCCATGGTCACAGCCCCGCGGGGGCGTGTCGCTCCAGGCGGAAGGTGCGCCTGAAGCCGGTGGGCTGGGCTGTGAGCGTCACTTCCACGGCACCTCCGGGGGCGACCACGTAGCGTTCCTCGACATCGGGGCCGTCGTTCCACCGGCCCACGGGTTGCCGCCCCAAATCGTGGCGGTCATACAGGGCCGGGTCGAACGGAAAGTAGACCGGATCATAGGGCGTCACGTCCCCGTCGGGACGGCCGTTGACCAGGCGGCTGCACTCTACGAACCGGAAATGACCGATGTTGTGCGCCGCCCGATAGGTACGCCGAACGACCAGCGGCGAACGCCCGTCGGCGGGAAGCGCGGCATCCTTGGGCACGATCGGGTCGAATACCACGCCGGCGCCGTCCTCCGCCTCGCGGAAAACTCCGAAATGCCGCGAAAAGTGTTCGGACAAATGAAAATTCGCCTTCGTGTCGAGAAATACGGCCAGCCCGATAGCGGTTGCGGCAAACGGGTGCGGCGAGCGTTTGACGCGTTTCTCCCCGAAGGCGGTGCGCAGCATCCGCACGATGAGCGGAAGGCCGCCGGCCCCGCCCACCAGGTAGATGCCTGCTACCTCGGACCAGGCGACGCCGCTTCCGGCCGGCGCCGGATCGTGCAGTACCCGCGAGAGCACGTCGATGGTTTTGTCGACGAGCGGCGCGCAGGCCGAGTAGACGTCGTCGATGCCGCAAGCGAAGGGCGGCCGGTCGGTCCCATCGACCACCGTCAGATCCACCAGGAAGCGGCGGGTCTGCGCCCCAATAGCCTCCTTGCGGGCGGCGCATTCCTCCCGCAACGGGTCGGATGCTGCGGCGTCCGGTGGCAGCTTAGCCCCGGACATGACGAGCTTCACTATCGCCTCGTCGAAGTCGTCGCCACCCAGACGCTGGATGCCCTCGCTGATGACCACCTCGTTCACCTGGCCCGTCATTTTCAGCAGTGAGGCATCGAAGGTGCCGCCGCCGAGGTCGTAGATCAGGACGTATTCGCGCTTGGCGGTAATGGTGGAGCGGTACCGGTGGGCGTATTCGAGGCTGGCCGCAGACGGTTCGTTCAGCATCCCGACGACGTGAAAACCCGCCGCAAGAAAGGCATCCAGCGTCAGAAAGCGTTGGGCGCTGGACGCATTGGCGGGCACGCTGATCGCGGCCTCGATCGGCTCGCCCGGCCGAAGACCGGCGTTGGAGCGATGCCGAAGGTCGTCTTTGAATTGGGCAAGGTAGCCGGCGAGCAGTTCGGCCAGCGGATAATTGCGGCCGGCCAGGGTCGCTTCGGTGTGCGGTCCGGCGTCGTTGAGCAGGCGTTTGAACGAGGGCAGCACCGACCATCCCGGGGCGTGGCGCACCGCCGCGGCGTCCAGGCCGAACCGGAGCTGGCCGGCCGCGTTGGCGGCAATGAGCGACGGCCACGCCTCCACTGCGTCGAAAGACACGACAGGGTAGTTGCCTCTGTCGACGACTGCAGCGACGGTGTGCGTGGTGCCGAAGTCGATACCGACTCTCATCGTGCCCAATTTTAGGCGCCACACAGGGCGGTTCGGCACTACCTGCGTTGTCCGGCGCGCCGTCGGGGTCGGGTGTTTCGGTGACTTTGGCCTCTACGCCGAGCGCGCCCGGCGAGGAGACGATGACCGCAGCGCAATTGCATCGGGCGGACAAAGGCGAGGCGGCATGGTGATCGAGCGTCTGGAGGGCTTCCCCGACAACGTTGCCGCGTTCGCGTTTCACGGGCACGCCACGAAATCCGATGACGACGCCATACTCGCGCCCGATTTCGAAGACAAGCTCGCCCGCCACAAGAAAGTGCGGATCTACTGCGAGATACCGCTTGATTTCGAGAAATTTGATCCCGGGGCGGCCTGGGAGGATTCGAAGCTCGGTTTCGGCCACTTCTTCGACTGGGATCGCGCCGCGTTGGTCACCGACGTGGAATGGATGGCGCATGTGGCGAAATTCAGCCAATTCTTCGGCTTTCTGCGGCCCGGCGAGTACCGCGCTTTCGCCGACGCCGACGTCGACGAAGCTCGCAAATGGATCGCTGAATCGCGCGAGTGACTGCCACAGCGCGCGACGGCGGCGACATATTCGGGCGCGTATCGCGATGCTCGCGGCCGCGGTGCTTACCGCAACGCCGTCCGCGAACGCGGACAACAAGCGGCTCAACGACGGTGTCGTCGCCAATGTCTACACCGTGCAGCACAACGCCGGCTGCACCAACGACGTGCGGATCAACCTGCAGCTGCAACTCGCGGCGCAGTGGCACACCGTCGACGTGCTCAACAACCGCGACCTCGACGGCGACTTGGGCTCCGATGGCTCGACCGTGCAGGACCGCGCGAACGCCGCGGGCTATCGCGGCAGCGTCGCCGAGACGGTGGCCACCAACGCGGCCCTGGCGATCAGCGGTATCGAGGTGATCAACCAGTGGTACTACAACCCGGCTTACCTGACGATCATGCAGAACTGCGCCTATACGCAGATGGGCGTGTGGTCGGAGAACAGCCTGGACCGCAGCGTGGTGGTCGCCGTATACGGTGCGCCGGCCGAGCATACGCTGCCACGGGGCTCGGCCTGACACTGTCCGCGGTGATATGCACCGGCGTACCCGCTGCACACGCCGACGCGGTGGCCTACCTGATCACTGTGACGGGGCGCCCGGGCTACAACTTTCCCGACTTTCCCGACTTTCCCGACTTTCCCGACTTTCCCGACTTTCCCGACTTTCCTGACTTTCCCGACGCCGACGCCGCGGCCGACGCCGACGCCGCGCTGGCGTATGGGAACGGCATCTGTGACCGGGTGCGGGCCGGCGAGCGCTACGCACAGCTCATCAGTGAGGTCAAAAGCGACTTCGAGACCCGCGACGAGTATCAGGCCTCCTACCTGATCAGCCAGGCAGTCGGCGAATTGCGCCCCGCCCAGATCTGGCAGTTGCGGCAATCGGCCGCCGGATACGTTGCACCGGTGGGCTGGTGAGGGCGGCCGGTACTCGAGCTGCAGAGGACCTTCGTCTACACACTTCTGACAAACGACTCTTCCTCGAAGTACCAGGTGGCGACCATAGTCCCTTCAAGAATGCAGCAACACGCCCGAGCGCAATGGAGCGCAACCGGAAAGGGACACCGCGCTGATGGTTTCATCCGACACCGTCACCAAGCCGCTGCGTTCCGTCGGGGAATTCTTGGCGATGTCATTGGACACCTTTGTGGCGATGTTCAAGCTGCCCTTCCCGTGGCGGGAATTTCTGCTGCAAAGCTGGTTCGTGGCAAGGGTTTCCATCATTCCGACGCTGTTGCTGGCGATTCCCTTCACGGTGCTGGTGGTGTTCACCCTCAACATCTTGTTGGTGGAGTTCGGCGCCGCCGATTTCTCCGGTACGGGCGCGGCCACCGCTTCGGTCACCCAGATCGGGCCGATCGTGACGGTGCTCGTCGTCGCCGGCACCGGAGCCACCGCAATGTGCGCCGATCTGGGCGCCCGGACCATCCATGACGAACTCGACGCGTTGCGGGTGATGGGCGTCGACCCGATCCGCCGGCTGGCGGCGCCCCGCGTGCTGGCGGCCACCGTTGTCGCGGTGTCGTTGGTGTCGCTGGTGACCCTGGTCGGCCTCGCCGGCTCATTCGTGTTCTCGGTGTTCGTCCAGCACGTCACCCCGGGTGCCTTCGCGGCCGGCCTGACCCTGATCACTCACCTTCCGGAACTGATCCTGGGTCTGGTCAAGGGCGCGCTGTTCGGCATGGCAGCCGCTCTGATCGCCTGCTACAAGGGCATTTCCGTGGGCGGCGGCCCGCAGGGCGTGGGCAATGCCGTCAACGAGACGGTGGTCTATTCGTTCATCGCGTTGTTCGTGATCAACATCGTCGCCACGGCAGTCTTCTACGTAGGCCCGCAATGAGCGCCAACCCGCCGGTCGAGCGGCTCGCCTGGATCGGCCACCGGGCGGGCGGCTTGGTGGCCGGCTGGAATCGCATCGGTTCCCAAGTCGCGTTCTACGCCAGGACGATCGCCGAGATGCGAACGGCATTCGGCCGCTACGGCAGGGAAATCGTCCGCCTGATTGCCCAGATGAGCCTGGGCACCGGTGCCCTGGCGGTGATCGGCGGCACGGTGGTGATCGTGGGCTTTCTGACCTTGTCCACCGGTGCGGTCATCGCCGTGCAGGGCTACAACCAGCTGTCCGGCATCGGGGTGGAGGCCATGACCGGCTTCATCTCCGCTTATGTCAACGTGCGCATCATCTCACCGGCGGTGGCCGGGGTTGGGCTGGCCGCCACCATCGGCGCCGGCGCCACCGCGCAACTGGGGGCCATGCGCATCGCCGACGAAATCGATGCGCTGGAGGTGATGGCCGTCCGGTCGGTGGCCTACCTGGTTTCCACCCGGGTGGTGGCCGGTGTGGTCGTGGTCATCCCGCTGTATTGCATCGCGGTGGTATGTGCATTCCAGGCCGCCCGGTTCGGTACGACCGGGGTCTACGGGCAGTCCACCGGCGTCTACGACCACTACTTCCGCACCTTTCTCAATTCGACGGACCTGCTCTGGTCGTTCCTGACGGTGATCACCGCGGCCGTCGCCATCATGCTGGTGCACACCTATTACGGCTACACCGCCAAGGGCGGGCCCGCCGGGGTGGGCGAGGCGGTCGGTCATTCGGTGCGTACCTCGCTCATCGTGCTGACGTTGATCGTGCTGGCGATCTCGCTATCCGTGCACGGCCAGTCCGGCCATTTCAACCTGTCGGGATAGCCGAGCAGATAGGGGAGCGGGTCATGCCGGAATCACGTTCGCAGCGAATGCATCCCGGGTGGTGGACGCTCTTGCTGGTGGTCGTCGTCATCGGCGCCACCACGCTCACCGCGGCATTGTTCTCCGGGGCGTTCAAGTCATCCGTTGCGGTGACGGTGATATCCGACCGGGCCGGCCTGGTGATGGATCGCGGCGGCAAGGTCAAGCTGCGCGGAGTGCAGGTGGGCCGGGTCAGCGAGATCACCACCGGGAAAGATCACGTCACCTTGACGCTGGCCATCAAACCGGATCAGATCCAATACATCCCGGCGAACGTGGGCGCCCGCATCCGCGCCACCACGTTGTTCAGCGCCAAGTATGTCGACCTGGTGTATCCGCGCTACCCCAGCCCGCAGCGTCTAGGCGCCGGAACGGTGCTTTGGGCCGAGAACGTCGGCACCGAGGTCAACACGATGTTCGCCAACTTGGTCAAGGTGCTCAATCAGATCGACCCGGCGAAGCTGGCGGGGGTGCTGTCCGCGCTGGCCGAGGGTCTGCGCGGCCACGGTGCGACGGTCGGTCAGAGCATCACCGACGCCAACGAGGTGCTGCTGGCGATCAATCCACGTGCCGAAACGGTGCGGGCCGACACCCAGGCGGTCACGCGCTTGGGTGACACCTATGGCGCTGCGGCGCACGACATCCTGAAGGTACTAGATGCGGCCAGTGCCACCAGTGCCACCATTGCCGGTGAAGCGCCGGCGCTGGATTCGCTGCTCGCCGAGATGATCGGCCTGTCGCGCAGCGGTATTGCGATGCTGGGCCCGAACAAAGACCGGCTGATCACCGCCGTGAACCTGCTCGACCCGACCACCAGGCTGCTCACGAAGTACCACGGAGCGCTGACGTGCATGTTGGTCGGCGCCAAGATCGCCCTCGACACCGGCTATCTGGACGCCACCGGAGGGGCCAACGGCTATTCGCTGATCATCGACAGCACACCGCTGTTCGGTGCCGACCAATACCGTTTTCCGCAGAACCTTCCGATCGTCGGCGCCAAAGGCGGGCCCGGCGGTAAGCCGGGCTGCGGATCGCTGCCCGACGTCGCAGCCAATTGGCCACTGCGCCAACTGATTACCAACACCGGCTGGGGAACAGGACTCGATATCCGGCCCAACCCCGGAATCGCTTTCCCGGCATACGCCGACTACCTCCCGGTCACCCGGGGGCAGCCCGAACCGCCCAGCGTTCGCTATCCGGGTGGGCCGGGCCCCGGGCCCATCCCGTACCCGGGCGCGCCGCCCTACGGCGCTCCGCAGTACGCACCGGACGGCACCCCGCTGTACCCGGGCCTGCCGCCGGCGCCGCCGCCCGGCGCCCCGCGCGAACCGGGGCCCGCACCACCGGGATCTGAGCCGTTCGTCGTCCCGGCGCCGGCACAGCTGCAGCCGACACCGGCCCCGCCACTCCCTCGAGAAGCGACCCCGTCGCCGTAACGCCGCAGGAGAAGTCAGCGCTATGAGAGAGAACCTGCCCGCTGCCATCGTCCGGTTGACCGTCTTCATGGTCGTGTGCACGCTGGGCCTGGTCGCCATGTTGGCGATCTTCGCCGACCTGCGATTCGGGGACGAAAAGCCGTACCGGGCGCACTTCAGCAACGTGTCGGGCCTGGAGAGCGGCAACTTCGTGCGCATCGCCGGCGTGGAAGTCGGCCAGGTCCAACACATCTCGATTCAAGACGACGGGACGGCGATTGTCGAGTTCGGGGCCGACAGCTCGGTGGTCCTCACCGTGGGCACCACAGCGGTCATCCGTTACCAGAACCTGATCGGCGGCCGCTATCTGGCGCTCGAGGAAGGGACCGGCGGCAGACGACTCCAGCCAGGTGACACGATCCCGCTGGTCCAGACATCGCCGGCGTTGGACCTGGACGCGCTGATCGGCGGCTTCCGCCCGCTGTTCCACGCCCTGGACCCCGATCAGATCAATGCCTTGTCGACCGAGCTCATCAAGGCATTCCAGGGTGAAGGCGCGACGATCAGTTCGTTCTTGGCGCGCACGGCGGCGCTGACCAACATGCTGGCCGACCGCGGCCAGCTGATCGGGCAAGTCATCGTCAACCTGAATGCCGTGCTGGGCTCATTGGGTGACCAAAGTACCCAGTTCACCACGGCGGTCGATTCGTTGTCCCGATTACTGGCAACCCTTTCCGACAACAAGCAGGTGATCGGCACCGGCATCGCCTACGCCGACGCGGCCGCTGGATCGATCGCCGATCTGCTTGCGCAAGGCCGCGCGCCGCTGGCCAACATCCTGCACCAGTCGGAGCGCATCGCCGATCTCATCCAGGCCGATCACGACTACTTCGACAATCTGCTTAACACCCTGCCGGACGCCTACCAGATGCTGAATCGGCAAGGCCTCTACGGCGACTTCTTCAGCTTCTACATGTGCGACCTGCTGTTGAAGCTGAACGGCAAAGGCGGCCAACCGGTTTACGTGAAGGTGATCGGCCAGCCCTCGGGAAGGTGCACACCGCGATGAAATCGTTTTCCGAACGCAATCCCCTGGTTATCGGCATAGTCGGACTGATAGTTGTGGGCGGGGCGGTGCTGGCCGCGCTGACCTATGACAGGTTGCCGTTCATCAAGGCCGGCAAGGACTACGCGGCCTACTTCGCCGAGGCCGGCGGCCTGCAGACCGGCACCACGGTGCAGGTGTCGGGACTCAAGGCGGGCAAGGTCAACAGCATCGCGCTGGATGGACCCAAGGTGCTGGTCAGCTTCGAGGTCGACAAACATATCCGGCTCGGCGACCGTACCGAGGCCTCCATCAAGACGAAAAGCGTTCTGGGAGCTAGGATCCTGGAAATCACTCCCCGCGGCGAGGGCAGGTTGGCCGGGCCGATTCCGCTCGAGCGCACGACGTCGCCCTACCAGCTGCCCGACGCGCTGGGCGATCTGGGCGCCACCATCAGCGGCCTGGACACCACCAGGCTCTCGGAATCATTGGCCGTGCTGGCGGACACCTTCGCCGGCACCGCGCCCGAGCTGAAAATTGCGCTGGCTGGCGTCGCGCGGTTCTCCCAGACGCTCGACGACCGCGACGCGCAACTGCGAAATCTGTTGTCCAACGCCAATAAAGCCACCACGGTGCTCTCCGAGCGCAGCGACCAGATAGTCCGACTGATCACCGACAGCAATGCCCTGCTGGCGCAGCTGCAAAGCCAGAGCCGCGCGCTGGACCAGATCGGCGGCAACATCTCGGCGGTCAGCCGGCAAATCAAGAGCTTTATCGCCGATCACCGCCAGACCCTCAAGCCGGCACTGGACAAGCTCGACCAGGTGCTGACCATCGTCGACAACCGAAAACAGCGAATCCAGCTGGCAATCAAGAAGTTCAACGACTACGCGCTGTCGCTGGGCGAGTCGATGTCCACCGGCCCGTGGTTCAACTTCTACATCACCAACCTGATCCCCGGTCAGTTCATCCAGCCGTTCGTCGATGCCGCGTTCTCCGATCTTGGTCTGGACCCCAATGTGCTGCTGCCGTCGCAGCTGACCGATCCGCAGCTCGGTCAGCCAGGCACACCTGCGTTGCCCGTGCCCTTCCCACGCACCGGTCAGGGCGGCGAGCCGCACCTGAACCTTCCGGACGCGATCACTGGCAATCCCGGCGATCCCCGCTATCCCTACCGCGAGCCGCCGTCGGCGCCGCCGCCGGGCGGACCACCGCCGGGCCCGCCGGCACTGGCCCCCGGACAGACGGCCCCACCGCCGCCCCCGACGCCGACGCCGGTGTACGTGCCCGCGCCGGGCGAAGCCCCCCGGACTCCGAAACCCGATCAGCAAGCCGGCCCATCATGAACCGCCGCACTGCCCGTATCGGTGTGGCCGCCATGCTCGTGCTCGCTGTCATCGGCGCGGCATTGGTGGTGTGGCAGTCTGCCGCCGCGGCCCGCGCCATCACGGTGGTCGCCTACTTCACCAACAGCAACGGCATTTTCGTCGGCGACCAAGTGCGCATCCTGGGGGTGCCGGTCGGCAAGGTCGACGACATCGAACCGCAACCCGAGCGGGTCAAGATCACCTTCTCCTACGAGGCCAGGTACCACGTGCCGGCCGATGCCAAGGCGGTGATCCTGTCCCCGTCGCTGGTCACGGCGCGCGTCATTCAGCTGACACCGGCCTACACCGGCGGGCCGCAACTGCCCGACCACGCGGTGATCCCCCTGGAGCGCACCGCAGTTCCGGTGGAGTGGGACGACTTACGTCAGGACCTGGCAAAGCTCACCGAGATGCTGCAACCGAGCCATCCCGGCGGGGTGAGCGCGATGGGAGCGCTGCTCAACACCGCCGCCGACAACCTGCGCGGTCAGGGAGCCACCATCAGAGACACGATTATCAAACTCTCCCAAGCGGTTTCGGCTCTCGGCGACCACAGCAACGATATCTTCAGCACCGTCAAGAACCTGTCGATTCTGGTGTCGGCGCTGCAGAGCAGTACCGACCTGATGCGACAACTCAACCAGAACCTGGCTTCGGTGACCGGGCTGCTGACCGACGACCCGAATGAGGTTGCCGACGCGGTCGCGGCACTGGCCGACGTCGTCGGCGACGTCGGTAGCTTCGCGGCCGAAAACAGGGAAGCGCTGGGCCAAACGTCGGACAAACTGGCATCGGTGTCCACGGCGCTGAACGACAGCCTCGCCGACATCAAACAGGCATTACACATCGCCCCCGCCGAGCTGCAGAACTTCATGAACATCTACCAGCCCGCGCAGGGCACCCTCAGCGGTGCGCCGGCCTTCAACAACTTCGCGAACCCGATTGCCTTCTTGTGCGGCGCGATACAGGCGGCGTCGCGGCTGGGCTACGAACAGTCGGCGAAGCTGTGCGCCCAGTATCTGGCGCCGATCATCAAGAACCGGCAATACAACTTCCCGCCGCTGGGGGAGAACCTGATCGTCGGCGCGGTGGCACGCCCCAACGAGGTCACCTACAGCGAGGACTGGATGCGCCCGGACTACATCCCGCCTGTCAATGGTCCCGTGGCCGTGGATATTCCACCGTTGCCGGCCGAGGGTCATCCGAACGATTCCGGCGCCGGACTGCGCGACCTGCTGCTGCCCTTGCAAGGAGGCTCCTGATGGACAGCGGGTGGCGTCTGAGCAAGGTGTGCGTGCTCGCGGTGCTGGCGGTGACCGGCCTGGCCGGCTGCGGTTGGCGAGGCCTCAACTCGATCCCGTTGCCGGGGACCGCCGGTCGCGGCTCGGGCTCGTTCACCATTCAGGCGCAATTGCCCGACGTGGGCACCCTTGAGCAGAACTCCCGCGTGCAGGTCGGTGACGTCACCGTGGGCAACGTCACCAAAATCGAGCGGCAGGGATGGCATGCGCTGCTGACGATTCGGCTCGACGGCGACGTCGACCTGCCGGCCAACGCGACGGCCACCATCGGCCAAACCAGCCTGCTCGGTTCGTTGCACATCGAATTGGCCCCGCCCACCGACGTCGCACCCCAGGGCAAGTTGACGCAGGGGTCGCTGATCCCGCTGGCATCGGCCGGCAGTTACCCGTCAACCGAGCAGACCCTGGCCGCGGTCTCGCTGCTGCTCAATGGAGGTGGTATCGGTCAGATTCAGGACATCACCGAAGCGCTGAGCGTCGCGCTCGCCGGACGGGCCGCCGACCTGCGCAGCCTGATCGAACAGATGGACAGATATGTCGGTCTGGTCGGTGACCAGATCGGCGACATCATCGTCGCAGCCGAAAGCCTGAACAACGTGGTCGGACAACTGGCGAACGAGAAACCGGTGCTGGACCGGGCGCTGCGGACCATTCCCGATGCGCTTCAGACGATCGCCGACGAACGGCAACAGCTGGTCGATGCGCTCGATCAATTCGCCAAGTTCAGTGCGCTGGCCGCCGACTCGACCAACCAGACCAAGGACATTCTGGTCAGGGAGCTGAAAGATCTTGAGCCGGTGGTGGAATCGCTGGCCAATGCCGGTCCGGCCCTGACCCGCTCGCTGGGCCTGCTGACCACCTACCCGTTTCCCAAGGACACGATCAGCACCTGGGCACGTGGGGACTACGCCAATCTGACGGCCATCATCGACCTGACACTGAGCCGGCTCGACGCTTCCTTCCTCACCGGCACCCGGTGGGAGGGCAACCTGACGGAGCTGGAGTTGCAGTGGGGCCGCACCATCGGCCAGATGCCGAGTCCTTACACCGCCGGCAATCCGCTGGTCGCTCCGTACCATTGGGATCAGGGGCGTTGACATGCCGCCGTTGTCGAGACGAATCCTGCTCCAGCTGGCGATCTTCGTGATCGTCGCGTTGGTCGGCGGGGCGGTGATGATCTTCAACTACATTCAGCTGCCGGCCATGTTCGGGGTCGGGCGCTACCGGGTCACTGTGGAGCTGCCGCAGGCCGCAGGCCTGTACCCCAGCGGCAACGTCACCTACCGGGGAACCGAAGTCGGCCGGATCGAAAGCGTGCGGCTTACCGAAACCGGTGTGGCGGCGGTGCTTTCGCTCAAGTCGGGCATCGACATCCCCTCCGATGTCGATGCCCAGGTGCACAGCCAGTCGGCGGTGGGTGAGCAGTATGTCACGCTGCTGCCGCGCCGGGATTCTGCACCGCTCAAAGACGGGGATGTCATTCCGGCCGAACGTGTTTCGGTACCTCCGGATCTCGACACGTTGCTGGACACGGTGAACCGGGGCATGGAGTCGATCCCGCGCGACAGTCTGAAAACGACGGTCGACGAGGCCTATATCGCAGTCGGGGGCCTCGGACCGGATATCGCCCGGCTGGTCACCGGGGCCAGCTCGCTGTCCATCGAAGCGCGCAAGAACCTAGGCCCGTTGCTTACCCTGATCGACCAGTCCAAGCCGGTGCTGGATTCCCAGACCGATTCGGCCGACGAGATTCAACTGTGGGCCGCGCATCTGGCTGACATCAGCGGCGGACTGCAGCGCAGCGACCCCGCCGTGCGGAGCGTGTTGCAACAAGCCGGCCCGGCCGCCGCGGAGGTCCGGCAGCTGTTCGACCGGGTCAACCCGACGCTGCCGGTGCTGCTGTCCAACCTGATCGGCGTCGGCCAGGTCGCGGTCACCTATCACTCCGGCATCGAGCAGTTGCTGGTCCTGTTGCCCCAGGCGGTGGCCACCATCCAGGCGATCGATGTGCCCAACCGCAACACCAAACAGAGTTACAAGGGCGTGTTCCTCAGCTTCAACATGCGGCTCAACCTGCCGCCGCCGTGCACCACCGGCTATCTGCCGGCCCAGCAGCGGCGAGTGCCGTCCTGGGAGGACTATCCCGATCGCCCGGCCGGTGACCTGTACTGCCGGGTGCCCCAGGACTCGCCGAACAACGTTCGCGGCGTTCGTAATACGCCGTGTGTGGGCCGGCCCGGAAAACGAGCCCCGACGGTCGCGATGTGTGAAAGCGACGGCAGTTATGTTCCGCTCAACGACGGCTACAACTGGAAGGGAGACCCGAACGCCACCCTGTCGGGCCAGCCCGTTCCGCAGCTGCCACCCGGCACGGCTCCCGCCCCGGACGGCCCGGCGCCGCCGTTGCCACCGGGCGCCCCGGCGCCGCCGTTGCCGATAGCCGCCGCCGAGTACGACCCGGCGACGGGCACTTACCTGGGCCCGGATGGGCGCGTCTACACCCAGTCCGACCTGGCTGCGGCCGGGGGGAAGGAGCGCACATGGCAATCGATGTTGCTGCCTCCGAATTGAGCGAACCGACCGAGGCGCCGCCCGACCGGCGCTGCCCCGAACGGCCCGCGGTGCTGGTCGGGCTCGTCATGGTGGTTGCGTTGGCCGGGCTCGTGACCTTCCTGGGATTGCGGGCCCACCGGTCGGATCAAGCCGAGCAGCAGAGCAGGCTGTTTCTGCAAGCCGGTCGCCAAGGCGCGCTGAACCTGACCACGATCGACTTCCATGAGGCCGCGGCAGATGTGCAACGCATCCTGGACGGGGCAACGGGCCAGCTCTACGACAACTTTGCCAAGAGGTCGCAGCCGTATATCGACGTCGTGGTGCGGACGCAGTCGAAATCGGTTGGGACGGTGACGGAAGCGGCTGTGGAATCGCAATCCGTCGACCACGCGCAGGTGCTGGTTGCCGTGACCGTGAAAACCACGAACATCTATGCGGCCCAGGAGGAATCGCGATCGTGGCGGATGCGGCTGTGGGTGCAGCAGGTGGGCACGCAGGCCAAGGTCTCCAACGTCGAGTTCGTGCCGTGAGTGAGCCACCGTCGGTGAGCGCCGACACCGACACCGCCACCGCCGCCGAACCTGCGCGCCGGATCCCGTTTCCGCGGCTGCTGGCCTACGGTGTGCTGCCGGGCCTGGCGTTGTTGCTTGCGCTGGCGGCCGGGCTTCTGAAGTCGGTGCCCGACAACGGCCGCGGCGGCCCCGAGGTGATTCAGACGGCGCGGGCGGCGACGGTCGAGCTGCTGACCTACCGGCCCGAGACCGCCGAGCACGACCTGGGTGTCGCACGCGACCGGTTGACGGGGCACTTCAAGGAGGAATACACGTCGCTGACCCGCGATGTGGTTGTCCCCGGCGCGAAGCAGAAACAGATTTCGGCGGTTGCGACGGTCCCCGCCGCGGCCTCGGTCTCGGTCTCACCGAATCATGCGGTGGTTCTGCTGTTCGTCAACCAGACGACGATAGTGGGCACCGAAGCGCCCACCTACACCGCATCCAGCGTCCGGGTGACGCTGGACAAGGTCGACGGTCGCTGGCTGATCTCGCGGTTCGATCCGGTCTGAGGTTAAAGTCGGGAAACACCAGCAGATTTGGGTGCGGCCGTCGGCCATTCGCGCCACTTTCGCTGCAGCTCGCGTTCTGCGGCCGTCGGAATCAGGCCCGCGGGCGCGAACAACTTCGACGGCACCGGGTCATCCTCGGCCAGCGGTCGGCCGGTTCCACGAACGGCCTTGAGCGCCACGACAACCCCGGCCACAAACACCACGACAACAACCGTCGCGAAGACGATGGACAAGGTGCCCTGGACAAACGTGTTTCTGATGACGTCGTCGAGCTGATCGGCATTGGTCGCCGAACCGAACGTTGTCTTGCCCGCGCTTTTTGCCGCCACATACTGGGCGTGCTGCGTCCAGTAGCCGACCGCGGGGTCGGAGGAGAAGATCTTTTGCCATGATGCCGTGAGCGTGACCGAAAGATCCCACAGCAGCGGAACACCCGGAATCCAGGCCCATTTCAGGTATCCCTTTTTGATGACCACGACGGTGATCGCCGTCAACGAGATCCCGGCCAACAGCTGGTTGGCGATTCCGTAGAGGGGAAAGAGCGTGTTGATACCACCCAGCGGATCGGTGACACCGAGCAGCAGCGTGCTGCCCCACCCGGCAACAACCACGAGGCTGCACAGCCAGGCGCCCGGGCGCCAGCTGGGATTCTGTAGCTTGCGCAGTGGCCCGCCGAGGTCGCTCAGCGCGTCGGAGATCAAGAAGCGGGCGGCACGAGTGCCGGCGTCGACGGTGGTCAGGATGAACAGCGCCTCGAACATGATCGCGAAGTGGTACCAGAACGCCTTGAGCCCCACGCCGGCGAATGCCCGCTGCAACATGTCGGACATGCCGAAGGCCAGTGTCGGCGCGCCGCCGCTTCGCGACACGATCGAGCGTTCGCCCACGCCGGCAGCGGCCTGACTGATCTGATCGGCGGTCGCCGGGGTCCCGGCCACACCGAGCCCGTTGACGTAATTCGCGGCGCTGGCCGCGGTGCCGCCGGTCTGTGCGGCCGGGGCGTTGAGCACGAAGTACAGATGCTGATCGAGGATCGACGCAGTGACCAGCGCGATGACGGCCACGAACGACTCGGTGATCATGCCGCCGTAGCCGATCAGGCGCATCTGGCCTTCCTTCTCCAGCATTTTGGGCGTGGTCCCCGAGGAGATCAAGGCGTGGAATCCGGACAATGCGCCGCAGGCGATGGTGACGAACAAAAACGGGAACAGCGAACCCGCGAACACCGGCCCATTGCCGGCGCCGGCGAACCGTGAGACCGCGGGTGCCGCCATGATCGGCCGAACCAGCAACACCCCGATCGCGAGCAACGCGATGGTGCCCACCTTCATGAACGTCGACAGGTAGTCGCGCGGCGCGAGCAGCAACCACACCGGCAGGACCGACGCCGCGAAGCCGTAGAAAATGAGCAGCCAGGACAGGGTTACCGGCGAAAGAGTGAACCATTGTGCACCCCAAGATGTTTGGGCCACCCAATCACCGGAAACCACGGCGAGCAACAGCAGCCCGACTCCGATCACCGACACTTCCGCGACCCGCCCCGGGCGGATGAACCGCAGATAGCAGCCCATGAACAAGGCAATCGGGATGGTCATGGCGATCGAGAACACCCCCCAGGGGCTTTGGGCCAGTGCGCGCACCACCACCAGTGCCAGCACCGCGATGACCATGACGATGATGACCGGAATCCCGATCAGGGCGGCCACGCCCGCGGTGGGGCCGAGCTCGTCGCGGACCATCTGCCCCAGGGAACGTCCGCGGCGCCGGGTGGAGAGCCACAACACCAGGTAGTCGTGCACGCAGCCGCCGAACACCGCGCCGCCCACAATCCATAACGTGCACGGCAGATAGCCCATCTGGGTGGCCAGCACCGGCCCCACCAAGGGGCCGGCCCCGGCGATGGCGGCGAAATGGTGGCCGAACACCACCCGTCGATCGGTCGGCACGTAGTCCATACCGTCCTGCAAGTGCTCGGCCGGGGTGGCATGATCGTCGCGCGGCGCGACGATTCTCGCTTCGATGAACCGTGCATAGAAGCGGAACGCGACGATGTAGGTGCATCCCGCCGCGACCACCACCCAGACGGCGTTGACCGTTTCGCCGCGGACCAACGCGATAACCGTCCAGGCGACTGCGCCGATCACCGCGATAACGGCGAAAAAGACCTTGTGCTTTACGGTGATCGGCGAGCGGTCGATGATCGCGACGGGCGGCAGGTCGGGATCGGTGCGGATGTAGGTGACGTCGCTGGCCACCGGCCCCTCCCTCAATGGCTTGCTCGGGTGTTCCCGGTGATCCTTGCATTACGACGGTAATGTGCGTAGCCCGGCGACACCCATACCGTTAGGTGATGCCGGTATGGCGATTGCGTGACTACGCCCTGCACCCGGCGATCCAGGTGTGGGGCCAAAGCCGCACTCCGGGATCGCCGGAGCCGGGTTCAGGTCCCGCGGTGACCGTCGTCATCCCGGCCGCGAGATCAACTGAGATCGGTATCGTTTCACAACCTGCACTGGTCGCGGCGCTCACTCTTCATCTACTTCAACGTAAACTGTGGGGCCGGCTTCTTCGCCGGTAGGAAATGCTTTTGAGGTGTAGTAACCATGAGGGACGTCGTGTTTGACAAAATAACGGAACTCGTAGTCTCGCGGATCGTCCTGCTGCCAATTATTATCTTCGGAATCATACATGTCACCCTTATAAGCCTGACCCAGTGTGGGCGGATTATTACCCGGGCCTAGCTCAAAGTAAAGCCATTCAGGGTCGACTTCACCCTCGTATGTAGTCGCTCCGAAAGGGTTGGGCAGAGTCTCAAGCCTCATCTCGGGCGGAGAAAAACTCTGGCCCACATCACTATTGACATTATTTTCGATGATCAAGTCTGTCGGTCTGGTAATTGAGTGGTCGTAGTCATCAATAATGAATAATTGCTGACCGCCTAAGGTCGCAGATTGAGTTTCGGGCGTGGGGTCATGATAGGTAGTTGTGCTGCTGGCGCCGTCTTGAGCGTTTGCGGAGTTAGCTGAGCCGCCGCTCGAACCGGAGATATCGATGGAACCGGAACCGGACGTAGTACAGGTGTCGAGTTTGAATCCGTCATGGGCGCTCAGCGCGATCGTCAGCCTGCCGGCGCGGAGTTGAGCACCATTGCTGGTGGCGTCGATCGCGGCGGTCACCCCGCTCGTCAGCGCCAACGCCCCTAAAGCGACCGCAGCGCTTCGCCTGCCCCGCTTCGCCGTAGCTGCCCGGGTCGAGCAATGCCGCCGGTCGGATCCAGTTGCCTTGCCTTCGCCGGTAAATATGGGGTCTTGGGACGGTCGCGGCATGATACGTTCTTTCGTCGCAATCAATCAGAATACAATGTTGGGGCTCAGCCGCCTCCGCCATGAAGCAGAAGCACTACGCCAACGGACAAGGCGAGGCAAATCGGGATCCAACTTTGAACCTTGGCGCTGAGAAATTAGTCAGCACCAGGCGTTAAGCGTGACAGCCACAGGGGACCTTAGGACAGCACTTCGCATTCAGCAAATCCATGGTTTCGATAAGTCAATAAGTGAGAACTATCAACCGCTGAATCCCTCAAAGGCGCGCTATGGCCGCGGTGGGGCCAAGCCCGTCGGTGGCCACCGGACCCTCCTCAATCACGCGCGCCGGGGGCCAGAAATGGTTAACCTGCACCCCGGAAGAAGTGCAGCAGCAGTGGGAGGAGTGCCGTCGCGGAATCGCGCCGGCCGACCCACCGTCGTGCTGCAGATCCCGTCGTCGCACGATCCGCAGCCGGCGCCAGAGGGCAAGCATGCCGCGTCGGCGTTCGTCATGTGGTTCCCCATCGAGGTGTCCTTGCATGACGACGATATGCCTAACCGCGCCATGGCGTTACCGTTGGATGATGCCGCTATGGCGACTGCGTGACTATGACGACGACGACCTGGACCAGGCGATCCAGGTGTGGGACCAAAGTCGTACCCCCGGCTCACCGGAGCCGGTGTTCACCGTTGCCGAGGTGATGGCCGCCGCACGGGCCGGCCAGCCGGCGGTGGTGGCGGAGGTAGGCGAGGAAGTAGTCGGTATGGCCGTTGCCCGGACCGACGGCGAGCGGGCCTGGATCTTGCTGATCGCGTTGGCATTACGGTGGCGCCATCGCGGCATCGGTAGCGCGCTGCTGGCCGATCTGGAACGGCGACTCCGCTCGGTCGGGGTGCGCAAAATCTGCACCATCCTGCCCGAGGGAGCCACGGGCTCGGTGGCGTTGGAGAACTCGGGCTACACCCGCCGCGGCGGGTTGGCGTACTACGAGACGGTCGAACACCTGCGACCAGAGCAGGCCAATCTGCTTGCGGAGCTGGGCGGGCGACTGCTGCCGGCGGGGCTTTGGCAGGAGTTGGCTGGGATGGAGCAGGAAAAGCAGATCATCGAGCAGCGGATCATTGCTCCGCTGGCCCACCCGGAGATCGCCGACCGCTATGGCGTGCGCCCGCCCAAGGCGGTGATCCTCTTTGGGCCCCCCGGGACCGGGAAAACCAGCTTTGCCAAGGGGATTTCGTCGCGGTTGGGCTGGCCCTTCGTCGAGCTGTTCCCGTCGCGGCTGGCCGCAGCGACGCAAGGCGGTCTGGCGGCATCGCTTCGGGAAGTGTTCGCCGAACTCGACGAACTCGACGAGCTGGTGTTGTTCATCGATGAGGTTGAGGAGATCGCGGTGGCGCGGGCCGGCGCCAGCACGGTGGAAACCGGTGTCACCAACGAACTGCTGAAACTCATCCCGCCGTTTCGTGAGCACGAAGGGCGCCTCTTGGTCTGCGCCACCAATTCGGTGCACTCGCTGGACTCGGCGTTCTTGCGGCCCGGACGCTTCGACTACGTCATACCGGTCGGCCCGCCGGATCCGCCGGCGCGCCTGGCGGTGTGGAAACGCTATCTGGGCCAAGCCAACCCCGGAGTCGACATCGACCGACTGGTGGCGGCCACGGAATTGTTCACCCCCGCCGATATCGAGTTCGCGGCGCGCAAGGGAGCGCAGGTGGCCTTCGATCGTGAGATGTCCCATGGCCGAGGGGAGCCGGCGACCACCGAGGACTATCTCACCGCGATCGGCGAGGTTCGCCCGACGTTGACGACGGGGATGCTGGCCGAATTCACCGAGGACAGGACGCAATTCGCGCGACTGTAGCTCCCGTCTTCCGTCGAGTGCGATTCTGACGACGCGGCACCGGTGGGTCGCGTCGCCAGAACCGCTGTCGCGCAACCGGGATCAGTACAGCGCGCGCACGGTGTCGATGGTGTCGGCGTCGCCCGGGCTTTTGTCGTCGCGGTAGCGCACCACGCGCGCGAACCGTAACGCCAGCCCGCCGGGATAGCGCGTGGACGCCTGGACTCCGTCCAACGCGATCTCGACCACCTGCTCGGGCCGCAGCTGGACCACATACCCGTGCGTGCCTCCGATGGCGAGCTCGCTGAACCGGGCGGTCTGCCAGTCCAGCATGGCGTCGGTCATGCCCTTGAAAGTTTTTCCAACCATGACGAATTCACCGCTAGCCGGGTCCCGCGCACCCAGGTGGATGTTGGACAGCTTTCCGCGGCGCCGCCCGGAGCCCCACTCCACGGCGAGCACCACCAGATCCAGCGTGTGGACAGGTTTGACTTTGAGCCAACCCGCGCCGCGGCGCCCGGCTTGATACGGCGCCGCCGGCGCCTTGGCCATCACCCCTTCGTGACCGGCGGCCAGCGTCGCCTCCAAGAAGGCCGCCGCGGCCGCCGCATCGGAGGTCATCAGCCGGTCTACCCGGTGTTCGGCGGGAACTACGGCATCCAGTACGGCCAGCCGCTCGCTGGTCGGTGCGTCGAGTAGATCCTGGCCGTCGCGATGCAGGATATCGAAGAAGAACACCGAAAGCGGTTGGGTAGCAAGGGCGGCCTCGACATCGACCGACCGCCCGAACCGCGACGCGGTGAGCTGGAAGCGGTGCGGACGGTTGTCGGGGCGCAGTGCTATCGCCTCGCCGTCGGCGACGAGCTCGCGCACCGGCAGCGCCAGGGTTGCCGCCACCACCTCCGGCAGCCGGGCGGTGACGTCGTCGAGGCTTCGGGTGTAAATGGTGACGTCGTCTCCGGCGCGGTGAATCTGCACCCGTGCACCGTCCAGCTTTGCTTCGAATATCGTTGTACCATCGTGACGTTCGAGCGCATCGGCCACACTGCTTGCGGTCTGTGCCAGCATCGGACCCACCGGCCGGCCCACTCGTAGAGTAAACGTGTCCAGCGCCCCGCCTGATAGGCATACAGCCGCGACCGCCGGGAGGTCCCCGCCCAGCATGGCGGCGCGCTGCACCGCGCTGGCGGGAATCCCGGCCGCCTTGGCGACGGCGTCGGTCATGATCCCGGCCAGTGCGCCCTGGCGCAGCTCACCACTAAGCAGCCTGACCAGGAAGGTCTGCTCGGATTCGGTTGCGGCCGAGAATAACTCGGAGATCAGTTGTACGCGGCGGGCTTGCGATCCCTTGCCCGAGGTGGCGCCGATCTTCGCGAAAGCCGCATCGACGCCCGCAACGGTCAGCGTCGCAGACCTCGCCGGTGGCGGTAGTGACCGCAACGAAGCCCAGCCGACCCCGATTTGTCGTTGCGGCAGTTCACCCGAAAGCCACGCCACGATGATCGCTACCAGCGTAGGGTCGGGCGCGGCGTGCCGTAGCAGGTCAGCGATGCGGCCGACCTTGCTGAGCCGCGACGAGGTACCGCCGACATCGAGTGAGGTGGTGGCCACGTCGAGAAGGAGCACGGTTCACCTTGGCATGACTCGAGCCTGACTCGCCGACAACCGTTCGGAGCCGACACGCTAGCGTGCCTACATAACGTTACAGATCGCCAGGATTCTGACAAGCCAACAAAGGGAGGTCCGGATGGAGATCAGCGGCAAGAAGGTCGTTGTCATCGGCGGTGCGTCGGGCATGGGCCGTGCGACCGCCGAGTTGCTGGCCGAACGTGGCGCTCAAGTCGCCGTGCTCGACCGCGAGAACTCCGACGGCAGAGCCGTTGCCGACGGACTCGGCGGCGCGTTCTATCCCGTCGACGTCACCGATTTCACCGGTACCGAAGCTGCCTTGCAGAACGCGGTCGACAACCTCGGCGGCCTGCATGTCACCGTCACGACCGCCGGCGGCGGCATCGCCAAGCGGACCCTGACCAAATCCGGCCCTCACGACCTTGAATCCTTCCAGTCAGTGATCGATCTCAATCTCATCGCCACCTTCAACATCAGCCGCTTAGCCGCCGCACACATGGCCAGGAACGAACCCGAAGATCCCGAAACAGGGGAGCGCGGCGTCATCATCAACACCGCGTCCATCGCGGCTTTCGAGGGCCAGATCGGGCAGGTGGCCTATACCGCTGCCAAGGCCGCGATCGCCGGCATGTGCCTGACCATGGCGCGCGATCTGGGGTCGATGGGAATTCGGGTGCTGGCTATTGCGCCGAGCCTGTTCTTGACCGGGCTGACTGCGATGGTTCCCGAAGAGATGGCGGCTCAGTTGACCAAAGACGCCGCCTTCCCCAAGCGGATGGGCCGGCCCATCGAGTACGCCAAGCTGGCGGCGGCCATCGTGGACAACCCGATGCTCAACGGCCAGTGCATCCGCCTCGATGCCGGCCAGCGGTTCGCGCCCAAGTAAGCCACCGGGCTGGGTCCGCGCCGGGCATTGAGTACACTCTTTAGAAATTCTGCAGGACCCGCGACTCGCGGGCTGCGCAGCGCCCGCGAGGAGGACCCTGATGGGTATCGCACTCACCGACGATCATCGTGAACTCGCCGAGGTAGCGCGCGGGTTTCTGACGGCCCAGAAGGCGCGGTGGGCGGGACGGTCACTGCTCGATGCGGCCGAGGAACAGCGACCGCCCTTCTGGCAGCAGCTGGTCGAGCTCGGCTGGTTGGGCCTGCACGTCGACGAAGAGCACGGCGGATCCGGTTACGGGCTGCCCGAACTCGTGGTGGTGATCGAAGAACTCGGCCGCGCGGTGGCACCGGGACCGTTCGTGCCGACCGTCATCGCGTCGGCGGTGATCGCCAACGAGGGCACCGCCGAGCAGCAGGCGCGGCTGCTGCCCGGGCTGATCGGCGGCAGCGTCACCGCGGGTGTCGGTCTTGACGGCCGGGTACAGATCACTGACGGCGTCGCTGACGGCGAGGCCGGGGTGGTCCTGGGTGCCGGGCTGGCCGATCTGCTGCTGGTCACGGCCGGCGAGGACGTGCTGGTGCTCGATCGCGGCCGGGCGGGTGTGTCGATAAACGTGCCGGAAAACCTCGATCCCACGCGGCGTTCCGGGCGCGTTCGGCTGACCAAGGTGAGCGTCAGCGCCGACGACATCCTGGTGGGTGCACGCGAATCGGCGCTGGCGCGAGCACGGACTTTGCTGGCCGCCGAGGCGGTGGGCGGCGCGACCGACTGCGTCGACGCCGCCGTCGCTTACGCCAAGGTGCGCCAGCAATTCGGCCGCACCATCGCGACTTTCCAAGCGGTGAAACATCATTGCGCCAACATGCTGGTGGCCGTGGAGTCCGGCATTGCCGCGGTGTGGGATGCCGCCCGAGCGGCATCCGAAGATGAAGAACAGTTCCGTCTGATCGCCGCCGTGGCCGCGACCCTGGCGTTCCCGGCCTATGCGCGCAACGCCGAGCTCAACATCCAGGTGCACGGCGGCATCGGCTTCACCTGGGAGCATGACGCGCACCTGCACTTGCGCCGGGCGTTGGTGACTGCGGCATTGTTGGGCGGGGACGCACCGGCCCGCGACGTGTTCGATCGCACCGCTGCCGGGACCGTCCGCGCCAACAGCCTGGACCTGCCGCCCGAGGCCGAAGAGTTGCGCACCCGGATCCGCGCCGACGCCGCCGAGATCGCCGCCCTGGCCAAAACGGCGCAACTGGACAAGCTGATCGAGACCGGTTACGTGATGCCGCACTGGCCCAAACCGTGGGGCCGTGCCGCGGATGCGGTGGCGCAGTTGGTGATCGAAGAGGAGTTCGCCAAGGCCGGCATCAAACGGCCCGACTACTCGATCACCGGCTGGGTGATCCTGACCCTGATTCAGCATGGAACCCCTTGGCAAATCGAACGATTCGTGGAAAAGGCGCTGCGCCAGGAAGACGTCTGGTGCCAGCTGTTCTCCGAACCCGATGCCGGCTCGGACGCGGCGTCGGTCAAGACGCGTGCCACCCGGGTGGATGGTGGCTGGACGATCAACGGGCAGAAGGTGTGGACCAGCGGAGCCCAATATTGCGCCCGCGGCCTGGCCACGGTGCGCACCGATCCCGACGTCCCCAAACACGCCGGCATCACCACGGTGATCATCGACATGAAGTCGCCGGGTGTCGAGGTGCGCCCGCTGCGGCAGATCACCGGCGGCTCGGAATTCAACGAGGTGTTCTTCAACGACGTGTTCGTTCCCGACGAGGACGTCGTCGGAGCGCCCAACTCGGGGTGGACGGTTGCGCGCGCGACGCTGGGCAACGAGCGGGTGAGTATCGGCGGCAGTGGGTCGTTCTACGAAGGGCTGGCCGCCAAACTGGTGCAGCAGGCCCAACGGCGAGCAGATCGGTTGGCGGGAGCCGACGTTCGGGTCGGATACTTTTTGGCCGAAGACCACGCGCTGCGGCTGCTGAACCTGCGCCGCGCCGCACGCAGCGTCGAAGGTGCGGGCCCGGGGCCGGAAGGCAACGTCACCAAACTCAAGCTGGCCGAGCACATGATCGACGGCGCCGCCATCTCGGCGGCGCTGCTGGGACCCGAGATCGCACTGCTCGATGGCCCCGGTGCGGTGGTCGGCCGAATGGTCATGGGCGCGCGCGGCATGGCGATAGCGGGGGGAACCTCGGAGGTGACCCGCAACCAGATCGCCGAGCGGATTCTGGGCATGCCGCGCGACCCGTCGATCAACTAACGCCTGGGCTCGCGAGCAGACGCAAAATCGCGCCAAAATGCCAATTTTGGGCGATTTTGCGTCTGCTCGCGGGGCTCGCCGGGGCGCGCTCGCCGGGGCGCGCGGCCGCTAGGCGCGGGGCGCGAACTGCGGAGCCCCGCCGGAACCCTGCACCGGGCGGAGTTCGACGGGCATCCCGCAGGTCACCGAATCCGGTTCGCAGCCAACGATATTGGCTGCAACCCGCAGTCCCCGTTGTTCGCGCAGTTCCACCAGCGCAATCACATAGGGCGTCGGGATGTCCGGGTTGTACGGATGGTAGTTGACGGTGTAGGTGAACACCGTCCCGTGGCCGGACACCGGCCGTCCCGCCAGCGGCCCGCCGCAGTCGCGGCAGTCGCCGGTCGCCGGATGCACCCAGCATCCGCACTGGTCGCAGTGCGCGATGAGCAGCGGTGACGTCGGCTGGGCTGACACGACCAATACAGTACACTCTATTAGTTCAGGTATGCGGCACATGGGTCTGGCGGACGGTGTAGATGGAGTATTTCGAAAAGGACGCGATCATATCCGGCATCGGTATTTCGCGTATCGGCCGGCGCACCGGCATCCTCGGGCTGGAACTGACTATGCAGGCGGTCCGGGCCGCCATCGACGACGCCGGTCTGGTTGCCGCCGACGTCGACGGCATCGCGACCCTGGGTGACACGCCCGCTGCCGACGTCAACGCCGAGCTGCGGATCGACGCCGGGGATTGCGGATCCGGTTTCGGCACGGGCGGGCTACTGAGTCCGGTGATGTCGGCGTGCCGCGCAGTGGCGGAGCGGCGCGCCCGCCATGTGGTGGTCTACCGGACAATCCAGATGCTGGGCGGCACCGTTCCGGTGAAACCACAAGACGACGCGCCGGCCCCGCCGCTGGCGCGGATGCTGGACGTCCCCGAAGGCGCCCCGCGTCCCGTCGTCGGGCCGATGGACGACATCACTGATCTGATTGCCGCACATGCTTATTCAGCGGCAAACTGGTTGGCGTTGAATTGCCGCCGGCACATGGAGCGCTACGGAACCACCAAGGAGCAGCTGGGCTGGATCGCCCTCAACGGCCGGCGCAACGCCGCCTTGAATCCCCTCGCCGTCTACCGCGAACCGATGACGATGGCCGACTACCTGAGTGCGCGGCCGGTCTCGACGCCATTCGGGCTGCTGGATTGCGATGTGCCCGTCGACGGCTCCATCGCGGTGGTGGTTTCGCACGCGGAATACGCCCGTGACTGCCCGCACCGAGCGGTAGCAGTCGAGGCGATAGGTGGATCCGACGGCGCCGGCGGGTGGTTTCATCGCGACGACTACCCCAAGATGGCGATGTCGGACGCGGCTGCACAGATGTGGTCGCGGACCGAGTTGACACCGGCCGACCTGGACGTCGCCCAGTTGTACGACGGCTTTACGTTTCTGACGATCGCCTGGCTGGAGGCACTGGGCATCTGTGCCGACGGCGGGGCCGGCCCGTTCGTCGAGGGCGGGCTGCGGATCGCCCGTGCCGGGGAACTGCCGCTGAACACCTACGGAGGCCAACTTTCGGCCGGGCGCCTGCACGGCTACTGGGCGTTGCACGAGGGCTGTGTGCAGCTGCGTGGCGAGGCGGGGGAGCGCCAGGTGGCCCACCGCCCGGAGGTCGGCGTGGTATCCGTGGGCGGGGGTCCGGTGGCCGGATGCATGCTGCTGACATGCTGAATCTGGTTGTGGAGCAACTGCATTGAGTGTAGATCCACAGGCGGCGCGCACCGGCAAGCGAGCAGCGCAAATCGCCAGCTGCATCGAGGCCGAGATCGTGCGCCGCGGTTGGCCCGTCGGCGCGTCGCTGGGGTCGGAAGCGGCTCTGCAACAGCGATACGGGGCCAGCCGGTCGGTGCTGCGCGAAGCCGTCCGGCTCGTCGAGCACCATCAGGTGGCCCGGATGCGTCGCGGACCCAACGGCGGCCTGATCGTCTGCGCACCCGATGCGGGACCGGCGACCCGCGCCGTCGTCATCTATCTCGAATACCGCGGCACCACACTCGACGACCTGCTGGACGCACGGCTGGTGCTCGAGCCGCTGGCGGCCGCGCTTGCCGCCGAACAGATCGACGAAGCCGGAATCGAGCGGCTGCGGGCCGTGTTGGGTGCGCAGGAACAGCGGCCTGGGTTGCCCGCCGCGCGCGACGAGTTTCACGTGGCGCTCGCGCAGCAGTCGAAAAACCCTGTGCTGCAGCTGTTTATTGAAGTTTCGATGCGATTGACCCGGCGATACGCGATGTCCTCGCGGACCGGCTCGGCAACCGAGGCGCTCGAGGCGCTGGACCGGCTGCACCACGACCACTCGGGAATCGCCGCAGCAGTCACCGCCGGTGATTCCGCGCGTGCCAAGGCGCTCAGCGAGCGGCACGCGCAAGCGGTCACAGCCTGGCTTCGTGAGCATCAGCGCGGTGACGGGTCCACGCGGGCACGGCTGCGGCCGGTACGGCGGCTAGACGTCGAGGAGGCGCCCCGCGGCAAGCTCGCCGAAGTGCTGGCCGCCACGATCGCCGACGACATCGCAGCCAGCGGTTGGCGGGTCGACGCGGTTTTCGGAACCGAGGCCGGGCTGCTGGCGCGGTATCGCGTGAGCCGTGCGGTGCTGCGTGAAGCGGTGCGGCTGCTGGAATACCACACGATCGCCCACATGCGCCGGGGTCCCGGCGGCGGGCTGGTCGTCACCCAGCCCCAGGCGCAGGCCAGCATCGACACCATCGCGCTGTACCTGCAGTACCGCAAGCCGCGTCGCGAAGACCTGCGTTGCGTGGGGGACGCGATCGAGCTCGCCAACGTGGCCAAAGTCGTGCAGCTTCGCGACGAACCGGCGGTGGCGGGCGTGCTCGACACGCTGGCTCCGCCGCAGGATTTCGCTGTGGGACAGGTCGCGGGCGAGGTGCGCAAAGCCGCAGCCGAGGAATTTCGGTTCCATGTCGGCCTGGCACAACTGGCCGGTAATGCGCTGCTGGACCTGTTTCTGCGGATCATCGCCGAACTCTTTCGCCGGCACTGGTCCAGCACCGGGCCAAAGCCGGCGACCCCGGCCGACGTCGTCGCCGTCGAACATGCCCACCTGCGGATTCTGCAGGCCATTCGCGCGGGCGACGACAGCCTGGCCCGGTATCGCATCCGCCGGCACCTCGACGCGGCGGCGTCTTGGTGGTTGTAGAAGTGAGTCGGGTCAAAATCGCGCATAACCGACACCGACGGCGGGTACATGCTTACCCAAACGAAAAGCCGGTCCAGCAAGGGTGCCGGCGCACGGCGGGAGCGCTACATGACGATTGGCACGCAAACCGAGCGGCGAGGCTTCGTCCATTCCGCGTTGCTGTACCACTCCCAGCGGGAGTATCTGGATGCCGTCGGAGGCTTCGTGGCCGACGGGTTGGTGCTGGGCGAACCGGTCCTGGTCGCGGTACCGGCGGACCGGCTGGCATTGCTGCGCAGCGAACCGGGCGTCCGCAGCTGCGCTACCGCGGAGCTGCACCTGCTCGACATCGCCCGAGCCGCACGCAATCCGAGCCGATTCCTGACCATAGCCAGTTCCTTCGCAGCCAAGTACGCCGATCGGCGGGTGCGGATCGTCAGCCAACTTGTCTGGCCCGGCCGCAGCGCCGGGGAGTGCCTGGCCTGCCTGCAGGACGAGGCGCTGGCCAATCGGGCGCTGGCGCATCACAACGTGACGGGGCTGTGTCTCTACGACGCCGAACGGCTCGACGACGACGTGCTGGCCGACGCCCGGGCTACCCACCCGTGGCTGTGGAAGCGCGGCTCGGCCTACCACAGCGCCGATTACGCGCCCGATGAGGCGCTGGCGCGTTGCAATCAGCCGCTACCGCGCAACCCGGGCGCGGTGACTTACGTGGTGCGCCACGGCAGCGACCTGCGGTCGGCGCGTTCGTTCGCCGTCGACTACGCCGGGTGGGTCGGACTGTCACAAGACGGCCTGGAGGATTTGCGGTTGATCACCACCGAGTTGGCCAGCAACAGCCTGCAATACACCGGCGGGACATGCCAGCTTGCCTTCTGGCGCGATGCGGAGTATCTGGTCTGCGAGGCGCGTGACCGCGGACAGTTCGACCAGCCACTGGTCGGGCGCCAACCTCCGAGCAGCAGCGCAACCGCCAGCCGCGGGCTGTTTCTGGTCAACGCGATGGCGGATTTGGTGCGCACCCACACCACGGCGAACAGCACCACAATTCAGGCATACCTTCGGCTCAAGCCGTCGGCGGCTGTGGCGGGTTAGCAAGCTCTGTGCGCGGCGCCACGAGTGCAGCGCACGATGATTCGGAACCTACCCGAGCGACCCGCTCGGCGCCGGCACGGCTGGGATCGTGCATGTGGTGGTCTTGCAGTCATCGCTGCTGTTGCAGCTGACCGCCGCCGTGGCCGCGAACACGGCGATCAGCGCCCCGACAACTATCCGAACTGCCCGGGACCCTTTGCGTTTTGCATTCATCGGTGGTGCCTTTCGATTGCCATTGCGCAGGTGTGAATTCCGACGATGACTGTCTGCAGATGTTATGCCGTCACAACAGGGCGGCGCGGTGTTTTGCCGTATCCGAACGCGAGCCGGCGCCAATTTGGTCTGCGCTGGGCATTGCGCCGTCAAAATGTGTCAGCCTGCGGCCCGGCCACGGCCGCACAATGCTGCAGACGATTTGCGCACGGCTTACCAACCTAAGCCCTGATTCCCCGGCCGCGCGGCCACATCTGTTCCGGTGCGGGTGTGCCCCCGCCGCACGATAGCCGCGCCCTGGTGCCTACATGCTTTCCGGCACGGGTGAAAAAGTCGTGGTGGGTTCGTGTTCCGCGGCGCACCCGGCCGATAGCACCGCGAATGCCGCAGCCAGTACCACGACCACCGTCTTGATCGCCTGCACCACCCTGCTGGTCTCTTTTGCGCTCATCGACCGCGCCTTTCGTTTGCTGGACCGCACCCGCAGTTGGCGATTTCCGCCGCATCAGATGCTATCGCCGAAGCAGCGGCCAGCGCGGCGTTTTGGCATCATGAGTGCCCCGCAACGGGCGGGTGGAGTCCGTCCTCATTCCCGCCGGGAATAGGTGACGGTGTGCCTTTCGCTCCCGGGGGCAGAATCCCACTTGCGTGCGTCGGCGCAGTACGTCTACTGTCACCATTCGTGCGTCTTCTCGATCGTGCCGTAGTAGCCAGCACCCGCAGCGGGGTCTGATCCTGACCGACCTCCCGCTGTGGGTCGAAGGCTACTACCGTCGGTCGCTCCTACTGATCAGAGAAGACCGGCACCATGACTTTCCTCGTCCTCGACCGCGACCCGACCAGTAATCCGGCGCAGCCCACCGCCAGCGCCTGGTTTGCCGAGCACTTCGGCGCCGACGTGCCACGAGCTCTGCGAGAACCAGCCGCGGTCATGTGCTGGGAACGCTTCGCGGCGACCTATGGTCGCCCGGCGGGTCCGGTCCGGTTGGGCCACTGGGCGTGCACCGACCCGGATCGACCTGCCGGACGACTGGGCCCGCAGGCCCGCAATTTCCGGGCGGTGATCGCGGTGGGGGATCGCATCAGCACCTCGACCGCTGCTGCCGGCGGACCGATCGCGGCCCTTACCGCGATGCTGCACGAGCGCGGGATCACGGTGGAGACGTTGAAGTTTCACCAGATGCACGCCGGCGGATGCACTGCCACGTTCGTCTGCGGCGGCGACGGGATCGCCACCGAGTGGGCCATGGGTTGGTCGGAGGATCCGACTCTGTCCGCGTTGCGTGCGCTGATCGCATGCGCTAACCGGCTGCTCGCGCACCCTCACAGTGGACGCAGGACTATGGGCATGCCATCCTTCGGGACCGGCATGCCGCCGTAGTCCCAACACGCCCGGTAATCCGGTCGCGGTAGTTCCAGGCGGTAGCGGCGCAGCAGTCGGTGCAGGATCGTCTTGATCTCCAACTGACCGAACACCATCCCGAGGCACTTGTGCGCCCCGCCGCCGAATGGTGTCCAGCCGTAGCGGTGCCGCTTGTGTTCGTTGCGGGGCTCGGTGAATCGCTCCGGGTCGAATGTCGTTGGGTTCGTCCATAATTCGGGCAAACGATGATTCAGCCCGGGAAACGCGGTGACGTTGGTGCCCTTGGGCAGGTAGTAGCCCAGTAGTTCGGTATCGCGCACCGTCTGCCGCATCGCCCATTGGACGGGCGTCACCAACCGGATCGACTCGTTCATCACCAGATCGAGCGACTCCAGCTTCTCCAGCGAGTCGATGTCCAGCGGCCCGTCGCCCAGACGGTCGGATTCGTCGCGGCAGCGCTGCTGCCACTCCGGGTGGGCGGCCAGGTGATAGGCCATGGTCGTGGCCGTCGATGTCGATGTGTCATGGGCGGCCATCATCAAGAAGATCATGTGGTTGACGATGTCCTGGTCGGAGAACCGGTTTCCGTCCTCGTCCTCGGTCTCACACAACACCGTCAACAGGTCGTTGCCTTCCTTGCCGCGGCGTTCTTTAACCCGTTCGGCAAAGTAGTTCTCGAGCAGTTGGCGAGCCTTGAGCCCCCGCCACCAGGTGAACGGTGGCACGCTGGTGCGGATGATGGCGTTGCCAGCGCGGGTGGTGGTGGTGAACGCCTTGTTCACCTTGGTCACCAGTTCCCGGTCGGTGCCGGGCTCGTGGCCCATGAACACCATTGAGGCGATGTTGAGGGTGAGCTCTTTCATCGCCGGATAGAGAAGGAAGCGCGCGTCGTTGAGCACCCAGTCCTCGGCGATCACGTGCGTCACCACCTGGTCCATGTGCTCGACGTAGCCGGCGAGCCTGGACCGGACGAATGCCTCCTGCATGATCCGCCGGTGAAACATGTGCTCTTCGAAGTCGAGCAGCATCAACCCACGGCGGAAGAACGGCCCGATCACCGGAACCCAGCCCTTTTGCGAGTAGTCCTTGGTGCGGTTGGAATAGATCGCCTGAGCGGCGTCCGGACCCAGCGCCACAACGAACGGCAGAAAGGGCGAGTCGCCAAAGATGATCGGACCCTTGGTGTTGTACAGAAACATCAAATAGTCCGGTCCGCCGCGCAGCATCTCGATCATGTGTCCGACGATCGGCAGCCCGGCATCACCGACCACCGGCCTGAGCCCGCTGCCCGGGGGCGGGTCGGCGAGGGTCTTCTCCGGAAACTGCGTATTCAGCAGCCAGCGCTCCACCAGCCCCATCCCGGGGAAGTTGTTGAACGACGGGGTCAGCCGACGCTGGGCTTGATCCAGGAGGTATGCCGGGGTGCTGATCGTCGCCCTGCTCGTGGACATGACGCTCCTTAGCGGGTTGTGGCGGCCATCACTATGTAAATCATCCTTCGAATGAACTTGACGGCTGTCAAGTTTTCTTTTCGCGCGGCTTGGTGCATGGTCAGGATGTGAGTGAGTACGCCACCGACCAGCAAACCGTGCCGGCATTGCGGCGGCGAGGTGACAAGCACCGGCAAGCGATCCTGCAGGCGGTGCGGGAATTACTGCAGGAGCGGCCGTTCGCGGAGTTGTCGGTCAGCACCATCAGCAACCGAGCCGGCGTGGCGCGCTCCGGGTTCTACTTCTACTTCGACTCCAAGTACGCAGTGCTCGCCCAGATACTGGCGGAGGCAGCCGAGGAACTCGAAGAACTCACGCAGTATTTCGCACCCCGCCAGCCGGGCGAATCGCCCGAGCAATTCGCCAAGCGGATGGTAGGCAGTGCCGCCATTGTCTACGCACACAACGACCCGGTGATGATGGCCTGCAATGCCGCCCGCCACACCGACATCGAGATCCGCGAGATCCTCGGGCAACAGTTCGAGGTGGTGCTGCGTGAGATCGTCGACGTCATCGATGCCGAAATGAGAGCCGGCACCGCCCACCCGATCAGCGACGACCTGCCCACGCTGATTCGCACCCTGGCCGGCACCACCGCCCTTGTTTTGACCGGCGACCCCCTGCTGGTCGGCCGCGACGGCGACTCCGACCGCCGGGTGCGGGTGCTCGAACAAATGTGGCTCAATGCGCTGTGGGGCGGCGCATCCAAGGCCTGAGTCGGCGGTATCGTCACCGCCATGGCGCGACGGCGGTATTACGCAGGTAAGCGGTGTCTGGTCACCGGCGCGGCCAGCGGCATCGGCCGCGCCACCGCTCTGCGGCTCGCCGCACAGGGCGCCGAACTGTATCTGACCGATCGCGACGCGGACGGCTTGGAGAAGACCGTCTCCGACGCGCGTGAGCTCGGGGCGCAAGTGCCCGAGCATCGCGCTCTCGATATCTCCGACTACACCCAGGTGTCCGCATTTGCGGCGGACATCCACGCCGGCCAACCCAGCATGGACATCGTGCTCAACATCGCCGGCGTCTCGGCGTGGGGAACTGTCGACCGGCTGACCCACGATCAGTGGAGGCGGATGGTCGCGATCAACCTGATGGGTCCCATCCACGTGATCGAGTCGTTTCTTCCGTCAATGGTGGCGGCCGGGCGGGGCGGGCATCTGGTCAACGTGTCGTCGGCTGCCGGGTTGATCGCGCTGCCCTGGCATGCGGCTTACAGCGCGAGCAAGTACGGCCTGCGCGGGCTTTCCGAGGTGCTGCGTTTCGATCTGGCACGACATCGCATAGGAGTGTCGGTCGTGGTACCCGGCGCGGTACGCACGCCGCTGGTCAACACGGTCGAGATCGCCGGTGTCGACCGCGACGACCCGCACGTCAAGCGCTGGGTCGACAGGTTCAGCGGCCACGCCATCTCGCCGGAAAAGGCCGCCGAGAAAATTCTGGCCGGGGTGGCCAGGAACCGGTACCTCATCTATACGTCGGCCGATATCTGGGCGCTGTATGCATTCAAGCGGCTGGCGTGGTGGCCCTACAGCGTGGTGATGCGCCAGGTCAACGCCATCTTCACGCGGGCGCTTCGGCCCGGCTGAGCTGGGCGAGCGCCTTACTGCCCGGTGCCGCTGAGCAAGAAGCCTGCCAGCTTGCTGCCGGCGTTGCCGATGCCGGAGACAAAGGCTGAAGCCAGCCCCGTGGTGCCGCTGTTGAAAAATCCCGTGACGACGGACCCAAGATTTCCCAAACCCGACGTCAATGAGCCGATGTTCTGGTAGCCCGAGGCAAAGAGATTGCCTTGGTTGAAAAAGCCCGAAATAAACCTGCCGGAATTCCCGAACCCCGAGCCCGTGCCGGTGTTGAAGAATCCCGAAGATACGTTCGTTGGGGAATTGCCGAACCCCGGTGCTGCAGGAATGTGAAGAACCGGAATCGAGATCGGGCCGACGCTGTTGATGATTTCAATGTGCATCCCACTGAATGGTATGCCGCCTACGTTTCCTACGTTGAATCCCGTCAGGTCGAAGCGGTTAATAATTATTTTTGGTATTTCGACAGTGATTGACTCGCCATCGCCCAGCGGAATGGTCACGTTTGGAACAGGGCTCGGTAGATCGATGAATAGATTGAGGTCTATTGGGACATCCATCTTGAACGGCTGAACTGCTATCCCATCTATAAAGCCGGTGACGGGTATTGCGAGCCGGACATTGACGCCAATTTCCAGGGGAATCCCAGGCATGGTGATGCCAAAGTCGACTCCAATTTGCCCCTGATCGTTGCCGCGCCAGAGATAGCCGTTGTTGCGATTTCCTGAATTCAACACACCGGTGTTCAGGTTGCCGGTATTGTAGTAGCCCGTATTGCTATTTCCGGTGTTGAAATCACCGGTGTTCAGACTGCCGGCATTGAGATTGCCGGTATTGGTGCTGCCGGCGTTGGACAGGCCGGTGTTTAAACTACCGGAGTTGAACATGCCGGTGTTGAACGAGCCGGTGTTGCCGATGCCGGTGTTGGTGCTGTTGGTATTGCCGATACCGGTGTTGTAACTGCCCGTATTGCCGATGCCGAAGTTGGACGTACCGGAGTTAAAGATGCCGGTGTTGCCGTCGCCGGAGTTGAACAGCCCAATGTTGTTGGATCCCGAATTCAGGCCGCCGAAGCCGAACAAGTTGCTGCCGGTGAACCCGACGCCCCAGTTTCCGTTGCCGGTGTTGGCCAGGCCGATGTTTCCGCTGCCGGTGTTGCCGAACCCGATGTTGTAGTCGCCGGTATTGCCGAAGCCGATGTTACCGACTCCCGTATTCCCGAAACCCAGGTTGAAATCACCTAGGTTGCCGAAACCGAAATTGTTGTCGCCAAAATTACCGAAGCCGAAGTTTGCGAAGCCGCGGTTTGCATCGCCGATGTTGAAGCCGCCGATGTTTCCGCTGCCCAGGTTCAAGTTGCCAAGGTTGGCGCTGCCGAAATTAAGGCCACCTCCGTTGGCTGAGCCAAAGTTGAACGTCGATGCTCCCGCGCTGTTATGGAAAATGCCTGAAAGGTGATTGCCGACATTGCCTAGTCCCGAATTCAAGGCACGGAATTCGAGATCCAGATTGGTGGTGTTTTCAAATCCCGAGATGGAATTGCCGAAGTTGTGGATGCCCGATTGCAGCAGGCCCGCGTTCAAGAGGCCTGAACTGCCAAGGTTGCGGGTGAAGTTGAAGAAGCCCGAGGTGTCGGGCCCGAAGTTGCCAAAGCCCGAAGTACCGCCCCTGCCGCTATTGAAGAACCCTGAGGAGGGAGCGTCGGTCGAGTTCCCGAAACCCGGCGCAGCTGGGATGTTCAAGATCGGGATGTTGATCGGGCCGACACCCCCAACGACAGAGACGCCCAATTGAGTTTCAGGGCTTCCTACAGTAATCGAGATAAGCGGGCCCGTTACTCTGATCGGAGGCATTTGTATTGGACCGACAGTGCCGCTCAGGACGGGGAAGTCTAATCGAATTGCGGGAATCTTGAACGGCGCCAAGACAATCTCAGTGGTGCGGCCCTCGACCGGAATATGCAACGGAACGCTCAATGGAAGGTTTATTGGAATTTGTGGAATCGTCATGGTATAGGAAAACCCAGCATTTGCTGCGCCGTCGCCTCTGGCGAAAAAGCCGTTGTTCATGTCGCCGACATTGAAAGCGCCGGTGTTGAGATCCCCGGTGTTGGCCCAGCCCGTGTTGATATTGCCGGTGTTATAGAACCCCGTGTTGGTGTCGCCCGGGTTGAACTCGCCCGTGTTGAAGTTCCCGACGTTGTAATTGCCGGTGTTGTAATTGCCGACGTTACCGATGCCGGTGTTGACGATACCGGCGTTGAAGAAACCAGTATTGGCCGTGCCGGAATTACCGAAGCCGGTGTTGAACGAGCCGGCGTTGCCGAGGCCGAAGTTGCCGGTGCCGGAGTTTCCGAAACCGGTATTGCCGGTTCCGGAGTTGAACAAGCCGGTGTTGCCCACACCCGAGTTCAGCCCGCCGAAGCCGAGCTGGTTGCTGCCGCCCAGCCCGATCCCGACGTTGTTGTTGCCGCCGAGCCCACCGTTGCCGAAGCCGATGTTGCCGTTGCCGGTGTTGCCGATTCCGATGTTGCCGTTGCCGGTGTTGCCGAAGCCGATGTTGAAACTGCCGGTGTTGCCGAAGCCGAAGTTGTTGCTGCCCAGGTTGCCGAAGCCAAGATTGTTGCTGCCCAGGTTGCCCGAGCCCAGATTGAAACTGCCCAGGTTGCCCGAGCCGACGTTGAGATTGCCGACGTTGCCGTTACCCTGGTTAAGATCACCAAGGTTGGCATTGCCGAAATTCAGGCTGCCAATGTTGGCGAAGCCGATATTGAAAATGCTTGACACACCGGATGGGAGGAGGCCGGAGGGTACGGCAGCGGCGGCGGCCGCGATGCTGTCGCCGGCGCCACCCGCCATAGCAGTACCCAGCTGGCTCACCTGGCCCGCCAGACTCTGCAACGGACGTGTGAAAGGGGTCAGCGCCGCGGCAACGCCAGCAGCCCCGGAATGGTAACCGAACATTGCCGACACGTCCTGCGCCCACATTTGCTCGTAATTGGCTTCGGCGGAGGCGATCGCCGGGGCGTTCTGGCCGAAGAGGTTCGACAGCACAAGCGACAGCAGCCGAGAGCGGTTGGCCGCGATAGAAGCGGGATGCACCATCGCGGCCAGCGTCGACTCGAAGGTGGAGACGGCTGTGCTGGCCTGGGCGGCGGCCTGTTCGGCTTGGGCAGCGGCGGTCTCGAGCCACCCCAGATAGGGCGCCGCAGCGGCGGACATGGCCGCTGCCGCCGGTCCCTGCCACGATCCGAACGCCATGCCGGTCGTCACGGACCCAAATGACACGGCCGCCGTGCGTAGCTCGTTGGCTAGTGCGTCCCAGGCGGTCGCCGCCGCAAGCATCGGGCCCGAACCGGCGCCAGCGAACATTCGGCCGGAATTGATCTCCGGTGGCGACACCGAAAAGTCCATCGTTCTCGTCCTTCCTTCTGGCGGCGCTTTCTCAGCCGCTGCGCCTGCCCGTCTGTCTGCGTTGGGCCTCCGTCGCCGTCTTGGTGCGGGTGGCCCTTAGGCCGCGTCGAAAGGCACCTGCCGACCACTCACACACTCGGCATTGCACCGCTGCGCCAATCCCGTCCGCAGCCGAGGCGCAGGCTGCACACGCGTAGCGGAGACGCGGAACATGCCAGAAGGGCAGCGGTGCCTTGGTTCTGCTGTAATTCGGCACGGCGCGCCCCGCTCTCTGATGACCACCGGGCTGTTCCGGTCAGACAGTTGTTGACGCGTTCACTGTGCTGGGTGACGCTTCGGCAAGGCTTCGCCAATCATGAAATCCGCAGTTCGCAGTGGCTATTGCGGTAGCGGGGGTGGTCAGGGACCCGGCGGCCCTAACGAGAGCGTCACTCAGCGCGGAAGTGCTGACTGCCGAGCCGTGGCCGTCGAGCACGACTGTCCCAGTCCGGCAGGTGTCATGGGCGCCGTGGGTGTCATGGGTGTCGTGGGTGTCGTGGGTGCTATCGGCGCTATCGGCGCTATCGCCCGCAGAGCTTGCGGGCCAGGCTTTCCCACGCATCGCCCAACGTCTGCAGGGTGTGACCGCCCTCGTTGATGCGGTGCTCGACGTAGTCGACGTCTAGCAAGGCCAGTAGCGCGTCGGCCTGCACATCGAGATCGCCGGTGGTGCGCGCCGACTGCAAGAGCACGCGCACATGAGTGCGGTGCACCGAGGCCGCCGCGCTGTGACGGGTTTTCGGGTCCCGGTTAGCCTGTGACAGCAGCTCACGGTGGGTATGGACGAAGCAGATCCGCTCCCGGCCGAACGCGATCAGGCGGTGCAGTGGCGGGGCGTCCGGGCCCAGCGGCGGCGGGCCGAAGAGAAACGCCTGCTGGCTGGCCCGCTCGTCTTCGTCCAGTAAGACCATCATCAGGCCGGCCCGGCTGCCGAACCGGCGAAACAGCGTGCCCTTGCCGACACCCGCGGCCGCGGCGACGTCGTCCATGGTGACCGCGTCGGCACCGCGGTTGGCGACCAGGCGGCGCGCCGCGTCCAGCAGCAGAGCACGATTGCGCGCCGCATCACCGCGCTCCGGCCGGCCAGGGACGGGCAACGCGTCGGACCGCTGGACGTCACTCACCCCTGCACAGTAGCCCGGATGGAATAAAGCGGACCATAGTCCGGTTGAGGCGTGCGAAGATGAGACCAAGATGAAGGGAACGCGATATGTCCGAAATCTCCAACGTAAGGGTCTTGGCGCTGGTAGGCAGCCTCCGCACGGCGTCGGTCAACCGCCAGATCGCCGAGCTTGCGGCCGCTGTCGCACCCGACGGGGTCAGCGTGACGGTGTTCGACGGGCTGGGACAGATGCCGTTCTACAACGAGGACATCGACACCCCCGATGGCGTTCCCGGATCGGTGGTTGCGTTGCGGCAGGCCGCCGCCAAGGCGGATGCGGCTCTGGTGGTCACACCCGAATACAACGGCACCATTCCCGCCGTCATCAAGAATGCGATCGACTGGCTGTCCCGCCCATTCGGCGACGGCGCGTTGAAGGGTAAGCCGCTGGCCGTCATCGGCGGGTCCGTGGGCCGATACGGCGGGGTCTGGGCCCACGACGAGACTCGCAAGTCGTTCGGCATCGCCGGGGCGCGCGTGATCGATGCGATCAAGCTCTCAGTGCCGTTCGGGTCCCTGGCGGGCGCAGCGCCGGCAGACAGCTCCGAACTATCGGCGAATGTTCGGGACGTGATCGGCAAACTGGTCGCCGAAGTTGGCTGAGCCAGGACTTTGCTGGCGCTATTTGCGGCGGCGGGACCGGGCAGCGGCCGCGGGCCTTGTCGGTGGTCGATGATATACCGGGCGACATGTTTACCATGGCTTCGTTGTGTGACCTGCGACACGCCGGGAGCTGCCCGGGTCTAGGCCTGCGACCTGCGAATTTCAAGAATGTCATTCAGAACATCTTGTATCTCTTCTCGTTGTCACCCCCTAGGTGTAGTGTTTCGGGCACCGGCAGATCCCAGGATCACCTAGCCTCGCCAGGATCACGGGGCTCGGTGGACCGCCCGGCATCGGCGTCACCACGTTCGATCAACATGGTGGCCATGCGACGGGAGTCCAGGGGCTTGCCGGGCCGCCGAACACAGCGAAATGCACCACCTGAATCGTTGCCAGTCCCTGTTCCCCTGACTTCCGCAAAGGAGCGGTACACCCATGACCATCACCGTCTACACCAAGCCCGCATGTGTGCAGTGCAGCGCCACCTACAAGGCGTTGGACAAGCACGGCATCGCCTACCAGAAGGTCGACATCAGCCTGGATTCCGAGGCGCGGGACTACGTGATGGCGCTGGGTCATCTGCAGGCACCCGTCGTGGTGGCCGGCGAAGACCACTGGTCAGGCTTCCGGCCCGACCGCATCAAGGCGCTCGCCCTGGCTGCGCTGAGCGCCTGACCCGGGCGGGCGGCTAGGTAAGGAGATTGCGGTGCCATGGATAGCACGGGGCGCAACCTGGTCTATTTCTCCAGCGTGTCGGAAAACACCCATCGCTTCGTGCAGAAGCTGGGACTGCCCGCAATCCGGATACCACTGCACGGTCACATCGAGGTCGATGAACCCTATGTGCTGATACTGCCCACCTACGGCGGCGGCCGCGCCACGCCCAATCTGAATGCCGGCGGCTACGTCCCTAAACAGGTCATCACTTTTCTGAACAACGAACACAATCGAGCACTGCTGCGCGGGGTCATCGCGGCCGGTAACACCAACTTCGGTGCGGAGTTCTGTTACGCCGGCGACGTGGTCGCCCGCAAGTGCGGCGTTCCCTACCTCTACCGCTTCGAGCTGATGGGAACCGAGGACGACGTCGCCGCCGTCCGCGCGGGCCTTGCTGAATTCTGGAAGGAGCAGACGTGTCACCAACCGTCACTGCAGAGCCTGTAACCTCCGGCGTGCATTCCCATTTCGCCGCGGGCCAGGCGGACGTTGACTACCACGCGCTGAACGCGATGCTGAACTTGTACGACTCCGACGGCAAGATCCAATTCGATAAGGACGTGCTCGCCGCGCGCCAGTATTTCCTGCAGCACGTCAACCAGAACACCGTGTTCTTCCACAACCAGGATGAGAAGCTCGACTACCTGATCCGCGAAAACTATTACGAGCGTGAGGTTCTCGACCAGTACTCGCGCAACTTCGTCAAGTCATTGCTGGACCGTGCCTACGCCAAGAAATTCCGGTTCCCGACGTTTCTGGGCGCGTTCAAGTACTACACCTCCTACACGTTGAAAACTTTTGACGGAAAGCGGTATCTGGAGCGCTTCGAGGACCGGGTGGTCATGGTGTCGTTGACGCTGGCCGCCGGTGACACCGCGCTGGCCGAGAAGCTGGTCGACGAGATCATCGACGGACGGTTCCAGCCGGCCACCCCGACATTTTTGAACTCGGGCAAAAAGCAGCGCGGCGAGCCGGTGAGCTGCTTTTTGCTGCGCATCGAGGACAACATGGAGTCGATCGGGCGCTCGATCAACTCCGCGCTACAGCTGTCCAAGCGTGGCGGGGGGGTTGCATTGCTGCTGACCAACATTCGTGAGCACGGCGCGCCGATCAAAAACATCGAGAACCAGAGTTCGGGCGTCATCCCGATCATGAAGCTGCTCGAGGACTCGTTCTCCTATGCCAATCAGCTAGGTGCGCGCCAGGGTGCCGGCGCGGTGTACCTGCACGCCCATCACCCCGACATCTACCGTTTCCTGGACACCAAACGGGAAAATGCCGACGAGAAGATCCGCATCAAGACGCTGAGCCTGGGCGTGGTGATCCCCGACATCACGTTCGAGCTGGCCAAGCGCAATGACGACATGTACCTGTTCTCGCCTTACGACGTCGAACGGGTTTACGGCGTGCCGTTCGCCGACATCTCGGTCACCGAGAGGTACTACGAGATGGTCGACGACGCGCGCATCCGCAAGACCAAGATCAAGGCGCGGGAATTCTTCCAAACGCTGGCCGAACTGCAATTCGAATCCGGCTATCCCTACATCATGTTCGAAGACACCGTTAACCGGGCCAACCCCATCGAGGGCAAGATTACCCACTCGAATCTGTGCTCGGAAATCCTGCAGGTGTCCACGCCTTCCTACTTCAACGAGGATTTGTCGTATGCCAAAGTGGGCAAAGATATATCCTGCAACCTGGGGTCGTTGAACATCGCCAAGACGATGGACTCACCGGATTTCGCCCAGACGATCGAGGTGGCCATCCGTGCGCTGACCGCGGTGAGCGACCAGACGCACATCTCGTCGGTACCCTCAATTGAGCAGGGCAACAACGATTCTCATGCCATCGGCCTGGGGCAGATGAACCTGCACGGTTACCTGGCCCGTGAGCGGATCTTCTACGGATCCGAGGAAGCCGTCGACTTCACCAACATCTACTTTTATGCGGTGCTGTATCACGCGCTGCGGGCGTCGAACCGTATTTCCATAGAAAGAGGTACGCACTTCAAGGGTTTCGAGCGGTCCAAGTATGCGTCGGGGGAGTTCTTCGACAAGTACACCGAGCAGATCTGGGAGCCCAAGACCGAGAAGGTGCGGCGGCTTTTCGCCGACGCGAACATCCATATCCCCACCCAGGACGACTGGCGTCGGCTCAAGGAGTCGGTGCAGGCGCATGGCATCTACAACCAAAACCTGCAAGCGGTCCCGCCGACCGGGTCAATCTCCTACATCAACCACTCGACGAGCTCGATCCACCCGATCGTGTCGAAGGTCGAGATCCGCAAGGAAGGCAAGATCGGTCGGGTCTACTATCCGGCGCCCTACATGACCAACGACAACCTGGAGTACTACCAGGATGCCTATGAGATCGGCTACGAGAAGATCATCGACACCTATGCCGCGGCCACTCAGCATGTGGATCAAGGGCTTTCGCTGACGCTGTTCTTCATGGACACCGCCACCACCCGCGACGTGAACAAGGCGCAGATCTACGCCTGGCGTAACGGGATCAAGACGCTCTACTACATCCGGTTGCGGCAGATGGCGCTGGAGGGTACCGAGGTCGAGGGCTGCGTGTCCTGCATGCTGTAGCGCCGGCCGAGCGTGAATCTGGCGACGGCTGCACGGCGTGTCGTGTCGCCGGTTCCACTGTGGCGGAGCCGCCAAGCGCCCGGTCTGCCCAGGTCAGCGACCGCAACGAGGTAAGGTGCTTGACGTGGTGAGAATCGCGCGACCCCACTCCAGCGCCAAATCGGGGGGAAAGGTCGACGCGCGCAGCGAACGCTGGCGCGAACACCGCAAGAAGGTGCGCAACGACATCGTCGAAGCTGCTTTCCGCGCCATCGACCGGCTGGGGCCCGAACTGAGTGTGCGGGAAATCGCCGAAGAAGCGGGCACCGCCAAACCCAAGATCTACCGCCATTTCGCCGACAAGTCCGACCTGTTCGTTGCGATCGGGGAACGGCTGCGCGACATGCTGTGGGCGGCGATCTTCCCGTCGATCAACCTGGCCACCGACTCGGCCCGCGAGGTCATCCGGCGCAGCGTCGAGGAATACGTCAACCTCGTCGACAAGCATCCCAACGTGCTGCGGGTCTTCATTCAGGGCCGCTCGGCCACTCAGTCCGAGGCGACGGTGCGCACCCTCAACGAAGGGCGTGAGATCACCCTGACCTTCGCCGAGATATTCAACAATGAGCTGCGTGAGATGGAGCTGAACCGCGCCGCGCTTGAGCTCGCGGCATTCGCTGCCTTCGGGTCGGCGGCCTCGGCCACCGAATGGTGGTTGGGTCCCGAGCCCGACAGCCCCCGACGGATGCCGCGCGAGCAGTTCATCGCACATCTGACCACGATCATGATGGGCGTCATCGTCGGCACCGCTGAAGCACTGGGCATCACCATGGACCCCGACAAGCCGATCCACGACGCGGTACCGAGCAATCGCGCCGTCAGCTAAGTGCCGTTGACATCGCTGCGGCGATCGGCAACACTCGTGGTATCTGATACCCGGGGTACTGGGTATTCGCATTCGCCACGGCGCCTATCGCCATAGTCGCGCCGACTCATACAGGAAGACGTATCCACCATGACCGATGTCGCGACCCCGGCGACCGAACACGCCGAGCAACCCCGGGCGCCCCGACCGCCAGTTCACACCAGAGCGCTGATCATCGGGACGGGATTCTCCGGACTGGGGATGGCCATCGCGCTGCAGAAGCAAGGCTTCTCCGGCCAAGACTTCATCATTTTGGAGAAAGCCGACGACGTCGGGGGCACCTGGCGTGACAACAGCTACCCCGGCTGCGCCTGCGACATCCCGTCACACCTGTACTCGTTTTCGTTCGAGCCGAAGCCGGACTGGAAGAACCCGTTCTCCTTTCAGCCTGAGATCTGGGAGTACCTCAAAGGCATCACCGACAAGTACGGGCTGCGCCGCTACATCGAGTTCAACTCGCTGGTCGACCGCGCTTACTGGGATGACGAGGAATACCGCTGGCACGTGTTCACCACCGACGGCCGCGAATACGTAGCTCAGTTCCTGATCTCGGGGGCCGGAGCACTGCACATCCCGTCCTTGCCCGACATCGACGGGCGTCATGAATTCGCCGGTCCTGCTTTCCATTCCGCGGAGTGGGATCACAGCGTCGACCTCACTGGTAAACGTGTGGCGGTTATCGGGACCGGCGCCAGCGCAATCCAGATCGTGCCCGAGATCGTCGACCAGGTCGCCGAACTTCAGCTCTACCAGCGCACTCCGCCGTGGGTGGTGCCGCGCTCCAACCCCGAGATCCCGCCAACGCTACGCCGGGCGATGGAAAACGTTCCGGGGCTCCGTGCGCTGACGCGGCTGGGTTTGTATTGGGCGCAGGAGGCGTTGGCTTTCGGCATGACCAAACGGCCGAACGCGCTGCGGTTCATCGAGGCCTACGCCAAATACAACATTCGCCGCTCGGTGAAGGACCGCGAGCTGCGCCGCAAGCTGACTCCGAACTATCGCATCGGCTGCAAGCGGATCCTGAACTCCACGACCTATTACCGCGCCGTGGCGAACCCCAAGACCACACTGATCACCGACCGCATCGCCCGCATTGCCCACGACGGGATCGTCACCGCCGATGGCATCGAGCACCCGGTCGACGTGATCGTGTATGCCACCGGCTTCCACGTCACCGACTCCTATACCTACGTTCAGATCAAAGGGCGGCATGGAGAGGATCTGGTCGACCGGTGGAACCGCGAGGGGATCGCCGCACACCGCGGCATCACCGTGGCCGACATGCCCAACCTGTTCTTCCTGCTAGGCCCCAATACCGGGCTGGGGCACAACTCGGTGGTGTTCATGATCGAGTCGCAGATCCACTACGTGGCCGATGCGATCGCCACGTGTGATAAGGCGGGTGCGCAGGCGCTGGCTCCCACGCGCGCAGCGCAGGATCGGTTCAACGACGAGCTGCAGCGCCAGTTGGCCGGCTCGGTGTGGAACAGCGGCGGCTGCAGCAGTTGGTATCTCGACGAGCACGGCAAGAACACCGTGTTGTGGGGCGGCTACACCTGGCAGTACTGGCGGGCCACCCGCTCGGTCAAATCCGACGAATACCAATTCTTGGGGGTCGGTAGCGCTTCGGCGCAGAACCGAAAGACCGTCTCCGCGGCGCAATAGCTGCTGGCGTTCGAAGCGCCCGGGTCCGTGCTTGCGTCGGGCGGTCGGGCTGACGACAACGATGCCTGTCCCTGATGATCCGGCGCGACACGCGAACACAACCTCTTGTGTTGCACCGGCTTGTCGTACCCCAGGGGTAGTGTTTGAGGCCTGGGAACGGCCCGGCTGCGGCGACCCCGATCAGGCACAAACAGTTGAGTTCTGGGAGGCAACAGTGAAGGTTATCGACCGTGTCTCAGCGATCAACTGGAACCGGCTCCAAGATGAAAAGGACGCCGAGGTCTGGGATCGGCTGACGGGAAACTTCTGGCTACCTGAGAAGGTGCCGGTGTCCAACGACATCCCGTCCTGGGGCACGCTGACCGCCAACGAGAAGCAACTGACCATGCGGGTCTTCACGGGTCTGACCATGCTGGACACCATCCAGGGCACCGTGGGAGCGGTGAGCCTCATCCCGGACGCGCTGACCCCCCATGAGGAGGCGGTGTACACCAACATCGCGTTCATGGAATCGGTGCACGCCAAGAGCTACAGCCAGATCTTCTCGACGTTGTGCTCCACCGCCGAGATCGACGACGCGTTTCGCTGGTCGGAGGAAAATCCCAACCTGCAGCGCAAGGCCGAGATCGTGCTCGAGTACTACCGCGGCGACGAGCCGCTCAAGCGCAAGGTGGCCTCCACGCTGCTGGAAAGCTTCCTGTTCTACTCGGGCTTCTACCTGCCGATGTACTGGTCGAGCCGGGCCAAGCTGACCAACACCGCGGACATGATCCGGCTGATCATCCGCGACGAAGCGGTGCATGGCTACTACATCGGCTACAAGTTCCAGCGCGGTCTGGCGTTGGTCGACGAGGCCAAACGCGCCGAGCTCAAGGATTACACCTACGAGCTGTTGTTCGAGCTCTACGACAACGAGGTGGAATACACCCAGGATCTCTACGACGAGGTCGGGCTGACCGAAGACGTCAAGAAGTTCTTGCGCTACAACGCCAACAAGGCGCTGATGAACCTCGGCTACGAGGCGCTGTTCCCGCGCGACGAGACCGACGTGAACCCCGCGATCCTGTCGGCGCTGTCACCCAACGCCGACGAAAACCACGACTTCTTCTCGGGTTCGGGGTCCAGCTACGTCATCGGCAAGGCCGTCGTCACCGAAGACCAGGACTGGGACTTCTAGCCGTCTGGCACGACCAAGAGCAAACCCGGCAGCCTCCAACGACGCGCCGGTGGACAGCGCCTGATTCCGTGGCCAAGTCAAGGCGCAAATGGCCGGACAAAGCTTCGATAGCACCCAGACCGAAACCGCGAACGGCTACTCCGAAACCGGATCAAACTGACGGACCGCTTTGCCGCGGTTTGAATCTATGTTTCCGCAAAAGAGGTGGTAGGCGAACTTCGCCAAGTCCAATGACGCGGTGTCGCCGTGCGAGTACAGTCGGGCTCGCAGCTAATGCATCGATAGTTGTGTCGCCACCGTAAGGACGTCGAGGGCCAATTCACGGCGGATCGTCGACTATTGGGAGGTGCCAGATGTCGTTTGTCATGGCGGCGCCGGAGGCGCTGGTGGTGGCAGCAACGGATTTGACTAACCTCGGGTCGGCGATCGGCGCGGCCAACGGCGCGGCGGCCGCCAACACGACGCGGTTGCTGGCCGCGGGTGCCGATGAGGTGTCGGCTGCGGTCGCGGGCATATTCGGCGCGCACGGTCAGGCGTATCAGACGCTGGGCGCACAGGCCGCGGCCTTTCACGAGCAATTTGTGCGGGCCTTGGCCGCTGGTGCGAGCTCTTATGCGGCTGCCGAGGCCGCTAGCGCCTCGCCGTTGCAGAGCCTGCTCGACGCGATCAACGCGCCTGTTCAGGCGGCTACCGGACGCCCGCTGATCGGCAACGGGACCAACGGCGCCCCGGGTAGTGGCGCCAACGGCGGGGATGGCGGGTGGTTGTTCGGTAACGGCGGCAACGGAGGGTCGGGCACGAGTGCCGGGGGGCCTGGCGGTAACGGCGGAGCCGCGGGTCTGTTCGGCGACGGGGGAGCCGGCGGTGCCGGCGGGAGCATCAACGGGGTCGGCCCGGCCGGTGCCGGTGGTGCCGGTGGCACTGGCGGCGTCCTCGTCGGAAACGGCGGCGCTGGCGGCGCCGGCGGGGTCTCCAGCGCAACCAATGGAGTCAGCGGGAACGGCGGTGCCGGCGGCAACGCAATTGGGCTGTTGGGCAATGGCGGCGCCGGCGGGTGGGGCGGTCAGTCCGCGAGCGATAGCACCGGCGGGTCCGGCGGGGCCGGCGGCCATGCCGGGTTGTTCGGCGACGGCGGCATGGGTGGTGCCGGAGCCACCGGCGGCAGTAAAGGCACCGGCGGAACCGGCGGAACCGGCGGCGCCGGTGGGATGATCGCCGGCACCGGCGGGGCAGGCGGCGTTGGCGGGAGCGGCGGAACCGGCGGGGCCGGCGGGACAGGCGGCCACGCCGGGTGGTTCGGAGACGGTGGCGCCGGCGGCGCCGGTACACAGGGCACCTCCGCCAGCGGGGTCGGTGGGGCCGGGGGTGCCGGCGGGATGGTGGCGGGCAACGGTGGGATGG
>NZ_UPHT01000007.1 GCF_900566085.1 Mycobacterium attenuatum
TGAGGGGCGCGATGAGCGCCGTAGGCGCGAAGAGCGACCCGAGCCGTTGGTCACTGAGGGGCGCGATGAGCGCCGTAGGCGCGAAGAGCGACCCGAGCCGTTGGTCACTGAGGGGCGCGATGAGCGCCGTAGGCGCGAAGAGCGACCCGAGCCGTTGGTCACTGAGGGGCGCGATGAGCGCCGTAGGCGCGAAGAGCGACCCGAGCCGTTGGTCACTGAGGGGCGCGATGAGCGCGATGGGACTCCTCCGGCGCCGGAGTTGGCAGGCGCTGGCGTTGCTAATGGCCGCCCTGATGCTGAGCTCATGCGGCTGGCGCGGGATCTCCAATGTGTCGATTCCAGGCGGACCGGGCACCGGCGATGGGTCCTACGTCGTCTATGTACAGGTGCCCGACACCCTGGCCATCAACGGCAACAGCAAGGTGATGGTCGCCGACGTCACCGTCGGTTCGATACGCGACATCAGGTTGGAGAACTGGGTAGCGACGCTCAAGCTGGGGATCGACAAGGGCGTCAAGTTACCCAGAAATGCCACCGCGAAGATCGGGCAGACCAGTTTGCTGGGTTCTCAGCATGTGGAGCTGGCATCGCCGCCCGACCCGTCGCCGCAGCCGCTGTGCCCGCCGCCTCACAGAAAACAAGATTGCACCATTCCGCTGAAGAACGCCTCCGCGTTTCCCAACACCGAGCAAACGCTGGCCAGCATCTCGCTGATCCTGCGTGGCGGGGGTATTCCGAATCTGGAGGTCCTCCAGAACGAGGTGTACAACATCTTCCACGGGAGGGCCGATCAGATTCGCGCCTTCCTCACCAAGCTGGACACCTTCACCGACCAGCTCAATCAGCAACGCGATGACATCACGCACGCCATCGACTCGACTAACCGGTTGCTGGTTTACGTGGGTCGCCGGTCTGATGTGCTGGACCGGGTGCTGACCGAGATCCCGCCGCTGATCAAGCACTTTGCCGACACGCGTGACCTGCTCATCAACGCCGCCGACGCGGTGGGACAACTCAGCCAGGTCACCGACCAGTACCTGTCGGAGGCACGCGGCCCGCTGCATACCGATCTACAGGCGCTGCAATGCCCGTTGAAGGAGCTCGGCCGCGGCTCGCAATATTTGATCGGCGCGCTGAAGTTGATTCTCACCCAGCCGTACGACATCGATACCGTGCCGAAGCTGTTCCGCGGGGACTACCAGAACGTGTCGGCCACGATCGACGTGACCTTCAGTGCCATGGACAACGCCCTGCTCACCGGCACCGGCTTCTCAGGAGCCCTGCGCGCGCTCGAGCAGTCCTTCGGCCGTGATCCCGAGACGATGATCCCCGATGTCCGCTACACGCCGAACCCGAACGACGCGCCCGGCGGACCGCTGGTGGAAAGGGGCGACCGGCAGTGCTGACTCCCTTCATCAAACGCCAGCTGATCGTGTTCGCGATCCTGACAGTGGTCTCGTTGCTGGTACTGGGTGTGTACTATCTGCGGATTCCGTCGCTGGTGGGCATCGGCCGCTACACGCTGAAGGCCGAGCTGCCGGCATCGGGTGGGCTTTACCCCACGGCCAACGTCACCTATCGCGGTGTCACCATCGGCAAGGTCACCGACGTGGAGCCCACGCCGACGGGCGCCGAGGCGACGATGAGCATCGACAGCCGCTACAAGATCCCGGTCGATGCGTCGGCGAACGTGCATTCGGTATCGGCCGTCGGTGAGCAGTACCTGGACTTGGTGTCGACGGGAAACCCGGGCAAGGTGTTTTCGCCCGGACAGACGATCACCAAGGGGACGGTGCCCAGCGAGATCGGGCCGGCCCTGGACACCGCCAACCGCGGCCTCCAGGTGTTGCCGGCAGACAAGATTCCCGTGTTGCTCGACGAAACGGCGCAAGCCGTAGGCGGTTTGGGTCCCGCCCTGCAACGGCTGGTCGACGCCACGCAGGCGATCGTCGGTGATTTCCGCACCCAGATCAATGACGTCAACGACATCATCGAGCACTCCGGACCGATCCTGCAAAGCCAAGTCACCTCGGGCGATGCGATCGAACGCTGGGCGCGCAATCTCAACACGCTGGCCGCGCAGACCGCCCAACGGGACCAGAACCTGAAAAGCATTCTGTCCCAAGCCGCTCCGACCGCTGACCAGCTCAACGACGTCTTCACCGACGTGCGTGATTCGCTCCCGCAGACGTTGGCGAACCTCGAGGTCGTGTTCGACTTGCTCAAGCGGTACCACAAGGGCGTCGAGCAGGTGTTGGTGTTCTTGCCGCAGGGCGCTTCGATCGCGCAGACGGTGGCCGCGCCGTTTCCCAATATGGCCGCCCTTGACCTGGCGTTGGCGATCAACCAGCCGCCGCCGTGTCTGACCGGGTTTATTCCCGCGTCGCAGTGGCGTTCCTTTGCCGACACCAGCCTTCAGCCGCTGCCGACAGGCACGTACTGCAAGATTCCGATGGATACTCCGGCCAACAGCGTGCGCGGGTCGCGCAACATTCCGTGCGTCGACGTCCCGGGCAAGCGGGCGGCGACGCCCCGGGAGTGCCGCGACCCGAAACCATACGTGCCGGCGGGCACCAATCCGTGGTACGGCGACCCTAACCAGCTGTTGACGTGCCCGGCGCCGGCTGCGCGCTGTGACCAGCCGGTCAAGCCTGGCTTGGTGATCCCGGCGCCGTCCATCAATAACGGTATGAACCCGGCACCGGCCGATAGACTGCCTCCGGGCGGGACGCCGCCTCCGGTCAGTGACCCGCTGCAGCGGCCGGGTTCGGGTACTGTGCAATGCAACGGACAGCAGCCCAACCCGTGTGTCTACACTCCGGGCGGGCCGCCCACGGCGGTCTATAGCCCCCAGAGCGGTGAACTGGTAGGGCCCGACGGAGTCAGATACTCCGTCGAAAACTCGACCAAAACAGGAGACGACGGATGGAAGGAGATGCTGGCGCCAGCCGGCTGAACCCCATCGACGCGGATAATTCGTCGAGCCCCGAGGCGACGGAAGAGGACTCGGCGGAATCCGAGGCCCACGCCGGCTCAGACAGCCCTGAAACGGAGGGCGAACAGACCGCGGAATCCGACGCTGGCACCAACCAAGACGTCTCCGACACGACGGACACTGACACGGCGGGCAAGATCCAGACAGCGGCGCCCGCCGTCGAGCGTCGGCTATCGCGTCTGGGACCTGGGTGGCTAGTCGGAATCAGTGCGGCGCTGCTGCTCATCGCCGGCGGTATCGGAGCCGGCGGGTATCTGGCACTGCGCTCCCACCAGGAAAGCGCAGCCTTAGCGCGCAACAACGCGATGGCGCTTCAGGTGGCCAAGGACTGTGTCGCAGCCACGCAGGCTCCGGATACGAACGCCATGGCGGCCAGTGAACAAAAGATCATCGACTGCGGCACCGACCAGTACCGCTCCCAGGCCGTGCTCTACAGCAGCATGCTCGTTCAGGCATACCAAGCCGCCAACGTGCATCTGCAATTGACCGATATGCGCGCCGCGGTCGAGCGCAACAATCCCGACGGATCCATTGACGTGCTCGTCGCGATGCGTGTCAAAATGTCCAATGATCAAGCGCAGGAACAAGAATCGGGCTACCGCCTTCGCGTACGGATGACGCCCACGGACGGCCAGTACAAGATTTCGAAACTCGAGCAGGTAACCAAGCCCGACCAGGTGACGCAGTGACGGTGGTGGTCGAGGAGATCCAGACCCCAGAGACCGTCCACGTCGTCACCGAAAAGCCCGCGGCGCCATGGCATTTGCGTGTGACGGCAGTTGCCGTCGATGTGTTGCCGGGTGTCGCGGTGGTAGCGACCATGGCGGTGGTCTCCTTTACCGTGCCGTCGGACAGCTCGTGGTGGTGGGTATGCGTCGCGATGCTTGCTTTGGTGAGCCTGCTGATGTCGGTCAATCGGTGGCTACTGCCGGTGATGACGGGCTGGAGCCTGGGACGTGCCCTGTGTGGAATTGCGGTAGTACGCCGCGATAGCAAGGCTGTCGGCCCGTGGCGGTTGATGGTGCGCGACCTGGCCCATCTGCTCGACACCGCGGCGCTCATGGTCGGATGGCTGTGGCCGTTGTGGGATCCGGTCCGGCGCACCTTCGCCGACATGCTGTTGCGCACCGAGGTCCGAACTGTCGACCCCGGTGAGCGGCCGATCAAGATCCGGCGATGGACAGCGGTGGCATTGCTCGTCGCGACCAGCCTGTGCCTGGGCGGTGCCGGTGTGAGCTACGCGGTGGTGTACTCCTACGAGAAGGCGTCCGATAGAACCCGCGCAGAGCTTGCCACGCAGGGCCCGAAGATGGTCGCGCAGATGTTGACGTACGACCCGAAAACGTTGCGCGAGGACTTCGCTCGCGCACAATCGCTGACCACCGACAGATATCGCGGCCAGTTGGCCGCCCAGCAGGACACCGTCGCGAAGGGGCACCCCGTCCTCAACGAGTATTGGGTGACCGGCAGCGCCATCCAATCCGCGACGCCCGATCATGCGACCATGCTGTTGTTCATGCAGGGGCGGCGTGGCACACCGCCCGATATCCGCTATATCAGCGCAACCGTACGGGTCAGCTTCGCCCGGAGCCGAGACGACCAATGGCGCGTCGACGACCTGACCATACTGACCAAGCCCAAACCGGCCGGGAACGGAAAATGAGTCCGCGGCGCAAATTCCACCCCGGTGAGGGGCTGCTGCTGGTCGCGCAGCCGCTACCGCCGCGTCGGCCGTGGATTTTGCCGCTGGTGGCCACTGCCGCTGCGGTGGTGATGGCGGCGGCGGTGACGCTATCCAGCTTGATGCTGGTCTCGCACGTGTCTCGGGATCAGACCGCGCGCCGGGAGCACGAGGTGGTCAACTACGTGAAATGGTTCATGGGTCAGTTCACGACCGTCGATCCCTATCACGCCAACGAGTACGTCGAGCGGATATTGGCGCAAGCCACTGGCGATTTCGCCAAGCAGTACCACGATAAGGCGAACGAGATACTCCTTCAGGTCGCCCAGGCAGAACCCGCCAAGGGCACGGTCCTTGATGCCGGCGTGGAACGGTGGAACGACGATGGCAGCGCCAGTATTTTGGTGGCCACCGAAGTCACCTCCAGGTCGCCCGACGGTAAAGAGGCTTTCGAGAGCACGAACCGCTGGGCTGCCACGGCTAAGCAGGAAGGGAATCAGTGGAAGATCAGCAACCTGCTGCAGATGATCTGACCGGCGCGACCTCAGACGACTCCGGCGCAGCCTCGGACTCCGACGCCGAGTTGGGCGATCAGCCAACTTCGCCGACCGAGACGGTGGTCGCCGAAGCGGGAAGCGACGATGCTACGGCGGCCGCGGACCAGTCCGGTGAAACTGCCGCCGACGACACCGATTCCGGTAAGTCCACCGACGGCACCGATTCCGGTACCGACGAGGGCCCGGCGGGCACCGACACCGCGGATGGCGCCGAAGCCACCGAAGAAACCGAAACCACCAGCGAGGGATCCGGCAAGGTCGGGGTGTTTAAACGACTCACCGGCAAGTTCAAGCGACCGAGCGGCAGGCGAGTGGCCGCGGCCGCTGCCGTGATCGGCGTGCTGCTGTTCGTGGGTTCCGCGGCCTTTGCCGGAGCCACCCTGCAGCCCTACCTGGCCGATCGGGCGGCCGTCGCCGTCAAACTGAACGTGGCGCGGACCGCAGCCAACGCGATCACCACGTTGTGGACCTACACGCCGGAAAACATGGACAAGCTGGCCGATCGCGCGGCTGTCTACCTCAGCGGCGACTTCGGGGCGCAATACCGCAAGTTCGTCGACAGCATCGTCGCGCCGAACAAGCAAGCCAAGGTCACCAACAACACCGAGGTCACCGGCGTGGCAGTCGAATCGCTGGACGGTCCCAATGCCGTGGCCATCGTCTATACGAACACCACCACCACCAGCCCGCTGACCAAGAACATTCCGGCGATGAAGTATTTGTCGTACCGGCTGATCATGAAGCGTGATCACGCCCGCTGGTTTGTGACCCGGATGACGACGATCACGTCGCTGGATTTGACACCCCGCTTGTAGCAGCGGCCCGGTTGAGGGATCACATGGCCGTCAGCTCGCCCGTGTATCACCGGCTGACGATCGCTGCGTTGCTGTTGTTGACCTTCGCCACCGGTTTGGCCGATGCGATCAGCGTGCTGGTCCTCGGGCACGTATTCGTGGCCAACATGACGGGCAACGTCATCTTCCTCGGCATCTGCCTGGTGCCAAAGTCGAAGTCGGGCATCGATGTGGTTGCCGGCGTGGTCTCCGTCGTCGCGTTCGTCATCGGCACCGTCATCGGTGGCCGGTTGACCGGGGCGTTCAGTCACGAGCCGCGACGATGGATCACCGTGTCGCTGGGAACCGAGGTATCGGTGCTGGCGACGTTGGCCGTCCTGGCTGGCAGCGGGGTGCTGCGGTACCACGACACCACCAAGTTCTATTTGATCGGCGGGCTGGCGCTGGCGTTCGGTCTGCAGAACGCTGTCGCCCGAGAGTTCGGCATCCGGGAACTCAGCACCACGATGCTGACGTCGACCATCGTCGCGATCGGCGCCGAGAGCCGGCTGGCCGGCGGCACCGGAAGTCGAAACACGTTGCGATTCAGCGTGATCGCCGCGATGTGCGGAGGCGCGGTACTGGGTGCGGGCCTGTCGCGCGTGACCGTGGCGCCGGTGTTCGCACTGGCGGCGGCCGTGATCTCGGTGAGCATGCTGATCTTCCGGTTCGGCCCGGCTGATCGCAAAACACCTCAGGCCCTTACTAGTTGAAGGCGAGCCAGCTGGGCAGCGCCCGCTCGTGGGAGTCGCAGAGGACTTCGCGGGTATCGCAAGAGCCCTTCGGCGATCCGGCGCCGGCCCACATGCCTCCGGTGTCGCGGCGCAGCACAATCGCCGACGACCCGCCACCGTCGAGCAGGATCGCCGTATCGCTGCCCAGGCCACGGAACAGGTCTTGGATGTTGTCGGGCGTGTAGTTGCCTCCTTCGAAGATGTACATCTCGTCTTTCTGCTTCGCGTAGGCCAGCGCAGTGCGCGCGGCGCTCGGGCCGCCGTCATGCAACTGTCCGGTGTTGCCGGGCGACAACAGCCCGATCCCGGCGACGGCAACGAACTTTGCGTTCTTGTTGAGCAAGTCCTGTATCACCGGGGTGGCGAGGTCGTAGTCCTCCCTGCCCTTGGGCCGCAACACATATGGCGCGCCACCGGCCGGGATGATCATGGTGGTTAGCGACGTCCAGGTCTCGTTGCCGCCGGACAGGCCTTGCTTGCCGGCGTAGGCGACGGTGCCGGTGACCGCCTGGTTGGCACGGCCCTGGCCGTGGGTGTTGTCGACGAATGCGCCCAGCGGTGAACTGCAACCCGTCGATCGCCAGGAGCCGCCCTGTTGCGGGCGCACGTCGAAGAAGTTGGCATTGATCGCGATAGTCGGCTGTCCCATTCGCTGCCAGGCCTGCAACGGTGCGTAGATCTCCGATGCCTGCCAGAGCCCCTCGCTGGTGCGCGCCCCGGGGTTGTGTTCGCAGCGTGCCTGGTCACCGGTGTGGGTGTCGACCAGCAGGTGCGGCTGCAGCCGCTGCGACGCATTTTTGATGATCATCAGGTGGCCGCCGTTGTTCATCTCGTAGCGGCCGCCGTCGCCGTTCAGCAGCGGCATTGGGTGTCCGCCGCCGAAGTTGTAGACCAGGTAGGAGCCCTTGGTCGTGGCGATAGCGTGCTCGAGCATTTCGCGGCCATCGGCGGCATGGGCGACGGGCTGTCCGGTGGTGACCGCCAACGTGGTGCCCACAGCCAGTGAGGCAAGGAAAGCCGTAAGTCGGCGCAGGCTGGCAGATGGCGACAGCACGGTAGCCCTTTCGGCCCGATCGGGAAGCAGCCCTCTCAGAATTAGTCACATCTGTCACACTGTCAACTTCTGTAACGGCGGAGTGACGATTCGGATGCGCTCGAATTACGTTTGGCTGCTTGAATTTTCGGCTGCCGTTTCGGCAGCGCCGACGCTCTCGATAGCGCTGGCACGTGCCCGTTCCCGCGCCTGGTGCTGGGCTTGGTGCTCGGCCGCGATGGCCATCTCGACCGCACCGGGTATCCGGTGGAAGCCTTTGCGGTCGTACAGATGGGTGACGATGCCCCCCAAGAGCAGACCGATGACCAGACCGATGGATGTCATGGTCAAGGCGTGGGACAACCCGGCGTCGGCGTGGCCGTCGAGGTAGACCAGCGACCGGACGCCCAGGAACACCTGATGCATCGGCTCGAACGTGGCCAGCCACCGAAAGAACGGCGGCACCGCCTCGAGCGGAACCGTCGCGCCCGCCGACGGTAGTCCGAGGATGACGAAGATCAACATGCTGACCAGCAACCCCATCGAACCCAGCACCGCGATCAGGGAACTCGACGTGACGCCCACCGCGATGATCGCGAACACGCCGTACAGCCACAATTGCCAGCCGAGGGTAATGGGCATGCCGAGGCCATGGGCGATCGCAAGGTAGACCGCGGAAGTGAGCAACGCCAGCACGGTCATCAGCCCCCACTTGAGCAACAGGGTGCGGAATCGCGAGATGCGGACCTGCTCGGAGAACCGGTACACCGGGCCGAATTCGGCTGGTACGTAACCGAGTAACGAGTCCACCAGCGTGCTGACCACGATGCTGCCGGTAAATCCGGCCAGCAGCAGCAACAGCGAATAGTAGAAGGCCGACAGGCCATTACCGGTTCCGTTGGGCAGCGGGTTGTACACCGTGGACTTGACGTCGATGGGACTGGTCAGCGCCAAGGCGGCGGCTCCGGCCAGTGGTGCGCCGCCGGTCTGTGCACCAACCTCGGCGGTAAGCCGTTGCCCGACTTTGGTGTTCACCACGGACATCGCCTGCGTCAACGTCTGGCCGGCGATGCTCGAGCCCAGCGTGCCGGCGCGCGGATTGGTGGAGACGGTAATCGTCGGCCGGTCCGCGTGCGTCGGCTGTACCGCGCTCATCGCGTAATCTCGCATACTCGACGAGAAGGTCGGGGGAATGACGGCCGAACCGTACACCTCGGCCCGGTCCAGCATCCGCTTGGCCTCGTCGCGAGAGACCACTCGCACGTCGTATTTGTTCTTGTCCAATCCGGCCACCAGGCCGTCGACGATCTGCGCGCCGGTGGGCCCGGCGTCCTGGTTGACCACTGCGATGGGGAAGTGACGCAGGTTCGTCGCCGGGTTCAAGATTCCGCCCAGATACAGGGCTGCCAGTGCCGACATGAGGGCGAGGGTGATGAGGATCGGTGCTGCCCAGAACCGCACGGTCCGAACCTGCTTGATGCTGCGCTTGGGGTTCGGTGCGGCGTGCCGCGGCTGCGATTGAGACATGTGGGCTCCTGTCTGTCGTGCCCACTCTATGTGAGTGCTAACCGCCCAGTTTTGCGTGCATCTCCCACACCAGAACTTCCGCGGGGCCGTCGGCGGTCAGGAGCCGGGCACCGGAGTCGGTGCAACGGACCGCGTCACCTTCGGCCAGGTCGGCAGCGCCGTCTAGGGCAACGTCGTTGCGGGCGACAAACAGATGCAGGTAAGGCGCCGGGGGCACGTCAACCATGTCGCCGGGCCGCAATCGCGCCACATGCAGGGCGGCGCTGCCGTTGTGCAGGCTCAGGGGAGCCCGGTGACCGGGGATTCCCGAGGCGATTGTCACCAGACCAGCGCTCGACAGCTCGTCGCCAACGTCGTGCTGCTGGTAGCTCGGGGCGATGCCGGTCTGATCGGGCACTATCCACATCTGCACGAAACGCACTGGACACGTGGCAGTTTCGTTCGTTTCCGAATGCCGGATCCCGCTGCCTGCCGACATGCGCTGGGCCAGGCCGGGATAGATCACGCCATAGTTGCCCGCCGAATCCCGGTGCGTCAGTTCACCTTCGAGTACCCACGTCACGATCTCCATATCGCGGTGCGGGTGGGTGCCGAATCCGGTTCCGGGTTGCACGATGTCGTCGTTGCTGACCAGGAGCAGTCCGTGGTGGGTGTTATCCGGGTCATAGTGGTCGCCGAACGAAAAACAATGTCGGGACCGCAGCCAGTCGGTTGTGGTGACGGCCCGCTCGGCGGCTCGTCGAATCTTCACGGTGGCAGCCATGGACTCCACGGTAATCGCTTGCGCTGCCGGTGTGCGCGCTGTGGAGACCTTGGAGCGTCAAGGCGGCCTAGCGGGTGCGCCGCGCACCTTCCCGCTTGCACCGGATACCTTCGAATCATGTTGTGGGCGCGTTGATTCGGATTGCGAACAGCGCCCGGCGGGGCCACGCGTTTGGCGCTCGCGGTGCCTTAGCGCTACATCATCTGCAAATTCGCCCGGCGGCACACCGCCTTCGCAACAGGGTGACCAGCTGCTGCAGCTAGTTGTTTCAGGGCTGCGCGTAGTGGCCGCAGTGATCGAAAGACGCGGACGCACAGCGACGTCGCCGCCCTACTCGACCAGAGATGTGGCCCGGAGTCCACATTTGGACGGCGCGAAATCTCTAGCATTTCAGTTATGTCATCAACTGGAGAAGATCCGTTCGGTGACCTCGCCTATAGATACATCTCACATCCGATAAATCAGTTGAGCAAGGGGGAGCGATCAGAGATTGAGGCGCACGCGGTGGGCGGCTTCCAGCGCATTAACGCTGCACTACGGGGGCGCGGTCCCATGACGGCTCGGTTGCAGCAAAGCATTGAAACCATCCGCTCGGCGCTGCAGAGGTTCCCCCGTGACGCCGATGCTCGCGTAACACGCGAAATCGGAGCCGCAGACGTCGGTCTGGCAAGCGCGGACGCCGCCTCAACCGTAGTCGGACAGCTTGTTTTCGATGCAGGCTTCCTTGTCTACGAGTATGAACGTCGACCCTCCGCGGTCAACCACGCACTTTGACCCGATCGACCTTGACCTGCGTTTGCCGACTGGGACTCCCGTTCTGGCCGTCGGCAGCCTGTCGGAGTTTCCCCTCGAACGCGAACTCTTAGTGGTCGACGCTCGCCAGCTGTTCATCGTAGATTCGCGGTGCAATTGGAAATGCCCGTCTCCGACCTTGAGCGCGACCTATATGCGGCTAAGGGCCTAGCCCGGATTTTTCGCGGGATGGCGATGTAGCTGGGTGTTGATAAGCGAAAGTGCCTGTCCTGCAAGGAATGATTGGACTTCTCTAGGGCTCAATCATCCTGACTGGAAGGCACCTCGCAGATGA